>NZ_BAABII010000003.1:758158-818449 GCF_039542665.1 Saccharopolyspora cebuensis
CCCGACCCCGCGGTGCGCGAGGCCGCCCACGCCATCGAGCAGGCGCACCGGGCGTTGACCGCCGCCGCCGAACCGCCCACCTGGACGGCCGATGCCGAGCGCACCGGTCCGGTGACCGTCACCGAGGCCGGGACCGGGCCGATCCCCCGGGTCGGCTGGACACCGCCCGAGGCCGATCCGGCGTCGACGACCGCCCCGCACCGGGTGCCGCGCCCGGCACCGCCGCAGGCCGCCCCGCCGGTGCGGTCCGGTCCGCTGCCCCGGCAACCGGGGCCCGGCCCGCACCACGCCGCACCGCACCGGCCCGCCGCACCGCACCGCCCTGGCGCGCCGGACCGCTCTGGCGCGCCGCACCGGGCCGTGCCGCCGCGCGCACCGCTGCGCCCGCTGGCCATCCCGAGCTCACCGCAGGCCGGTGGTCGGCGCCCGCTGCGCAAGGGCGACCGCGACGCCGACGTCGTCGCGTTCGTGCTGCACCAGTTCCCGATCGGGTTCATGCCGGTCGCGGCGGGCAAGGCGAGCAGGCAGTTCGCCCCGCCCGCCGACGACCGCCCACCGCAGCACCACCCGAGCGCGGACCTGGTCCGCGACGGCGACGCGGTGGCCCGGACCCGCTCCGGCGAGGTCTACGCGGCGCGGCTGCGGCAGCGGGCCGAACCGGCCGAGACCGAGGAGCTGCCCGAGGAACTGGTCGCCGACCACACCCCGCTCGGCGGGCTCGACGAGCAGGAGTGGGAACTCCGGTACCGCCGGGACGAGGGGTGGTCGTGGCCGTCCGGGGAGGAAGCCGAACCGGTGGTGCTGGAACCCGACGAGGTCGTCGACCACCTCGGTGACGGAGCGGGCCGGATGCTGTTCGCCCCGGCGACGCCGTTCGCCCGCCGCGCGCTGCCCCCGGAGCACCGGCGGCTGCCGTACCGGCGGTACCGGGTGATGCGCCCGCTGCCGGTGTGGCGGGGAGAGGCCGAGCCCTGGTTCGGCCAACCCGGCGGCGGGGTGCGCTACCGCACCACCTACCCGCTGGTCGAGCTGGTCGCCATGGGATACCTGGTGGAGTTGACCGCGCAGCGCCGCAACGCCGAGGAGCGGACGCAGCGGATCGAGTCGGCACGAGCGCAGGAGGCAGGGACGTGAACACCGAGTCGGTGATCGGCTGGCTGGAGTCGATGGGCGTGCCCGCCGGACTCGTCTCGGTCGGCGCCGAGGTGGACGACGCCTGGTGCCTGCTGCGCGGCGAGGCCGACGGCGTGGCGGCCTGGGAGGTCTTCTGGCGCGAGCAGGGCAACCGCTACGACTGGGCGCGCTTCGACAGCGAGCAGGTCGCCTGCTTCTACCTGTTCGGACGGCTCACCTGGACGCAGGTGCTGCGGGGGGTGGTGGGGACAGTAGACGCAACAAACACCCCACCTCAGGGGAATCCTCGGGTGTGATCTTTCGGTGTCGGTCTTCTTTTGCGTGGCGGTGCGGGTGGCGGAACCTCAGCGGCCTTCTCGCTCCGGGCGCCCTTCCTCATGTACCAACCACGTACACAGCGTCAGGGCGTCCTCGCGAGAAGACCGCTGAGAACCCGCGGCGGTGCCAGTTGATCAGGTGGGGTAAGGCGGAAGCGGCTTTCGCCGCTTGCCTGACGGGGGTTGGGTGAGCGGGCGGGTTCGGCTGGAAGCGGCTTCGCCGCTTCAGGTGAGGTGGTGGAGGGCTTCGGCGTGGAGGTGGCCGTTGGAGGTGAGGGCGCTGCCGCCGTCGTAGCGGGGTGCGCCGGTGAGGTCGGTGAAGGTGCCGCCCGCTTCCTCGACGATGACCTGCACCGCCGCCACGTCCCAGGGGTTGACGACGGCTTCGGCGGCCAGGTCGATCGCTCCTTCGGCGACCAGGCAGTGCTGCCAGAAGTCGCCGAACGCCCGGTTCTCCCAGCAGGCGTCGACCAGCCGCAGGTAGGACTCCCGCGAGTGGTGCTCCACCCAGCTCCCCAGGTGCGTGGTCGACAGGTACGCGTCGCCCAGGTCGCGCACCCCGGACACCGAGATCCGCTCCGGCTCGCCCGCGCCGGTCCGGCACCACGCCCCGGCACCTGCCCCGGCCCACCACCGCTTGCCCAGCGCCGGTGCGCTGATCATCCCGAGGACCGGGCGCCCGCCGTCGACGAGCGCGAGCAGCGTCGCCCACGCGGGCACGCCGCGCAGGAAGTTCTTGGTGCCGTCGATCGGGTCGAGCACCCACGCCCGCCCGGTGCCGACCTCGCCGCCGCGCTCCTCGCCCGCCACCACGTCGTCCGGGCGGTGCTCGGCGAGCTCGGCGCGCACCGCGTCCTCGACCGCGAGGTCGGCGTCGGTCACCGGCGTCCGGTCCGGCTTGCGGTCGACGTGCAGGTCGCGGGCGCGGAACCGGGCGGTGGTGATCCGGTCGGCGACGTCGGCGAGCCGCTGGGCGAGTTCGAGATCGGTCGTCACGGCAGAGCACCTTAGTCGGCCTCGGGGACACCGCACCCGGCCGCCGCGCCCGCACCCCGGGCGGACCTGGGGTCGGGGACGGGGGCCGCTTCTCTAGGCTGGTGACGTGAGCGTGGTGCTGCTTGCCGAAGACGATCCGGCCATCGCCGTACCGCTGTCCCGCGCGCTGCAACGAGAGGGGTACTCGGTCCAGGTGATCGAGGACGGCCCGGCGACGTTGGCGGCCGCCGCGTCGGGCGGTGTCGACCTGCTGGTCCTCGACCTCGGGTTGCCGGAGATGGACGGCTTGGAGGTGTGCCGCAGACTGCGCGCCCAGGGCCGGGGCCTGCCGGTGCTGATGCTCACCGCCCGCACCGACGAGGTGGACTTCGTGGTCGGCCTCGACGCGGGCGCCGACGACTACGTGGCCAAACCGTTCCGGCTGGCCGAGCTGATGGCCCGCATCCGGGCGCTGCTGCGGCGCGGCGCCCCGGAGACGCTGGAGGCCAGCGGGGTGCGGCTGGACCTCACCGCGCGCCGGGTCCTCGTCGACCAGCACGAGGTGCAGCTGGCGAACAAGGAGTTCGAGCTGCTGCGGGTGCTGATGCAGCACACCGGGCAGGTGGTGACCCGCGAGGAGATCCTGGAGGAGGTCTGGCCGGAGTCCGACCGCAAGGGCAGCAAGACGCTGGACATGCACATCTCGTGGTTGCGCCGCAAGCTCGGCGACACCGGGGGCCGGCTCGACGAGACCCGGATCGCGACGGTGCGCGGCGTCGGCTTCCGGTTCAACGCGGACTGAGAGGTGCTCCCGATGGACGTGCCGGTGGAGCCCTGACGCGATGCGCCGACGGATCCTGCAGGCGACGCTGCTCGCGGTGGCGGTGACCGCGGTCGCGCTCGGGCTGCCGCTGGGCTTCAGCGCGCTCAAGCTGGTCGCGGACCTCACCACGGCCGACCTGTCCACCCGCGCGCAGCAGATCGCCACGCTGCTCGACGAGCAGGTCGCCGCCCAGCAGCCGATCGACCTCACCGCCGCCCGGATCGCGGTGCCCGACGGGGCCCGGCTGATCGTGCGCACCCGGCAGCACGACTACATCTACGGGCCCGACCCGGGGGAGAACCCGCTGGTGGAGAGCGTGCCGATGGTGCAGAGCGGCACGGTGACCATCGCCGCGCCCAGCGGCCCGGTGCGCACCCAGCAGGTGCAGGTGGGCTCGCTGGTGGTGCTGCTGGTGGTGCTGTCGGCGGGCACCGGGATGATCGTGGCGTCGGTCACCGCCCGGCGGCTGGCCGATCCGCTGCGGCACGTCGCGGCCCGGGCGGCCCGCCTCGGCGCCGGCGACTTCCGCCCCGACCCGCAGCGCCACGAGGTGCCCGAGCTGGACCGGGTGTCCGATGCGCTGGACGCCTCCGGGGCTGCGCTGGCCCAGCTCGTGCAGCGCGAGCGGGACCTCGTCGGGGACGTCTCGCACCAGCTGCGCAGCAGGCTCACCGCGATGCACCTGCGGCTCGACGCGCTGGCCGCG
Source organism: Saccharopolyspora cebuensis (assembly GCF_039542665.1). NCBI lineage: Bacteria > Bacillati > Actinomycetota > Actinomycetes > Pseudonocardiales > Pseudonocardiaceae > Saccharopolyspora > Saccharopolyspora cebuensis. The sequence goes on from NZ_BAABII010000003.1 coordinate 762,114, forward strand.
ACCGACGATCCGGCGGTCGCCGAGGAGGCCACCGCCGCGCTGGAGCAGGCCGAACGGCTCTCCGCGGTGCTCGACGACCTGCTCGCCGCGGCGAGCGCGGCGCGCACCCGGGACGCCGAACCGCTGGACGTCTCCACCCTGCTCACCGAGGTCTCCGCGGAGTGGCGCGAGCCGCTGCGCGCCGAAGGGCGGACGTTGCGGCTGCGGGTGGAGGACGGCCTGCTGGCCCGGGCCACCACGGCGCGGCTGCGGGAGGTGCTGGGCGTGCTGCTGGACAACGCGCTGCGGCACGGCACCGGCACGGTGACCCTCACCGCCCGGCACGGCAGCGGCACCGCGGTCATCGAGGTCGGCGACGCCGGTCCGGGCGTGCCCGACGAACTGGTGCCCTACGTCTTCGAGCGCGGCTTCTCCGGGCGCGGCTCCACCGGGGTGGGGCTGGCGCTGGCCCGCGCGCTGGTGGAGGCCGACAGCGGTCGGCTGGAGCTGAGCAAGGCGCGCCCGGCGATGTTCGAGGTGTTCCTGCCGCTGGCCCGCGCCGACGACATCCTCGGCGTGCCGTGGAACATCGAGTCCACCCCGCGCTAGCGCCGGGACAGGACGGGGCTGGGCGCCGGGCCGGGGTCGGGCTGCGCCGGGAACACCCAGCGCCGGAACGCCCACCAGCGGAACGCCATCCCCAGCAGCACGCCGACGACCTGCCCGGCGGTGAAGTCCGCGATCTCCTCCACCAGCCTGGTGGTGTACGGGGTCTGCAGGTGCAGCAGGTAGCGGGAGACCCACAGCGGCGCCGAGTACAGGGCCACCCCGATGCCGCTGATCAGGAAGTACAGCGTCGCCTCGGAGCGCCGACCGCGCCCGCCCCGGCTCCGGAACGACCACTCCCGGTTGAGCACGTAGGACACCACCGTGGCGACCAGCACCGCGATGACCTTCGACGTGACCGGCTTGTGCTCCAGGACGGTGAGCTTGAGCGCGTAGAACAGCGCCGTGTCGATGACGAAGGTGGCCCCGCCGACGAGGCCGAACTTGAGCAGTTCGCGATACCGGACCGCGAGGCCGCGGCATCGCCGGGGCAGCAGCGCGAGAACCGACACGGCGGCGATTCTACGGAGTCGACCCAACCGGGTGGCCCGTACCGGGGTCGCCGCAGGTCAGCCGCCGGGTCGGCAGGCCGGCGCGCAGTCCGGGAGCAGGTCGATCACCGCCTCGTCGGTCGCCGACCCCAGCGTCGCCGTCACCGGCAGCAGGAGCCGCTCCGGCACCTGCGACCACCCCCCGTCGGAGTGGACCAGCAGCGCGCCGGTGAACGACTCGCCGGGGTCCAGCTCGGCGGCGCACCGGATCTCGTCGTCGGCGGGCAGCACCTGGCAGGCGGGGGAGACGCCGATCGCCTCGACGCCCTCGGGCAGCCGGGCGACCGCCTCGGCGAGGCCGCCGCCGGTCCCGGTGTTGGTGACCTCGACACCGACCCAGCCAGCGCCCCAGCCGTCCCAGTCGTCGTCGTGCCGGTGGTTCGGGTGCGGGTCGTCGAGGTCCCAGTCGTCGGGGTCCCAGCTCCATCGGGCCAGCTCGACCCGCACCCCGTCGACCGGTTCGACGACCACCGGCATCGCGGGCAGCCGCAGGTCGATCGCCGAGCCCGCGCTGACCCGGGCGGTGATCTCGCCGCCGGTCGCCGTCGGCGCGGCCCGGAGCGGGAACGCGAACTCCCGCGCCTCGCCGGGGCCGATGCCGCCGGTGGTGGTGCAGCTCACCTCGCCGGTGCCGCCGCGGCAGGTCATCCCGGCCGCGGACTGCGGGGTGGTCGCGGCCGGTCCGCCGCTGCGGGCCGACGGCAGCGCGGCCGACACGCCGTCCGGGAGCGCGAGCGAGGTGGTGACCGGGGCCGACGGCCCGGTCCCGGTGTTGCGCACGGTGATGGTCAGCTCGGCGGGCGGGCCGCCCGCGGGCAGCACGACCGGCTCGGCCGGTCCGGTGGCGCCCAGGTCGGGGATCCGCGGCGGTGGCGGTGCCGGTGGCGGCGGCGGTTCGGTCGGCGGTGCCGGTGCCGGGGTCGACGGCGCCGGTGGCGGTGGTGGCGCCGGCGGGTTCGGCGCGGGCGGGGGGACCTGGGTGACCGGCGGCGGCGGGGGCGGCACGGCGGCGACCGGGACGGGCTGCTCGGTGCCCGCGCCGATGCCCAGCGCGATGGCGGTGAGCAGCGCGGCCCCGGACGTCGTCGCGGTCAGCGTCTGCCGCGGTCCGGCGCTCAGCGCGCCGCCCGCCGACCCGGCCGCGGCGGCACCGCCGACCGCTCCGGCGCCCGAGGTGCTGAGGTAGCCGGTCGCGGCGGTGCCCAGCAGCAGCGGCGCCACGATGAGCCGCAGCCCGCTGTTGACCTCGGCGAGCTCCCCGGCCAGCGCCCGGCACCGGTCGCACCCGTCGAGGTGGGTGTTGACCTGCGCCGTCTCCCGCTTCGACAAACCGTCCCGGGTCCAGGCCCCGAGCCGGTCCACCACCGCGCGGCAGCGGTCCACGTCCGGGCCGAGCCGGGCCAGGTGGACCTGGAGGTAGGCCTGCCGCAGCCCTTCGCGGGCCCGGTAGGCCAGCGCGGACACCCCGTTGGGCGTCAGCCCGAGCAGCGGGGCCACCTCGGCGGGGCTCTGGCCCTCGACCTCCAGGTGCCACAGCGCGGTCTGCCACCGCTCCGGCAGCCGGGCGAACGCCTGCGCGGCCAGCGAGCGCTCCAGCCCGGCCACCGCCGTGTCGGTGAACGGCACCCCGACGTCGGCCACCTCGCCCACGTCGTCGGCCAGCCGCACCTTGCGGTCCCGGCGACCGCGGTCGTAGGCGGTGCGGCGCAGCGCGGTGAGCAGGTAGGCGCGGAACGCGGTGGTGGGGCCGCTGCCCGCGCGCAGCAGGTCGAGGACCTTGGCGAAGGACTCCGACACGAGGTCGTCGGCCTCCGCCGCCGAGCCGGCGACCTGCCGCGCCATCCGGTAGGCGGCGGCGACGTGCCGCTCGTAGAGCTGCGCGTAGGCCTCGGTGGAGCCGTCGCGGACCGCGTCGAGCAGTTCCGCGTCGCTGGGTTCCTGCGGTTCCGGCGGAGCTGTCGACACTGCACGCCCTTCCCTGGTCGCCTGTCCCGCGTTCGGTGCGCGGGCACTCCGTCGTGGGGCGCTCGGTGATCAGTCGCGCACCGAGCGTCACTCGGGGAGATCATATTGTCTGCGAGATCGACCCCACGACGCCACGGTCGGCACCGTCATGGGCGACCGGTCCGCACGTCTCCCAGGTGGACGGAGCAGTTCTCCCCGAGCGGGGAGGATCCCTCCCGCTCGGGCACGCGGGAGGGCGTGGAGGAGGCGACGGTGAGCGGTCGGGAATGGAGCGGCGCGGCGTTGCCCGCGGGGAGCGGAGCGCTGCGGTCCCGGTGGCGCGCCGCGAGCCTGGCCGCCGGGTGGCCCTTCCCCGGCGACTGGCCCGGGGGCGCGGTGGACGCGGTGTGCGCGGCGGTGGTGACGGGGGCCGACGGGCTGGTGCCGCTGCTGGCCGACCTGGGCGCGGCGCGGGCCGAGGCGGGCGTCGGGCTCGCCGGTGCGCTGGACGACCTCGCGGCCCTCCACGCCGCGTCGGCGCCGGGCGCTGCGGCGGGCCTCGACCCGGACGCGGTGCCGAACTGGATGGTGCGGGCGGTGGCGCTGGGCTGGGCGGAGGTCACCGCCCGGCACGCGATCGGCCGCGAGGTGCGCGACCCGCTGACCGGCCTGACCACCCCCGGCTACCTGCGCACCCGGCTGCACGAGGTGTACCGGTGGGCGCGGGCCGCGGGGCGCACCCCGGCCGACGAGCACGCCTTGATCACCGTCTCGCTGCGGGTGCCCGACCACGGCCACGGCTACCCGCGCTCGATGGGCATGGTGCTGGTCGCCGAGGTGCTGCGCGCGGTGTTCGACGCGGGCGAGACGGTGGCGCTGCTGCGGGCCTCGACGGCGGCCGTGCTGGCACCCCGGGACCGGACCCTGGGCGTGCGCTGCGCGCGCGTCCGCCACCTCGCCGAGCGCAAGCTGGCCGCCGACCCGGCGCTGCGCGTCCCGCGCCCCGACCCGGTCTCGGTGTCCCTGGAGGTCCTGCCCGCGGAACCGGACCAGGCCTGCGCCCTGCTCGCCGCCTTGACCTGAGGCCCGAGCGTGAGCTGGGTCGCGTTCGGAGGAGTCCCGGGGCGGTGGTCGGCGGCGCCCGAACTAGGCTGGTCGTGTGGACCAGCGCACCGGAACTCCCGTCGTCGGCATGGTCGGTGGTGGCCAGTTGGCCCGGATGACCCACCAGGCCGCGATCCCGCTCGGGCAGTCGCTCAAGGTGCTCGCCACCTCCGAGGACGACAGCGCCGCGCTGGTGGCCTCGGACGTGGAGCTGGGGCACCACACCGACCTGGACGCCCTGACCAAGTTCGCGCAGGGCTGCGACGTCCTCACCTTCGACCACGAGCACGTGCCGGGCGAGCACCTGCGCGCGCTGGCCGCCGCCGGGGTGTCGGTGCAGCCGGGTCCGGACGCGCTGCTGCACGCCCAGGACAAGCTGGTGATGCGCCGCGCGCTCGCCGGGCTGGGGTTGCCGGTCCCGCCGTTCGCCGAGATCGGCTCGGTGGACGACGTGCTCGCCTTCGGCGCCGAGCACGGCTGGCCGTGCGTGCTCAAGACCGCCCGGGGCGGCTACGACGGCCGCGGCGTGTGGCTGCTCGACGGTCCGGAGCAGGCCCGCGAGACCGTCGCCGAGCTGCTCGCCGGGGGCGCGGTCCTGCTCGCCGAGCAGCGGGTGGCGCTGCGCCGCGAGCTCGCCGCGCTGGTCGCCCGGTCGCCGTTCGGGCAGGGCGCGGTGTGGCCGCTGGTGGAGACGGTGCAGCAGGACGGCATCTGCGTGCAGGTGCTGGCGCCGGCGCCGGACGCCTCGCCGGAGCTGGTCGAGCAGGCGCAGGACCTGGCGCTGACCGTCGCCGAGTCGCTCGGCGTCACCGGCGTGCTGGCCGTGGAGCTGTTCGAGACCGACGACGGCCTGGTGGTCAACGAGCTGGCGATGCGCCCGCACAACTCCGGGCACTGGACCATCGAGGGCGCTCGCACCTCCCAGTTCGAGCAGCACCTGCGCGCGGTGCTGGACTACCCGCTGGGCAGCACCGACCTCACCGCGCCCGCCGTGGTGATGGCGAACCTGCTGGGCGCGCCGGAGGAGCCCGCGATGGGCGTCGACGAGCGCCTGCACCACCTGTTCGCCCGCTACCCGCACGCCAAGGTCCACCTCTACGGCAAGAGCGAGCGGCCCGGCCGCAAGCTCGGGCACGTGACGCTGCTCGGCGACGACCTCGACGAGGTCCGCGAGCAGGCCCGGCTGGCCGTCCACTGGTTGTCCCGGGGCGAGTGGGCCGACGGGCACCCGATCCACTGACTGAGGAGCGAGGCGTGGCGGAGGAGCGACCCCTGGTCGGCGTCATCATGGGCAGCGATTCGGACTGGCCGGTGATGCGCGCCGCGGGCGAGGCGCTGGCGGAGTTCGAGGTGCCCTTCGAGGTCGGCGTGCACTCGGCGCACCGGACCCCGCAGCGGATGCTGGACTACGCGCGGGAGGCCGCGGACCGGGGCCTGCGCGTGATCATCGCGGGCGCGGGCGGTGCCGCGCACCTGCCGGGCATGGTCGCCTCGGCGACGGTGCTGCCGGTGATCGGCGTGCCCGTGCCGCTCAAGCACCTGGACGGGATGGATTCGCTGCTGTCCATCGTGCAGATGCCCGCCGGGGTGCCGGTGGCGGCGGTCTCGGTCGGCGGGGCGCGCAACGCGGGCCTGCTCGCGGTGCGGACGCTGGCCGCCGACTCGGGTGAGCTGGGCGCCCGGCTGCGGGCCGCGATGGCCCGGTTCCAGTCCGGCCTGGAGGACATGGTGCTGACCAAGCACGACGCGCTGCGCGCCGAGGTCCACGGCGGCTGACCGCTTCTCGCCGACGACGTGCGCGGCGGAACCCAGCGGTGCTCTCGCCGCGCGATGATGTACCCACCCGCCCTCGCGGGGGACCGCTGAGCGCCCGCGGCGGTGCCGGTCGCGCGCCGCACCGCACCGCGGCGCTGCCCCGTTCGGGCCGGACGCCCGACCGCGCGCGGTACCCGTCGTACCTGCTCCGCCGCAGGTCGGACCGAGGTGCCGGGTGGCTTTCGCGGTTCTGCGGCGGCTTCCGGACGATGCCGGGCGGCAGCGCACGCCGCGTGTGAGCATCTTCGCACCGGCCACCCCGGACTACTTGAAGCTTCATGTATATGCTCGCCGGTGGTCTACCTGATGAGGGGCTCCCGCAGCGTGGCGGCGCCCGAGGTGCCACCCGAGCGCGACATCGCGCACTTCCTGAACCCTCCCGGAAAGGGGTCACCGATGCGGCAGACCTTGTCCGACCTCGCCCTCCTCCTGGCCCGCGTCGTCGTGGGCGTGACGTTCATCGCGCACGGTTACCAGAAGCTCGCGATCAACGGCATGGACGCCACCGCGAGCGGCTTCGCATCGATGGGCATCCCGCTGCCCACCGCGGCGGCGTGGTTCGCCGCGCTGGTCGAGCTGCTGGGCGGGATCGCCCTAGTGCTCGGCGTGCTGCTGCCGGTGGCGGGCGTGCTGCTGGCCGCCGTCATGCTCGGCGCCCTGCTCTTCGCGCACCTGGGCACCACGTTCTTCGTCACCGACGGCGGTTTCGAGTACGTGCTGCTGCTGGCGGCGGTGAGCCTCGCGCTCGGCTTCGGCGGTCGGCGCTACAGCGTCGACGCGGCGCTGCGCCGCCGCCAGCCCCAACAGGAGCCTGCCGGGGTCTGAGCACGCACCACCCGTTCGTGAACTGAGTGAGGGGCACCCTTGTCCCAGTAACTTGGACAAGGGTGCCCCTCACCCCGGGTCGTTACGGAATGCGGCGGAGCCGCATGCGGTGCGGCCGTCAACCGGCACCGCGGCCCGTGCTCGGACGTGACCGCTCAGCGGTCTTCTCGCGAGGACAGCGCCGACGCCGTGTACGTCGTGGGTACATCAGGAGGCGATCCCGCAGCGAGAAGACCGCTGAGGTTCCGCTACCCGCACCGCCACGCAGACCATTCTGAAAGCGGCCCTAACTTGGGCAAGGGTGCCCCTCACTCCGGGTTCGGTCGGGTCAGGCCAGGCGGGCCGTGGTGCGCTCGTCGGCCCGGCGCCGCTCCAGCAGGGCCGGGTCGGCGTGGGCGCAGTGCACCAGGGACGCCCCGGCGGCGAGCACGGCGAGCAGGCCGTCCAGCACCCCGCCGGGCAGCGTCCACTCCACGGTGGACAGCACCCGGTCCCCGGCGCTGAGGCCGAGCCCGGCCGCCCGCTCGCGGGCGGCGGCGACCAGCTCCCCGGCGGAGTGCCCCAGCAGCGCCGGGGTGTCGGCCGGGACCGGCAGCAGCGGGCTGAAGTCGTCGCCGTGCACGCGGATCTCGGTGGCGTAGTCGAGCACCCCGTCCGGCAGGTCGCGCACCGGCGCCCCCAGCGCGTCCAGGCCCACCGCGGCCACCGTCCGCGCACCCGCGCCGCGCGCCGGGTCCGAGGCCGCCACCACGGCGAGCTCCGCGCCGTCCGGATCACCGACGACGTGCGCGCCGCACCACCACGCGCCGAGCAGCACGCCGGCCGTCTGCCAGTGCGCGGGCAGGTCCACCGCGACCGGCGTGCCCGGTTCCACGTCGAGCTCGTCGACCAGCCAGTTCGCCGTCTTCGCGGCCCAGTTCGCCGTCGTGGCCCCGGACAGCTCCACCCGCGCACCGGTCGCGTCGTCGTAGTAGGTGATCAGCGGCTTCGCGGCGTTGCCCGCCAACACCGGGCCGAGCAGTTCCTGGGTGGCGCTCATGGCGACGAGGGTATCCCCCGGCCGCGGTTCCGGCGTGCGCCCGTCAGTTCACGCAGGGCACGCCGTCGGAGGTGATCGGCGGCGGCTGCGCGGTCGCGTCCAGCCGCAGCGGTGCCGCCGGGGCGAGCCCGGGCGGTGGCGGCGCGACCAGTCCCGCGAAGAAGTCCCGCACGGCGGGTGGGTCGACGGTGACGATGCTGCGGTCCCGGTCGTCGCGCAGGCCCACCCCGGTCAGCGGCAGCGTCACGAACGACACCCCGCCCGCGGCGAGCTCGCGCATCCGCTGCGCGAAGGCCATCACGTCCCAGTCCTGGTCGAGCACCACCGAGCGGCGCAGCGCGGCGATCAGCCCGTTCAGCCGCGCCGGATCGGTCAGCGTGCCGGAGGAGAACACCTCGCCGGCCAGCGAGGCCATGAAGACCTGCTGCCGGACGATCCGGTCCAGGTCGCCGCGCGGCAACCCGCCGCGCTGCCGGACGAACGCCAGCGCGTCGCCCCCGGCGATCCGCTGCGGACCGGCGGCGAAGTCGGCGCCGGAGTCGGGATCGCTGGTGGCCTGGCGCAGGCACACCCGCACCCCGCCGACGGCCTCGGTGATCTCGTAGAAGCCGAGCAGGTTGATCTCGGCGTAGCGGTCGATGCGCACCCCGGTCAGCCGCTGCACGGTGCGCACCAGCGCCCGCTGCCCGGCCAGCCGCGACCCGGCCTCGTCGGCGCCCTCCTCCCGGGCGGCCGCGGCCTTCGCGAGCCCGTAGACGGCGTTGATCTTCTCCGGGCGACCGCCGGGCACCTCGGTGTAGGTGTCGCGCGGGATGGACACGGCGGTCGGCGCCGCGCCGTCGTGCGGGACGCGGACCACCACCAGGGTGTCGGTGTTGAGCCCCGGGCTGCTCTCGGTGCGCAGCTCCCGCAGCACGCTCTCCGGCAGCGGGTTGCCGTGGGCGTCGGTGCGGCTGTCGCTGCCGACCAGCAGCAGGTCCAGCGCTCCGTCGTCGCGCGGCGGCGGGGGCTCGGCCTCGTCCGGCGCGGCGGGTTCGGCCAGCACCGTGGAGCTGCTGACGTCGTCGAGCCGGTCCAGCAGGAACCAGCCGGTCGCCGTCGTGCCGAGCACCACGGCGGAGAACAGCGCGATCAAGCCGCGGCCGGTGATCCGGGCGGCCGTGCGCCGCCCGGTGCGCGGCGCCTCCGGCGCGTCGTCCTGCGCTTCCGCCACCTGTGCCTCCCCGATCGAGCAACCGCACGGTGCGCGGTGCGGGCCGCCCAGACCCTAACCGGAGGTCCCCCGGGCGTGTCCGGAGAACCGCGCAACGGCCACCCGGTTGCCGCAGCCGCGCGGTTCTCCGGCGCCGCGGTCAGTTCACGCAGGGAACGCCGTTGGCGGTGATCGGTGGCTCGTCCGCGGTGTCCGGCGCCTGCGCCTGGACCGGGGCCTGGCGGAGACCGTCGAGCCGCACCGACTGCTGCCCGGCGAAGTCCGCGCCCGGACCGGCGTAGTCGTCGCCGAGGTAGACCTCCAGGTTGCCCGCCGACAGGTTCTGGCTCTCGGCGATCTCCACCCCGCCCAGCATCTCCGCGAGCTGCTGCGCGGCGGCCTGGTCGCCCGGCGCGTGGTAGATCAGCGAACTGGCCCGGGAGTCGGCGTTGGCGCTGCCGCCCGTGGTGAACCCGGCGGCGCCGACCTCCTCCAGCACCCGACCGGCCAGGCCGGTCTCGCCGGAGGCGTTGAAGACGCTGACCGTGGTGTCCTCGCGGGCCGCCGCCTGCTGCGCCTGCTGCTGCTCCTTGCGGGCGCGCTCCGCGGGCGGCAGCAGCAGGTTCGCCACGAACTGCCGCACCTCGGGCACCTGGATGGTGACGTCCTCCTCGCCGCTCTCGCCGACGAAGTGCACCGGCGCGGTGTGGAACTCGACGTCGCCCCCGGCGATGCCCTGCAACTGGGAGGCGAACCCGAGGATGTCGTTGGCCAGCTTGTCGTCCAGCACGACGGACCGCTCCACCGCGCCGACCAGATCGGTCAGCCGCGCCGGGTTGGCCAGCGTGCCCGCCGAGAGCACCTTGCCCACCAGGGCGGACATGAACACCTTCTGCCGGGTGACGCGGTCGAGCTCGTTGGTCAGGCCGTGCCGCTGCCGGACGAAGGCCAGCGCGTCAGCGCCCTGGATGGTCTGCGGTCCGGCGGGGAACACCGCGCCGGACCACTCGCTGTCGTCGACGGGCTCCTTCAGGCACACCTCGACGCCGCCGATGGCCTTGGTGACCTCGTAGAAGCCGAGCAGGTTCACCTCGGCGTAGTGGTCGATCCCGGCACCGCTGATGTCCTCGATCGTGCTGATCAAGAAGTTGCGCCCGGCCTCGCGGGCCTTCTTCTCGATCTCCTTGGGATCGGACAGGCCCTGCTCCTGCAGCTTCTCCGCCTCGGCGTTCTTGGCCCGGCTGAAAGCCTCGGTGAGCTTGTGCTTCCCGAACTCGCCCATGTCGACCAGGGTGTCGCGGGGGAAGGACACCGCGCTGGCCCGCTGCCCGCCGTTGGGGATCCGGACCAGGATCATGGTGTCGGTGAGGTCGCCGCTCTCGTAGGTGGTCCGCAGCTCGCGGAGCACCGACTCGGGCAGCGGGTTGCCCTCCTTGTCGTTGCGGCTGTCGTTGCCGATCAGCAGGAGGTCCACCGCGCCGTCCTCGGCGTACGGGCGCTCGGCCAGGTCCACGGCGCCCTCGCCGCCGCCGAACCGGTTCAGGCTCGCCCAGGCCAGGCCGGTGTAGCTGAGCACGATCACCGACAGCAGCGCGATGGCCGTGCGGCCGACCATCCGCCACGTCCGGCGGCCCCGGCGCTTGCCGGGCCGCGACCAGGTGTCGCCGGTCGGGGCTTCCCGGGAGCGCGACGGCGGGCGCCGGTGCTCACCGCTGCCCGCTCGGCCCGGGCCGGTGCCCACGCCCTCGGCGGGACGGGCGCGCCGTTCCGGTCGGCGGGAGCCCGGGAGGTCCCCCGAGCCGTTTCGTGGCCCGCGGGGCGGGACGGGTCGGCCAGGTTCCCCTGGCCACCTCGGCCGGTCCTCCACGCCTGATCCTCCTTGGCACGCCGGGCGTTACACCTTCGCGAGGTGATTTTGCTCGTGTTCGATGTGCAGGCTAGCGGTGATCCTTATGCCTCGGGTGAGGTCCCGGTAAGAGTGGTGAGATCATTCATAGGGTCTCGCACTCCGCGCGCCGGTTCGCGACCCGGGGGTGCGCGCGGACCGCACCCGGCCGTGTCAGACTTCGCACGCGGTCGCCCGGATGCGCGGTCGTGACGAGCTGGAATGGGGCGGAATGCGGATTCTGGTCACCGGCGGCGCCGGCTTCATCGGGTCGCACTACGTGCGGCAGCTCCTCGGCGGGGCGTACCCGGCGTTCGCCGGCGCCGAGGTCGTGGTGCTGGACAAGCTCACCTACGCGGGCAACGAGAAGAACCTGGATCCGGTCGCCGACGACCCGCGGTTGCGCTTCGTGCGCGGCGACATCTGCGACCGCGAGCTCACCCGCGAGCTGATGACCGGCACCGACGTGGTGGTGCACTTCGCGGCGGAGAGCCACGTGGACCGCTCCATCGACGGCGCGGACGCCTTCGTGGTGACCAACGTGCTGGGCACCAACACCCTGCTGAACTCCGCGCTGGAGACCGGCGTCGGCAAGTTCGTCCACGTCTCCACCGACGAGGTCTACGGGTCCATCGACACCGGCTCCTGGCCGGAGGAGCACGCTCTGGAGCCGAACTCGCCGTACTCGGCGGCCAAGGCGGGCTCGGACCTGCTGGCGCGGGCGTACTTCCGGACCCACGGGCTGCCGGTGTGCGTCACCCGCTGCTCCAACAACTACGGGCCGTACCAGTTCCCCGAGAAGATGCTGCCGCTGTTCGTCACCAACCTGATCGACGGGCTCGAGGTGCCGCTCTACGGCGACGGGCTCAACGTGCGCGACTGGCTGCACGTCACCGACCACTGCCGGGGCGTCCAGCTCGTCGCCGAATCCGGTCGTCCCGGTGAGGTCTACAACATCGGCGGCGGGACCGAGCTGACCAACCGGGAGCTGACCGGACGGCTGCTCGCCGCCACCGGCCGGGACTGGTCGCTGGTCCGCGAGGTCCCGGACCGCAAGGGCCACGACCGGCGCTACTCGGTGGACCACGGCAAGATCGCCGAGGAGCTCGGCTACCGGCCCGTCGTCGACTTCGAGACCGGCCTCGCCGAGACCGTCGAGTGGTACGCGACCCACCGCGACTGGTGGGAACCGCTGAAGGCGCAGGCGGTCGCCGGATGACCGGGCGGCTCGCGGTCCTGGTGCCCGGCGGTCGGGGGCAGTTGGGCGGGGAGCTGAAGCGGCTCGTCCAGCAGCGGTCCGGGTGGCTGGCGCACGCCCCGGGCTCGCGCGAGCTCGACGTGACCGACGAGGGCGCCGTGGCCGACGCGGTGGACTCCTTCGCCGAGACCGCCCGGGACGCGCGGCTGCGCCCGGTGGTGATCAACGCCGCCGCCTACACCGCGGTCGACGCGGCCGAGTCCGACGCCGGGGCCGCCGAGCGGATCAACGCGACCGGCCCGCGGTTGCTGGCTGCGGCCTGCGCGGGCAGCGGCGTGCCGCTGCTGCACGTGTCCACCGACTACGTCTTCGACGGGACGGCCACCGAGCCGTACGAGCCGGACGCGCCCACCGCGCCGCGCACCGCCTACGGTCGCACCAAGCTGGCCGGGGAACGCGCCGTGCTCGACTCCGCCGCGCCCGCCTGGGTCGTCCGCACCGCCTGGGTCTACGGCGGCGGCGGGGCCAACTTCGTGCGGAGCATGGTGCGGCTGGCCGCCGAACGCCCGGAGCTGTCCGTGGTGGACGACCAGATCGGTTCCCCGACGTGGGCCGCCGACCTGGCGGCCGGGCTGGTCGAACTCGCCGAGCGGGCGGCGCGGCGCGACGGCCCGCGGCAGCCGGTGCTGCACTGCACCAACACCGGTGCGGCGAGCTGGTGGGAGTTCGCGCGCGCCATCTTCGCCGAACTGGGCACCGACCCGGAGCGGGTCCGCCCGTGCGGCACCGCGGACTTCCCCCGCCCCGCCCCGCGCCCGGCCTACTCGGTGCTGTCCGACCGGGCGTGGCGCGACGCCGGGCTCACCCCGCTGCGCCCCTGGCGCGAAGCCCTCGCCGCGGCCTTCGAGCAGGACCCCAGGCTCACCACCTGACGCTCACCACCCGTTCGGGAACTGAGTGAGGGGCACCCTTGCCCAAGTTACTGGGACAAGGGTGCCCCTCACGCACGTCCCGAACGGGTGAGCGTCGTCCTGGGGCGTTCTGAGTGAGGGGCACCCTGTACCACGTCATGCGGTACAGGGTGCCCCTCACTCAGGTCGGGGGTCAGGTGCGGGCTGCGCGGTGGTAGGCGGCCCGGGTGGCTTCGGCGCAGGCGCGCCAGGTGAACCCGGCGGCGTGCGCGCGCCGCGCCGCGTCGGAGGCGGCGTCGCGGGGCCGGGCCGCGGCGGTGCGCAGGGCTTCGCGCAGCGCCCCGGGATCCCCGGGCGGGACCAGGTCCGCGTGCCCGCCGGTGACCTCGCGCAGCGCCGGGACGTCCGAGCACACCACCGGGACGCCGCAGGCCAGCGCTTCCAGGGCGGGCAGCCCGAACCCCTCGTCGCGGGACGGCAGCACCAGCGCGGCGGCCCCGGCGACCAGCCCGCGCAGCACGTCGTCGTCGAGGTAGCCGGTCCGCGTCACCGCGCCGTCCGGTGCGGTGAGCTGGCCCGCGGCGGCGGGGCCCGCGACGACCAGCGGCGGCAGGTCCGCCGACAGCGCCCGCAGCAGCACCGGCAGGCCCTTGCGCGGTCCCCCGGCCCCGACGAACAGCAGGTACTGGCCGGGAACGCCGAGCCGGGCGCGGGCCTCGGCGTCCAGCGGCGCGGCCGACGACCACGCCGGGTCCACGCCCAGCGGGGTGACCGCGATCCGCTCGGCGGGCACGTCGAGCCGGGTCCGCACCACCTCGGCGACCGCGGCGGTCGGGGTGCACACCACCGCGGCGCGCCGCGCCGAGCGCCGGACCAGCGCGGGCAGGTCCGGTTCGGCCAGCGCCGGATCGTCCAGGAAAGCCAGGTCGTGCACGGTGAGCACGCCGGGGGAGCGGGACGGCGGCAGCACGAAGTTCGTCCCGTGCACCACGTCGCCGACCGCTCCGAGCAGCTCGACCGGCGGGAACGGCAGCCGGCGCCAGCACGCGCGCAACGCCCGCGCCGGCACCGGCGGCCCGACCACCCGGGCGCCCGGCGGGACCAGCCCGGGCAGCGCGGCCCGGCCGCGCGCCGTGAACCCGATCACCCGCAGCGGCACCGCGCCCGCGAGCTCGGCCAGCAGGCACGCGGTGTAGCGGCCGATCCCGGTGCGCCGCCCGAGCAGCGGGGTGCCGTCGACGACGACCGCGGGCTCAGCCACGGCCGGGCAGCCGGTCGGCGGCCAGCCGCCGCAACCGGCCGGTGGCCCGCCGGGCGACCTCCAGCGGCCCGCCCGCGTCGAGGTACTCGCGCACCAGCGACAGGTCCCGCCGCACCCGCTCGCCGGGCAGCAGCGGGGCGCTGCGCACCAGCGGCGCGGTGGCCCGCAGCCGGTCGGCCGCCGGGCGCGGATCGCGGCAGAACGCGGTCAGCGGGGCGAGCACCGACTCCCAGGTGAACCGCTCCCGCACCGCCTCGATGCGGTCCCGGCAGCCCGCCGCGAACTCCTCGTCGTAGAGCACCTTCTCCAGCGCCTCGGCCAGCGCGGCCGGGTCCTCGGCGGGGACCACGACGCCGATCCGCTCCTGGCGCACCAGGTCGGCGAACGAGTCGCCGTCGGTGGTCACCACCGGCAGCCCGGCCCACAGGTAGTCCAGCACCCGGGTGCGGAACGCGAACGTGGTCTCCACGTGCTCGAAGTGCGTGGTGGCGCCGCAATCGGCGTCCAGCAGGAAGTTCTGCCGCTGCGCGTAGGGCACCCAGGTCTCGTTGAAGAACGCCGTCTTGCCCGTCATGCCGAGCTCCCGCGCCAGCGCCCGGGTCCGGTCGGCCATGCCCATCTCCGGCACGTCCGGGTTCGGGTGCTTCATGCCGAGGAAGAACAGCCGGACGTCGTTGTGGTCCTGGGCCAGCCGGTGCACCGCGCGCAGCAGCGTCAGCGGGTCGAACCAGCTGTAGACGCCGCCCGCCCACAGGACCACCTTGTCGTCGGCGTCGATGCCCGGCTGCGCCCCCTTGATCGCCGGACCGGTGCGGCGCGGCGCGACCGAGGGCAGCCCGAACGGCACCACCGACAGCAGCGAGCGCACCGTCGGGTCGTCGTCGTAGAGGCCCGGGGTCAGCCTGCCCAGCGACGCCAGGTGGCCGAGCCAGAAGTGCCGCTGCCGCTCCGAGGCGCACAGGAAGAAGTCCCCGCGCCGCAACTGGGTGTTGAGCACCTTGGTGACCCCGGCGAGGTCGGCCGCGCGCCGCTCGTCGTCGGTGTCCCGGCCCTGCTCCAGCAGTTCCAGGTGCATCGGGTCGTAGACGTCGCAGACCACGACGGTGGTGGAGTCGAGCTTCTTCAGCGCGGGCACCATCTCCAGCACGTGCCCCTGCAGGATCACCACGTCGGCCCACTCCACGTGGCCGGGCAGCTCGCGCTGCGTCGAGGCCACCACCGGGAACGCCGCGTCCGGCGCGTCGACCCTGGAGTTGACGCTGACCAGCCGCACCTCGTGCTCGGCGGCCAGCACCTCGGCCATGTGCCACGCGCGGATCGCCGGACCGGCCATCCGTTCGGTGACCGCGTCCCCGGTGATCACCGCGATCCGGCGCGGGCGGCCGAAGACCTCGTCGAGCTCGAACGCCTCGACCAGCGCGTCGTGCGCCGCGAGGTAGCGGGGCAGCGGGTAGGCCGGCTCCATCGCCTTGCGCATCAGCGGGATGAGGTCGGTGTCGCTGCGGACGCGGTCGCGCTGCTCCTGCTCCCGGGAGCGCTTCAGCGACGGCAGCAGCTCGACGAACTGGTCGATGGCCAGCATCCCGGCCAGCGCGCTGCGGTCCACCGGCACCGGGGAGGCGTCGTCCGGCCCGTCCGGGCGGCGGGTAATCTCCAGCTGCGTCGGGTCGACCTCGCCGCGCGCGGTGGCCCGCCGCACCGCCAGCGCCATCGCCGCGGGCAGCGCCTTGGCCAGCGTCTCGTCGGAGACGTTCTTGTAGAGGGTGGCCAGCGCGTTGCGCTCCAGCAGGTAGTGCTCGCGGGCGTCGCCGACTTCGGCCATCGAGGCGTGGTGCCGGTGGTAGGTCAGCGACCTCGGCTCGTAGCGCACCCGCCAGCCGCGCAGGTTCAGCCGCCAGCCGAGGTCGACGTCCTCGTAGAACATGAAGTAGCGGTCGTCGAAGCCGCCCAGGGCGGTGAACAGCTCCGCGCGCACGAACAGCGCCGAACCGGTGCCGAACAGCACGTCGCGGGCGGCGTCGTGGGAACCGTCGTCGAGCTCGCCCGCGTGCCGCTTGTAGCCCATGCCGAACCAGGTCAGCCCGCCGTCGACGAAGTCGATCCGCTGCCCGTCCCAGTCCAGCACCTTGCTGGCCACCGCGCCCACGGTCGGTTCGCCGCGCAGCACCGCGACCGCGGCGCGCACCCACGCGCGGTCGGGCCTGGCGTCGTTGTTGAGGAAGGCCAGCACCTGCCCGGTGGCCTGCTCCGCCGCGGTGTTGCAGCCGCCGGCGAACCCGGTGTTGGTGGCGGACTCGATCACCCGCACGTCCGGCGCGGCGGTCCGGATCCGGTCCGCGCTGCCGTCCCCGGAGGCGTTGTCGAGGCAGATCACCTCCAGCAGCTCCGCCGGGTAGTCGAGCTCGTCGCGCACCGCGCGCACGCAGGTGATGGTGTCGTCGGCGCCGCGGTGGTTGACCACGATCACGGACACGAGGGGGAGCTGCTCGGCCATGCCCCAAGCCTGCACCATCAGGTGATCGCGCGGGGCCGCGCCCTGAGGATCGGAGGGATGGTTCAGCGACCCGCCCAGTCGCGCCAGACCCGGGCCCGCGCCCGGGCGTCGCCCGCGGCGCGGCGGACGCGCAGCGCGGCGGGCAGCCCGCGCAGCACCTCCGCCAGCACCCGGAGCCGCAGCGGCACCCGGAAGTTCGCCGCGTCCGGCACCGCGCGGCGCAGCGGCAGCGCGGCGGTGATCGCGGCGAACCGGGCCAGCTCCCGCGCCGCCACCCGCCCGGGGGCGCAGCGCAGCAGGGTCAGCAGCCGGTTGCGCTCGTTCCAGCGGTGGAACGGGGCCGAACCCGGAGCGCTGCTCGCCCCGTGCAGGTGCACGGCGGTGGCCTCCGGGACCGCGACCACCGAGCGACCGGCCAGCCGGAACCGCCACGCGGTGTCGGTGTCCTCGTAGTAGCAGAAGTAGTGCGCGGGAACGCCGCCCGCGGCCCGCAGCACCTCGGTGCGCAGCAGCGCGGCCCCACCGCAGAAGCCGAACACCTCGGTCGCCCGCGGGACGTCGGCGCCGTGCCCGTCGGCGGTCAGCCGCACCCCCGACGACTGCACCCGCCCGTCCGGGGCGCGCAGCACCGACGAGGCCGCGGCGGCCGCCGGGTCCCGGTCCAGCGCCGCCTCCAGCGCGCCCAGCCAGCCCGGGTCGGGCGCCGCGTCGTCGTTGAGCCAGGCCATGAACGGCGTGCGCACCCGGTGCAGGGCGACCGCCATCGCCCCCGCGTAACCGGCGTTCACCGGCAGCCGGAGCACCTCCGGGGCGCTGGGGTGCGCCGCGAGCAGCTCGGCGGTGCCGTCGGTGGAGCCGTTGTCCACCACCAGCGCCCGGTGCGGGCTCCGCTGGGCGGCCAGCGCGTCCAGGCAGGCCGTCAGGTGCCGCGCCCCGCGCCAGGTCACCACCACCACGGTGCTGCGTGCCGTCGTCACGACCGACGACGGTAGCGGGCACCGGGCGTGGCAGGCTGGGCCGGTGCCCGAGCTCGTCGTGATCGCCGAGCAGCTGGTCGCCCCGGTCCCCGGTGGCACCGGCCGCTACACCCGCGAACTGCTGCGCGCGATGGCCCGCCTCGCCCCGCCGGGCTGGGAGCTGAGCAGCGTGGTCAGCCGCTCCGGTGATCCCGGCGCCGCCGAGGTGCCCGGGGTGCGGGGGCCCCGGGTGCTCCCGCTGCCGCGCCGCGGGCTGATCGCGGCCTGGGAGCGCGGCGTCCCGCTGTGGCCCGGCGGGGACGCGGTGCACGCCCCGACCCCGCTGGCCCCGCCCCGCCGCCGGGGGCGCCGCCTGGTGGTCACGGTGCACGACGCGGTCCCGTGGACCTGCCCGGGCACGCTGACCCGGCGCGGCGCCGGGTGGCACCGGCGGATGATCGGGCGGGCCGCGCGGCACGCCGACGCGCTGGTGGTGCCCACCCGCGCGGTGGCCGCCGAACTGGCCGCCCGGGTGTCCGGCGCACCGGTGCACGTCATCGGCGAAGGCGTCCCGCCGTCGCTGCTCGCCGAACCCGATCCCGGTCGGCTGCCGGACCTGCCGCCCCGCTACGTGCTCGCCGTCGGCACCGTGGAACCGCGCAAGGGCTACCAGCACCTGGTGCCCGCGATGGGCCTGCTGCCCGAGCGCGACCTGCCGCTGCTGATCGTCGGCTCGCCGGGCTGGGGCGGGCTCGACGTGCCCGCGCTGGCCGCCGAGCACGGCGCCGACGTGCGGCTGCTCGGCGCCGTCGACGACGCCGACCTCGCCGTCCTGCTGCGCCGCGCCACCGCGCTCGCGGTGCCCAGCCTCGACGAGGGGTTCGGGCTCCCGGCGCTGGAGGCGATGGCCCTGGGCGTCCCGGTCGTGCACTCCGACGCCCCGGCCCTGGTGGAGGTCGTCGGCGGCGCGGGCTTCGCCGTGCCGCGCGGTGATCCGGCGGCGCTGGCCGCCGCGCTGCGCCGGGCCACCGACCCCGACGTCCGCGCCGGGGCGGCCGAGCGGGGCCGCCGCCGCGCGGCCGACTTCGACTGGGAACGCACCGCCCGCGCCGTCTGGCACCTGCACACCGGCGACGTGCACCCTGCCGAGACCTGAGTGAGGTGCCCCGCACTCGGATCCGGGCCGGTGGGCGGCGACCGTTTTCACCGGAACGTGCCCGGCCGCTCCCGGTCGTTCCGTACCCTGCTCGGGTGCGCAGAGGTGATCCGCGAATCCTGATCGACGCCACCGCGGTCCCAGCGGACCGGGGCGGCGTCGGCCGGTACGTGGATTCCCTGCTGGCCGCGCTGGACGCCGACGGCGCCCGGATCGCGGTGGCCTGCCAGCCGCGCGACGCCGAGCTGTACCACGCGCTCGCCCCGCGCTCCCGGATCGTCCCGGCGGCCGAGGCGGTGGCGACCCGCACCGCCCGGCTCACCTGGGAGCAGACCACGCTGCCCCGCCTGGTCCGCCGCCTCGGCGTCGACGTGCTGCACTCGCCGCACTACACCACGCCGCTGGCCAACCCGGTCGCCTCCGTGGTGACGCTGCACGACGCGACGTTCTTCACCGACCCGGCGCTGCACTCCCCGGTCAAGGCGCGGTTCTTCCGGGCGTGGACCCGTGCGGCGCTGCGCCGGGCCACCCTGTGCGCGGTGCCGAGCCAGGCGACCGCCGCGGAACTCGCCCGCACCGCCGGGGCCGACCGGCGCGCGATGCACGTGATGTACCACGGGGTCGACCCGGACCGGTTCCACCCGCCCGCGCCGGAGGAGATCCGCGCCGTCCGCGAGCGGCTCCAGCTCCGCGACCAGCCCTACGTGGCGTTCCTCGGCGCGCTGGAACCGCGCAAGAACGTGCCCGCGCTGATCCGCGGCTTCACCCTCGCCTGCCTGGGCCGCCCCGACCCGCCGGCGCTGGTGCTGGCCGGGCAACCCGGCTGGGACACCCGGGTGGAGCGGGCGCTGGAAGCGGTGCCGCACCGCTTCCGGGTCATCCGCGCCGGGTACCTGCCCTTCGACCAGCTCGCCGGCTTCCTCGGCGGCGCCGACGTGGTCGCCTACCCGAGCATCGGCGAGGGCTTCGGCCTGCCGGTGCTGGAGGCGATGGCGTGCGGGGCGGCGGTGCTCACCACCCGCAGGCTGAGCCTGCCCGAGGTCGGCGGCGAGGCGGTCGCCTACGGCGGGGTCGACGAGGGCGCGATCGCCACCGCGCTCGCCGAGCTCCTCGACGACCCCGCCCGGCGCGCCGCGCTGGCCGAGGCGGCGCAGCGGCGGGCCAAGGAGTTCACCTGGGCGGCGTGCGCCGTGCGGCACCGCGCCGCCTACGAGCGCGCCCACGACCTGCACGGCCGCACCCGCTGAGCGCCCGACCGGAACCGGCGCGGACCTCCGTCCGGGCGGGCACCCGCCGGACGGCAGAATCGACCGGGTGACCGACGTGCGCACCTATGGCGATGAGCTCGCCGTCGTGACCGTGACCTACTCGCCGGGCGAGACGCTGGAACGCTTCCTCGACACCCTGGCCACCGCCACCGAGCGGTCGGTGCGGGTGGTCCTCGCCGACAACGGATCGACCGACCAGGCGCCGCAGCAGGCCGCCGCAGCCCACGACCACGTCGAATTCGTGCCCACCGGCGGCAACCTCGGCTACGGCGCCGGTGCCAACCGGGGCGTCGCGGCGCTCGGCCCGGAATGCGGCTGGGTGGTGGTGGCCAACCCCGACCTGGAGTGGGGCGAGGGCTCGCTGGACGAGCTGCTCGCGGCGGCGGGCCGGTGGCCGCGCGGCGGTGCCTTCGGGCCGCTGATCACCGAACCCGACGGCGCGGTCTACCCGTCCGCCCGGCTGCTGCCCTCGCTCGGCCGCGGCGCCGGGCACGCGCTGCTGGGCAAGGTCTGGCCGGCCAACCCGTGGACCCGGGAGTACCGGCAGTCCGAGGCCGAGATCACCGAGCGCGCGGCGGGCTGGCTGTCCGGGTCCTGCCTGCTGCTGCGCCGCGAGGCGTTCGACTCGGTCGACGGGTTCGACCCGCGCTACTTCATGTACTTCGAGGACGTCGACCTCGGCGACCGGCTCGCCCGCGCCGGGTGGCGGAACGTGTACGTGCCCAGCGCCCGGGTGATGCACATCGGCGGCGCCTCCACCAGCAGCGCCTCCGGGCGGATGCTCGCCGAGCACCACCGCAGCGCCTACCGCTACCTCGCCGACCGCCACCCCGGACCGGTCAACGCCCCGCTGCGCCTCGCGCTGCGCGGTGCCCTGTCGGCGCGCGCCAAGCTGGAGACCCGCTCGGCGAAGACCTGATGGGGTGAACTCACCCGGGAGAACACCGAGTGAGGGGCACCCTTGTCCGAGTTACTTGGGCAAGGGTGCCCCTCACTCATTTCTCGAACGGGTGAGGCCGGGCGTGAGGGGCCTTTCGGAATGCGGCGGAGCCGCATGCGGTGAGGCACGCAGCCGGCACCGCCGCGGGTTCTCAGCGGTCTTCTCGCGAGGACGCCCTGACGCTGTGTACGTGGTTGGTACATGAGGAAGGGCGC
Organism: Saccharopolyspora cebuensis; assembly: GCF_039542665.1. Classification (NCBI taxonomy): domain Bacteria; kingdom Bacillati; phylum Actinomycetota; class Actinomycetes; order Pseudonocardiales; family Pseudonocardiaceae; genus Saccharopolyspora; species Saccharopolyspora cebuensis. The sequence goes on from NZ_BAABII010000003.1 coordinate 783,453, forward strand.
CCGGAGCGAGAAGGCCGCTGAGGTTCCGCTACCCGCACCGCCACGCAGGCCATCGGCGAAAACGGTCCTCGCTGGTCAGTACTGGGGGTAGTGCTGGGGTGCGGAGCCGAGGGGGCCGAACTCGTCCGGGCCGCGCTGGGCGTGGTACGGGTTCGGCGGGAGCTGCCCGTAGTCCTGGGACGGCCAGCCGGTCTGCTGCTGCGGCGGTGCCTGCGGGGCCTGCGGCTGCTGGACCTGCTGGGGCGGCGCGGAGTTCGGCAGCACCTGCGTGGTGTCCGGGTGCTGCGCCTCCTCGGCGGCGCCGACCACGGAGCGCGGTATGCGGACGGTGTTCGCGGCATCCATCGGGGAGGTGGCGTTGTCGGGGGTGACGACGAACGCGCTGCGTGCCCGCGCGCGAGCAAGTGCTTCGTCGGCTCGATGGCGCGGGTCCATAAGGAAGCCCTCTCAGTCGCCGGGTCGGTGTCCGCAAGGTCTGGGCATCGGGTCGGGCGTTCGGCCCCCACGAGGTGGCCCCGCCGTCCATTATGACGTGGCCCCTGCCAGAGTATTCCCCCCAATGGGTTTTCGTCATGGTAAGCGCGAGGAGGAGCCGTCCCGATGTCCACCGATGCCGAAGCGGTCGTGCTGGTCGGCGGCAAGGGGGTGCGGCTGCGCCCGCTGACCCTGTCGGCGCCGAAACCGATGCTGCCCACCGCCGGGGTGCCGTTCCTGAGCCACCTGCTGTCCCGGCTGCGCGCGATCGGCGTCCGGCACGTGGTGCTGGGCACCTCCTACAAGGCGGAGGTGTTCGCCGAGCACTTCGGTGACGGATCGGAGCTGGGCCTGGACCTGGAGTACGTGGTCGAGGAGGAGCCGCTGGACACCGCCGGGGCGATCCGCAACGTCGCCGACCGGCTCAGCGCCCCCGACGTGCTCGTGTTCAACGGCGACATCCTCTCCGGCGTCGACCTCGGCGCGCTGCTCGCGGCGCACCGGGCCGATGCGGCCGACGTCACCCTGCACCTGGTGCGGGTGGACGACCCCCGGCGCTTCGGCTGCGTGCCGACCGACGCCGACGGCCGGGTCACCGCGTTCCTGGAGAAGACCGACGACCCGCCGGTGGACCAGATCAACGCCGGTTGCTACGTGTTCCGCCGCGAGGTGATCGACGCCATCCCCGCCGGGCGGCCGGTGTCGGTGGAGCGCGAGACCTTCCCCGGCCTGCTGGCCGGCGGCTCCCGGGTGGCGGGCTTCGTGGACTCCTCGTACTGGCTGGACATGGGCACGCCCGCGGCGTTCGTGCGCGGCTCGGCCGACCTGGTGCGCGGCGTGGTGCCCTCCGCGGCGCTGCCGGGCGAGCCGGGTGAGGCGCTGCTGCTGCCCGGGGCCGAGGTGGCGGCGGACGCGGTGGCGCGCGGTGGGAGCACCGTCGGCGCGGGTTGTACGGTCGAAGCGGGGGCCCACGTCGACGGGTCGACCCTGTTCGACGGCGCGCGCGTGGGCGCGGACGCCGTGGTGGAGCGCAGCGTGCTCGGTGCCGGGGCCGTGGTGGGCCCGGGCGCGGTGCTGCGCGACGTGGTGGTCGGCGACGGCGCGACGATCGGCGCCGGCTGCGAACTGCTCGACGGGCTGCGCGTGTGGCCGGGCGTGGAACTGCCCCCCGGCGGCGTGCGGTTCTCGGCGGACTGATCAGGAGCCTCTCCCGGCCGGCGAGCGGCTCCGGCGCGGAGAGGACCCGATGGACGCTGAACGGACGTGGCTGCCGCCGTACCCGCTCGACCTGGAGCGGGTGCTGGCGCCGCTGCGCCGGGGCAGCGGCGACCCGACCTTCCTGGCCGGGCCGGACGGCCTCTGGTGGGGCACCACCACGACCGCCGGTCCGGCGACGCTGCGCCTGCGCGAGGCCGCCGGCGGCGAGGTCGTCGCGACCGCTTGGGGGCCCGGTGCGGCCCGGGTCCTCGACGGGGTTCCCGACCTGCTCGGCGCCGCCGATGACGACACCGGGTTCGAGCCGGTGCACGACGTGGTCGCCCGGGGCAGGCACCTGTCCCGGGGGATGCGGCTGGGTGCGACCGGCCGGGTGTGGGACGTGCTGCTGGCCGCGGTGCTGGAGCAGAAGGTCACCGGCCGCGAGGCGTGGCGGTCCTGGCGGGAGCTGGCCCGCCGCTTCGGCGCCGCGGCGCCCGGTCCCGCCCCCGACCGGCTGCGGGTGCCGCCGGACGCGCAGCGGGTGCGGGCCGTCCGCGACTGGGAGTGGCACCGCGCCGGGGTCGACGGCGCCCGCCGCCGCACCCTGCTCGCGGCGGCCTCGGTGGCCGGAAGCCTGGAGCGGGCCGCCGAGCTGCGCGGCACCGCCGGGCGCGAGCTGCTGCGGAAGGTGCCGGGCATCGGACCGTGGACCGCGGCCGAGATCGCCCAGCGCGCCTGGGGCGACCCGGACGCCGTCAGCGTCGGCGACTACCACCTGCCCACCATCGTGGGGCTGGCGCTCACCGGCCGTCCCGCCGACGACGAGGGGATGCTGGCCGCCCTGGAGCCCTACGCGGGCCACCGGCACCGGGCCGTCCGCTGCCTGACCGCGGCCGGGGCCGGGCGGCCGCGGTACGGCCCCAGGATGCCCGCCCGCGACTACCGGGCGATGTGATTCCCGTACCTCGCCGAGCGGTTCCCGGAGCGAGGAGGCCGCTGACCCGTACCGGAAGCGGTTCCGAGAACCGCCCGGACGCCGCTCAGCCGTCCCGCTGCGCGGTGAGCCGGGCGCGGGCGGCCGCGACCATCGGTTCGAGGCCGGACTCCGGCGGGAGGGCGTCCACCGGCCACCAGCGCAGGTCCAGGGACTCGTCGCTGCGCCGGGGTTCGGCCCCCGCCGGGGCGCGGACCGCGAAGCGGACGTCGAAGTGCCGGGTGGGCACGCCCAGCGAGCAGGTGATCGGGTGGACCTCCAGGTGCACCGGGTCCGGGTCCACGACCAGCCCGTCGATCCCCGACTCCTCGGTGGCCTCGCGCAGCGCGGCCCCGGCCAGCGACAGGTCCTCCGGCTCGCAGTGCCCGCCGAGCTGCAACCACAGCCCGACCCTGGGGTGCAGGGTGAGCAGCACGTGCTCGCCCGCCGCGTCGAACAGCACCGCCGAGGCGGTCAGGTGCCCGGGCTCGCAGGCGCGCAGGCACGCGTCGTCCGGGCGGGCCGCCAGCAGCCCGAGGTAGGCGTGCCGCAGCGAGCTCTGCTCGGGGGCCTCCGGCGCCCAGTCCCGCAGCACCGCGCGGGCGTCCGCGCTCAGCGCGCCGGTCACAGCTCCACCCACCCCTCGTCGAGGTCCCGGGGCGGCCGGGGTCCGGCGGCGGGTTCGGCCGGGTGCCCGATCGCGACGGCGCCCAGCGGCTCCCAGGAGTCCGGCAGGTCGAGCTGGCCGCGGACCACGTCGGGGCAGAACAGCGTCGAGGACACCCAGCAGGAGCCCAGCTCCTCGGCGGCCAGCGCCACCAGCAGGCCCTGCACCGCCGCGCCGCCGGCCACGGTGAACATCCGCTCCTCGGCCGCGGACCGCCGCTGGTCGGGGTAGTCGTGCGCGCCCTCGCGCACCAGGAACGGCAGCACCACCTCGGGGGCGTCGTAGAGCAGCCCGCCGCGAGCGGTGCGGCGCCGGGCGGCGTGCTCGTCCATCCCATCGCCGTGCAGGTCGTCCAGCCAGGCGGTGCGCATCGCGTCCAGCAGCTTCGTCCGCAGTGGACGGTTGCGGAGCCGCACGAAGCGCACCGGCCGGGTGTGGTGCGGTGCGGGTGCGGTCAGCGCGGCGCCGACCGCCCGCCGCAGCGCCTCCGTATCCACCGGTTCGTCGCTGAACGAGCGGATCGAGCGGCGCACCAGCACCGCCTCCCGGCGGCCCTGCTCGAGGGCCTCCCGGGTGCCCATCCGGAACAGGTCCTCCGCGGCCGGGCGGACCAGGTCCCGCGCGGTGGAGCCGTCGTCCTCGGCGGTGAACCCGCGCAGCACCGCCACCGGAACTCCGCCGAGCTTGCCCTTGACCAGGTCGGCGGCCCCGGCGATCTCGTCGGCGACGGCGACCGAGGTGACCGCGAGCTCGTTGCCCTGCGCGTCGGTGCTGCCCGCGTAGCGGTGCAGCACCCGCAGCCCGGCGGAACCGATCGCCACGTCGGTCTGGCCGTTGCGCCAGGCGCGGCCCATGGTGTCGGTGATGACCACCCCGACCCGCACGCCCAGCCGCGCGGCCAGCCCGTCGACCAGCCGCCGCGCGGACGCGTCGGGGTCCTCGGGCAGCAGCGCGATGCGGTCCCGCGGCACGTTCGAGGCGTCGACGCCGGAGGCGGCCTGCACGATGCCGAGCCGGTTCTCGGTGATCAGGGTCCGCCGGTACCGGGCGAGCACCGAGGTGGACTCGGCGAGCACCAGTTCGCGCCGCACCCGGTCGCGCTCCTCCGGGTCGGGCGGGGCGGGGACCATCCGGTCCTCGACCTTGGACACCACCTTGCTGGTGACCACCACGACGTCGCCGTCGTCGAGCCACGGCGCGGCGGCGGCGATGGCGGCGGCCAGGTCGTCGCCCGCCCCGAACTCGGGCAGCCCGGTGACCGCGTGCAGCTCCAGCCCGGCGGCGGCGTGATCCTTCATCGGTCCCCTCCCGGCAGCCCGGCCAGCTCGAAGGCGGCCCGCGCCATCTCGGCCGTGGCGTCCACATCGGACATCAGCAGCGGCACCGCGCGGACCGCCACGCCCGGGACCTCGGCGGTGTCGCCGGTGTGCACCAGCCAGCCGTCCAGGATGCCGTCCGCGCTCCGCGCGCCGTAGTGCGCGGCGACCGCCTCGGCGGTGCTGTCCACGCCGATCGCGCGCAGGCAGGCGTCGGCCATCCCGCGCAGCGGTCGGCCGCCGACGATCGGGGACAGCCCCACCACGGGAGCGGGCCCGGACCGCAGCGCCTCCCGGAAACCGGGGACCGCGAGCAGCGTGCCGATGCTGACCACCGGGTTCGACGGCGCCACCAGCACCACGTCGGCCTCGGCCAGCGCGGCGAGCACCGCCGGGCTCGGTGCGGCCTCGTCGGCGCCCACCGGCACGATCGCGCCCGCCTCCGGCTCGGCCCGGTAGCGCACCCACCACTCCTGGAAGTGCACCGCGCGCGGCTCGCCGCTGGCCGGGTCCTCGATCGCGACGTGGGTCTCCACCCGGTCGTCGGTGACCGGCAGCAGCGCCGCGCCGGGCCGCCACCGGTCGCACAGCGCCTCGGTCACCGCCGACAGCGAGTACCCGGCGCGCAGCATCCGGGTCCGCACCAGGTGGGTGGCGATGTCCCGGTCGCCCAGGCCGAACCAGCTCGGCTCGGCGCCGTAGGCGGCCAGCTCGTCCTTGACCGACCAGGTCTCGTCGAGCCGTCCCCAGCCCTTCGCCGAGTCGATCCCGTCGCCCAGGGTGTACATGCAGGTGTCGAGGTCCGGGCAGATCCGCAACCCGTGCATCCAGGCGTCGTCACCGACGTTGACCACGGCGGTGATCTCGTGCTCCGAGGGCTGCTCGGGCTCGCCCACCGGGGGCAGGCCCAGCGCCGCCTTCACGCCGAGGAGGAAGCGGGCGCCGCCGACGCCGCCGACCAGAACTACGACCTTCACGGCTCCGATCCTCGCACGCGCGCGAGTCCGCGCGGCGGCATCCCACCGGCCGGGACCCCGGTCGGTCCCAGAACCGGCGGTCAGTCCCAGAACCGGAACAGGCCTTGGCCCTGGAGCGACAGCCACGCGTCCCCGCCGACCACGTCGAAGACGAAGTAGGCCAGGCCGAAGAACGCCGGTGCCACCCCGGGAACGCCCAGGATCACCATGAACAGCACCAGCGGCGCCCACGGGCGGGCGCGCTCGCCGAACTGCCGCGCCGGACCGGACAGCCACGGTTCCAGCGCGCCGTACCCGTCCAGGCCCGGCACCGGGAGGATGTTGAGCACGAACGCGATCACCTGCAGGAAGGCCAGGTAGGACAAGCCCGCCGCGAGCCCGGGCGGCATCGGCAGCAGCGCCACCGCGGTGGCCAGCAGCAGGCCCAGCACCAGGTTCGTCGCCGGTCCGGCCAGCGACACCATCGATTCGGTGCGCCGCCCGCGCAGCGCGTGGTGGTTGATCCACACCGCGCCGCCCGGCAGCGGGATGCCGCCGATCGCCACGAACAGCAGCGGCAGCACGATGCTCAGCACGGGATCGGTGTAGCGGCGCGGATCCAGCGTCAGGTAGCCCTTCAGGGCCACTTCGCGGTCGCCGCCCCGGAACGCGGTGATGGCGTGCCCGAACTCGTGCAGGCACAGCGAAACCGCCCAGCCGCCGAGGACGATCAGCACCACCCCGGCGATCCGCAGCGGGGTGGCGTCGAAACCGGCGAGCACGCAGCCCAGGGCGGTCACGCCGAGCAGGGCGAGGAAGACGGGGCTGACCCGTGTCGCGGAGTGTGTCACACCACCAGTGTCCACAACCGCTCACCGGGCGAGGTCGTCCGCGGGGTGGTATCCATGATCACGGACACCGGCGGGGCCGGAAGGACCACAGGTCGTTGCGCTGAACGAGCCCTTCCGAGCGCCGTCCGGGGAGATCCCCGCGGTGTCCCCCTACGGAAGGTTTCCGCTTGACCGCAAGGAGCTACACGGGTGTAATCACAGCAGTGTTATTCGCTGACGTGAACCGCTGCCGCCCTGGTCGGTGCGGTGATCGTGCGGCGCCCGACCGGCGCGGGAGGCCAGGTCGGGATACGGGTCGATCGAGGTCCGGCGACCGCTGAGGAGCCGGGACCCGTCGGCGACGGTGGCGAGGACGCCGTCGAAGGTGCGGCACGCCGCGAAGAGGAGCGGTGGCAGGCCCACCGCAGCCTGGAGTGCGTCCCTGTTCCGGCCCTGGGGAGGGCCGGTGGGATCGGGAGAGACCGGGGGCTTGAGCCATGTGGGAATCAGGAGAGGGCCGGCTGATGGAGCGTGGGGACGCTCGGATCGCGGAACTCGACATGCTGTCCGACCTGTTCGAACTCGACGAGGAAGAGCAGGAGTGGCAAGAACGCGCGCTGTGCGCGCAGACCGACCCGGAGGCGTTCTTCCCGGAGAAGGGCGGATCCACCCGGGAGGCCAAGCGGATCTGCGCCGGCTGCGAGGTCCGCGCCGAATGCCTCGAATACGCGCTGGCGCACGACGAGCGCTTCGGGATCTGGGGCGGACTGTCCGAACGGGAGCGTCGCAAGCTCAAGCGCCGCGCCGTGTGAGGCGGCCTCCGGACCGGCGGGGAAATCCGCCGGTCCGGAGCTGTCCCGATTCCCCCGGTGGTGCACTACCGTTGCGCGGTGGGTGGACCAGCCGTGGGGAGGTTCAGTGGCCGCGACCGCGCCGGTGCTGGCGATCGTGCTGTGCCGGGACGAGTCCCCGGTGGACGCGCTGGAAGTCTTGCGGCACCAGGAGATCCGTCCCCGCCGGGTGATCGCGGTGGGCCGGGGCGAGGAGCTCGCCGCGGCCCGCGCCGACGGCCTGGTCGACGAGGTGCTCGACGCCGGGACCGGCACCGCCGCCGTGCGGCGGGCCGCTGAGCGCGCGACCGGCGAGGAGTGGCTGTGGCTGCTCCCGGCGGGCACCGCGCCCGAACCCGGTTGCCTGGCCGCGCTGCTCGCCGTCGCCGCGCGGGATCCGGACGCCGCGGCGATCGGCCCGCTGGTGCTCGACCGCGACGATCCCCGGCTGGTCGTCGCCGCCGGTCTGTCCACCGACAGCAGCGGGAACCGGCGATCCGGCGGCGATCTGTCCGAAGTGGACCCGGCGTTGCTGGGCGCCGCACCCGGGATCACCGAGGTGCTCGCCGTCCCGGCCGCCGGAGCGCTGCTGCGCCGCGAGGTCGTCGAACGGCTCGGTGGGCTCGACCCGGAGCTGCCGCTGCGCGGTGCCGACCTCGACCTCGGCTGGCGGCTCAACCTCGCCGGGCACGCGGTGGTGTGCGCGAGCACCGCGCGGGTGCGGGCGCCGCGCCCGGAACCCGCGTCCGCCGACCGCGCTGCCGGGGTGCGCACCTTCCTGGTCGGCACCGCGCGGTGGTCCGCCCTGCTCGGGGCGCCCCGGCTGGCGTGGCTGGCGCTGCTCCGGCTCGTCGGGTTCGCGCTGCTGCGCCGCTGGACCGAAGCCCGCACCGAGGCGTCGGTGCTCACCGCGCTGCTGCGCGGACGGCTCGGGATCACCGCCGCCCGGGCCCGCCGCGCCGAAGTCCTCCCGAGCCGCCACGACGTGCGCGGGCTGCGCACCGGACGGCCCGAACGGCTGCGCACCGCCCTCCGCCGCCGGGTGGCGGCGCTGGTGCGCGCCCGCGTCGCGCAGGACCCGGCGTGGGGCGATCCGGTGCCCGTCCCCGACGAGCCGCCCGGCGGGGGCGGCGCCGAACCGGTGCGGCGCCGGGGTCGCCGCGGCGGCGGTCCGGTCGTGGTGACCGCCGGGATCGGGGACGTCCCCTCCCCGGTGCAGCGCCGCCCCGAGCTGCTGGCGGTGCCGGTCGACGGCCGCCGGCTGCTGCGCGCCCTCGTGCTGACCCCACCGCTGCTGCTCACCGCCGCGCTGCTGGTGTTCGCCGTCGTCGCGGGCGGGGTGCTGGCCGAGGCGGGCAGGTTCAGCACCGAGCTGCACGGCGGCCGCCTCTTACCGGTCGCCGACCTGGGCACCACCTGGGGCGACTACCTCGCCGCCTGGCACCCGGCCGCCGGGGGCACCGCCGCCCCGGCGAGCCCGTCGCTGCTGGTGCTGGCCCTGTTCGGGTCGGTCCTCGGCGGTCCGGCGGTGGTGGTCGCCGGGCTGTTCGGCCTCGGCGTCGTGCTGGCCGGGCTCACCGCCTACGCGGCGACCCGGGCGCTGCCGGTGTCGCGCACCCGGCGCGCGCTGGTGGCGGCGGCCTACGCGCTGCTGCCCGCGGTGGCGCTGTCGGCGGTCCAGGGACGGCTCGACGTGCTCGTGGTGCACGTGCTGGTGCCGCCGGTGCTGGCCGGGATCGCCGCGGCGGCCGGGCCGTCGCCGGACCGGAGCTGGCTGGCCACCGCCTGCCTGACCGCGCTGGGCCTGGCCGGGATCGGCGCCTTCGTCCCCCTGCTGCACCTGGTGCTGGTGGCCCTCGCGGTGCTCGGTTTCGTCGCGGTGCCCGCCGCCCCCGGCCACGCCCGCCGCCGCGCCGCCGGCCTGGCCGCGCTCGTGCTGCTCCCGGTGGCCTGCCTGCTGCCGTGGCCGCTCCAGTGGGTGCGCCACCCGGAACTCCTGCTGCACGGCACCGGCGCCCCGCTGCCCGCCGCGCCCGCCGGGCCGTGGCTGCTGGCGCTGAGCCCGGACGGCACCCCGCTCGCGCTGGCGGGCGTCCTGCTGGTGGTCGGCGCGCTGGGGGCGCTGCTGCTCGCGCCGAGCAGGCGGATGCTGCCCGGCGTCGTGGTGCTCGTCGCGGGCTGGGCGGCGGCGGTGCTGGTCGGCACCTGGACCGCCGCGCCGATCGGGGGCGGGCCGAGCGGACCCGGCTGGGCGGGGGCGCCGCTGGTGCTGGCCGCCGCCGGGTGCTGCTGGATGCTGCTGGGCACCGGCCGGCTCAGGTCCGGCCTGTTCAGCGCCCGGGTCGGGCGTCGCGCGCTGCCCGTCGCCGCCTGCCTCACCGCCGCCGGGCTGCTGGGGCTCGCCGCCTCGGGAGCGCTGGTGGGGGTGGACGGCCCGCTGCGCGCCCGCTCCACCCCGGTCGATCCGGCGCTGGCCGCTGAACTGCGGGAACCCGGTCGGCTGCTGGACCTGGGCGAACCCGCCCGGCTGCCCGGCGGTGCCCGGCCGCGCTTCGGCGACGCCGACCTGGCTCCGGTGCCCTCGGCCGCCCGCTGGCGGGACCGGGTGCGCGCCGACCTGCGCTCCGGCGACCCGGAACGGGTGCGCGGGGCGCTGGCCTCGGCCGCCGCGCGCGGGGTCTCGCACGTGGCCACCGACGATCCGCGGCTGGTGTCGGCGGCGGGCAGCCTCGCCACCGAGCGCGGCCGACTGCCGGACGGGCGGGTGGTGCTGCGCCTGCTGTTCCCGAGCAGCCCGGTCTCGCTGCTCGGGCCCGACCTGGCCCGGCAGGCGCGCACCGAACCGGCCCCGGCGCCGCGGGCCCGGCCGCTGCCGGTGGACGCCGCGCCGCCCGCGGTCGCGGTGCGGGTGACCCCGGGCGGGGTGGGCCGGACGCTGGTGCTGGGCGTCCCGCAGGAGCCCGGGTGGTGGGCCACCGTCGACGGGCGGGCCGCGCCGCTGGCGACCGCCTGGGGCGACCAGGTCGCGGTCCCGCTGCCGGAGCGGGCCGCCGAGGTGCGGGTCGGCTACACCGAGGCGCCGCGCACCGCGCTGCTGATCGCGCAGGCCGCGGCGATCCTGTTCACCGCGGTCGCCGCGCTGCCCGGGCGGGTCACTGCTCGTCGATGACGTCCGGGTCCAGGCCCAGGTAGGCGGCCACCTGCTCGACCAGCACGTCGTGCAGCAGGTCGGCCATGTCCGTGCCGTCGCGCGCGCGGGCCTCCAGCGGGCGCCGGTAGAGCACGATGCGGGCCCGCGTGGGCAACCCCCTGCGGTCCACGCCCGCCGGGACGAGCCTGGCCAGCGGCACGTTGGCGTCCACCACCACGTCGTCGTCCCAGACCAGCTTCTCCGGGACGGTGGTCTCGATCTCGGGCACCTCGTCGACGGCGACGTCGAGCTGGGTCAGCTCGGCGTGCCAGCGCTGCTCGATCGGCTCCAGCGCCTCCAGCACCAGCGCGTCGAAGCGCTGCGAGCGGCTGCGCGAGACCGGCACCGACGACGGGTACAGCGGTCCGCGCAGGCCGCGGCCGCGCCGGTCCCGCTGAAGCCGGCCGCGCCGCCGAGATCCACGTGCGGTCACCACGCGCAGAGGGTACGCCTCCCACCCGGTCGCGGAGGAAGCGCTCCGCGCCGCGGCGTCGGCTTTTCGCACGGCAGGTGCGGCGGGAGCACCCGTTGTGATCCGTTCCGCCCGAGCCGTTCCCGCGTGCCTGCGGCGCGGGCCGGGCCCGGGGCGCTATCGTGCGTGTCGTGCGGAGCGTGAGGCGGTGCTCGCGGACGGGATGTACCAACCCGGCCGTCGCCACGCTCACGTATGCCTACGCCGACTCGACCGCGGTCGTCGGCCCGCTGGCCACCTCGGCCGAGCCGCACAGCTACGACCTGTGCGAGGCGCACGCGCTGCGGCTGACCGCGCCGAAGGGGTGGGAGGTCGTCCGGTACGAGGGCGAGTTCGCGATGCCCGAGCCCTCGGACGACGACCTCACGGCGTTAGCCGAGGCGGTGCGGGAGGCCGGACGCTCCGACCGCCCGGTGCCGCCTGACCTGGGCACCACCGGCATCCGCCGCGGGCACCTCCGGGCGCTGCCCGATCCGGTGGACGAATAAGGCCGGTGGACGAATAAGGCCGGTGGACGAATAAGGCCGGTGGACGGGAGCCGATCGAGGAGCGGACGCGGCGGTGTCGCGGATCGAACGGCCCGGTGAACACCGTGATGAACGGCTCGCGGGCGCCGAGCGACCCCCAGCGGGACGGTGCTCGCCGGTAGGCTTCGGTCCACACCGAGGCCGTATCTGGGAGGGCAAGCGTGCGGGACCTGTCCGGGATCGTCAAGGCGTACGACATCCGCGGGGTGGTGGGGGAGCAGCTCGACGAGGACCTCGTCCGCGAGTTCGGCGCCGCCTTCACCCGCCTGGTCGGCGGACCGGCGATCGTCGTCGGCCACGACATGCGGGAATCGTCGCCGGGTCTGGCCGCGGCCTTCGCCGAGGGCATCGCCGGCCAGGGCATCGACGTGATCAACATCGGGCTGGCCAGCACCGACATGCTGTACTTCGCCTCCGGCCGGCTGGAGCTGCCGGGCGCCATGTTCACCGCCAGCCACAACCCGGCGCAGTACAACGGCATCAAGCTGTGCCGGGCGGGCGCGGCCCCGGTGGGCCAGGACAGCGGGCTGTCCGAGATCCAGGAGCTCGTCACCCACGGGGTGCCGGAGTTCCTCGGCGCCCAGGGCGGCATCTCGGAGCGGACCATGCTCGGCGACTACGCCGAGTTCCTGCGCGGGCTCGTCGACCTCCGGTCGATCCGGCCGCTGAAGATCGTGGTCGACGCGGGCAACGGCATGGGCGGGCACACCGTGCCGACCGTGTTCGAGGGGCTGCCGATCGAGGTGGTGCCGATGTACTTCGAGCTCGACGGCACCTTCCCGAACCACGAGGCCAACCCGCTGGACCCGGCCAACCTGGTCGACCTGCAGGCCAAGGTGCGCGAGGTCGGCGCCGACGCGGGCCTGGCCTTCGACGGCGACGCCGACCGCTGCTTCGTGGTCGACGAGAACGCCGACCCCGTTCCGCCGAGCGCCATCACCGCGCTGGTCGCGGTGCGCGAGCTGGCCAAGGAGCCCGGCGGGACGGTCATCCACAACCTGATCACCTCGAAGTCGGTGCCGGAGATCGTCGCCGAGCACGGCGGGCAGCCGGTCCGCACCCGCGTCGGCCACTCCTTCATCAAGCAGACGATGGCGGAGACCGGTGCGATCTTCGGCGGCGAGCACTCCGCGCACTACTACTTCCGCGAGTTCTGGCGCGCCGATTCGGGGATGCTGGCGGCGCTGCACGTGCTCGCCGCGCTCGGCGGGCAGGACCGGCCGCTGTCGGAGCTGATGGCCGAGTACACCCGGTACGCGGCCTCGGGGGAGATCAACTCGACGGTCGACGACCAGGCCGAGCGGATGCGCGCGGTCGCCGACGCGTTCCGGGAACGCAACGGTGCTCGTGTCGACGACCTCGACGGGCTTACCGTGGAGCTCGGCAACGGATCGTGGTTCAACCTGCGTCCCTCCAACACCGAGCCGCTGCTCCGGCTCAACGTGGAGGCGGGGGACGCCGACACCGTGGCCGCGCTGCGCGACGAGGTGCTGGCGGTAGTCCGCGGCTGAAGACGTCGTCTACCCGACGGCCGGAGTGCGAGCCCGGGGCGATCCGGGCGACCTTGGGAGGAAATATGGCCGCCGCGCTGGAACCCCAGTTGCTGGAGATCCTGGCCTGCCCGTGCGAGCAGCACGCACCGCTGCAGCCGGGACTCGCCGACGATCCGGAAGCCGACTACCTGACCTGCACCTCGTGCGGTCGCGGCTTCCCGATCCGGGACGGCATCCCGGTCCTGCTGCTGGAGGAGGCCGTCGGCGGCCCCTCCGGAGGCAGGTGAGGGCGATGCTCGACGACACCCTCTTCGACGACCCCGCCCGGCTGGTCGAGGCCGACGGGCGGGGGCTGCTGCGGCAGGCGGCCCTGTCCGGGGCGCAGGTGCGGGCGGCCGTCGAGACGGCCGCCGAGAAGGGCCTCGACGACCTCGCCGAACTGCGCCCGCGCGCCCTGGTGCTGCTGGCCCGGCCCGGGGTCGGTGACGGGGTGTGCCGGGTGCTGGCGGCGCTGCTCGGCCCGGCGTGCCCGGTGCCGGTGGTGATCGCCGACAGCGCCCCGTCCTGGATCGGTGCGCTGGACGTGGTGTTCGCGCACACCGACGACGGCAACGACCAGGTGCTCGCCGAGTCGCTGTCGCGGGCCTCCCGGCGCGGCGCGACGGTCGTGGTGGCCGTGCCGCAGGACGGTCCGGTGGCCGCCGCGGGCGCCGGACGCGCCACGGTGCTGCCGCCCCGGTTGCCGGTGCCGCCGGAGCTGTCGTTCGGCCACGCCTTCGCCTCCGGGCTGGCGGTGCTCGGCGCGCTCGGGTTGCTGCGCACCGACACCGAGGCGCTGGCCGACGCGCTGGACCGGGAGTCCGAGCGGGCCCACCCGGACAACGACGTGCTGGTCAACCCGGCCAAGTCGCTGGCGCTGCGGGTCGCCGAGCACACCCCGCTGCTGTGGGGGATCGAGCCGGTGGGCGCCGCGGTCGCCGCGCACGGCGCGTTCGCCTTCGGCTGCCTCGCCGGGGTGGCCTGCGACGTCGCCGACTACCACCAGGCGGTCACCCGGACCGCGCTGCTGCGCGCGGCGAGCTCGGTCGGCTCGGAGGCCGACCTGTTCGCCGACCCGGACGAGCGCGGTGCCGGGGCGCTGCGGGTCTTCCTGGTCCGGGCCCGGCAGGACGACCGGACCGAGGCCGTCGAGCGGGCGGCGGTCCGGGACCTGCCCGGCGCGGACCTGCTGAGCCCGGACGGGTCGGAGCAGGAGGACGCCGCGGTGCGCGCCGGGGTCTTCGCCGCTCGCTTCGACCTCGCCGCCGTCTACCTCGGGCTGGCCTCCGGCACCGTCAACGGCCCGGGTTGGCCGGCCCTGGCGGCGCACTGAGGGGAAAGGTCAGGGCCACCCCCGATGCGGGCGCGGCCACCGGACCGGTGTGCTGTCCCCGGTAGGTGGTCCGCCGAGCGCCCGGGCACCGGGCACGACGAGGAAGCGAGACGACTGTGGAGTTACTGCGAAACGCGGTGCGCCCCTACGCGTGGGGTTCGCGCACCGCGATCGCGGACCTGCTCGGCCGACCCGTTCCCACGCCCCATCCGGAGGCCGAGCTGTGGATGGGGGCGCATCCCGGCGATCCCTCGCGGGTGGTCCGCGGCGACGGGTCCGAGGTCACCCTGCTGTCCCTGCTCGACGACGAGCCGGACCGCCACCTCGGCCCGGACTGCCTGGACCGCTGGGGCGGGCGGCTGCCGTTCCTGCTCAAGGTGCTGGCGGCCGACGAGCCGCTGAGCCTGCAGGCGCACCCGTCGGCGGAGCAGGCGGCGGAGGGGTTCGCCCGGGAGGAGGCGACCGGGATCCCGCGCAGCGCCTCGAACCGCAACTACCCCGACCCGACCGCGAAGCCGGAGCTGATCTGCGCGCTGACCGAGTTCCACGCGCTGGCCGGGTTCCGCGACGCGCAGCGCACCGTCCGGCTGCTCGACGACCTCGACGTGCCGCGGCTGCGCCCGCACCGGGACCTGCTCGCCGGCCAGCCGGACGCCGACGGCCTGCGCGCCCTGTTCACCACCTGGATCACGCTGCCCGAGCACTACCTGCGCGAGCTGATGCCGGAGCTGCTCGACGCCTGCGTCCGGCACGTCCGGGAACGCGGCGAGTTCGCGCTGGAGTGCCGCACCGCGCTGGAGCTCGGCGAGGCGTACCCGAACGACGCGGGCGTGCTGGCGAGCCTGCTGCTCAACCGGCTGGTGCTGCAGCCGGGCGAGGCGATCTTCCTGCCCGCCGGGAACCTGCACGCCTACCTGCACGGCACCGGCATCGAGATCCTGGCCAACTCGGACAACATCCTGCGCTGCGGGCTGACGCCCAAGCACGTGGACGTCCCGGAGCTGCTGCGGGTGCTGGACTTCGCGTGCGGCGACATGCGCGTGCTCAAGGGCGAGTCGCTGGACGCCAACCTGACCGTCTACCCCACGCCCGCGGAGGAGTTCGAGCTGTCCCGGTTGGACTGGTCGCCCGCCGAGCGGCGGCCGGTGCACCTGGACTCCGGCGGTCCGCAGATACTGCTGTGCACCAAGGGCAGCGTCCGGCTGACCGGCGGTGGTGCGGTCCCGCGCGAGCTGGACCTGGTGCGGGGCCAGTCGGTGTGGCTGGCCGCGCACGACCCGGCGGTCGAGCTGCGCCCCCTGGAACTCGACGCCGACGGGGCCGCGCAGGTCTTCCGGGCGGCTCCCGGGCCGACCGATTCCCACGTGCTGGAACGGTGAGACCAAGAACGCTCGACCGCGCCCGCCCGAAGGCGTTCGCGCAGTTCAGCGCGGGTTCGCACCGGAGCGTTCGCGGGCGGGTGGCGCGGCGCACCGCCCTCGCGGGCTGCGCGCGGTGATCGCGGCGGTGCGGTTCGTCGACCTCGGCACCCGGTGCGGCGCCCCGGTGCGCGGACCCGGCCGGTGACCGGCGCGGTCGGCCAGTACCTTGGGCGCGACGTCAGAGCCGATCTCCGCCGCCTGTTCGCGGCGGCGGTCGGGGTGCGCGCGGCCGTGCCTGCTGCGAGGCTTCTCGCACGCCGGTGCGGTGCGGGCGGTGCTGCTGGGCGGAGCGGTGTTCGCTGAATCACAAGCCGTTAACGAATCGCGTGCTTGCTTCAGGTTCACTCGTTCCGGTTGCGAGACTGCGGCGCTAAGGTGCGACCCACCACATGGGATGGAAGAGGGAGGCGACAGTGCCAGGTAATGGGCTGTGGCGAACCAAGTCGGTTGAGCAATCGATCTTGGAGACCGACGAACCGGGCAGCAAGCTGAGGAAGAACCTCGGTACCTGGGACCTCATCGTCTTCGGCGTGTCGGTCGTGATCGGCGCGGGGATCTTCACCCTCGCCGCGCGGACGGCGGGCGACGTCACCGGACCGTCGGTCTCGCTGGCCTTCGTCATCGCGGCGATCGCCTGCGGTCTGGCGGCGGTCTGCTACGCCGAGTTCGCCTCCACCGTCCCGGTCGCGGGCAGCGCGTACACCTACTCGTACGCCACCTTCGGCGAGTTCATCGCGTGGATCATCGGCTGGGACCTGATCCTGGAGTTCGCCGTCGCCGCCGCGGCGGTCAGCAAGGGCTGGTCGGCCTACCTGCAGCAGGTGCTGGAGATCTTCGGCCTCGGCCTGCCCACCTCGGTCGCCCTCGGGCCGCTCGAATTCGACTGGGGCGCGGTGCTGCTGGTCGCCGTGCTGACCACGCTGCTGGCGCTGGGCACCAAGCTCTCCGCCCGGTTCAGCCTGGTGATCACCACGCTCAAGGTCGCCGTGGTGCTGCTGGTGATCGTGGTCGGCGCCTTCTTCATCAAGGCCGCCAACTACACCCCGTTCATCCCGCCGGCCCAGCCGTCCCAGGAGGGCGGCGCGGCCATCGACCAGTCGCTGCTCTCGCTCCTGCTCGGCGGTGAGACCAGCAACTTCGGCGTGTTCGGCCTGCTGGCCGGTGCCTCGCTGGTCTTCTTCGCGTTCATCGGTTTCGACGTGGTGGCCACCACCGCCGAGGAGACCCGCAACCCGCAGCGCGACGCGCCGCGCGGCATCCTCGGCTCGCTGGTCATCGTCACCGTGCTGTACGTGGCGGTCGCGCTGGTGCTGACCGGCATGTCGCACTACACCGACCTCGCCACCACCGAGGACGGCACCCAGGCCACGCTGGCCACCGCCTTCCAGCTCAACGGCATCACCTGGGCGGCGACGATCATCGCCATCGGCGCGCTGCTCGGCCTGACCACGGTGGTCATGGTCATGCTGCTCGGCCAGATCCGGGTGCTGTTCGCGATGTCCCGCGACGGGCTCATCCCGCGCGGGCTGGCCAAGACCAGCGACAAGCACGGCACGCCGGTGCGCGCCACCGTGCTGGTCGGCGTGGTCGTCTTCCTGGCCGCCGGTTTCTTCCCGGCCGAGCGGCTGGAGGAGATGGTCAACGTCGGGACGCTGTTCGCGTTCGTGCTGGTCTCGGCCGGGGTGATCGTGCTCCGCAAGACCCGGCCGGACCTGCCGCGCGGCTTCCGGGCGCCGCTGGTGCCGCTGGTGCCGATCCTGGCGATCATCGCCTGCATCTGGCTGATGCTGAACCTGACCGCCCTGACCTGGGTCCGGTTCCTGGTCTGGATGGCCGCCGGTGTGGTCATCTACTTCCTCTACGGGCGCAGCCACTCGCGGCTGGGCCGGGGCGAGTTCGACCTGCCGCCCTCGTCCTCGCCGAAGGACCAGGGCTGACCGTCTGACCGCGCGTCGGAGGGCGCCGTCCCGCTGGGGCGGCGCCCTCCGACGTTTCCGGAGCCCGGACGTGGATTCGAACTGATGTTCACACCGTCGAGCGATGACTTCCCGCCGGGAACGGCGGAACATCGAGGATGTGCGACGACGAGCAGTGCGAATCCCGTTCCCCGCCCCGGTTCCTGGTGTCCGCCCTATGCCGGTGCGCGCCGCGGTGGCGGCTCCTCCACCCGGAGCCCGGGCCGGTGCCGGTCCGGGCGGGTGCCTCGGTGCGGAGGTGGTGGTCCGGCCACCGGTCCCGCGCGCGGTGCCGTGGTGGTCGGTGCCGTGGTGGTCGGTGGCGCGGCGGATGCGGTGCCGACCCGGCACCGGTGGTGATCCGCCGCGGGCGTCCCCACCTCCGGGGCGGCTGCCGTCCCGGAGGTGGGGACGCCGGGGAGTTCCGGACGTGTCGGGCGATCAGCGGCCGCTCCGAGCGTCCGGGGTGCGACCGCCGTGGCCGCGCTCCGCCCCGCGCCGGTCCGGCGGGGTGCGGTCAGCGCTCGGAGGGCCGCAGCGACAGGCCGCGCTCCCACGGGGCGGTGCGCGCCCGGGGTTCGGTGATCTCGGGCAGGACCGCCGGTTCCGGTCGTTCGGGCGGTCCGTCGGGCTCGCGCGCGGTCTCCTCCTCGGGGACGGCGTCGACCTCGTCCAGCGGGATCGCACCGTTCCCGGCCACCCGGTCGGTGACCACCTCGGCACCGTCGCGGGACGCCGCGCCCACGGGCGTCGGCGGTTCGTCGTCCCCGGCGCTCACCGGGGCTCCAGCGGAGTCCGCCGCCGGAGCCACGCCCCGGCCACCGGGCTGGTGCTGGAGCGGCAGCGACGCGCCGCGCGCCGGGCTCTCCAACCCGGCGGCCATCGCGACCGCGCGGTCCCACTCGGGGTCGCCGGTGTAGTCGCTGTGCCCCAGCACGCCCGGCACCCAGCGGCGGCAGGCGAACGGCCCGCGCTGCGGGTCCGGGAGCCAGTGGTCGCCGCCGAGGACCAGCGCACCGGTCGGTCCCCGGGTGGCGGGCGGCAGCGGTCCTTCGGAACCCTCGCGGAAGCCCACGCCGATCAGCGTGCCGCCGTAGACCTGCCGGTTCCAGGTGCTGACCGCGCCGCCGATGGGATCGGTGCCCCGGCACAGCGCGCGCCAGCGACCTTCCAGCGATCCGGCGAGGTCGCGCAGCGCGTAGTGCGGCACCACGCCGGGGAACGCCCGGGGGTAGGCCCACTGCAACTGCGACCCCGCGGTGACCAGCCCGACCCGCTCGCGGTCCTGCTCCGGCAGGGTCTCCAGCAGCCGGGCGGTGGTCACGGCGGCGAGCAGGCTGCCCTGGCTGTGGCCGACGAGCACCACCCGCGTGTTCGGGTCGGCCAGGTGCTCGGTGGCGCGGGCCGCGAGCTCCGGGATCACCTTCATCGCGTAGCACGGCGGCACCACGGGGTGCGCTTCGCGCGGCCAGAACAGCACCAGGTCGCAGAGCACGCCCAGGTACCGCCCCGCGTCCGGCTTGACCGCGGCCAGGTACACCATCCGCAGCAGCCCGACGGCCAGCGCCGCCAGCGCGAGGACGCCCAGGCCCACCAGCCAGTCGGCGAACGGCCAGCGGGGCAGCCCGAAGGTCTTGGCCGCCAGCGTCACCGCGGTGCTGCCGACCAGCACCCCGCTGATCACCAGCAGCACCCGGTGCAGGTTCCGGCGTTGCAGACCGGCCCACTTCCACGCGCTCGCGGCGGACCGCTGGTCCTCCTTGCGGCCCGCGTGCAGCAGCGCGACCTCCTCCGGGATCTCCTCCGGACCGGCCCGCCACCGGCGGATCAGCAGCCACGGCCCGCCGAGCGCGGCGGCGAGCACCGCCAGCACCGCGCCGGTCCCCCAGAACAGCGTCACGTCGTCGTAGGTCGCGGGCAGCACCAGCGCCGGGTCGAGCGCCTGCCGGACGGTGAACGCCAGGCCCGCGCCGAAACCGTTGCCCAGCAGGCACGCGATCATCAGCACCGGGGCGCCCATCCAGCCGCCCGCCCACGGGCGCAGGTCGGCGGGCAGGTCCTGCCAGGTCGGTCGCGCCAACGCGGCCGCGGGCAGCAGCAGGACCGCGATCGCCACGCAGCTCAGCACCATCGCGGCGGTGATCGACCCGGTGACGGCGCCGGAACCGGGCAGCGGACCGGACAGCGGCCCGGGCAGCACCGCCACCGACAGCACCAGCACGGCACCGGTGGTCAGCAGCACGCGGCGCGGCACCCGGCTCAGCGCGGTGCGCAGCGCCCGCCCGCCGCTCTCGGTCATCCCGGTGGGGTCGTCCAGGGCGCCGCAGCCCACCGCGCACCCGACCAGCAGCAGGACGGCGACCAGCCAGCGCGGGTCCGCGCTCGGGGCGAACGGTCCGCCGAGGGCCACCAGCGCCATCGCGGCCAGCGCCGCGGTGGTGTGCAGGACCCGCAGCGCGGCGGTGTCCGGGTCGGTGACGACGTTGGCGCCCGGCAGCATCGGCGCCCGGGCGGAGTGCTGCGCGGTCCCGCCGCGTCCCGTGGTGACCCGCCACGAGGTCCGGGACAGCCGGTGCATGAGCAGCACCACCAGGCCCACCGGCAGCAGGCCGAGGAACGCGCGCAGCTGGTCGACCTCGCGGAACGCGTCCGGCACCCAGCTCTGGCAGGTCCCGCCGGGGCGCAGGCACTGCGCCGCGACCAGGTCCAGCAGCACCACGGTGAGCTGGCTGACGAACAGCGTGGTCAGCAGCAGCGCGGAGAGCCGGAACAACGCCCGCAGGACGGCGCTGAGCAGCCCGCTCACCCGGTGACCGGGTCGGGCGGGCGGCAGCATCCAGTGCGCGACGTTGGCCAGGGCGAAGGGGAACAGCAGCGCCCAGGACGCCTTCGACAGGCCGCCGGAGGTCATGCCGCCCCAGACGTAGCCCTCGACGATCCGGGGGACGGAGCGGTCGCCGGCCGAGAGCATCGGGCCGGGGACCGGGCGCAGCAGCCGGTCGGCGGGGCGCACGATCCGGCCGACCCCGTCACCGGCCACGTCCACCGAGGCGACCGACTCGGTCAGCTCGTCGGGCGTGGTGCCGAGGATGCCGTGCACCCGCAGCTCGACCACTCGGGTGTCGGGCCCGGGTAGTGGCACTGGTCCTCCAGGGTCGCGGTGGGCGGGTCGTCGGCGGGCTCGCCGGTCGACGCGGCGCCGGACGGCCGTGTCGATCTTGCAATTGTCCTCCGACGTCCCGGGCGAAGCGAGTGCTCCCCTCCGATTGTGATCGTCCGACGACCCGCTGTCCGGGATTTCGGCGGAGTCGCCCTCGGCCGCGTCATCGCACCGCGAAGGCGAACGGTCACTCCCGGTAGTATCCGGTGCGGCCCGCGCCCCCACCACCAGCCGTCCCCCGTCCGTCCTTCCCGAGGCTGCGAGGAGTCCCCAGATGAGTTCCGATCGACCGAGCGGCGGTGGCGGTTTCGCCATCGCCGATCCGGAGCTGGCCGACGAAGGCCGCCACCAGATCCGGCTCGCCGAGCAGGAGATGCCGGGCCTGATGACGCTGCGGCGCGAGTACGCCGAGGTGTTCCCGCTGCGCGGAGCGCGGATCACGGGCTCGCTGCACATGACGGTGCAGACCGCCGTGCTGATCGAGACGCTGGTCGCGCTGGGCGCCGAGGTCCGCTGGGCCTCCTGCAACATCTTCTCCACCGACGACGCGGCCGCCGCCGCGGCCGTGGTCGGCCCGCACGGCACGCCGGACGCGCCGCGCGGTGTCCCGGTCTTCGCCTGGAAGGGCGAGACGCTGGAGGAGTACTGGTGGTGCACCGAGCAGGCGCTGACCTGGCCGGAGCAGCCGGGGCCGACGATGATCCTCGACGACGGCGGCGACGCCACCCTGCTGGTCCACAAGGGAGTCCAGTACGAGCGCGCCGGGGTCGTGCCCCACCCGGCGGACGACGATCCGGACGAGTTCAAGGTGGTGCTGGCGACCTTGCGCGCCTCGCTGGCCGCCGACCCGGCGAAGTGGACCCGGGCCGCGGAGAGCGTCCTCGGCGTGTCCGAGGAGACCACCACCGGCGTGAACCGGCTCTACCAGCTCGCCGCGCAGGGCGAACTGCTGTTCCCCGCGATCAACGTCAACGACTCGGTGACCAAGTCCAAGTTCGACAACAAGTACGGCATCCGGCATTCGCTGGTGGACGGCATCAACCGGGCCACCGACGTGCTCATCGGCGGCAAGGTGGCCGTGATCTGCGGCTACGGCGACGTCGGCAAGGGCTCGGCCGAGGCGCTGCGCGGCCAGGGCGCGCGGGTGGTCATCACCGAGATCGACCCGATCTGCGCGCTGCAGGCCCAGCTCGACGGCTACCAGGTCGCCAGGCTCGACAGCGTCCTCGGCCAGGCCGACATCGTGATCACCACGACCGGCAACCGGGACATCATCACCCTCGACCACATGCGCCGGATGAAGCACCGGGCGATCGTCGGCAACGTGGGCCACTTCGACAACGAGATCGAGATGGCCGCGCTGCAGCGGATGCCCGACGTCCAGCGGGTGCGGATCAAACCGCAGGTCGACGAGTGGGTGTTCCCGGACGGCAAGTCCGTCATCGTGCTCTCCGAGGGCCGGCTGCTGAACCTGGGCAACGCCACCGGGCACCCGAGCTTCGTGATGTCGAGCTCCTTCGCCAACCAGACCATCGCCCAGGTCGAGCTGTTCACCAAGCACCAGGAGTACGACAACGAGGTCTACCGGCTGCCGAAGGTGCTCGACGAGAAGGTCGCCCGCATCCACGTCGAAGCCCTCGGCGGGGAGCTGACCAAGCTCTCCAAGGACCAGGCCGAGTACATCGACGTCGACGTGGAGGGGCCCTTCAAGCCGGAGCACTACCGGTACTGACCCCGGTCAGCCGACGCGGACCTCCGGCTCGTGGCGCACCGGGAAGTTCACCGAGTTCGCGATGAAGCACTTGCGGTGCGCCTGCTCGTGCAGCTCCTCGGCGCGCGGCACCATCGCGGCCTCGGCGACCACGACCCGGGGCCGGAGCACGACCTCGGTGAACCGCCCGCCGCCGTCGCGCTGCTCGGCCATCGTGCCGACCGGCTCGTCCCGGTAGGCGGTGACCACCACGCCGGAGGCCGCGCAGAGCCCGAGGTACCACAGCAGGTGGCATTCGGAGAGCGCGGCGAGCAGGAACTCCTCCGGGTTGTGCAGCCCGGGGTCGCCCCGGAACGCCGGGTCGGCCGAGGCGGTGAGCGGGGGCTTGCCCGCGACGTCGACGACGTGCTCCCGGCTGTAGGCGGTGTAGGAGGACGTCCCGGTCCCGGTGTTGCCGGTCCAGGTCACGGACGCCCGGTAGGTGTGGGTCTGCGCGCTCATGCGGACCTCGTCTCGGGTAGCGGCGGTGGCGGGCTCCCGGCGGAGCCGTCGAGCTGATGTCTAGCGGACCGGCCCGGTCCGGCGGAAGCCGTTTCCGGCCGCGCGCCGCGCCGCCACCGCGCTCGGCTACCGTCGTCGCCGTGGGCCGACTCATCGTGATCGAGGGACTGGACGGCGCGGGCAAGCGGACGCTCGCCGACGGCATCCTCGCCGAGCTGCGCCGCCGCGGCCGCTCGGCGACCCGCACCGCGTTCCCGCGCTACGCCGAGGACGTGCACGCCGAACTCGTCGCCGAGGCGTTGCGCGGCGGCCACGGCGACCTCGGCTCCTCGGTGCACGGCATGGCGGTGCTCTACGCCCTCGACCGGCGCGGTGCGGCCGACGAGCTGCGCGCCGCGCTCGACGCCCACGACGTCGTGCTGCTCGACCGCTACGTGGCCTCCAACGCCGCCTACGGCGCCGCCCGCCTGCACCAGGACGCGACCGGGCGGTTCGTGCGGTGGGTGGCGGAGCTGGAGATCGAACGCTTCGGGCTGCCCCGGCCGGACCGGCAGCTCCTGCTGCGGGTGCCGACCGAGGTCGCCGCCGAACGCGCCCGGCACCGGGAGCGGACCGAAGCCGACCGGGCGCGGGACAGCTTCGAGTCCGACGACGGGCTCCAGCGCCGGTGCGGCGAGGTCTACGCGCAGCTCGCCGCGGCGGACTGGTGGTCGCCGTGGACGGTCGTGGACGGCGTCGCCGACGTCGACTTCGGCGCCCTGGTGGACCTGCTGGACTCCGACCGCGACGCACCTCACGTCGGCTGAAGCCGCCGGTCACCGATCCGGTGCCGGACCCCTGCTCCGTTCAGCGGTATGCAGGGCGCGGGACCGGTGCCCGCGCGGCGACCAGGGACGACCAGCAGCGGGTGGATGTTCGCGGAGTCGGTGACAAGTGCAACCATGGTGGACATGAAGGCGCGCGTGCTCGTGGTGGACGACGATCCGGCCCTGGCCGAAATGCTGACCATCGTGCTCCGGGGCGAGGGCTTCGAGACCGCTGTCGTCAGCGACGGCACCAAGGCGATGCCCGCGCTGCGGGAGCTCAAGCCGGACCTGGTCCTGCTGGACCTGATGCTGCCCGGGATGAACGGCATCGACGTCTGCAAGGCCATCCGCACCGAGTCCGTCGTGCCGATCGTGATGCTGACGGCCAAGAGCGACACCGTCGACGTGGTGCTCGGGCTCGAATCCGGTGCCGACGACTACATCGTCAAGCCGTTCAAGCCGAAGGAGCTGGTGGCCCGGCTGCGCGCCCGGCTGCGCCGCACCGACGCCGAGCCCGCCGAGGTCCTCGCGATCGGTGACGTCACCATCGACGTGCCCGGCCACGAGGTCACCCGCGAGGGCCAGCCGATCGCGCTGACCCCGCTGGAGTTCGACCTGCTGGTCGCGCTGGCGCGCAAGCCCCGCCAGGTGTTCACCCGCGAGGTGCTGCTGGAACAGGTCTGGGGCTACCGGCACGCCGCGGACACCCGCCTGGTCAACGTCCACGTGCAGCGGCTGCGCTCGAAGGTCGAGCGCGACCCGGAGAGCCCCGAGGTGGTGCTGACCGTCCGCGGCGTGGGGTACAAGGCAGGCCCACCGTGATGAGCCGTCGCCCCGCGGCGTGCTCGGCGGGGCGGCGGCGATGAGCGCCTGGGGGTACCGCGGGGGCCGGGTGCGCTGGTCGCTGCGCCGCGGTCGCGAGGAGATCCGGAACCGGTGGCACCGGTTCGAGTCGATCTGGCGCCGCTCCATGCAGCTGCGCGTGGTGGTCAGCACCCTGGCGCTGTCGACGGCCGTGGTTCTGGTGCTGGGCATGGTGCTGCAGACCGAGATCACCACGCAGCTCCTGTCCGCCAAGGAGCAGGCCGCGGTCACCCAGGTCGAGGTCAGCAAGCAGACCCTGGAGCAGGAGCTCACCGCGGTCGACCCGAACGCCGAGGGCGTCTCCGACCAGCTCGAAGCCGCCCTCAACCGGTTGACCACGTCGACGTCGGAGGACAGCGCCGACGCCGCCGCCGGGGCGTTCCACCCGGTGCTGGTCGACGGGGAGGCCCCCGGGGACCCGCGGTTCGAGCCCTCCGCCGGTCCGATCGGGTACGTGCCCGGGGACCTGCGCGCGTTCGTGGAGCGCGGACAGCTCGCCACCAAGATCCACACCGTCCAGATGGACGCCGAGCCGGTCACGATGCTGACCGTCGGCATGCCGGTGAGCACCGCCACCCGGCCGTTGCAGGTCTACCTGCTGTTCCCGCTCACCGCCGAGCAGAAGACCCTCGCCGTGGTCCAGCAGACCCTGCTCGTCGTGGGCGGCGTGCTGCTGGTGCTGCTCGGCGCGATCACCAACCTGGTCACCCGGCAGGTGGTGCGCCCGGTCCGGCAGGCCGCGCAGATCGCCGAGGAACTCGCCGAGGGCGAACTCGACAAGCGGATGCGGGTGATCGGCGAGGACGACGTGGCCCGGCTCGCCGAGTCGTTCAACGAGATGGCCGACAGCCTCAAGCAGCAGATCACCCAGCTCGAGGAGTTCGGCCAGCTCCAGCGGCGCTTCACCTCCGACGTCTCGCACGAGCTGCGCACCCCGCTGACCACCGTGCGGATGGCCGCCGACGTGCTGCACGCGTCCCGCGAGCAGTTCCCGCCCGGGCTGTCCCGGTCCAGCGAACTCCTCGTCGACGAGCTCGACCGCTTCGAGCTGCTGCTCGCCGACCTGCTGGAGATCTCCCGGCTGGACGCCGGGGTGGCCGACCTCGCCGCCGAACCGCTCGACCTGTGCGAGGTGGTCCGCGACACGGTGCGGTCGTTGCGGGCCATCGCCGAATCCAGCGGTGTCGAGCTGCGCTTGGACCTGCCCGAGAAGGCGCAGACCATCCACGCCGACCACCGGCGCATCGAGCGCGTCCTGCGCAACCTCGTGGGCAACGCCATCGACCACGCCGAAGGCGGACCGGTCGAGATCCGCATCGGCGTCAACGACAAGGCCGTGGCGGTGACCGTCCGCGACTACGGGGTGGGGCTGCGGCCCGGCGAGGCCGAGCTGGTGTTCACCCGGTTCTGGCGCGCCGACCCGTCCCGCAACCGGCGCACCGGCGGGACCGGGCTCGGGCTGTCCATCAGCCTGGAGGACGCCCGCCTGCACGGCGGTGGGCTCGACGCCTGGGGCGAACCCGGCGAGGGCTCCTGCTTCCGCCTGACCCTGCCGCGCCGGCCCGGCGAGCCGTTCGACGCCAGCCCGCTGCCGATGCCCGAGACCCGGCGCATCGCCGCGCCGGGTGCCCTGCTCGCCGCGCCCGACCCCGTCCAGGAAGGCGAGCCCGGGGAGGTCCGGGACACCGGGCCCGCGCGGCTCACCGAGCAGAGCTGGGAGGACGACCGATGAGCCGACCCGTCCGGAGGGCGGCGGCGGCCGTGGCCCTGCTGCTGGTGCCGGTCACGGCGTGCGCGTCGATCCCGGAGAGCTCCGAGCCCAGGGCCGTGCGCTCGATCGACGAGGGCAACGCCACCCAGGAGCTCAAGCCGCTGCCCAAGGGCATCGACGCCCTGTCGCTGGTCCGCAGCTTCGTCGACGACAGCGCGAAACCGGCCAGCGACCACGAGGCCGCGCGTCGGCACCTCACCCCGCAGGCCGCGCAGGAGTGGTCGCCCACGCCCGGGCTGCTCATCGTCGAGGACGTCGACACCATCCCGGTGCCGCAGGACATGCCGCTGCCCGAGGGCGTGCAGCTCGTCAGCGTGCAGGGCGACAAGGTCGGCAGGCTCCAACCGGACCAGTCCTTCGTCCCCGAGTCCGGGCCGTACCGGATCGAGGTGCGGGTGGAGCGGCAGCCCGACGGCGAGTGGCGCATCGCCGAACCACCGCCGGGCCTGGTCGCCGGCCGCGCCGCCTTCGCCGAGACCTACCGCCAGCTGCCGATCTACTTCCTCAACCACGAGGGCACCGGGGTGGTCCCCGACCTGCGCTACGTCCCCGCGCTGCCGTCGAGCACCCTGCCCCGGCGGGTGATCGACCTGCTGGTCACCGGGCCGTCCGAGGCGTTCCGCGATTCCCTGCGCAGCGCGATCCCGCCCGGGGTGGTGCCCAAGACCAACACCAGCGAGTCCCCCGACGGCGCCCTGGAGGTCAACCTCAGCGACCTCGGCGACCTCACCGCCGAGCAGCGCCAGCAGATCGCCGCGCAGACCGTGTTCTCGCTGCAGAGCGTCAGCAGCGCCCGGGTGCGGCTCAAGGAGGAAGGACGACCGCTGCTCGACGAGGCGGGAGACCTGCGGCCCAGCGACGTGGCCTCCTTCGAGACCGAGCACCAGGTGCGCGCCGACCTGCCCGGGATGGCGGTCGTCAACGAGAGCCTGGTGCTCATCGACGACAGCGCGACCCCCGTGCCCGGCGCGGTCGGATCCGGTGAGTACCGCGTGCTGCAGGCCGGCCGCTCGCTCGACGGCGAATACCTCGCGGCGGTCACCCGCCGACCCGGCGGCGTGGCGCTGCGGGTCGGCGAGTACGGCGCCCAGCAGCTCGCCGAACTCGACGTCGCCGGCTCCTTCATGACCAAGCCGACCTGGCGCACCGAATCCGAGGTGTGGACCGTGGTCGACGGCAGCACCGTGGTCCGGGCCCGCAAGGACGGCGACCGCTGGGTGACCGAGCGGGTCGAGGCGCCCGAGCTCGTCGGCGCGGGCCAGATCGAGGACCTGCGGATCGCCCCGGGCGGCACCCGGCTGGCCGCGGTCGTCGACGGGCGGATCCTGGTCGCGGGCATCGGGGAGCGCGACGACCAGCTCGTCGTGCAGCACCCGACCCCGCTCGTCCCACCGGAGAACGTGGAGATCACCGGGCTGGAGTGGCGCGGCAACGACGCGCTGGTGGCCATCACCGGCAGCAGCTCCTCGCCGGTCTACGACGTCTCCGTCGACGGCTTCGAGTGGACCCGCTACACGGCCCTGAACCTGGGGCAGCGCCTCACCGGCGTGACCGTCGCCCAGGACGGGCGCGTGATCGTCGCCGACAGCGTCGGCCTGTGGCAGACCGAGGAACCCGACAACGTCTGGGCCGTGGTGCGCGTCCCCATCGGCGGCGGCTCGATCCCCTTCTTCCCCGGCTGACACACCCCAGCGCCGGTGGCAGCAGGGGAGCTTTTCCGTCACGGGTGACAGCAGGGGAACTTTGCTGTCAGCGGTGACAGGAGGGGAACCTTTCTGTCACCGGTGACAGCGGGGGAGCTTTTCTGCCACCTGTGGCAGCAGGGGAACTCTTCTGTCACCGACGACAGCAGGGGAAGCTTTCTGTCACCGATGGCAGCAGGGGAGCTTTTCTGCCACCTGTGGCAGCAGGGGAGCTTTTCTGCCACCTGTGGCAGCAGGGGAACCTTCCTGTCACCGATGACAGCAGGGGAACCTTCCTGTCAGAAGTGGGTGGTGGTACCCGCTCGGCACCGCTCGCCGGAGGCGAGGAAGTTCCTGCTCGGCAGGGAGCCGAACGATCAGAGCCCGAACGCGGGACCAGGAACGCCCGCGGCGCCGGTCGAGTCGGAGGCGCCCCGCTGGCCGGTCGCGGCGGGGCCCTGCGCGCTCCCGGTCGGGAACGTGGGCGCTCCACTGCTCGGGCAGGGTTGCCGACACGCGCGCGGTGAGTCCGACGCGGCATCGGCGCATCCTGCGGAGATGCGTGCTGATCTGCTCCGCGACGCCGCCACCGGCCTGCTCGACCTCGTGTTCCCGCTGCGCTGCGCGGGGTGCCGCCGCGGGGGCACGGCGTGGTGCCGCACGTGCGCCGGTGAGCTGGGCGGACTCCGCCGCGTCGATCGTCCGCTGTTCACCGGGGAGGTACCGGTCTACGCGTTGGGACGCTACCGGCGCGCGGCGCGCCGGGCCGTGCTCGCGTTCAAGGAGTCAGGCCAGCGACACCTGGCCGAGCCGTTGGGGCAGCAGCTCGGAACCGGCCTGCGGGCGCTCGCCGACCAGGTGGGCCTGGAGGGGCGTTGCTGCCTGGTGCCCGCACCGTCGAAGGCCATCGCGGCGCGGCGGCGTGGTGGCCCGCACGTGCTCCGACTGGCCGACCGGACGGCATCCGCCCTGGTGGTGCGGGGTTGGCAGGTGGAGGTCGCGGACTGCTTGGTGACCGATCGCTCCGCTGCGGACTCCACCGACCTCGATGCACCCGAAAGGGTGAAAAACCTGGCCGGTCGAGTGCTGGTCCGTTCGGGTCGGCTCCCGGCTTCGGGGTGGCCGGTGGTGCTGCTGGACGATGTCGTCACCACCGGCGCGACGGTGGCCGAATGCTTGCGCGTGCTCCTGGCCTCGGGGTTCGACGTCCGCGCGGCGCTGTCGTTGACCTCGACGTCCGGGTGAGATGTGCGAACGGGAACGCCGATGCGGAACTCCCGGCGGTCGGTGTTCGTTGTCCGGGTGTGCGCAGTTGAGTCGCAGCTGGATCTCCCGCTCCGCGAGCGGGAGGAGCGACATGCGCGGCGAGTGACGCCCGAACGAGTGGATTCGACCTCGATCGGACCGCACCCGTTCCGCGCTGACCGACTGCGTCCAACAGTGGCACGCGATCACTCTCCGTGGTTGCTTGACTTTTCCCCGGGCCGGGGGATGTCACGAATCGGTAAAGAGGTCTACCGTGCCACTCACTCAGCCAGCCCGGCCGAGGGAAGGAGCTTCGCACCATGTTCCTGGCGCCGGAAAGAAGCTGATCAGGCCTGGCAGACCGGCGCCGCCGTACACACCTCGCTCACGGAGCACGCAGGAACGGAGGTCGTGAATGGACATCGTCGTCAAGGGCCGCAACGTCGACGTGCCGGACCACTACAGGGAGCACGTCAACGAGAAGCTGAACCGGCTCGAGCGGTACAACAAGAAGGCCATTCGCGCAGAGGTGGAGCTGTTCCACGAGCGCAACCCGCGCCAGGCCAAGAACTGCCAGCGGGTGGAGATCACCCTGGTCGGCAAGGGTTCACCCGTGCGGGCAGAGGCGTCCGCCGGCGACTTCTACGGAGCCCTGGACGCCGCCACCAACAAGCTGGAGAACCGGCTGCGGCGGATGCACGACCGGAGGAAGGTGCACTACGGGCAGCGCAACCCCACCTCGGTCGCCCAGGCGACGGCCGAGCTGGCGGACCGGCCCGTGGTGATGGGCAACACCGCGGCGGAGGGCCGCACCGCGTTGCTCGAAGCGCCCCAGGAGGTCGAGTACGAGCTTCCGGAGCAGCGCGCGTGGGCTGATGACCAGGACTACGAGCCCGGCAGGATCGTCCGGGAGAAGGACCACTCGTCGGAACCGATGACGGTCGAACAGGCGCTCTACGAGATGGAGCTGGTCGGCCACGACTTCTACCTCTTCGCGGATGCCGAGTCGGGCCAGCCGAGCGTCGTCTACCGCAGGAAGGGGTTCGACTACGGGGTAATCCGGCTGGCCGACTCGCACTGACGGCGAGTCTGAGCCAAGTCGGACGGCACCCGTTGTCCCCCGCGTACCGTGGTGCGCGGGGGACAACCGTGCGCGGGGCCCGCACCCGTCACGGACGGTCCCGCGACCAGCTCTAATACGATGACCAGAAAGCGTCCGTGACGGGCGCGTCACGATCAGCTAGTGAGGTCGACCGGATGGTCCTGTCCCGACTGCTCCGCGCCGGCGAGGGCAAGTTGCTCAAGCGCCTGCGCGGCATCGCAGCGCACATCAATGAGCTCGAAGCAGACATCGTCGAGCTGTCCGACGACGAGCTGCGGGGCAAGACCGACGAGTTCAAGCGTCGCCACCAGGACGGCGAGGCCCTCAACAGCCTCCTGCCCGAAGCCTTCGGGGTCGCCCGGGAAGCGGCCAAGCGCACCCTCGGCCAGCGCCACTTCGACGTGCAGCTCATGGGCGGCGCCGCCCTGCACCTCGGCAACATCGCCGAGATGCGCACGGGTGAGGGCAAGACGCTCACCTGCGTGCTGCCCGCCTACCTCAACGCGATCAGCGGCAAGGGCGTGCACGTCATCACCGTGAACGACTACCTGGCCAAGCGCGATGCCGAGTGGATGGGCCGGATCCACCGGTTCCTCGGGCTCGAGGTCGGCGCGATCCTCGCGGATCTGACCCCGGAGCAGCGGCGGCAGGCGTACGCGGCGGACATCACCTACGGCACCAACAACGAGTTCGGGTTCGACTACCTGCGCGACAACATGGCGTGGAGCCTGTCCGACTGCGTGCAGCGCGGCCACAACTTCGCGGTCGTCGACGAGGTCGACTCGATCCTCATCGACGAGGCCCGGACGCCGCTGATCATCTCCGGTCCGGCCGACCAGTCCTCGCGCTGGTACCAGGAGTTCGCCCGGCTCGCCCCGATGCTCAAGCGCGAGGAGCACTACGAGGTCGACGAGCGGAAGCGGACCGTCGGCGTCACCGAGGACGGCGTCACGATCATCGAGGACCAGCTCGGCATCGACAACCTCTACGAGGCCGCGAACACGCCGCTGGTCGGTTTCCTCAACAACGCGCTGAAGGCCAAGGAGCTCTACAAGCGCGACAAGGACTACATCGTCCGCGACGGCGAAGTGCTGATCGTCGACGAGTTCACCGGCCGCATCCTGGCGGGGCGCCGCTACAACGAGGGGATGCACCAGGCGATCGAGGCCAAGGAAGGCGTCGAGATCAAGGCCGAGAACCAGACGCTGGCCACGATCACGCTGCAGAACTACTTCCGGCTCTACGACAAGCTCTCGGGCATGACCGGTACCGCCGAGACCGAGGCGGCCGAGTTCCAGGGCACCTACAAGCTCGGTGTGGTGCCGATCCCGACCAACGAGCCGATGGCCCGCGTCGACCAGCCCGACCTGGTCTACAAGGGCGAGCCGGCCAAGTTCGAGGCCGTCGCCGAGGACATCGAGGAGCGCCACCACAAGGGGCAGCCCGTGCTGGTGGGCACCACCAGCGTGGAGCGCTCCGAGTACTTGTCGAAGCTGCTGACCAAGCGCGGCATCCCGCACAACGTGCTCAACGCGAAGAACCACCAGCGCGAGGCGGCGATCATCGCCGAGGCGGGCCGCAAGGGCGCGGTGACGGTGGCCACCAACATGGCGGGCCGCGGTACCGACATCGTCCTCGGCGGCAACATCGACCACCTCGCCGATGCCGAGCTGCGCAGCCGCGGGCTCGACCCGGTGCGCAACGGCGAGCAGTACGAGGCCGAGTGGCCGGGCGTGGTCGAGAAGCTCAAGTCGCAGGTCGAGACCGAAGCCGAGCAGGTTCGCGAGGTCGGCGGCCTCTACGTGCTGGGTACCGAGCGCCACGAGTCGCGGCGCATCGACAACCAGCTCCGCGGTCGGTCCGGCCGCCAGGGCGACCCCGGCGAGTCGCGGTTCTACCTGTCGCTCGGCGATGAGCTGATGCGCAGGTTCAACGCCGCGATGGTCGAGACCGTGATGGTCCGGCTCAAGGTGCCCGACGACGTGCCGATCGAGCACAAGATGGTCACCCGCGCCATCCGCAGCGCGCAGACCCAGGTCGAGCAGCAGAACATGGAGATCCGCAAGAACGTCCTCAAGTACGACGAGGTGATGAACCAGCAGCGCACCGTCATCTACGACGAGCGCCACCGGGTTCTTGCCGGCGAGGACCTGCGGGAACAGGTCCTGCACATGCTGACCGACGTCGTCACCGAGTACGTCAACGCCGAGACCGGCGAGGGCTACGCGGAGGACTGGGACTTCGAGAAGCTGTGGAAGGCGCTCGGCTCGCTCTACCCGGTGTCCCTGAACTGGGAGGAGCTCGTCGACGACGAGGAGGACCTGAGCAAGGAGCGCCTCCTCGAACTGCTCCTGGAGGACGCCCGCAACGCGTACGACCGGCGCGAGGCCGAGGTCGACGGCAAGGTCGGTCCCGGCGCGATGCGCGAGCTGGAGCGCCGGGTCGTGCTCAGCGTCCTGGACCGCAAGTGGCGCGAGCATCTCTACGAGATGGACTACCTCAAGGAGGGCATCGGGCTGCGCGCGATGGCGCAGCGCGACCCGCTCATCGAGTACCGCCGCGAAGGCTTCGACATGTTCGGCGGGATGCTCGAAGCCCTCAAGGAGGAGTCGGTCACCTTCCTGTTCAACGCGCAGGTGGAGGCGGCCGAGCCCGAGCCCGCGCCGGAGCAGCCGTCCGTGCCGGTGTCGGTGAGCCGTGATGGCAGCGGGGTCCCTGAGGTCCCCCAGACACCGCAGGGGCAGGGCCGCGGCGGTCAGCAGGGGCAAGCCCCGCAGCGCCAGGCCCAGCAGCGCCCGGCACCGCAGCAGGCGGGGGCGCAGCCCCGTGCCAAGCGTGCTCGGACGGCCTCGGCTGGCCCGGCGCTGAGCCAGCTCGGCGGAGCGCCGCCGACCGGCGAGGGCGCCCCGGTGCCGACCGCGCTGCGCGGGACCGGCGGCCCGGACCAGCAGCGGCTGAACTACTCCGGTCCCTCGGAGACCGGGGAAGTGCAGACGAGCAGCGATGGTCCGGCCGCGCAGTCCGGGGCCAACGGCACGCGGCGCGAGCGGCGGGCCGCTGCCCGAGCAGAGCAGAAGAAGAACAAGAAGCGCTGAGACCGCTGGCGCCGTCGTGATCAGACCGGCGCCAGCAAGGTGCAGCGCCATCGGTTGTGCTCCTTTTCGACGCGGAGGACCAGGGCCCGGGCCCGGCTGAGCGATCCGACGATCACGCAGGCTTCGACCAACCGGTCGGAGACGACGCAGGCGTGGACGGAACGCAGCCGGTAACCCGGGCCCTGCTCGTGGGGAGGACGTGCTCCGTGGAGCAGCCTGCGCACCGCACCGGGCGAACAGCCCTCGATCGCCCGCCACGAGGCTTTCCCGTTCAGCACGGCGAAGATCTGCTCGCCCAGGTGGTGCGCGAGTGCGTAGGCGGTGCGCCCGGCGGCGGTGAGGTCGCGCTGCGGTTCCGCCTCGCGCATTGCGGTGGTCATCGGAAACCTCCCGTGGTCCTTGTGCTTCGCCCGGTAAAGAGGCGCCCCGGTGGCCAGTGCGGTCACCGAGAACCCGGATGCAAGCCGATCGTGTGAGCTACGGTGCGATCCGTGGAGTTCAGGGGCCTGTTGCTCGACTACGCGGGTGTGCTCGACGAGCCGGTCGGCAACGGGCACGCATCGTTGCTCGACGTGGCGGGGCGTGTCCGTGCGGTCGGGATCCGCACCGGGATCGTTTCCAACGCTCGTTCCATCGCCGATCCTGGTCTCGTCGATCGTTTCGACGCGGTGGTGCTCTCGGGCGAGGTGCGGGTCGCCAAGCCGAACCCCGAGGTCTTCCGGCTCGCGGCGCAGCGGATCGGCGTGGATCCGTCCGAGTGCGTCTTCGTCGACGATCTCCCCGCCAACGTCGCGGGCGCGGTGGAGGCCGGCATGGTCGGTGTCCGGCACCGGGGCGTCCGATCCACCATCGAGGAGCTGGAAGTCCTGTTCGGCCTCGACCTGGCGCATTGACCCCCGTTGACCTGCGGTGTTGATGTTCGCAGGGGGGTGCTGCACAGGGGGTTCGGAAGGGTGTGTAAATTAGTCCAGGCCAGAGCGGAACGGGCCGGAAAACGGACCGGGCACTGGCGAACGGGATCCCATCGGACTCGATGACCGCTTTCGGGCGGTGGTCGACGATGGCCCGGACTACTGGAAAAGGGATCGGAACTCGATTGTTCCGCAGCGGTCTTCGGTGCGAACCGGACCCCCGCGCGGAAGGGTTTCGGCCCCCTGGTAGTCTCCGAAACTACAGCAAGACTGCTTCGGATTGACAAGTTGAGATCGCGGTTCCTGATTGCGGGAAAGACCGGTACGGCCGGTTGAACCCCGGTTTGACAATCGGAAAAGCGATGCTCTAAGCTTGGAGATGCGAAGCGAACGGGAAAATGCTCCCCTCGACTGCATGCTTGGGTGTGTGGTTGTGGTGTGGGTGTGTTCTTTGAGAACTCAACAGCGAACTGTTT
>NZ_BAABII010000004.1:0-60841 GCF_039542665.1 Saccharopolyspora cebuensis
AACTCCCTACCCCACAACGGAAGTTGCAACGACCCCCTGAACCCAAGGGCACCCTTGTCCCAGTTACTTGGGCGAGGGTGCCCCTCACTCGTTTCCCCATCGGGTGAACGGTGCGGGGACTCCGGACTTCGGCGCGGGGCGTCGCGGGTCACGTTTCGGCCAACCCGCCGCGGCGGATCGGGGTGCCGTCCTAGGGTCGGGCCCAGTCCAGTGAGGGAGGCGAGGACGTGAGCACTTCGACGGTGCTGACCATCGTGGTCGTGCTGCTGCTGATCATCGTGGTGATCGCGGTGGTCGTCGGGCTGCGGGCCCGCCGGTCGGCGCGTCCGGCGCGGACCTCGACCCCCGCCGACCCGTTCGGCACCGGCGACCAGGATTCGCTGCGCGGTGACCCGCGCGCGCTCAAGGCGAGCGACATCGTGGAGGTCCGGGGCACCACCTACACGGTGCGCGGCAGCCTGCGGTTCGACGAGGGCGGCTGGACCTGGGCCGAGCACCTGCTCGACGACGCCAAGGGCACCCAGGTGTGGCTGGCGGTCGAGGAGGACCCCGACCTCGAACTGTCGCTGTGGACCCCGGTCGAGGACGCGGGCGAACCCGGTGCGGCCACCGTCGAGGTCGGCGGCCGAACCTACCGCTCCGACGAGTCCGGCAGCGCGCGGTTCCGCAGCGAGGCCACCACCGGTCTGGCCGAGCAGGGCGCGATGCGCTACCACGACTACGAGTCCTCCGACGGCGGGCTGCTGAGCTTCGAGTCCTACGGCGAGGCGGACTGGGAGGCCAGCACCGGCGAGGAGCTGAGCCGCTACGACGTGCAGATCTACCCGAGCGCGGACGGCGAGCGATGAAGGGCAAGCTCTGGTTCGTGCTGGCCGCCATCGCCGCGGTGCTGGCCCTGATCATCGCGATCGTCGCGATCGTGTCCACCGGCACCGGTCCCCGCTCGCACATCGCGGCGACCTACACCCGCGCGGCGCACCTGGACCACCCCGGTGACGACGACAACGCGGCCTACACCAGCCGGAAGCTGCCCTCGGCCGTCGCCGACGACCTCACCCGCCGGTGGGAACCGCAGGCGCGTTCGGTGGACACCACCGGCATCTACCTCCGCTATCCCGACGACGCCGTGATCATCCACCCGCACCCGGGAGGTTCGTTGATCCACGTGATGGAGGTCGAGCGGGCCTACCGGCACTACCACGGCCACGTGAGCAGCGCGTGGGGCTGGTACGGCTACTCCCGCAGTGAGGGGTTCCGCGGCGGCGGCCCGGGGAGCGGGAAGTGAGCGCGCTCGCGCGGACCGTCCTGCTCCCGGCGGGACTGGTCGCGGCGCTGCTGACCACCGGGGGGACCGCCCACGCCGACGGGCCCGGCTTCTTCGGCGACGACGACGTCATCCGGTACGACCGGACGTCGAGCTACAGCGGTCCGCTGCTGCCCCCGTTCACCCCGACCGACGGCCGGGAGCTCGCCGCCGAACTCGCCGAGGCCGAACGGGCGCACGGGATCTGCTTCGGCTGGGAGCTGCACGACGGCAACACCGACGACCCGCCGGAGCAGGGGTCCAGCCGGGGCCCCGGCACGGATGCGGAGAGCTGCGCGCGGTGGGCCGAGGTCCGCGCCACCGTCGCGTGGGACCACCTCAGCTACGACGGCGCGGTGGACCTCGTCGTCGCGGCCTCACCGGACCTGCGTCCGCTCCCCTCGGTGGAGGACTTCACCGGCGTCGGCGTCACCGGCGAACGGCTCGTCGAGCACCCGATCGGCACCACCGGGCAGGCCGCCATGGCGCTGCCGCTGCTGCTGGTCGAGACGGGCGCGCTGCCCCCGGTGCCGACCCCGGCGGCCGAACGCGGCGCGCCGCCCCGCCCGCTGCCCGAGATGGACGAGGCCGGGCCGTGGGGCTGGGTGGGCGGACTGGGCGCCTTCGCGGTGCTGGCCGTCGGCTTGGGCGTGCGGGGGCGCATCAAGCACCGGCAGGCCTCCGCGCCTCCGCCTCCGCCCCCGCCGCAGCAGGGTCCGCCGCAGGGGATGCCGCCGGGTCCGCCGCCCGGGATGCCGCCGCAGGGCCCGTGGCCCGGTCCGCCGCCCGGCGGACCGTCCCCGCAGGGGCCCTGGCCCGGTCCGCCGCCCGGCGGACCGCCGCAGGCGCCGCCCCCGTGGCCGCCGCCCCAGAACCCGCCGCCCCGGCACTGACCCTCGACACGAGAAGCCCCCTCGACACGAGAAGGACACACCTTGCTCCAGGACCTGCTCTCCGGCCTGCTCGCCGCGGTCGCCTTCGGGGTGATCGGCGTGCTGATGATGGCGCTCGGCTACGTGCTGGTCGACCTGGCCACGCCGGGCCGCCTGCGCGACCTGATCTGGGTGCAGCGCAACCCCAACGCGGCCCTGCTGCTGGTGTCCGGCCTGCTCGGCGTCGGCATCGTGCTCACCACGGCCATCGCCGCCAGCGCCGACGACCTGGTCACCGGACTGGTCGGCACGCTCGCCTACGGCCTGCTCGGGCTGCTCATGATGAGCCTGTCGTTCCTGCTCATCGACGCCCTCACCCCCGGCAAGCTGGGCGACGAGCTCGCCTCGCCGAACCTGCACCCGGCGACCTGGGTGTCGGCGAGCGCGCACGTGGTGATCGCCGTGATCATCGCTGCGGCGATCTGGTGACCGCCTTCCCCCGATGAGCACCACCACCGAGGCGACCGGCGCCGACGACGCAGCGGCCCCGCGCTCCCCGCGCGGTCGGCCGAAGCGGCTCGCGGTGCTGGTCGCCGCGTTCGTCTGCGCGGCCTGCGGCCTGGTCTACGAGCTGGCCCTGGTCGCGCTCGGCAGCTACCTGATCGGCGACACGGTCGGGCAGGCGTCCATCGTGCTGTCGCTGATGGTGTTCGCGATGGGCGTCGGCGCGCTGGCCGCCAAACCGCTGCAGCGCTGGGCCGATGTCTCCTTCGCCGCGATCGAGCTGGCGCTGGCTCTGCTCGGCGGGCTCAGCGTGCTGCTGCTGTACGCGGCGTTCGCCTGGCTGAGCCTCTACATGCCCGCGCTGATCGTCATGTCGCTGGTGCTGGGCGTCCTGATCGGCGCGGAGATCCCGCTGCTCATGGTGCTGCTCCAGCGCATCCGGCGGCAGGACGCGGGCTCGGCGGTGGCCGACATGTTCGCCGCCGACTACGTCGGCGGGCTGATCGGCGGGCTGGCCTTCCCGTTCCTGCTGCTCCCGCTGTTCGGGCAGATCCAGGGCGCGCTGGTGGTCGGGATGCTCAACGCCGCCGCCGGGCTCGGCCTGGTGCTGACGGTGTTCCGGCGGGACCTGTCGCGGCGGGTCCGGCTGCTGCTCACCGCCGCCTCGCTGCTGGTCGGCGGGGTGCTGGTGGGCGCCTACGCGTACGCCGACGACTTCGAGGTCACGGCCCGGCAGGCGCTGTTCGCCGATCCCGTGGTGCACGCCGAGCGAACGCCCTACCAGGAGGTCGTGCTCACCGAGGAGGCGTCGCTGAGCGGGAACCGGGACACCCGGCTCTACCTCAACGGGGACCTCCAGTTCAGCTCCGTCGACGAGTACCGCTACCACGAGGCGATGGTGCACCCGGCGATGAACGGGCCCCGGCGCAGCGTGCTCGTGCTCGGCGGCGGTGACGGGCTGGCGCTGCGCGAGGTGCTGCGCTACCCCGACGTCGAGGAGGTCGTGCTCGTCGAGCTCGACCCGGCCGTGGTGCGGCTGGCCCGGGAGAACCCGCGCGTCCGCGACCTCAACGACGACGCGTTCGCCGACCCCCGGGTGCGCACCGTCGCCGCCGACGCCTTCTCCTGGCTGCGGGAGAACCGGCAACGCTTCGACGTCGTGCTGGTCGACATGCCCGACGCCGATTCCACCGCCACCGCCAAGCTCTACTCCACCGAGTTCTACGGCCTGGTCCGGCACGCGCTGGCCGACGGCGGGCGCGCCGTGGTGCAGGCCGGATCGCCGTACTTCGCCCCCGACGCGTACTGGTGCGTCGAGGTCACCCTGCGCGCCGCCGGGCTGCGCACCACGCCGTACCAGGTCTCGGTGCCCAGCTTCGGCGAGTGGGGCTTCCACCTGGCGTCGGCGGGCGACCCGCCGGCGCTGCGGCTGCCCGCCGACGCCCCACCGCTGCGCTCGCTGGACGCGCCGACGTTGCGGGCGGCGGCGAACTTCCCACCGGACCGGGACCGGCCGGCCGAGATGGAGCCGTCCACGCTGATGCACCCGACGATCCTGGAACACGCCAGGGTCGAGTGGCAGAACTACTGACCCGCACCCACCAGGGTGAACTTTTCCAGGTGAGGGGCACCCTGTACCCCGTTACGGGGTGCAGGGTGCCCCTCACTCCGCTCCCTTTCGGGTGAAGCGGGTCAGGGGCCGAACCAGCGTTCCTCCGCGGAGCGGGGCGGGGCCGAGGTGGCGCCGAGGACGAGCTGGGTTTCGAGCAGCACGTGGCGGGGGCGGCCGGGCTCCGCGGACTCCAGCAGCATCCGGCCCGCCGCGCGGCCCTTCTCCAGCACCGGCTGGCGGACCGTGGTGAGCCCGACGCGTTCGGCGTCCGGTATCCCGTCGAAACCGGTGATGGTGAGGTCCTCCGGCACCCGCAGCCCGCGCTCGCGGGCCTCGGTGAGCGCGCCGAGCGCCAGGATGTCGGAGGTGCAGATGATCGCGGTGATCTCCGGGTCGAGGTCCAGCAGCTGCGCGGCGGCGGTCGCGCCGGAGGCGGTGGTGTGGTCGAAGCGCTCCACCACCGGCACCCGCGCCCAGTCCACCCCGGCCTCGCTGAAGGACTCGGCGAGCGCGGTCAGCCGGGACTTCTGCACGTGGAAGCTGGCGTTGGCCTGCCGGTGCACCGAGGCCGGGCCGTCGTTGCGCCCGCGCGCCAACCGCATGCACAGCACGCCGATGCGGCGGTGCCCCAGGGTGATCAGGTGTTCGGCGACGGCCTGCATCGCCCGCACGTCGTCCGGGCCGACCCAGTCGAGGGTGTCGATGCTCGGCTGGTCGCTGACCACCACCGGCAGCGGGCGTTCGAGCACCGCGGCCAGGTGCGGGTCGTCCTCCGGCACCGAGTACACGACGAACCCGTCCACCCCGGCGCGGTGCACCGCGGCGACGTCCTCGCGCTCCGGGCTCGCCGGGATCAGCAGCAGCCCGTGCCCGGCGTCCTCGCAGGCCAGCGCGAGCCCTTCGAGGAAGCCGACGGCGCCCGGGTCGCGGAACGCGTAGGACAGGTTCTCGGTGAGCAGCAGTCCCACCGCCCCGGCCTTGCGGGTGCGCAGCGACCGCGCCACCGGATCCGGTCCCGGGTAGCCGAGCCGGCGAGCCGTCTCCAGGACCCGCTTGCGCAACTCGGGGGACAACTGGTCCGGACGGTTGTAAGCGTTCGAGACCGTGGTCCTGGAGACACCGAGCTCCGCAGCGAGCGAGGCGAGCGTCGCAGGCCGCCGGGCATTCGTTGACCGCGCCATGGAGGAACCGTAACGGTTCAGTACCCGACGGTGAAGCCACCATGATGCAGATCCCACTCGGCGCCGCGCGGTCGCCACGCCGACCGCCGCATGATCACCGGGTGAATTGGTTCATTCGACGGAATGAACTGAACTGAGTTAAGCGGCTACGGTCTCCTACACCGATTCGGGTGAAAGGTGTCACACATGGCCGAGGTCGCCTACGTCAACGCATCGCGCGTCTACCCCGGGACCCCACCGGTCCGCGCGGTCGACCGGTTGGAGCTCCAGGTCGCCGACGGCGAGTTCCTGGTGCTCGTCGGTCCCTCCGGCTCCGGGAAGTCCACCGCGCTGCGGATGCTCGCCGGGCTGGAGGAGGTGGACGAGGGCGCCATCACCATCGGCGGCCAGGACGTCACCAACACCCCGCCGAAGGCGCGCGACATCGCGATGGTCTTCCAGTCCTACGCGCTGTACCCGCACATGACCGTCGCCGAGAACATGGGCTTCGCGCTCAAGCTGCGCAAGACGCCCAAGGACGTGATCAAGCAGAAGGTCACCGAGGCGGCGGCCATGCTCGACCTGGAGAAGTACCTGGACCGCAAGCCCAAGGCGCTCTCCGGCGGTCAGCGGCAGCGGGTCGCGATGGGCCGCGCCATCGTCCGCGAGCCCAGCGTGTTCCTGATGGACGAGCCGCTGTCCAACCTCGACGCCAAGCTGCGCGTGGAGACCCGCGCCAACATCGCCGCCCTGCAGAAGCGGCTCGGCACCACCACGATCTACGTCACCCACGACCAGGTCGAGGCGATGACGATGGGCCACCGCGTCGCGGTGCTCAAGGACGGCCTGCTGCAGCAGTGCGCCACCCCGCGCGAGCTCTACGAGAACCCGGCCAACGCGTTCGTCGCCGGGTTCATGGGCTCGCCGGCGATGAACCTCAAGACGGTGCCGCTGCGGGCCGACGGCGCGGTGCTCGACGGGCGGACGATCCCGCTGCCCCGGACCGCGCTGGAGGCCGCCGGGTCCATCCCGGAGATCACCTTCGGCGTGCGGCCGGAGGCGCTGAGCCTGACCTCCGAGACCGAGGGCGGGATGAAGATGCTCGTCGAACTGGTGGAGGAGCTCGGCGCGGACGCGCTGATCCACGGCTCCATCGACGTGGACGGCTCGATGGAGCGGTTCGTGGTCCGCGCCGACGGCCGCACCCCGCCCGCCATCGGCCAGCAGGTCACCGTCGCCCTGCGCGACACCGACGAGGTCCACCTCTTCCACCCGGAGACCGGCGCCCGCCTGCCCGCCTGACACGCTCGGAACATGAGTGAGGGGCACCCTGCACCACGTGACGTGGTACAGGGTGCCCCTCACTCAGCTCACGATCGGGTGATCAGCGGAGGCGGTCGATCTCCTGGGTGGGCGGGTCGGTCCGGTCGTCCCCGTCGACCCGGGCGAACTGCTCGGTCGGTAATTCACCGGCCTGCTGCTTCTCCTGGCGCACGCGCATGATCCGCTTGACGATGAACACGACGATCGCGAGCGCGCAGATCGCCACGACGGCCTTGGACAGGATGCCCGCGTACTGCTCCACCAGGTGCCAGTTCTCCCCGAGGAAGTACCCGGCGAGCACGAAGATCGTGTTCCAGATCAGGCTGCCCAGCGTGGTGAACAGGACGAACGTGGTGATCTTCATCCGCTCGATGCCCGCGGGCAGCGAGATGAAGCTGCGGAACAGCGGGATCATCCGGCCGAAGAAGACCGCCTTGACCCCGTGCTTGGCGAACCAAGCCTCGGTCTTGTCGATGTCCTCGATCTTGATCAGCGGGATCTTCGCGGCGATCGCCCGGGTGCGGTGGCGGCCCAGCGCGGCGCCGATCCAGTAGAGGACCAGCGCGCCCAGCAGCGACCCGAGCGTGGTCCACAGGATCGCGCCGACCACGTTCATGTTCCCCTGGCTCGCGGTGAAGCCCGCCAGCGGCAGGATCAGCTCGCTGGGGATCGGGGGGAACACGTTCTCGATGGCGATGATCAGCCCGGCGCCGGGCCCGCCGAGTGCCTCCATCACCGAGATCACCCAGGCGGTGAAGC
The DNA here is from genome assembly GCF_039542665.1 of Saccharopolyspora cebuensis. NCBI lineage: Bacteria > Bacillati > Actinomycetota > Actinomycetes > Pseudonocardiales > Pseudonocardiaceae > Saccharopolyspora > Saccharopolyspora cebuensis. The sequence goes on from NZ_BAABII010000004.1 coordinate 7,534, forward strand.
CGGTCGGCTCGGCGGTGGTGGACGCTAACGGCAACAACGGCATGTGCGGCTCCGGAGTCGGGGTGTCGGTGTGTCCGTTGTACCTATGATTCCAGCGGCTGCGCGGCGAGCCGCAACCGGCCGGGTGACGTCGGCCATGCTCACCGGCCGAACGCACGCACGTCACCGGAGCTCACCCGGACGGCTGATGAGTGAGGGTCGAGATCGCTCGTTGGGGCGGTCGTGCGGGTGCCGGGACCGGGTGGTGGCGCGGGGCGCGGACGGGCGCTGGGAAGGTGGGCCGCGGAGGTGGGGACGGTGCAGCAGGTGCGCGAGGAGGACCGCAAGCCGGGCGGTGGGGTGCTCACCGCGTTCGGCGCGCTGGTGACGGCGGTCTTCGTGGTGTGGGCGGTGCTGCCGCTGACCGGCTGGGACACCCACCGCTACGTCATCGCCCTGGTGTCGCTGACGCCCTACGCCGTGCCCTGCGGGGCGCTGCTGCTGGTGGTGGCCCTGATGCTGCGGCGCTGGCTGATCGCGCTGGTGGTGGCGTTGACCACCGCCGGGCTGGTGGTGGGCGTCGCACCCCGCGCCCTCACCGACGAGCAGCCGGCGGAGGGCGCGCCGCTGCGGATGCTGTCGATCAACACCCACCTCGGCGAGGCGTCACCGGAGCGGATCGTGGACCTGGTGCGCACGCACCGGGTGGACGTGCTCAGCGTCCAGGAGCTGACCCCCGGGCTGGCGGCGGCGCTCGACCGCGCCGGGCTCGCCGACGTGCTCCCGCACCGCGTCTACCAGCCCGCGCCCGGCGGGGAGGGGACCGGCATCGCCTCCCGGTTCCCGGCCGCGCCGCTGTCGCTGGTGCCCGAGACCACGCTGAACCAGCCCTCGGCCCGGATCGACGTGCCCGGAGCCGGACCCGTCGAGGTGGTCGCGGTGCACCCGATCTACCCGGTGGGCGCCGACACGGCGGGCGCCTGGTCGCGGGAGCTCGCCGCGCTGCCCGATCCCCCGGCCGAGGACGCCCCGCCCCGGGTGCTGGCCGGGGACTTCAACGCCACCCTCGACCACACCCGCGTCCGCGCGATGCTCGGCCGCGGCTACACCGACGCGGCCGACGCCACCGGGAGCGGGCTGCTGCCGACCTGGCCGGACGGCTGGTTCCCGCCGCCGGTGACGATCGACCACGTGCTGGTCAGCGAGGACATCGGGGTGCGCGGTTACCGCACCTACGAGGTCCCCGGCGCCGACCACCGGGCGATCCTGGCGGACCTGGTGGTCACTCCGGGTGGGACTCCTGGATGAGCTCGAACTCCAGCAGGCTCGACCCGCTGGCCACCGGCTGCTGCCGCTCGCCGGCGTGCGCCTCCTTCGCCGAACCGCCCAGCCACGCCTGGAAGTCCTCCTCGGACTCCCACTTGGTGTACACGAAGTAGCGGTCCTCGCCCTTGGTCGGGCGCAGCAGCTCGAACCCGAGGAACCCCGGCTGGCCGTCCACCGCGCCCAACCGGGCGGCGAACCGCTTCTCCAGCTCCGGACCAGCGCCCTCCGGCACCTCGATCGCGTTAATCTTCACAACAGCCATGCCGCCACCCTACGGCGCCCGCTGAGCCCCCAACCGGTGTCACACCTCTCAGCAGCCGAAACCCGGCAAGCGGCGAAGCCGGGGCGCAGCACTCCCGAGCACGAGCCGACCATCGTCAGGCGAGCGGCGAAGCCGCTTCCGCCTTGCCCCACCTAAGCAACCGGCACCGCCGCGGGTTCTCAGCGGTCTTCTCGCGAGGACGCCCTGACGCTGTGTACGTGTTTGGTACATGAGGAAGGGCGCCCGGAGCGAGAAGGCCGCTGAGGTTCCGCCACCCGCACCGCACCAACGCGACCACCACACCTCTTCCCGGCGAGAAGGCCGCTGAGTTTCGCCACCCGCACCGCGACCCGAGGTGACCCTCACACCACAACAACAGGGTGGAGGCGGTTCAGGGTGTAGGTTCTCCTCCGCACCACCGCCAGTGTTGTCAGCACCAGCGACCCGACCAGGAACCCGGCCAGCACGATGAGGTCGCGCACCAAGTGCGCCTCCAGGCCGCCGGAGGTGGTCACCCGCAGCCCGTCGACCAGGTAGGTCATCGGCAGCAGCGGTTGCAGCGCCTGGAACAGCTGCGGGGTGGTCTCCACCGGGTACAGGCCGCCGCAGGCGGTGAGCTGGACGACGAGCAGCACCAGCGCGAGCAGGGCGCCGACCGCGCCGAACAGGACCCGCAGGAGCTGGCTGAGCGCGACGAACGCCCCGGCCCCCAGCGACACGAGACCCACCGCGGGCCACGGCTGCACCGGGTTCAGGCCGAGCCCGAAGGTCATCGCGCCGAGCAGCGCCAGCCCCCCGGCGACGCCGAGCACGGCGGCGGGCAGGTACCCGGCCATCGCGATGCTCAGCGCGCTCACCCGACCGGTCAGCGCCCGAGTGTTCAGCGGCTTGAGCAGCAGGTAGGCGATCAGCCCGAACACCCAGAGGGCGAGGGCGAACAGCAGCGGCGCCATCCCGCGGCCGTAGACGTGGGCGGGGTGGAGGTTGCCGGTGCGCAGCTCGGTCGGCGAGGCGAGCACGTCGGCGGCCCGGGCGACCTGCGTCGGGTTGGTCTCCGGGAGCCGGCCGCGGGCGTCGTCGACGAGCCGCCGGAGCTGCTCGGCGCCGTCGGTGAGCTGGTCGGTGCCGTCGCGCAGCACCCCGCTGCCGGCGAGGATCGCGTTCAGCCCGCCGACCAGTCCGCCGCTGCCCCCGGCGATCTCGGCGCTGCCCGAGCGCAGGTCGTCGAGGGGCGCGGTGATCGAGCGGACCCGTTCCTGGAGCGGCCCGAGGCTTTCCCGCAGCCCGAGCGCCTGCGCCTGCGCGGCGCGCGCCGACTCCAGCGCCCGGCTCGCGTCGGCGTTGGCGGTGCCCGCCGCGTCGGCGACCGCGCGGGCCGCGGTCAACGCCCGCTGGTAGGCGGGGTCGCCGGCGAGTTCCGGATGGTTGCCGCCGAGCTCGTCGAGCGCGCTGGCGCCCTCCCCGGCCCGCTGGTCGAGGAACGCCGTCGAGCTGCTGATCGCGCTGAGCCCGCCGACCGCCGAGCCGCTGGCCCCGACCACCGCGTTCACCGCACCGGGGAGCTGGGCGGCGGTGAACTCGGTGACCGTGCCGAGCTGCTGGTCCAGCTTCGCGGTGGCCGAGGTGACGTCCTCCGCGCCCCGGTTGATCCGCTCGGTGCTGTCCCGGATGCCGCCGAGCCCCTCGGTGAGCGCTTCGGTGCCGCGCCTGCCCAGCTCGCTGCCCTCGACCAGCCGCCGCGCGGCGTCGGAGGCCAGCCGCAGCCGGTCCTTGGCCACGTCCAGCTCGCCGTAGAGGGCCCGCGCGTAGCTGGCGTGCGCGGCGGCGTCGACCTGCTGGTGGATCTCGTGCTCGGCGTGGTCGGCCAGCAGCCCGGCGAGGAACCCGTTGGCGTCGTTCTTGGTGATCCGCAGCTCGGCGCGCACCGGGTGGGGATCGCCCGCGGTGGCCAGCCGGGCGCTGAAGTCGGGCGGCACCTCGACGGTGAAGTAGTAGTCGCCCGCTTCGAGCCCGCGGCGGGCCTCCCGGGCGCCCACGAAGTGCCAGTCGAAGATCCGCCGCGCCTTGAGCTGCTCGACGAACTGCTCGCCCGCGTTGATCCGCTCCCCGGCCCGGTCGACGGGTTGGTCGGCGTTGACCACCGCCACCGGGACGCGGCCGGTGCGGCCGTAGGGGTCCCAGTTCGCCCACAGGAACAGCCCGCCGAACAGCAGCGGGACCAGCAGCAGCACCAGCGGCACCCAGCGGCGCCGCGGTCCGCGCAGCCTGCGCAGCTCCAGCCAGGCCAGGCGCAGCGCCCTCATACCCGGCTCCCGTGGCGCCGGTGGTGCGGGCGGGCGGGCAGGTGGCACACCTCGTACTCCTTCGACGGCGGATCCGTCGCGCTGGCCAGCACCGTGGTCCCGGTCGCGGCGACGCCGCGCAGCGCCGACCACACCCGGTGCCGGGAGGCCGGGGGGAGCCCGGCGTCGGCGTCGTCGACGACCAGCCCGGCGGGGGCGGTGGCCGCGGCGAGGGCGATCTCGAACAGCAGCCGGTCGGCCGGGTGCAGCTCGCGGACCAGCGCCCGCCGGTACGGGGCGAGCCCCACCAGCGCCAGCGCGTCGGCGATGTGCTCGGCCCGCACCCCGGAGATCATCCGCCGCTCGGTGACGGCCTCGGAGACGCGGTGCGAGCGCTCCAGCTCGCAGCCGGGGCGGAGCCGGGCGGGCCGGACCAGGCGGCGCACCGCGCGGGACTCCCCGGGCAGGACGTGCCCGGAGACGACGAGATCACCGGTGATGACCCGCATCCGCCCGGCCAGCGCCAGCAGCAGCGAGGTCCGGCCGGTCCCGGCGGCGCCGGTGATCACGCCCAGCGACCCCGGCTCGACGTGCAGGTGGACGTTCTCGAAGGCGTTGCCCTCGGGGCCCCGCGCGGTGATCCCGCGGGCGCGGATCCACACCCCGTCGATGTCCATCCACACCACTCCTGCCGGGCCGACGCTGCGTCCAAAGTGGCCGCTCCAGCGGACCCGGGCAACTCGTGGTAGACGTCCACAGTGGAGTCGACCACCCGGAAGGCCCAACCCACCGCCCCCCGATCAGGTGGTCAGCCGAGGTGAGGGGCACCCTTGCCCCAGTTACTCGGACAAGGGTGCCCCTCACTCAACTCCCGAACGGGTGAGGCCACCCCGGAACGATCCGCACCCCCGGCAAGCGGCGAAGCCGCTTCCACCCCACGCACCCGCCGAACGGAACCCCCGTCAGGCAAGCGGCGAAAGCCGCTTCCGCACCACGCACGCGCCGATCGGCCCCACCGTCAGGAAAGCGGCGTGAGCCGCTTCCGCACTACCCCACCCTCGCCACCGGCACCGCCGCGGGTTCTCAGCGGCCTTCTCGCGAGGACGCCCCGCCGCTGTGTATCGGAATACATGAGAAGGGGCGCCCGGAGCGAGAAGGTCGCTGAGGTTCCGCCACCCGCACCGCGACGCAACCGGACCACAACACTCTCCACCGCGAGAAGGCCGCTGAGGTTCCGCTACCCGCTACCCGCACCGCCCCGCGAAACGACCACCGCACCGTTCACAGGAACTCGATGTTGCCGGTGTGGGTTTCTGTGATGGCCACCCCGGCGACCCCGGCGCGGAGCGCGGGCGGCGGCAGCAGCGCGGCGAACCCCGCGCCGAGCTGCTCGTCGGTCAGGCCGGTGGCCAGGGCGCAGTGCGGCAGCCAGCCGCCCGGGAAGTGGTAGGCGGACGGGTTCGGCACCTGACCGGCGAGCACGTCGTGCACCGCGGAGTGCACCGCCAGCAGTTCGGCGTCGACCACCGCCCCGAGCAGCAGCGTCCGGTCCGCGCCGGAGCTGGCCCCGACGGTGGACAGCAGCAGGTCGGGGATCGACAGCAGTCGCAGTTCGGTGCGCAGCGACCGCCGCACCCGTTCCGGGATGCTGCCCGCCGCGGCGAGCGTGAGGTGCGGGCGTCCGGTCGCCGCGGGCACCCCGGCGTCGGTGAGCCGCCGCAGCAGCGCCCGGACCTCCGCCTCGGTGGTGGCGTCGAAGTAGAGGTCCAGGGCGTCGGCCATCAGTGCTCGCCGGGCAGCGCGAAGCGGTCGTCGTCGGTCTGCTCGACCAGGCCGTCGACCAGCAGCGAGTCCAGGCAGCGGTCGCGCTGCCCGGCGTCGGACCACACCGCGTCGAGCTGCTCGCGGCGCACCGGACCGGGTGAGTCGCGGAGCACGTCGAGCAGCTTGCCGCGCACCTGCCGGTCGGTCCCGGCGAACTTCTGGACCTTCTTCGGCGGTCCCGCGTAGGCGGGGCGGCCCGCGTGCTGCCACGCGCAGTCGGCGGCGATCGGGCAGCGCTCGCAGGCGGGCGAGCGCACCGCGCACACCACCTGCCCGAGCTCCATCAGGGCCGCCGACAGCGCCGCCGCCGGGGCGTCCTCCGCGGGCAGCAGGGCGTCGACGTCCGCGAGGTCGCGGGTGGTCGACGGCGGGCCGGCGTCGCCCGCGCCGTGCACCGCGCGGGCGACCACCCGGCGCACGTTGGTGTCCACCACCGGCACGCGCTTGCCGTAGGCGAAGGCGGCGACCGCGCGGGCCGTGTAGGCGCCGATGCCGGGCAGCGCCAGCAGGGTGTCGACGTCGGCGGGCACCACGTCGCCGTGGTCGGCGGCGATGGCGGCGGCGGCCTGGTGCAGCCGCTGCGCCCGGCGCGGGTAGCCGAGCTTGCCCCAGGCGCGCAGCACCTCGCCCTGCGACGCGGCGGCCAGGTCGGAGGGGCGCGGCCAGCGCCGCATCCACTCCTCCCAGATCGGCAGCACCCGGTTGACCGGGGTCTGCTGCAGCATCGTCTCGCTGACCAGCACGCCCCAACCGGTGACACCGGGGGCGCGCCACGGCAGCGGGCGGGCGGTGGCGGCGAACCAGTCGACGAGCGTCTCGCCGTCGATCGGCGCGGGGCGGGGCGGGGAGGTCGTCATGGCGCCGTCGATCCTGCCAGACGCCCCGGGCCGGGCGATCAGACCTCGGTGAGCGCGCCGGTGGCGATGTCCTCGACGAAGCCCCGGACGCTGGTGGTCTCGGTGAGGAAGGGGCTGCGGCGGACCCGCTCCAGCGACTGCCGGACGTCCTGCTCGGTGTCCCGGAAGGTCTCGACCGACCACGCCGGGCGGACACCGGTCTCGGTCTCCAGCTCGTCCTTGAAGTCGCCCTCGGTGAAGGTGCGCATCCCGCAGCCGGTGTGGTGGACCAGCACGATCTCGCGGGTGCCGAGCTTGCGCTGGCTGACCGCGAGGGAGCGGATCACGTCGTCGGTGACGGCGCCGCCCGCGTTGCGGATCACGTGCGCCTCGCCCGCCGCCAGGCCGAGCGACTCGGCCAGGTCGATGCGGCAGTCCATGCAGGTCACGATGGCCACCCGGAGGCCCGGTGCGGACGGCAGGTCCGGTCGGGTGCGGCTGGTGTTGCGCTGGAGCAGCTCGTCGGTGGCGGTCACGGTCCCCTCCTCGGTCCTCCGGCCTTCCGGCCGTACCCCCGATCGTATGACGCCCGCCGGTCCGCCCCACCGCTAACCCCGCACCCGGCCGCGCACCTCACCCGAACGGGACCTGAGTGAGGGGCACCCTGGCCCACGTAACGGGGTACAGGGTGCCCCTCACCTGGTTCGAACTCAGGACGTGATCACGGCGGGTGATCAGGTTTGCGCCTATCGGGTGGTGTTCGGTTGGGCCGAATGGATCTTGTGCCGGGTTACCGTCGGACCGTGCTCGATCCTTCCGGTCCCCTGCCGCCCGCGGTGTACTGGCGCCGCCGGGCCCTCGCGCTGGGCGCCGCCGCGCTCGCGGCGGTGCTGGCCGGCTGGGGCGCGGTGGCGCTGCTCGACGGGCCCGCCGAACCTCCCGCACCGGTCGCCGCACCACCCCCGCCGCCCGAGGCGCTGGCCGCCGAACCCGCCCCACCGCCCTGCCCGGACTCCGCGCTGCGGATCGCCGCCGAGGTGGCCCGGCCCGAGTTCCGCGCCGACGAGCGGGTGGAGTTCACCGCGGTGCTGACCAACGTCGGCGACACCGGCTGCGTGCGCGACACCAACCGGATGCTGCGCGAGGTCGTGGTGCACACCGCCGAAGGCGAGCGCGTCTGGTCCAGCGCGGACTGCGCCATCGAGTCCACCAACGAGCTCCCGGTGCTGGAACCGGGCGGCGCCGTCCGCCACGAGATCACCTGGACCGGGCGCGGCTCGGTGCCCGGCTGCGCCGCCGCCGGCGAACCGGTGCCGTCCGGCGAGTACCAGGTCACCGCCCGGCTCGACGGCATCACCAGCGCCCCGGCGCCGTTCCGGATCACGCCCGCCGCTCAGGCGTAGCGGTCCACGATGGACGTCTCGGCCAGCCGGGACAGCCCCTCCCGGACCGTCCGGGCCCGGTGCTCGCCGATCCCCGCCCGCCGCAGGTCCTCCGCCGACGCGGCCAGCAGGTCCTGCAAGGAACCGAAGTGCTCGACGAGCTCGCGCCGGGTGCTCGCGGGCAGCCGCGGCACCCGCGCCAGCAGCCGATAGCCGCGCGGGCTCAGGTGCTGGTCGAGGGCGGTCGCCGGGTAGCCGAACGCCCGGGCGATCGCCGCCAGGTCCAGCAGCTCGGTGCCGTCCAGGGCGCGCAGCGCCGCGTCCACCTGCTCCGGCGCGGGCACCGCCCCGCCGGTCGGCAGGTACTCCCGCACGATCAGCTCGCGGTCCAGGTCCAAGCCGCCGACCAGCTCGTCGAGCTGGAGCGCGATCAGCCGCCCGTCCTCGCCGAGCTCCACCACGTCACCGGTGATCTCGTCGGCGATCCGGACCACCATCTCCATCCGCTGCACCACCGCCATGGCGTCGCGCAGCGTCACCGAATCCTCGATCTCCAGCGCCGAGAGCACCTGCGCCACCTCGGCGAGCCGGTCGGTGTAGCGCTCCAGGGTGGCCAGCGCCTGGTTCGCCCGGGACAGGATGTCCGGCGAGCCGATCAGCAGGTGCCGGTGTTCCCGCAGGTAGAGGCTGATGATGCTCATCGACTGGCTCACCGACACCACCGGGTGACCGGTGTGGATCGCGGTGCGCTCGGCCGTGCGGTGCCGGGTGCCGGACTCCTCGGTGGGGATGCGGGCGTCGGGCACCAGGTGGACGTTGGCCCGCACGATCCGGGTGGCGTCGGTGGACAGCACCACCGCCCCGTCCATCTTGGACAGCTCGCGCAGCCGGGTGGCGCTGAACTCCACGTCGAGGTGGAAGCCGCCGTCGCACAGCGCCTCCACCACCGCGTCGTAGCCGAGCACCACCAGCCCGCCGGTCCGCCCGCGCAGGATCCGCTCCAGCCCGTCGCGCAGCGCGGTGCCGGGGGCCAGCCAGGCCAGCGCGGACCGCAGTTCCTCGCTGCTGGGCGTCATCCCCGGCCCCGGCGCAGCACCGCGACGGCGTCCTTGATCGTCGCGACGGAGGTGGCCCGGATCCCGTCCGGCAGCGGCCCCGGGTCCGGCGGCACCAGCGCCCGCTCGAAGCCGAGCCGCGCCGCCTCGGCGAGCCGCCTGCCGACGCCGGTGACCCGGCGGATCTCCCCCGCCAGCCCGACCTCGCCCACCGCGACCAGGTTCGACGGCAGCGGCTTGCCCCAGCAGGAGGAGGCCACCGCCAGCGCGACCGCGAGGTCGGCGGCGGGCTCGGTCACCTTCATGCCGCCGACCGTGGCGGCGAACACGTCCTGGTCGTGGGTGCCCACCGCGGTGTGCTTGTTCAGCACCGCGAGCATCATCGACACCCGCGCCGAGTCCAGGCCGCTCACCGCGCGGCGCGGCACGGCCATCGTCGAGCGGGTCACCAGCGCCTGCACCTCGGTCAGCAGCGGGCGCTTGCCCTCCACCAGGACGCTCACCGCCGTGCCCTCGACCTGCTCCTGCTGCTCCCGGTTCACGAACAGCCCGGACGGGTCGGGCACCTCGGCGATGCCGTCGTCGCGCTGCTCGAAGCAGCCGACCTCGTCGGAGGGCCCGAAGCGGTTCTTCACGCCGCGCAGCATCCGCAGCGCGGAGTGCCGGTCGCCCTCGAAGTGCAGCACCACGTCGACCAGGTGTTCCAGCACCCGCGGCCCGGCCACCGCGCCGTCCTTGGTGACGTGCCCGACCAGCACCACCGGCAGCCCGCGCTCCTTGGCCAGCGCCACCAGCGCCGTGGTCACCGCGCGGACCTGCGTCACCCCGCCGGGGCTGCCCTCGGCCTGCGGCGACTGCACGGTCTGCACCGAGTCGACGATGAGCAGGCCGGGGCGCACCGCGTCGACGTGGCCGAGCACCGCGCCGAGGTCGCTCTCGGCGCCGAGGAACAGCTCCGGGTGGACCGAGTCGGTGCGCTCGGCGCGCAACCGGACCTGGCCGGCCGACTCCTCACCGGTGACGTAGAGGGAGGGGCCGGGCGAGGCGCCCGCGGCCCAGCGGTGCGCGACCTCCAGGAGCAGCGTGGACTTGCCCACACCCGGTTCCCCGGCCAGCAGCACCACGGCGCCGGGCACGATGCCGCCGCCGAGCACCCGGTCCAGCTCGGCGATGCCGGTGGACACCGAGCGGGCCGAGTCCAGGTCCACCTCGGCGATCGGCCGGGCCGGGGTGGACGGCGCGCCGGAGCTGACCTTGGACAGCGCCGGGCGCGGCGCGGCGACCTCCTCGATCGTGCCCCACGCCTGGCAGCCGGGGCAGCGGCCGACCCACTTGGCGACCTCGTGGCCGCAGTCGGCGCAGCGGAATCCGGGACGGGCGGCGCGGGCGTTCTTGGTGGGCACGGTCCGAGGCTAGCCGCCGCCCACGACCGCTCCTCGCGGCCCACGCGCCGGCGTGTCCGACCGGACACGCCGAGGACCGCCCGCGACGTGCGCGGACGGCCCTCGGTGACGTCTTTTTCGCGGCGGCTCCGCCCGGGAGGCGGGCCACCCCAACGCTCAGTGGCCGGTCTGCTCCGGTCCGTGCTCGGGGCTGTTGTGCTCGGGGCGCGGCTCCACGTCCTGGCCGATCGGCACCTGCACCGTGACCTCGCCCGCCTTCTCGAAGGCGAAGGTCACCGGGATGGTGACCCCGGCGGTGATCTGCTCGGTGAACCCGTTGACCGTGATGTTCACCGCACGCTGCTCCGGCGGGCGGACCTGGCCCGGGACGTGCAGGCCGTAGGCGTGCAGCGCGGTCCCGGACGGCAGCGCCTGCTCGCCGGTGACCTGCACGTTCGCCGCGTACGGGCTGCGCACGGCGACCAGCCGGTCGTCCGGGCCCTCGTTGGCGATGACGACCTCCAGCGGGGCCGAGGAGCCCTGCGGGTAGGCGCTGCCCGCGGCGGGGAAGGAGAACTCCGCGTTGCGCACGGCGATCTCGCCGACGTCACCCGATCCGCCGTTGACGGCGGCGACCTGGGTGTCGGTCTCGGTGATCTGGCCGGCACTGCAGCCGGAGAGGGCGACGACGGCGCCGAGCCCGAGTGCGGCCGGGATCAACCGCAGGCGGCGGGCCTTGTGGTGCTGAGGGCGGCTCACGGTTGCAGCGTCCTTCCTGATTGCCGGACAACCGAGATGAGCTTAATCCCCGTGGCGGCGGAGTTCATCATCGGGCGTGCCGAGGCGGTCCCGCGGGCGCCGCACAGCCGTCCACAGTGGAGGCTTTCAGGCTGCCGAAAGGCGCCGCCTTGCACGGCCGACAGCCGTTTGTCAAGCCCCGTCCGCGTCCTGACCTGCGAAGACGGACGGAGAGGCGGTCGAACTCCAGTTGCCCCCCGTGATAAACTGGTCGCAGCGAAAGGGGCAGAGGACACATGGTTTTCAAGGTCGGAGAGACCGTCGTCTACCCGCACCACGGTGCCGCGCTCATCGAAGCAATCGAGACCCGGGTGATCAAGGGCGAGGAGAAGCAGTACCTCGTCCTCAAGGTCGCCCAGGGCGACCTGACCGTGCGCGTTCCCGCCGACAACGCCGAGATCGTGGGCGTGCGGGACGTCGTCGGCCAGGAGGGTCTCGATCGGGTCTTCGATGTCCTGCGCGCTCCGCACACCGAGGAACCGACCAACTGGTCCCGACGGTACAAGGCCAATCTTGAGAAGCTCGCCTCCGGCGACGTGAACAAGGTGGCCGAAGTGGTGCGCGACCTCTGGCGACGCGAGAAGGATCGTGGCCTGTCCGCAGGCGAGAAGCGGATGCTGGCGAAAGCCCGCCAAATCCTGGTCAGCGAGCTCGCGCTGGCCGAGGGGACGGACGAGGGCAAGGCCGAGACCCTGCTGGACGAAGTCCTCGCCACCGCGGTGTAGCGCGGGTGAGCGTGGTGGCACTGGTCCCCGCCGCCGGTCGCGGGGTCCGTCTGGGTGCCGGCGTCCCCAAGGCGCTGGTACCGGTCAAGGGTGAATCGTTGTTGTCGCGCGCGGTCCGGGGTCTGCTCGACTCGGGCCGCGTTCGGCACGTCGTGGTGGCCGCTCCGGCCGACCAGGTGGACCTGGTCCGCGCCGAGCTGGCCGCCACCGAGTCCGCGCACGTGGTCGCGGGCGGCGCCGAGCGCACCGACTCGGTCCGCCGCGCGCTCGACGAGGCGCTGCGGGTGGTCCCCGACGCGAGCGTGGTGCTGGTGCACGACGCGGCCCGCGCGTTCACCCCGGCGAGCGTCGTCCGGGACGTGGTGGACGCCGTCGAGGCGGGCGCTCCCGCGGTGATCCCGGTGCTCCCGGTCACCGACACCGTCAAGGAGGTCGACGAGACCGGCGCGGTCGTCACCACGGTCGACCGGACCCGGCTGCGGGCGGTGCAGACGCCGCAGGGCTTCGCCGTCGACGTGCTCCAGCGCGCCTACGCCGAGTCGGGTGACATCGCCACCGACGACGCCGGGCTGGTTGAGCGGCTCGGCGTGCCGGTGCGCACGGTCCCCGGCCACCCGGACGCGCTCAAGATCACCACCGCCTTCGACCTGGCGGTGGCCGAATCCGTGCTGGCCCCGGCAGGAGAACCCGCGTGAACGAGGTGCTGCCCCGCGTCGGCCAGGGCGTCGACGTCCACCCGATCGAGCCCGGCCGGGAGTGCTGGGTGGCCGGGCTGCGCTGGCCCGGCGAGGACGGGTGCGCCGGGCACTCCGACGGCGACGTGGCCGCGCACGCGCTGTGCGACGCGCTGCTGTCGGCCGCCGGACTGGGTGACATCGGCGGCGTGTTCGGCACCGACGACGACCGCTGGGCCGGAGCGCACGGCGCGGACTTCCTGGCCGAGGTCCGCCGCCGGGTGGCCGAGGCCGGGTTCCGGGTCGGCAACGCCACGGTCCAGGTGATCGGCAACCGCCCCCGGATCGGCACCCGCCGGGACGAGGCGCAGCGGGTGCTCGGCGAGGCCGTCGGGGCGCCGGTGTCGGTCGCGGGCACGACCACCGACCGGCTCGGCCTCACCGGCCGCGGCGAGGGCGTCGCCGCGATCGCCACCGCGCTGCTGTTCCCGCTTGACCCGAACGGGTCCCCTCGTCGTAACGAGGACTGACGTCAGGGAAAACTCGGGGATGCGGCTCTGGTGAACCGGGGTCGCGGCCCGCCATCCTCGGATCATGGTGATCGAGCGGAACCGGTGGCTGCGTCGTCTGCTCGTCGTGCAACCGGTGGTGTCGTGGTCGGTGGCGTGCCTGCTGTGGGCCGCGGGCGGCGGGGTCGGCCTCGCGGTGGCGGTGGTGCTGCTCTGGGCGGGAACCCTGCTGTGCATCGCGGGCATCGTCGTCCCCCTGCGCAACGAAACCCGCCGCTGCTGACCACCACCCCACCCAAGGGCAACGACCGGCCCAAGCGCGCGGCCATACCGTTCACCCGTCGGGGACTTGAGTGAGGGGCACCCTTGCCCAAGTTACTCGGACAAGGGTGCCCCTCACTCAGTTCACGAACAGGCGAACGCACACCCGCAACCCCACCGGGCAAGCGGCTGCGCACGCGCTCGTCTGCACCACCGTCAGGCAAGCGGCGAAAGCCGCTTCCGCCTTACCCCACCCTCGCCACTGGCACCGCCGCGGGTTCTCAGCGGCCTTCTCGCGAGGACGCCCTGATGCCGTGTATGGGCATACATCAAGAAGGGCGCCCGGAGCGAGAAGGCCGCTGAGGTTCCGCCACCCGCACCGCTCCACAACCGGACCACCACACCTTCCCGACGAGAAGGCAGCTGAGGTTTCCGCCACCTGCACCGCCACGCTAGCCACGCCCGGCACCACTCCTTAGGCTGAGGTCGTGAGCATCGATGCTGTCCTGTTCGACTTCTCCGGCACCCTGTTCCGCCTCGAGGAGACCGCCTGGTCGCTCGGCGGGTTCACCGACTCCGGCGGGGAGCCGTTCGACGTGGCCGCGCAGGCCGAGATCATGCGCCGGATGACCGCCCCGTCGGGGCAGGTCGTGGAGCTGGAGCCGGAGTACGTGGAGGCCTGGGAGAAGCGCGATCTGGACCCGGTCCTGCACCGCAAGGTGTACCTGGAGGTGCTGCGCCGTTCCGGGCTGACGGTCCGGGAGCAGGCCGAGGAGCTCTACGGGCGGCTGATCGATCCGGCGTGCTGGACGCCGTACCCGGACACCGCCGGGGTGCTGCGCGGGCTGCGGGCGGCCGGGGTCCCGGTCGCGGTGATCAGCAACATCGCCTTCGACATCCGCCCCGCGTTCACCGAGCTGGGGGTCGCCGAGGACGTCGACGAGTTCCTGCTGTCCTTCGAAGAGGGCATGATCAAACCCGATCCGGCGGTGTTCCGCCTGGCCTGCGAGCGGCTCGGGGTGGCGCCGGAGCGGGCGTTGATGATCGGCGACAGCGAGGAGGCCGACGGCGGGGCCGCCGCGCTGGGCTGCCGCGTCGAGCTGGTCCAGCCGCTGCCCACCGACGAGCGGCCGGACGCGCTGCGGGCCGCGGTGGCGGGGCTGCTGGCCTGACCTGTGACGCGTCCCGCACCTGCGGTGATTCGGCGCGGCCGGGCACCCGTACCATCGGGGGCGTGAGCCTGCACCTGCACGACACCGCGACCCGCACCACGCGCGAGTTCCAGCCGCGCCGCGCCGGAGTGGCGTCGATCTACGTCTGCGGTGCCACGGTGCAGGGCGTGCCGCACGTGGGCCACGTGCGCAGCGGGCTGAACTTCGACGTGCTGCGGCGCTGGCTGGCGCACGGCGGCCTGGACGTCCGGCTGGTGCGCAACGTCACCGACATCGACGACAAGATCCTCACCAAGGCCGACGAGGCGGGCCGCCCGTGGTGGGAGTGGGCCGCGACCCACGAGCGGGCCTTCGAGGACGCCTACGACCGGCTGGGCTGCCTGCCGCCGTCGGCGCTGCCCCGGGCCACCGGGCACATCACCCAGATGATCGAGCTGATCCAGCGGCTGATCGACGGCGGGCACGCCTACCCGGCGTCCGGCGACGTCTACTTCTCGGTGGCCGCGCACCCGGAGTACGGCCGGTTGTCCGGGCAGCGGCTCGACGACGTGCAGCAGGGCGAGTCGGCCGCCGGGGGCAAGCGGGACCCGCGCGACTTCACGCTGTGGAAGGGCGCCAAGCCCGGCGAGCCGAGCTGGCCGACGCCGTGGGGCGCGGGCCGACCGGGCTGGCACCTGGAGTGCTCGGCGATGGCGACCTACTACCTCGGCTCCGAGTTCGACGTGCACGGCGGCGGCCTGGACCTGGTGTTCCCGCACCACGAGAACGAGCTCGCCCAGTCGCACGCGGCCGGGGACGGTTTCGCCCGGTACTGGCTGCACAACGCCTGGGTGACGATGAGCGGCGAGAAGATGTCGAAGTCGCTCGGCAACACGCTGTCGATCCCGGCGGTGCTCCAGCGGGCCCGGGCCAGCGAGCTGCGCTACTACCTGGTGACCCCGCACTACCGCTCGACGGTGGAGTTCTCCGAGGAGGGGCTGTCCGAGGCGGTGGCGACCTACCGCCGGATCGAGTCGTTCGTGCGGCGGGTGGTGCAGCGCACCGGTGGCGTCGAGCGCGGCGAGGTGACCCCGGAGTTCACCGCCGCGATGGACGACGACCTGGGCACGCCGCAGGCCATCGCCGCGGTGCACGGCGTGGTCCGGGACGGCAACGCCGCGCTGGACCGGGGCGCCGACGAGGAGGCGCGCACCGCGGCGGCGGCGGTGCGGACCATGACCGACGTGCTCGGGCTCGACCCGCTGTCCGAGCAGTGGGCCGAGGAGTCCGGCGCCGAGGACGCGGCGTTGGGCGCGCTCGGCGAGCTGGTCGAGTCGATGCTCGAGCAGCGCGCCCGGGCTCGCGCGGACCGGGATTTCGCCACCGCTGATCAGCTCCGGGATCGCTTGCTGGACAGCGGGATTGCCGTCGAGGACACCCCCGACGGTCCGATGTGGACTTTGAAGGACAGGTAGCTGTGGCAGGCAACGACAAGCGTCGCGGCGCGACGCGCAAGCCGGGGACGAAGAAGGGCATGGTGGTCGGTTCCGGCGGTCAGCGCCGCCGGGGGCTGCGCGGCAAGGGGCCGACGCCCAAGGCCCAGGACCGGGTTCCGCACCCCGCCAAGAAGCGGGCCGACGCCAAGGCCAAGGCCGAGCAGCAGCGCGCCAAGCGCAAGGCCCAGTCCGAGACCACGCCCGAGCTGATCGCCGGGCGCAACCCGGTGGTGGAGTGCCTGCGCGCCGGGGTGCCCGCGACCGGGCTGTACGTGGCGCAGGGCCTCGACATCGACGACCGCGTCAAGGAAGCCGTCCGGGTGGCCGGGGACAAGGGCATCGCGGTGGTCGACGTGCCGCGCACCGAGGTGGACCGGATGACCGGCGGCGCGCTGCACCAGGGCGTCGCGCTCCAGGTGCCGCCGTACCGGTACGCGCACCCGGAGGACGTGCTCCAGGCCGCGCGGGATTCCGGGCTGCCGCCGCTGGTCGTGGCGCTCGACGGGGTCACCGACCCGCGCAACCTCGGCGCGGTGATCCGGTCGGCGGCGGCCTTCGGCGCGCACGGCGTGGTGGTGCCGCAGCGGCGCAGCGCCGGGATGTCGGCGGTGGCGTGGCGCAGCAGCGCGGGCGCGGCGGCGAAGCTGCCGGTGGCGCGCGCGGTCAACCTCACCCGCACGCTCAAGGACTTCCAGGCGGAGGGCCTGATGGTGGTCGGCCTGGACGCCGACTCCGACATCACCTCCGACGAGCTGGAGCTGGCCACCGGACCGCTGGTCGTCGTGGTCGGTTCGGAGGGGCGCGGGCTGTCCCGGCTGGTGCGCGACACCTGCGACCAGACGGTGTCGGTCCCGATGATCGGCGAGGTGGAGTCGCTCAACGCCTCGGTCGCCGCGGGCATCGTGCTCTCCGAGGTCGCCCGCCGCCGGCGCCAGGGCTGACACCCACCCGTTCGTGAGTTGAGTGAGGGGCACCCTGTACCACGTCACTGGGTACAGGGTGCCCCTTACTCGACGCGGATTCACCTGTTCCGGGGTCATCGGCGGGGCCGCTCGACTAGGGTGTGCGAGGCGGTGACACCGCCCGCCACCACGTGCGCGGCCCCGGTCCCGGGGTCGCGGTGAGATGGGGAGGCCCCGGGCCTCCTGAACCCCCGGGGCCCCGATGTCGTTCGCCAGTCCGCTGTTCCTGTGGTACTTCCTGCCCGCCGTGCTCGCGGCGGTGCTGATCGCGCCGCGCGCCGGGCGCAACGCCGTGGTGGCGGTGGCGAGCCTGCTGTTCTACGCCAGCGGGGCGGGGGGCACCACGGCCCTGCTGCTGGCCTGCATCGTGGTGAACTTCCTCGTCGGCAGGCACCTGGAACCCGACGAGTGGGACCTGAACCGGTCGCGCCGGCGCGATCTGCTGATCGGCACCGTGGTGTTCAACCTGTCGATCCTCGCGGTGTGGAAGTACGCCGGGTTCGCCACCGCGCAGCTCGCGGTGCTCACCGAGTGGTTCGGCGGCGAGTTCCCGGTGCTGCAACTGGCGCTGCCGATCGGCATCTCCTTCTACACCTTCCACCACATCTCCTACGTGGTGGACATCTACCGGGGTGAACGGCCCGCGCTGCGCGACCCGGTCTCGTTCGTCACCTACATCTCGATGTTCCCGCAGCTCGTCGCGGGACCGATCGTGCGCTACCGGGAGATCGCCGACCAGCTCCCGCAGCACCGCTCCCACCGGCTCGACGACATCGCCGCCGGGTTCCCGCGCTTCGCCTGGGGCCTGACCAAGAAGGTCGTCATCGCCGACACCCTCGCGCCGATGGTCGGTGCCTGCTTCGCCACCCCGGCCGAGGACATGACGTTCGCGATCGCCTGGCTCGGCGCGCTCGGCTACACCATGCAGCTCTACTTCGACTTCTCCGGCTACTCCGACATGGCCATCGGGCTGGGCCGGATGCTCGGCTTCCGGCTGCCGGAGAACTTCGCGCGGCCGTACTCGTCGGTGACCATCACGGAGTTCTGGCGGCGCTGGCACATGTCGCTGTCCCGGTGGTTCCGCGACTACGTCTACATCCCGCTGGGCGGCAACCGGCGCGGCACCGCGCGCACCTACCGCAACCTGGCGATCATCTTCGTGCTCACCGGGTTCTGGCACGGCGCGGCGTGGACGTACCTGGTGTGGGGGTTGTTCCACGGCGCGCTGCTCGTCGTCGAGCGGGCCACCGGCTGGGACCGCTCCCCCGCCGGCGCGCCCGCCCGGATCGCCCGCCGGGCCCTGACCCTGCTGCTCGTGGTGTGCGGCTGGGTGTTCTTCCGCGCGCCCGACCTCGGCACCGCGTTCATGATGCTCGGCCACATGCTCGTGCCTGACCTGTCCGGGTTGACCGACGTGGTGGCGGCCTCGATGACCAACCAGCGCGCGGTGTTCCTGCTGCTGGCCCTGGTCGTGGTGCTGCTGCCCGCGAACTCCGGGACGGGCCCGTTCCTGGAATCGGTGCGGTCCCGCCCCGCCAACGCGCTGCGCGTCGCGGTGCTCACCGTCGGCCTGCTCTACTCCGGCCTGCTGGTGGCCACCGGCTCGTTCAGCCCATTCCTCTACTACCAGTTCTAGGCGCCTGCTGGACTGCCGAGGGGCCGGTCGGACGGCGCGGGCCGGTGCCGGGAGGGGTCACGAGCGGTCGCCGACCGCCGGGAGCGCGCGACCGAGGTGGACCGAGCGCGGGTCGTCGACGTGGAGTCCGAACGACGCCACCCGGGCGTACCCGGCGGAGCGGTAGAGGGCGAGGGCCGCGGGATGGCGCTCGTTGGTCTCCAGCACCAGTTCCGCCACCCCACCGGCGGCGGCGTCGGCCTCCAGCCAGCGCAGCACCGCGCGGGAGTGCCCGCGACCGCGGTGCTCGTCGGCCACGTACATCCGCTTGAGCTCGGCGCGTCCGCCGCCGAGGTGCCGCCAGCCGCCCATCGCGACCGCGGCGCCGTCAGCGTAGCCGACGCCGAAACCGCCTGCGGGCGGGGCGAACTCGCTCGCGTCGGTCGGCGTGTCGTCCGGCCCGCCGTAGATCCGGACGTACTCCGCTTGCAGCCGCTCGACGAGCGGGACGACGTCCGGGTGGTCGAAGCGGCGGATCTCCAGCGCGCTCACGGGGCGCTGCCCACGCAGTGGACGCAGCGGCGGTTCGTGCTCAAGGTGGGGTTCCCGCCACCGGTGGCCGTCAGCGTCTCACCGTTGCCGATCCGCTCCCACGCGCGCTCCACGCCGCGGATCTCGCCCCAATCGCCCATGCCGGTGTCGTTGTGGTGGACGCAGCGGTCCGGCAGGTGGGCCATCCGCCTGGGGCTGATCAGCACGACGTCGTGGTGGACGCGCGGGCGGGTGTGCTCGCACTGCCCCACCGGCAGGTCGCAGCGCTCGCAACGGCTCTCGGGCATGGTGTTCCGCTCCTCTGGTGGTTCGTCATTCGCCGCCCCCGCCGTCGCCGCCGTCGCCGTCACCGCTGACCTCGAAGCGGGTGCGCTTCGGCACGGCGGAGGCGAGCAGGAAGCTGGTGTCGCGCAGGTGCTCGGGGCGGAACGACCACCGGCCGAACCCGCGCTCGTCGTTCATCCGGTCGTCGCCCGGCTCGGGCAGCGCCAGGTCGCCGACCAGCTCGGCCGCCGCGACGAGATCGGACAGCAGGAGCCCGCGCCCGTCGACCCGCTGCCCGGCGGCGGCGATCCGCCGCACCGACACCCGGGCCAGCACCGGATCGGGCAGGTGGCGGTCCCGGACGAGCAGCCCACCCGGCAGGCGGCGCATCAGTCCACGCGCGATCAGCACCTCGCGGTGGTGCGGGAGCTGGTCGCGCCGCACCACCCACGGGCGCAGCGGGATCGGCCCCGGACCTCGCCGCGCCAACTCCGCCAGCACCCCGTCGGCCCACTCCAGGCCGGTCCACCCGGTACCGCGCGGCTCGATCTCGGCCCGGCGCACGAGCGGGACCTGGACGCCGCCCACCACGACCGGTCGGCTCCGGACCACGATCCGGCCGCGCAGCGCGAGTTCGGCGAGCTCCGCCGCCGCGCACGCCGCCGACGCCTGCCGCCGGGACGCCGGCGTCCCGCCCGCCAGGTGCAGCAGCAGCGCCATCTCCTCCGGCAGCGTCAGCACGGACATGGCCCCACCTTGCCCGAAAAGCGGGGCCGCCGACGGCTTTTCGACCAAGGTGATCGTCATCGCCCCCGGCCGCCAGGAACCACCTCGCGAGCGGTCCGGAGCCGCACCGATACCCTGGGTGACTCCTGATCGGTCGACGGAGAGGGACATGGCGGAGGCGATCGGACGCGCGCCGGGCGGTCCCGCGCGGTGACACCCGCGGACTACACCACGTGGTTCAGCGGTGATCTGCCGGTCGACCCGCCGCAATTGCCCGACCGGTCGCACTGGGCCGAGCCCACCCGGGACCTGCTGACCCAGCTCGTCCACCACCTCGAGGAGATGTAGGCCCGCTGTCGGTGCCCCGTGGGACCGTCGGCTCCCCGACGACCGGGGGAGGCGCGATGGGCGCGGGCAAGATCGTGGGATTCGACCTGACGGTGGCCGACGCACCGGCGATCCGGGACTTCTACGCCGCGGTGGTGGGCTGGCGCCCGGAACCGCTGAGCATGGGCGACTACGACGACTACCTGATGCTCAGCGCCGACGGCACGCCGGTCGCCGGCGTGTGCCACGCGCGGGGCGGCAACGCCGACCTGGCACCGCGCTGGCTCACCTACCTCGCGGTGCCGGACCTGGCCGAGTCCCTGCGGCAGGTCGTCGAGCTCGGCGGCACCGTGCTCCGCGAACCGGGCCCGGACGGCGGTTTCGCCGTCGTCCAGGACCCGGCGGGCGCGGTGCTGGCCCTGATGCCGGATCCGGCGGGCTGAACGGGCGGTTCCACCCCGTTCGGGGGACTCCGCCGGATACGGTGGCGGGGTGTCGCAGCGGCAGGAGCTCCCCCCGGTCCACGAAGCGTGGTTGCCCCGGGAACACCCGCTGCACCGCCCCCGGCACGGGCGGCGGCAGCTCACCGCGCTGGTCTGCGCCCTGCTGTTCTTCAGCACTCCGGCGGTGACGTGGCTGTTCGGCGCGCGGGCCGAGCCGCTGGAGAACCGGCCGCTGGCACCGTTCCCGAGCATCACCGAGGGCTGGGGCTTCTTCACCGGGCTCGGCCCGTGGGCCGCCGACCACCTGCCGTTCCGGCGGGACGCGGTGCACTCGGTGGACGCGCTGAGCCGCGGCCTGTTCGGCGAACCGGCCCGGCTGGACGGCGGCGCGCACGCCCCGCCGATCAGCGGCGGGCAGACCGACGCGGAACCGCAGCTCGACGAGAGCGCGTTCCCCAGCGTCATCGAGGGCGACCAGGGCTGGCTGTACCTCGGGCACGACATCTCCTACAAGTGCCTGCCGCGGCGCGACCTGGACCAGGTGATCGCGGGGCTGCGCCGGTGGCGGCAGGTGGTGGAGGCCTCGGGGCGGGAGTTCCAGCTCGTCATCGCGCCGGACAAGTCCACCGTCTACCCGGAGCACCTGCCCGACGAGTACGCCGGTCAGAACTGCGCCCGCGAAGCCGGGGAGGAGTTCTGGCGCCGGGTGCCCGCCGCCACCGGCGCCGTCGACATGCGCGCGGAACTCCGCTCCCTCGCCGAGCGCAACGGGCGGCCGATCTACCACGCCATCGACACGCACTGGACGCACGAGGGCGGCATCGCGATGACCTACCGGCTGGCCGAACGGCTGCGACCGGGCGTCACCGGGACCTGGACGCTCGAACCGAGCCGCCGCTACGAGCACAGCGCCGACATCCCCGACCAGCTCGGGCAGGACCGCACCGTCGACATCCAGGCCTACGCGCTGGCCCCGGACGGCGGCGGCGACAACACCCGCTTCGTGCCCAGCGACTTCCACGAACCGCTGCGGCTCGACTCGCCCACCAAACCGGGCATGGTCGAGGCACCGACCCGGATGATCGGCGACTCCTTCACCCAGTTCGCCAGCCCCTACCTCGCCGCCGCCTTCCAGGACCTCGCGATCGTGCACCCCGAGACGGTCGCGGAGGACACCGCCGCGACCGGCGCGCTGCTCGCCGAGGGCGAGGTGGTGGTCATGGAGCTCTCCGAGCGGTTCGTCGCGGGCGGGCGCTATGACCTGCTCGACCCGGCGGTGGCCGACCGCATCGGCGCCGTCCTCGCCGCCCACCCGGTCCCCTGACCCGTTCGCGAGCCCGGTTCCTCGGGCCGGTCAGGGCGGGACGTCATCCTGCTCGTCCGGGGACTCGGTGGGCGGCTGCTCGTCCGGGGGTTCCTCGTTCTCCGGGGCACCGCCCTCGGCCGGCTGCATCCCGTGTTCGCGCGGCGGCTCCCCGTTCGCCGGGCCGCCCTCGGCCGGTTGCATCCCGTGTTCGCGCGGCGGTTCCCCCATCGCCCCTCCAACCTCGGCTTCGCCGGTACCACCACGCCATACCCCCGCCCGGGCGGCGGCAAACGACCGCGGCGCGGCATGGCCGATCACCTCGCGGGTACCCGCGAGGGCATGGAGAAGCGAGCACTCGGGGAAGGCTTGGTCGCCGGAGCGGCCGGCGCGGTGGCCATGACGATCGGCGAGAAGATCGAGCAGCGCATCACCGGACGCCCCAGCTCCCACGTTCCGGGCCGCACCGCACAACGCGCGATGGGCGTGCGGGAGCGACGCCGACCGCGCGCGGGTAACTGGGCCATGCACTACGGGCAGGCGGTGCTGCTGGGGCCGCTGCGCTCGGTGATGGCGCACGCCGGCCTCCGCGGCCCGTGGGCTTCGGCGCAGTTCACCGTAGTCCGGTTGACCAACGACCAGATCCTGGAGAACGCCACCGGCATCGGTGCGCCACCCGAGACCTGGCCCCGCGCCGAACTGGCGGTCGACCTGATGCACAAGGCGGTGTACGCGTTCGCCGCCGGTGTGGTCGCCGACCGCCTCGCCGCACGTTCCGGTCCCGGCCCCGGGCAGCGGCACGCCGCGCGTCGACCCGGGCGCCGCCCGCACGTGGGACCGCTGCCCCGGAACCGGTGACCGAGCTCGCGCCCCTGGTCAGGCGGCGGCGGGCTCCCGGCTGGCCCGGGCCAGGCGCCGGGCGCCGACGACGCGGCACACCAGGTAGATCAGGAACGAGATGATCGTGACGAACGCGCTGACCGGGGCGCCCGGCGCCAGCGACAGCACGATCCCGCCGAGCACCGCGACCTCCGCGAACAGCACCGACAGCAGCGTCGCCAGCACCGGGCTCCCGGTCACCCGGGCCGCCGCCGCACCCGGCGTCACCATCAGCGCCAGCACCAGCAGCGCCCCCACCGTGTAGACGCCGAGCGCGGTGGCGATGCCGACCAGCACCGCGAACAGCGGGGTGAGCACCCGCACCGGGACCGCCCGCGCCGCCGCCACCTCCGGGTCGACGCTGGCGAACAGCAGCGGCCGGTAGACCACCACGAACACCACCAGCACCGCCGCGGCCGAGGTGGTCAGCAGCACCACGTCCGAGGAGTTCACGCCGACGATCTGGCCGACCAGCAGGCTGAACTTGTTCGCGGTGCGCCCGGGGTTGAGCCACAGCAGCAGCACGCCGACGCCCAGCCCGAACGACAGGATCGCGCCGATCACCGAATCCCGCTCGGACCCGCGCTGTCCCAGCAGCCCCAGCAGCAGCGCGGCCACCACCGCCCCGGCCAGCGCCCCGGCGCCGACGCTCGCGCCGACCAGCAGCGCGGCCGCGGCCCCGGTGAAGGCGAGTTCGGCCGTGCCGTGCACCGCGAAGGACATCTTGCGCGCCACCACCAGCGGCGCCAGGCAGCCCGACACCAGGCCGAGCGCGGCGGCGGCGAGCAGCGCCTGCTGCACGAACGGGTAGCCGAGCAGGTCCGCGGTCACCGAGAAGTCGAACAGACCGCCCAGCGCGTCGATGAAGTCGTTCACGCGTCCACCTCGTGCACGTGGTGGGACTCGGCCCCGTCGGTCCCGGCGACCACGAGGCGCCCGCCGACCCGCGCGACCTCGACGTCGGTGCGGAACAGCTCGGACAGGGTCGCGGAGTTCATCACCTCGTCCGGCGTGCCGATCCGGAACCGGCCGTCGACCAGGTACAGCACCCGGTCGACCAGCGGCAGCACCGGGTTGATCTCGTGGGTCACGAACAGCACCGCCGCACCGGCCTCCTCGGCCTGCCGCGCGATCAGCGAGCTCACCTTGCGCTGGTGCGCGAGGTCCAGCGACAGCAGCGGCTCGTCGCACAGCAGCACCGCCGGATCGCCGACCAGCGCCTGCGCCACCCGCACCCGCTGCTGCTCACCACCGGAGAGCAGGCCCAGCGGCATCCGCGCGTACTCGGCGGCGTCCACCGCGCGCAGCGCCCGGTCGACGCGCTGCTTGCGCTCCCGGCGACCGCGCCAGCCGACGCCCCAGCGGTGCCCGTCCAGGCCGAACCCGACCAGGTCGCTGCCGCGCACCGTCACGGTGCCCTCCAGCGTCCGCTGCTGCGGGATGTAGCCGATGCGGTCGTTGCCGCGCCGCGCCGGCTCCCCGGCGATCCGCACGGAACCCGCGGTGAGCTCCTGCATCCCGAGCAGCACCCGGAGCAGGCTGGTCTTGCCGGAGCCGTTGGGGCCCAGCACCGCGAGGAACTCCCCCGGTGCGACGTCGAGGTCCAGTCCGTCCCAGAGCGTGCGCGGGCCGTAGGACAGGGCGGCCCCGCGCAGGCCGACGGCGGGTTCGGTGGCGGTCATCGGTCAGCGGCTCCGGTTCAGCGCATCGTCGAGCGCGGTGATCTGGGCCCGCATCCAGGGCACGTAGCTCTGGCCCTCGGGCAGCGTCTCGGTCATCTCCACCACCGGGATCCCCTTGTCCTCGGCGGCGGCGCGGATGTTGCGGGTGACCGGGGACGCGGTCTGCGGGTTGTAGACGAGGGCGGCGGCGCGGCCGGAGTTCACCGCGTCCTGGATCTCGGCGACGGCCGCGGCCGACGGGTCCGATTCGGCCTCGACCGCGTTGACGAACGACTGCGGCGTGATGTCGCGCAGTCCGGCGGCCTCGACGAGGTAGTGCGCGATCGGCTCGGTGACCAGCACCTCGCGGCCCCGGTGCGCGTCGGCGAGCGCACCGACCCGGCCCTCCAAGCGTCCGACCTCGCTGCTGAACGCACCGGCGTTGCGGTGGTATTCCCCGGCGTGGGCCGGGTCCAGCGCGGCGAGCTCGACCGCGATCCGGCGCGCGACCTCGTGCATCACGTGCAGGTCGTACCAGACGTGCTCGTTGGCGTGCTCGTGCCCGGCGTGGTCGTGGCCCTGCTCGTCGTGGCCCTGCTCGGGCTCGGCGTGCTCGTCGTGGCCCTGCTCGGGCTCGTGCTCCTGCGCCGGGTGCTCGGCGCCGTGGTCCTCGTGGGCGTGCTGCTCGGCGCCGTGGCCTTCGTGGTCGTGGGCGTGGTCGTGCGCCCCTTCGGCACCGGTCCCCGCGACGGCCTCGACGACGGGCTTGCCCTCGGCCGCGGTGGACAGGATCTGCTCCATGAAGCCGTCGTAACCACCGCCGTTGAACACCACGAGGTCGGCGTCGGACACCTTGGCGGCGTCCCGCGGGCTGCTCTCGTAGGAGTGCGGGTCGGAGGCCGGATCGTTGATGATGGATTCGACCTGGACGCGCTGCCCGCCGACGGCCTCGGCCACGCTGCCCCAGGTGTTCGTCGAGGCCACGACCGTGATGCCGCCGCCGTCCTCGGCGGGCTGCTCGGTACCGCAACCGGCCAGCACCAGGCCCGCGGTGGCGAGTCCGGCGAGCGCGATCGCGCGGCGACGGGGGACGGTCATGGGCGCACTCCTGTTCCTCGTGGGACGACGGCGTGGCGTACCGAGCGGCAGCAGCGGAGCGTGACGGCGCTCTGCCCTCATAGGGTGGTATCCGGTCACGATCGGTTGCCTTCGAGCCTGCTGCGGTAACGGAAACCGTTGTCATGTGCAGTTTAAGCCCACCCGGACCGGTGGTTCCACCGACCACCCCATTTCCACAGCGCGGAACCGCCCTCCCCGCGGCGGGACGGATGGGGCGACCGGCGAGCCGCGGACGAGGGGCGGCGAGCCGCCCGACCTCCCCCGCACGGGGGCGCACGGGACACCGAGCCCCACGGCGAGGCCGAGCGTCCCCCGGCGCGGACGGCACCGCGACCCGACCGCACCCGCCCGGCACCGCACGACCCCGGAGCCCGCCACCACCGCACGCCCGACGGCACCCAGCCCGCACCCACCCCCGGCCCCGTCGTCCACAGCACGGCCCGCCGCCCCACACGCCCACCCGTCACCCGTCAGCGCAGCGAGCGAGGGGCACCTTCATCCGGCCATGTCGGATGAAGGTGCCCCTCACTCACAACTCGATCGAGTGATCAGCTTCGGAGTGGCGTGCTCGAAGGGGTGGTTCCCGCGTCTCAATTCAGGAACGGCTTCACCGGAACGGAGCGGTCGCCCGCGCGCGCCGAGGGCGTGCGGCGCGACACGCGAGGTTCATCCGTGCTGGTGAGACTGCCATGCCGCGGTCGGGACACGCCCGGCCGGGCCTATGATCACCTTGGGTAGTTCCTCGATCACGGAGCGGGAGGAGTGAGCAGGATGTGGGGCACGCGTCGTGGGGGTCGAGGTTCGTCGAGCTGGTGCGCGGGAGTGCGCGGGTAGCGCCGCAGGCGAGTTCCCCGACCCACCGCCCGCACGCCGGTCCCGCCGCCCCCGGCCGGACCGCCCGCCCAGCACCCGAGGAAGTCCCATGGTCGCCCCTGCCTCCCCCGAGGAAGCCCCGCACATCTCCGCGCTCCGCAGAGCAGCCGAGGGCGGGTTCCGGTTCCGCCCGCTCCCCGGCCCCCCGGGCGCGGAGATCACCGCCCTGTACGCCGAGCGGCACGGGCTCGGGATCGTCGAGACCATCGCGGTCCGCGACATCGGCGAAGCCGTCGCGACCCGCACCCGCGCCTGCGACTACCCGACGGGCGACCCGCTGTGGCAGCGCATCGGGGCCGTCGCCGACGTGGTCCTGGAGCTGCTCGACCTGCCCGCGCACGACCAACCCGGCGCCCCGGTCCGCTGCCACCGCCCGACGACCGCCCTGTGGCTCCCCGGCGACCTCTGCTGACCTCCCCATCCAGGGGAGGAGCGAGGGCTCGCCAATGGAGTGCGCGACGGTAGCGGAACCGCAGCGGCCTTCTCGCGGGAGCCGCTCGACGACGTACCAACCGAACCTACGGCTGTTCTCACCAGAAGACCGCTGAGAACACCCGCCGCGGTGCAAGCTCAGCGCCCCACCGCATCCGGATCCGCCGATTCCTCAGCGGACCTCACCCGAACGTGACATGAGTGAGGGGCACCCTTGCCCAAGTTACTGGGACAAGGGTGCCCCTCACCTCGTCAACACCACCTGAAACGGCTGAAGGGCACCACCGGTCGGAACCCCGGAACGCAACGCACGCCCAACCACGCGAGCGGCGAGAGCCGCTTCCGCGCAACGCACGCGCCACCAGCAACCCCCGTCAGGCAAGCGGCGAAGCCGCTTCCAGCCCACTCACGCGCCGAACAGAACCACCGTCAGGCAAGCGGCGAAGCCGCTTCCGCTTTGCCCCACCCTCGCAGCTTGCACCGCCGCGGGTTCTCAGCGGTCTTCTCGCGAGGACAGCCGCGACGCTGTGTACGCGCTTGTACATGAGGAGCGGCTCCCGGAGCGAGAAGGCCGCTGAGGTTCCGCCACCCGCACCGCCAAGCAACGGGACCACAACACCTTCAACCGCGAGAAGGCAGCTGAGGTTCCGCCACCCGCACCGCGCGCCAAAACGACCACCACACCAACCACAAGCGGCCCCCGCATCGGTTGGATGCGGGGGCCGCTCGTGGTGTCCGGGTCACTCCGAGTCGGAGGAGCCCTTCGACTGGTCCTCACCGGAACCGGCGGACATGCTCACCGGCGGGGTGTCCGGGATCAGCGAAGGCTGCTGCTCGCCGCGGAACGTGAAGGTCGCCTGGTCGTCGGGGCCTTCGCCGTCCCAGCCCTCGACGTCGACGATCACGATCTGACCGGCCTCGACCTCGCCGAACAGGATCTTCTCCGACAGCTTGTCCTCGATCTCGCGCTGGATCGTGCGGCGCAGCGGCCGGGCGCCCAGCACCGGGTCGAACCCGCGCTTGGCAAGGAGCTTCTTGGCCGTGGAGGTGAGCTCCATGGACATGTCCTTGGTCTTGAGCGCCTTCTCCACGCGGCCCGCCAGCAGGTCGACCATCTCGATGATCTGGTCCTGCGTGAGCTGGTGAAACACGATCACGTCGTCGATGCGGTTGAGGAACTCCGGCCGGAAGTGCTTCTTCATCTCCTCGTTGACCTTGCTCTTCATCCGCTCGTAGCCCGAGTCGGCGCCCGAGCCGGAGGAGAAGCCGAGGCCCACGGCCTTGGAGATGTCCCCGGTGCCGAGGTTCGAGGTGAAGATCAGCACGGTGTTCTTGAAGTCCACCGTCCGGCCCTGGCCGTCGGTCAGGCGGCCGTCCTCCAACACCTGCAGCAGCGTGTTGTAGATCTCCTGGTGCGCCTTCTCGATCTCGTCGAACAGCACCACCGAGAACGGCTTGCGGCGCACCTTCTCGGTGAGCTGGCCGCCCTCCTCGTACCCGACGTAGCCGGGGGGAGCACCGAACAACCGCGACGCGGTGTAGCGGTCGTGGAACTCGCCCATGTCGATCTGGATCAGCGCGTCGTCGTCGCCGAACAGGAACTCCGCCAGCGCCTTGGACAGCTCGGTCTTCCCGACGCCCGACGGCCCGGCGAAGATGAACGACCCGGACGGGCGCCGCGGGTCCTTCAGCCCGGCGCGGGTGCGGCGGATCGCCTGGGACACGGCCTTGACCGCGTCCTCCTGCCCGATGATCCGCTTGTGCAGCTCGTCCTCCATGCGGAGCAGCCGGGTGGTCTCCTCCTCGGTGAGCTTGAACACCGGGATCCCGGTCCAGTTCGCCAGCACCTCGGCGATCTGTTCGTCGTCGACCTCCGCGACGACGTCCAGGTCACCGGCCTTCCACTGCTTCTCGCGCTCCTCCTTCTGGCCGAGGAGCTGCTTCTCCTCGTCCCGCAGGCGCGCGGCCCGCTCGAAGTCCTGCGCGTCGATCGCCGATTCCTTCTCCCGGCGCACGTCGGCGATCTTCTCGTCGAACTCGCGCAGGTCCGGCGGCGCGGTCATCCGGCGGATCCGCATCCGCGCGCCCGCCTCGTCGATCAGGTCGATCGCCTTGTCCGGCAGGTAGCGGTCGTTGATGTAGCGGTCGGCCAGGCTGGCCGCCGACACCAGCGCCCCATCGGTGATGGAGACCCGGTGGTGCGCCTCGTAGCGGTCCCGCAGACCCTTCAGGATCTCGACGGTGTGCTCCAGCGAGGGCTCGCCCACCTGGATCGGCTGGAACCGGCGCTCCAGGGCCGGGTCCTTCTCCACGTACTTGCGGTACTCCTCCAGCGTGGTGGCGCCGATGGTCTGCAGCTCACCGCGCGCCAGCATCGGCTTGAGGATGCTCGCCGCGTCGATCGCGCCCTCGGCGGCACCCGCACCGACGAGCGTGTGGATCTCGTCGATGAACAGGATGATGTCGCCGCGGGTCTTGATCTCCTTGAGCACCTTCTTCAGGCGCTCCTCGAAATCACCGCGGTACCGGGAACCGGCGACCAGCGACCCGAGGTCGAGGGTGTAGAGCTGCTTGTCCTTCAGGGTCTCGGGCACCTCGCCCTTGACCACCTTGGACGCCAGCCCCTCGACCACCGCGGTCTTGCCGACACCGGCCTCGCCGATGAGCACCGGGTTGTTCTTCGTCCGCCGCGAGAGGACCTGCATGATCCGCTCGATTTCCTTCTCGCGACCGATCACCGGGTCGAGCTTGCCCTCCCGGGCGCTCTGCGTGAGGTTCCGGCCGAACTGGTCCAGCACCAGCGAGGACGACGGCGTGCCCTCGCCGCGGCCACCGGCCTCGGCCGGCTCCTTGCCCTGGTACCCGGACAGGAGCTGCAGCACCTGCTGCCGGACCCGGTTCAGGTCCGCGCCCAGCTTCACCAGCACCTGCGCCGCGACGCCCTCACCCTCCCGGATCAGGCCCAGCAGGATGTGCTCGGTGCCGATGTAGTTGTGCCCGAGCTGCAGCGCCTCCCGCAGCGACAGCTCCAGCACCTTCTTGGCCCGCGGGGTGAACGGGATGTGTCCGCTGGGGGCCTGCTGCCCCTGGCCGATGATCTCCTCGACCTGCTGGCGCACGCCCTCCAGCGCGATCCCCAGCGACTCCAGCGCCTTGGCGGCGACACCCTCACCCTCGTGGATCAAGCCCAGGAGAATGTGCTCGGTGCCGATGTAGTTGTGGTTGAGCATCCGGGCCTCTTCCTGGGCCAGGACAACCACCCGCCTCGCGCGGTCGGTGAACCTCTCGAACATTCGCACTCCTGACTGCTGCGCCGGCGGTCCTATGGCCGGGACACGGCTCGCCTGCAGCCGATGCCCGCGACGGGTTCAGCACTCTGGGGACCACTGTAGTAGCCCCGCCCGGTCGCGGTCCGTGCCCGCTTGCGGCCTGCTGCTCTCATTCTTCTACGACACTCCGGACAACGGCCCGCTGGCCTGCGGGATTCCGGTGGTCGCCCGATCCAGTGGGCTTGTCCGCTGTCCGCGAACACCCCCTAGCGGGCCCCCCGGCGACCGCCGACCGGCACCACCATCGGGGTTCCCGCGACCGGATCGGGAACCACCCGCGCATCGAGGTCGAACACCTCGCTGAGCAGGGATTCGGTCAGCACCTCCGCGGGTTCGCCCTCGGCCACCACGGCGCCGTCCTTCATCGCGACGAGCCGGTCGGCGTAGCGGGCGGCCAGGTTCAGGTCGTGCAGCACCATCACCACCGTCCGCCCGCCCCGGTCGTGCAGGTCCCCGACCAGCTCCAGCACGTCCACCTGGTGGGACAGGTCGAGGTAGGTGGTCGGCTCGTCCAGCAGCAGCAGGTCGGTGCCCTGGGCCAGGGCCATCGACAGCCACGCCCGCTGCCGCTGCCCGCCGGAGAGCTCGTCGAGCCCGCGGTCGGCCAGGTCCTCGATGCCGGTCAGCGCCAGCGCCTCGGCCACCACCGCCTCGTCGTCGGAGGACCACTGCCGGTACCAGGACTGGTGCGGGTGCCTGCCGCGGGCGACCAGGTCGGCGACCGTGAGGCCCTCCGGGGCGACCGGCGACTGCGGCAGCAGCCCGAGGACCCGCGCCACCTCCTTCGTCGGCATCTTGTGGATCTGCTTGCCGTCCAGCAGCACGTGCCCGCGCCGGGGCGGCAGCAACCGGCCCAGCGCCCGCAGCAGGGTGGACTTGCCGCAGCCGTTGGGGCCGATGACCGCCGTGATGGTGCCGTCGGCGACGTCGAAGTCCAGCCCGTCGACGATCACCCGCTCGCCGTAGGCCAGGCGCAGGTCGCGGGCGTGCAGCTGGTGCCCGGTGCGGGCCGGGGCCTCGCGGTCGCTGGTGGACGCGGTCATGCGCGGACCTCCCGGTGCCGGCGGATGAGCAGGTAGATGAGGTACGGGGCGCCGAGGATGGCGGTGACGATGCCCACCGGCATCTCCAGGTCGCCGAACGCGGTGCGGGACAGCACGTCGGCGCCGACGACCAGCGCCGCGCCCAGCACCAGCGAGGTGATCAGCGGGGGCCGGGCGCTGCCGGACAGCCGCAGCGCGATCTGCGGCACCGCCAGCGCGACGAACTGGATCGGGCCCGCCGCCGCGGTGGCCACCGAGGCCAGCAGCACCGCCGACAGCAGCAGGGCGCTGCGGGCGAGCTGCACCCGCACGCCCAGCACCCGCACCGTGTCCTCGTCGAACTGCAGCGCCCCGAGCACGTGCGCCCCGATCAGCGCCACCGGCACCAGCAGCGCCAGCGCCACCGCCACCGGGGTCACGTGCTCCCAGCCGCGCGCGTTGAGGCTGCCGGTGAGCCACACCATCGCCCGGCCCGCGTCGTTGACGTCGCCGACGGTGAGCAGCCAGTAGCTCGCGTTGCCCGCCAGCGCGCTGAGCCCGATGCCCACCAGCACCATCCGGTAGGAGTCGACCCCGCGCCGGTAGGCCAGCAGGTAGACGGCCAGGCCGGTGCCCAGCCCGCCGAGCAGCGCCACCAGCGGCAGCCCGTAGGCGGCCAGCGCGCCGGTCAGCACGCCCGACGTGCCGCCGAACACGATCATCGCGACGGCCGCCGCGCCCGCGCCCGCGGTGATGCCCAGCATGTCCGGGCTGGCCAGCGGGTTGCGGGCGAGCGCCTGGGTGAGCGCCCCGGCCAGGCCGAGGGCGCCGCCGACCAGCAGCGCGGTCAGCGAGCGGGGCAGCCGCAGCTCCCAGATCACGACGGTCTGGCCGCGGTCCCCGCCGCCGAACAGCGTGGCGAGCACCTCGGTCGGGGTGATCTGGTACTCGCCCATGCCGACGTTGAGCACGAACAGCGCCAGCAGCGCCAGCGCGGAGCCGAGCAGCGCGACCAGCGGGCGGATCCGGAGGACGCCCGAGAACGGCCCGGCCCGCAGCGGGGCCCGGCCGGCGACGCGCGGCGGGGTCTGGATCACAACCGCACCAACTTCCTCCGACGGACCAGGGCGATGAAGAACGGGGCGCCGACCACCGCCAGCATCACGCCCACCTGCACCTCGCCGGGCCGGGCGACCAGCCGGCCCGCGATGTCGGCGACCAGCACCAGCGAGGCGCCGAGGAGCCCGGCGAACGGCAGCAGCCAGCGGTAGTCCGCGCCGGTGAAGAACCGGGCCACGTGCGGCACGATCAACCCGACGAAGGCGATCGGCCCGCACACCGCGGTCGCCCCGCCGACCAGCACCGCGATGGCCGCGATGCCCGCGCGGCGGGCCCAGGCGACCCGGTGGCCGAGGGAGCGGGCCACGTCGTCGCCCAGCGACAGCGCGTTCAGGCTCGACGCGTTGGCCAGGCCGAGCACCAGCCCGGCGATCAGGAACGGCAGCACCTGCAGGATCACGCCGGTGTCGGTGACCGCGATCGAGCCGACCTTCCAGAACCGGTAGGTGTCCAGGGACTGCTGGTCGGACAGCACCAGCGCCGAGGTGATCGCCTGGAGGAGCTGGCTGATCGCCATCCCGGCCAGCGCCAGCGTCACCGGCGTCGGTCCGCCGCGCCCCATCGAGCCGATCGCGAACACCGCGAGCGCGCCCAGCAGCGCACCGGCGAAGCCGAACCAGATGAAGCCGTACAGGGTGGTGATGCCGAAGGTGTAGACCGACAGCACCACCGCCACGGCGGCGCCCTGGGTGATGCCGAGGATGCCCGGGTCGGCGATCGGGTTGCGGGTGTGGCCCTGCATCAGGGCTCCCGCCACGCCGAGGGAGGCCCCGGCGAGCACCCCGAGGACGGTGCGCGGGAACCGCAGCTCGCGGATGATCAGGTCGTTCTCGGTGCCCCCGGGGGCGAACAGCGCGCTCCACACCTCGGCCACCGGGATCGTCTTGGCGCCCAGCGCCACGCTGAGCACCGCGCTGACCACCAGCACGGCCAGCAGCACGAGCAGTCCGGTGAGGCGGCGGGCGCGGCGCTGCCGCAGCCGGTCGCCGGAGGCGGGACGCGCGTCAGGACCGGGGCGGTCGACGGTCACGCTGCGGCTCACGTCCCACTCCCTCACTGATCGAGTGTCCCCCGGGCGGGGGCCTACTTAGGTTAGGACCACCTAATCACGACGACCAGACTGGCTCCCGATGTCCGTGGTCACAACCTCTGGGGGAGGCACCGCGGACGTGCGGGAGGCGGACATGCCGAAGGGCGTCCCGGGAATCCCCGGAACGCCCTTCCGCGTGAACTGTCAGTTCGCCTTGTGGTACTGCTCGACGATGTCGGCCGGGATCCGGCCGCGGTCGGAGACCTTGAGCCCGCGCTTGCGCGCCCATTCCCGAATGGCCTGGTTCTGCTCGCGGTCCGCGCTGGTGGAACTGCCGCTGGAAGCAGAACGGCCGCCGGACGTGGGGCGCGGTCCCGGCTTCTTGCGCCCGCCGGAACGGCGCGCGCTGGAGACGTAACCGGCCAGCGCGTCGCGCAGCTCTGAGGCGTTGTCCGCCGAAAGGTCGATCTGGTAGGCGACCCCGTCCAAACCGAACTCGACGGTTTCGTCGGCCTGGCCGCCGTCCAGATCGTCGACGAGGGTCACCGTCACCTTCTGCGCCATCGTGGAAGTCCTCCCCGGAGTTTTTTGTGCAATACCGGGACAGCAACCACTCCCGGGAACACCGCATCCCTGCGAGTACGCCAATTGCCGTCACCGTGCGAATCTCAGGGTCAGGTTAGCGCAGCAACTCCCACAACGCACTCATCCGAGGGAGAGAAACCAGTGCGGTGTTCCCTGATCGGGTCATTCCGGGCGGACCAGCGGGAACAGGATCGTCTCCCGGATACCGAGGCCGGTCAACGCCATCAACAACCGGTCGATACCCATTCCCACGCCACCGCTCGGCGGCATTCCGTACTCGAGCGCGCGCAGAAAGTCCTCGTCGACCGGCATCGCCTCGGCATCACCGGCCGCGGCCAGCGCGGCCTGCTCCTCCAGGCGCTCCCGCTCCACCACCGGGTCGACCAGTTCCGAGTACCCCGTGGCGAGCTCGAAACCACGCACGTAGAGATCCCATTTCTCGGCCATCCCGGGACGGCTGCGGTGCTGCCGGGTGAGCGGCGAGGTCTCCAGCGGGAAGTCGCGGACGAACGTCGGCGCGGACAAATGATCGCCGACGAGCTGCTCCCACAGCTCCTCGATGAGCTTTCCGTGGCCCAGCGCCGGATCGGTCGGCAATCCGCGGGACTCGGCGTGCTCGCGCAACGTGGTCGCCGGTGTTTCCGGAGTGATCTCGGATTCCAGCGCCTCGGACAACGAGTCGTACATCGAGACCGACGCCCACTCGCCCGACAAGTCGTACCGGGTTCCGTCGAACCACGTCACCACCTGGGAGCCCGCGACCTTCTCGGCGGCCTCCTGGATCAGCTCCCGGGTGAGCACCGCCATGTCGTTGTAATCCGCGTAGGCCTGGTAGAACTCCAGCATCGCGAACTCCGGCGAGTGGGAAGAATCACTGCCCTCGTTGCGGAAGTTCCGGTTGATCTCGAATACCTTCTCGATCCCGCCCACGACGCACCGCTTCAGATACAACTCCGGCGCGATCCGCAGGAACAGGTCGATGTCGAAGGCGTTGGAATGCGTGACGAACGGACGAGCGGCGGCGCCGCCTTGCAGCGTTTGCAGCATCGGGGTCTCCACCTCGACGAAACCGCGCCGCTCGAAGGACGACCGCAGCGACCGCTGCACCGCCGCGCGGGTCCGCACCGTCTCGGCGGCCTGCTCGCGGACGATGAGGTCGACGTAGCGCTGCCGGACCCGGCTCTCCTCGCCGAGCTCCTTGTGCATCACCGGCAGCGGGCGCAGCGATTTCGCCGCGAGCCGCCACTCGTCGGCCATCACCGACAGCTCGCCGCGCCGGGAGGTGATCACCTCGCCGTGCACGAACACGTGGTCGCCGAGGTCGACGTCGGTCTTCCAGGCCGCCAGCGCCTCGTCGCCGACCTGGTTCTTGCTGATCATCGCCTGCAGCTCGGTGCCGTTGCCGGACCGCAGCGTGGCGAAGCAGAGCTTGCCGGTGTTGCGCAGGAACATCACCCGACCGGCGACGCCGACGTGCTCACCGGTGGCGGTGTCGGGCGCCAGGTCGGGGTGCGCCGCGCGGACCTGCGCGAGCTCGTGCGTGATGGGCAGCGCCACCGGGTAGGGGTCCACCCCGCCCGCCAGCAGGCGCGCCCGCTTCTCCCGCCGCACCCTGAGCTGTTCGGGCAGGTCATCGGCACTGTCAACGGGGTTCGGCTGGTCCTGGTCAGTCACGGCACCACAGACTACGTTCAGCGTCCCGGGGCGCTGTCACCAGGCAGCCTTTCGGCGGTACCCCACACCCCGCCCAAGCGGCGAAGCCGAGGCTCCGCACCGCCAGAACACGAGCCAACCACCGTCAGGCAAGCGGCGGAAGCCGCTTCCGCAGTACCCCACGCACGGCACCGGCACCGCCGCGGGTTCTCAGCGGCCTTCTCGCGAGGACGCCCTGATGCCGTGTATTGGCATACATCAAGAAGGGCGCCCGGAGCGAGAAGGCCGCTGAGGTTCCGCCACCCGCACCGCCCCGCAAAAAGACCACACTTCAACCCATGTTCCGGTCGAAGACGAGCTTGAGTCCTTGCAGCGTCAGGTCCGGCACGTGGTGGTCGATCGTCTCCGACTCGGCCAGGACCAGCGGCGCGAGGCCGCCGGTGGCCAGCACCGCCGTCGGGCCGGGGCGGCTCGCCCCCAGCTCCTCGACGATCCGCCGGACCAGCCCGTCGACCTGCCCGGCGAACCCGTAGAGGATGCCGGACTGGAGGCATTCCACGGTGTTCTTGCCGATCACCGACCGGGGCGCGGCCAGCTCCACCTTGCGGAGCTGGGCGGCGCGCGCGGCCAGCGCGTCCAGCGAGATCTCGATGCCGGGGGCGAACACGCCGCCGAGGAACTCGCCGCGCGCCGAGATCACGTCGATGTTGGTGGAGGTGCCGAAGTCCACCACCACGCAGTTGGTGGCGTGCAGGTGGTGCGCGGCCAGGGTGTTGATCACCCGGTCGGCGCCCACCTCCTTCGGGTTGTCCACCAGCAGCGGGACCCCGGTGCGCACCCCCGGCTCCACCACCACGCGCGGCAGGTCGTCCCAGTCGCGTTCGAGCATCACCCGCAGCTCCCGCAGCAGCGCGGGCACCGTGGACAGCGCCGCGATGCCGGTGATCCGCTCCGCGTAGCCGCCGATCAGGCCGCGCATGGTCAGCGACAGCTCGTCGGCGGTCATCCGCGGTTCGGTCCGCATCCGCCAGTCCCGGACCAGCTCGTCGCCCGCCGGGTCGTAGACGCCCACCGTGATGTTGGTGTTGCCGATGTCGATGGCGAGCAGCACCGCGGGTCCCCTAGTTCTCGGGCTGCTGGAGCAGCGCGTCGAGCTTGGCGGCGTCGTCGGTCTCGGCGCCGCTGACCAGGCCGGATCCCTCGGGGGCGGCGGCCGGGTCGGTGCCGCGCTCGACGATCCGGTTGTCCGCGTCGACGAACAGCACCTTCGGCCGCACCGAGCGCGCCTCCAGCTCGTCCAGCACCCCGTAGGACATCAGGATGACCAGGTCGCCGGGGCTGATCAGGTGCGCGGCGGCGCCGTTGATCCCGATCACCCCGGACCCGCGGGCACCGGTGATCGCGTAGGTCTCCAGCCGGGCGCCGTTGGTGATGTCGACGATCGCCACCTGCTCGCCTTCGAGCAGGTCGGCGGCGTCCATCAGGTCGGCGTCGATGGTCACCGAACCGACGTAGTGCAGGTCGGCCTGGGTCACCGTGGCCCGGTGGATCTTGGACTTCAGCATCGTGCGGAACATCGCGGACCTCCCTGCGCGCACGTGGGGCCTTCGGACACCGCGGCGGCGCCGCGACGTGGTCGCCGGGTCGGCCCGGGGGCATTGTGGCCCACCGGTCCCGGCACCCGGCCGCGGACCCGGACGGTCACGACGGAACGCCCGGATCGCCGAGCAGCACCAGCGCGTTGTCGATCAGCCGGGTGCCGCCCACGGCGGCGGCGACGAGCAGCCGCGCCTCGCCCTCGGCGGGGACGGGCCCCAGCTCCGGATCGCGCAGCTCCAGGTAGTCGACCTCGACGAGCGGTTCGGTGGCCAGCACCTCGCGCGCGGCGGACAGCACCGCGTCGGGACCGGCCGGGGCCGCGTGCGCCCCGGCGGTCAGCGCCGCCGACAGCACCAGCGCCGCCTCCCGCTGCTCGGCGGTGAGGTAGGCGTTGCGGGACGACAGCGCGAGGCCGTCGGGTTCCCGGATCGTCGGCACGCCCTGGACCGCCGCGTCCAGGTGCAGCTCGCGCACCATCCGCCGGACCAGCACCAGCTGCTGGTAGTCCTTCTCGCCGAACAGCGCCAGGTTGGGCCGGACGATGGTGAGCAGCTTCAGCACCACGGTCAGCATCCCGTCGAAGTGCCCCGGCCGGGACGCCCCTTCGAGCTGGTCGCCCAAGTCGGCGACCCGGACGGTGATCTGCGGGTCGTCCCCGTGCATCGCCCGCACCGACGGGGCCAGCACCAGGCCGACGCCCTCGGCGCGGCAGGCGTCCAGGTCGGCGTCCGGGGTGCGCGGGTAGCGCTCGAAGTCCTCGGCCGGGCCGAACTGCAGCGGGTTGACGAAGATCGACACGACCACCACGGTGTTCGGGTCGCGGCGGGCGCGGCGGATCAGCTCGCGGTGCCCGCGGTGCAGCGCGCCCATCGTCGGCACCAGCACCACGGTGCGCCCCGCGGCGCGCAGCGCGCGGGTGACCACCGCCAGCTCGGCGGGCTCGTGGTGCACGGTCAGCTCGCCCGGGGTGTAGCCGGGGCCCGCCCCGGCGAGTTCGGCGGCGGTCATCGCTCCTCCAGGGCGTCGCGCACCTCGGCGGCGGCGTCGGCGCGCAGCAGCCCGGCCCGCTCGGCGCGCGCGGCGGTGCGCCGGGCCAGCGCGCGGTAGCCGGGCAGCGCCTCCGGATCGGTCCCGTCCAGCGCGGCGAGGTGGTCGCGGACGGTGCCAGCGTCCCCGCGCACCACCGGACCGGTGATCGCGCGGTCGCCCATCCGCAGCGCGTTGTCCAGGGACGCGGACAGGATTGGGGCCATCACCCGGTCGGCGGGCTCGATCCCGGCCGCGCGCAGCAGCGCCGCGCAGTCGTTGACCAGCGTGATCAGGTGGTTCGCGCCGTGGGTGAGGGCTGCGTGGTACAGCGCGCGAGCCTCCTCCGGCACCCGCACCGGCTCCATGCCCAGCTCCAGCGCCAGCGCCTCGGCCACGGCCCACCCCGCGTCGTCGGCGGCGGTGACCGCGGTGCACGCGGTGGCCAGCCGCTCGACGTCCTCGGCGCGACCGGTGAAGGTCATCGCCGGGTGCAGCGCCAGCGGCAGCACCCCGACCTCGGCGGCGGGGGCCAGCACCGCCACGCCGTGCGCACCCGAGGTGTGCACCAGCATCTGGCCCTGGCGCAGCGATCCGGTGGCCACCAGGCCCCGGACCAGCCCGGCGATCGCGTCGTCGGGCACCGCCAGCAGCACCAGGTCGGCCTGCGCGGCGACCTCGTCCGGCGGCAGCACCGCCGCTCCCGGCAGCAGCTCCTCGGCGCGGCGCACCGAGGCGTCGGACACCGCCGCCGCGGCGTCGACCTGATGACCCGCGCGGCGCAGTGCCGCGCCCAGCACGGCGCCC
This sequence comes from Saccharopolyspora cebuensis, assembly GCF_039542665.1. Lineage (NCBI taxonomy): Bacteria > Bacillati > Actinomycetota > Actinomycetes > Pseudonocardiales > Pseudonocardiaceae > Saccharopolyspora > Saccharopolyspora cebuensis. The sequence continues at coordinate 46,802 of NZ_BAABII010000004.1, forward strand.
ACCCGGCCGGCGGACACGACGCCCACCCGCAGCCGGGGACCCCGTCGCCCAGCAGAAACCACGTCGTCCTCCCTACCGTTCCAGTCCACTCCGGGTACCGGACAGCAGCGCGAGACTAGCCGGTCGACGCCGGTCCGACGCCGCGAGGTGGCGAGCGCCACGACCGGTCCCGGCGCGGCGGGGCGTCACTGCCGCCGGACCGGGCGCTTGATGTTGGCCCTGGTCAGCTCGTCGATCTTGATCCGCGCGGTGCGGATGGCGTGCTGGTTGCCGGTGGCCGAGCGGCGGGCGTGCTTGAGGTCGGCGATCAGCTTCTCCCGCCGGGCGCGGCGGGCGGCGCTGGTGGTGCGGCCCTGGGCGGCGCGGTGCTGGAGGAACGCCAGCTCGGTCACCGCGATCTGGTAGTCGCGCACCGCCTTGGCGGCCTCGGCGCCCGCGCCCCGGCGCACCTTGCGCAGCCAGCCGCGGCGACCCGCCAGGCTGGCCAGCATCTCCACCTCGCTGCGCACGATGAGCCCCGCCCGCTGGAGCACCGGGAGCTGCTCGGCGACGATCCGCTGCTCGCGCTTGCGCTGCCACATCACCAGCCAACCGGTGCCGAAGAAGATCGGGACCATGATGAGGAAGTACATGTTGAGGAACTCGGTGCCGCCGAGCAGCGTGGAGGCGTTCCACACCGCGTGCAGCACCACCGCGGCCAGGTAGCCCAGCACCGGGTACAGCACCCGCATCCGCTTGTCCTCGGTGCGCGAGGCCAGCCCGATGCCGATGCCGATCATCGCGCTGAACAGCGGGTGCGAGAACGGCGCCAGCACCCCGCGGAGGATGAACACGGCGACGACCCCGCCGCTGACCCCGCCGAGGCCGCCCTCGGCGAAGGCCTTGCCGAAGTACAGGATGTTCTCGATGAAGGCGAACCCGGCGGCGGTCAGCGCGGCGTAGACGATGCCGTCGACCAGCCCGTTGAACTCCGAGCGGCGGCGGAACCACAGCGCGACGACGAACAGCGCCTTGGCGGCCTCCTCGACCACCGGCGCCATGACGGCCATCTGGAAGAAGCGGTGGTCGGTCGGTCCGAGCAGGAGGTCGCCGAGGTTGGTGACGGCGTCGTTGAGCAGCAGGGCGCTGGCCGTGGCCCCGCCCGCACCCCACAGGAACGCGCCGACCAGCAGCATCGGCGGCTCCGGCTCCCAGCGGTCGATCCACACGATCGCGGCGAAGACGACGGCGACCGGCAGCAGCGCGGCCACCGCCCCGACGGAAGCGGCCAGCCCGCCGACCCGCGAGGTGGTGACTCCCAGCATCACCAGCCCGCACATGCCGAGCACGATGAGTCCGGCGATCGGCCAGCCGACGGCGAGGTGCTTCCGGGTCTGGAGCCGCCGAGCACCGGAGAGGTCGGCGGCCTGAAGATCAGGAGAGGTCACGGGAGGAACCCTAGAGATCCCGCCGGGCGAACGCCGCCCGGGTGAGCGCGATCCACCTCACCCGCGACGGCGACGTCGCCTCTTCGTCTCCGTCCCGTAAGCCGCCAGCAACTCGTTCACCGAGGTGCCCTCGGCGTGCGCGCCCGCCGGGTCGTCCTCCGGGGCGGGGGCGGCCTGGTCCGGCGCGACCGCGCCGGGTGCGGGCGGCTTCGGCGGCGCGGCGTTCTGGGGCGCGGGATTCGGTGGCGACGCGGGGTTGGGCGGTGCTGGGTTCTGGGGCGCTGGGTTCTGGGGCGCTGGGTTCGGCGGCGTGGCGGCCGGACGGGGCCGGTTCGCCGCGGGCGGCTTCGCCGGGTGCTCGTACTGGCTGCGGTCCGGCCGCCGCTGCGGCGCCGACGGCGGCTCCTCGAACCGGCCCGACACCCGCTGCACCAGGTCCGTGCCGCCCGACCCGGACGTGGCGGGTGACCCCGGCAGCTCCCGCGATTCCCCCGGCGGCACGAACTCCGCGCCCTCCTGCAACGACCGCACCCGGGTGGACTCGGCGCGCAGCGCGACCCGTTCGAACAGCACGTCACCGCCGAGCACCTGCTCCAGCGACGCCCGCAGCCGCTGCAACTCCGACTGCAAGGCGCGCAGCTCGCCCTCGGACTCCTCGGCGGCCTTGCGGCGGGCCTCCGCCTCGGCCTCGGCCTCGAACTCCTGGCGGGCGGCGATCTCCCGCTCCAGCTCCAGCTCGTAGATCCGCTGCCGCTCGGCAGCCTCCCGCTCCTTCTCCACGACCCGGCTGCGCAGCTTGGCGACCGCGAACGCGGCCAGCAGCGCCGACCACAGCGCGGCGACCAGACCCAACCGCAGCAGGCGCGCGTCGTCGCTGAGCACCAGGACGGCGGTGGCGGCGGCCGCGAGCAGCAACGCCGCGGTCCACAACGCGCCGGAACGCCTGGGGGCGGAGTCGGAACCGCCGGAGTCGGACATGCCGTCCACGGTACCGGGCGGTTATGGGTTCGAGACCCGAAGGGAACTGCGGACCGCCGGTGATCCGCGAGGTGCCGGTGGGCGCTGGGCGGACCGCCTACTCGCGGTCGTCGGGCTCGTCCGGCTCGTCGGGGTTGCGCAGGCAGTGCTCCAGCCACAGCCCGGCGCCCACCAGCGCCGCCGCGCTGATCAGGCCGACCACCGACGCCAGCGCGTCGGTCCGGGCGACGTCCACGGTCCCCCAGCGCTGCGAGAGGTAGGCCAGCAGGCCGATCCAGATCCCGCCCATCAGGGCCCCGGCCAGCGAGGACGCCTTGGCCAGCGCCACCGCTCGGGCGGCGGTGATCCGGTCGACCGGCTCGACGCCCTCCTTGCGGCGGATGCGCGGGCGCATCACGATCGCCAGCACGAGGTCGATCACCGCGACCACCAGCAGCGTCGCCCCCACCGGCAGCGGCAGCGGCGGCAGGCTCCCGTAGAACAGCTGCGTGCCCAGGAAGCTCACCAGCGCTCCGACCAGCGCGACCGTGAGGAGCTGGCGGGGCTGGGTGAAGGTCATGCGCTCGTCCTGCCGTGGTGCCACCCCACCAGGATGGCACCTCCGGACCCGCCGTTGAACTCGCCTCGCGACGACGTCGAGGTTCGGACTTGAGCCTCCACCGAGGGGAGGGCCGAAGGTGGCTCCCGTGGACGACGGAACGCGCTACACGATCGGCGAGCTCGCCCGGCGCACCGGGCTGAGCGTCAAGACCATCCGGTTCTACGCCGACCGCGGCATCGTGCCGCCCACCGACCGCACGCCCGCGGGCTACCGGCTCTACGACGTCTCGGCGATCCGGCGGCTGGAACTGGTCCGCACCCTGCGCGAACTCGGCGCCGGGCTGGCGGAGGTGCGGCGGGTGCTGGGCAGCGAGACCAGCATGGCCGGGCTCGCGCGCACCCACCTGGACCTGCTCGACGAGCAGCTCCGGGTGGTGCAGACCCGGCGAGCGGTGCTGCGGGCCGTCGTCAAGCTGAACCGATCGACGGAGGAAGTGAAGCTCATGCACAAGCTCGCGCGGATGTCCGACGAGGAGCGCGACCGGCTCATCGACGAGTTCTGGAACGAGGTGATCGCCGGGCTCGACATCAACCCCGAGTTCGACGCCTGGCTGCGCTCGGCCCGGCCCGCCCTGCCCGCCGACCCGACCGCGGAGCAGGTCGAGGCCTGGATCGAGCTGGCCGAGCTCGTCGAGGACCCCGGTTTCCGGCAGGCCACCCGGGCGCTCTACCAGGAGCACGCCGACCGCCGGGCGGCCGGCGAGTCGATGGCGCCGCAGGACCCGGAACGCGCCCAGCGGTCCTGGGCGATCACCGACGCGGCTCGGGAGGCCGAGCAGGCGGGCGAGGACCCGGCGGGCGAGCGGGGCCGCGACCTCGCCGACCGCCTCGCCCGGCACACCGCCGAGGACCACGGCGTCGCCGACACCCCGGAGCACCGCCGGGAGCTCGCCGACGCCTTCGAGCAGCGCACCGACGAGCGCACGTCCCGGTTCTGGGAACTGCTGGCCACCATCAACGGCTGGCCCCAGCACCCCACCACCGAGGCTGCGACCCGCTGGCTCGCAGCAGCACTCCGAGCCACCCTGCCCTGACCGGGGAACCACCTGGCCTGACCGGAACCACCGGGCCTGACCGGAACCGCCCGATCGTGATCCGAGTGAGGGGCACCCTGTACCTCATGACGTGGTACAGGGTGCCCCTCACTCAGTTCGCCCTCACCCGTTCGTGAGATGAGTGAGGGGCACCCTTGTCCAAGTAACTGGGGCAAGGGTGCCCCTCACCTGGGAAAGGATCGCTCGGATGGGTGGCGTGGGTGCCCGTTCCGGGTCAGCTGAGGGGGAGGTCGTCCCGGCGGGTGACGCCTGCCTTCTCGGACTCCGGGAGGGCTCGGAGCAGGTCGCGGACCGGGCCCCGGCCCGGCAGGTCGGCGTCCGGGTCGGCTTGCAGCCACGGGATGAGGACCGTCGCCCGGGTCGGCGTGCCCGGGTGCGGCAGCAGCAGGTCCGGGTGGTCGCTGCGGACGTCGTCGACGGTCACCACGTCGACGTCGAGGGTGCGGGGGCCCCAGTGCCGTTCCCGGACGCGTTCGGCCCGCCGCTCCAGCTCCTGGCCCCGGCGCAGCCACGCCCACTCGTCGCAGCGGTCGGACTCCACCACGATGATCGCGTTGAGGAAGTCGGGCTGGTCGGTGACGCCCCAGGCCGCCGTCTCGTACACCGACGAGACGGCCACCAGCTCGTCGGCGAAGCCCGCCACCGCCAACCGCAGGTGGGCCAGCCGGTCCCCGAGGTTGGACCCCAGGGACAGCACCGCTCGGCTCATCGCCGCCCCCTCAGGCCGGGACCACGCCGCCGCGACCCCCGCGCCGCGACCGGCGCATGGTGACCGCCACGTCGGCGAAGGCCAGCGGGATCGGCGCCGTCGGCTTGTGCAGGGTGACCTCGGTGGCGTACACCCGGTCGTCGGTCATGACGTCGTCGGCGATCTCCCCGGCGACGGTCTCGATCAGGTCCCGCGACGGCCCGCCGACGATCGCCGCCGCGCGTTCGGCCAGCTCGCCGTAGTGCAGCGTCCGGGCCAGCTCGTCGGTCGCCGCGGCCTCGGCGAGGTCCAGCCACACCGTGATGTCGACCAGGAACTCGTGGCCGTCGCGCTTCTCCTCGTCGAAGACCCCGTGGTGCCCGCGGACCCGCAGGCCGGTGAGGGTGATCCGGTCCGCCACCTCAGCTCTCCCCTCCGGTCCGCCACGCCCGGGTCACCGCGACCGCGTCGAGCGACGCCCGCACGTCGTGCACCCGCACGCCCCACGCCCCGCGGTCGGCGGACAGCGCCGAGACCACGGCGGTCGCCGTCTCGCGGCCCGACGGGGGCCGCGGCTTCCCGTCGGCGTCGGCCAGCAGCCGCCCGAGGAACCGCTTGCGGGAGGCGCCGACCAGGACCGGGAAGCCGGTGCCGGTGAACACCTCCAGCCGGTTGAGCAGCTCCCAGTCGTGCGCCGCGGTCTTGGCGAAGCCGAGACCCGGGTCGAGCACGATGGCCTCCTCCCGCACCCCGGCGGCCAGCGCGGCCTCGACCTGGCCGAGCAGCTCGTCGCGCACCTCGGCGACCACGTCGCGGTAGGTGGCCAGCGAGCCCATGTCCTTGCTGTGGCCGCGCCAGTGCATCAGCACCCACGGCATCCCGGTGTCGGCGGCGACGTGCACCATCTCCGGGTCGGCCAGCCCGCCGGAGACGTCGTTGATGACCACGCCGCCGACCTCGGCCGCCGCGGCGGCGACCTTCGCGCGGGTGGTGTCCACGCTGACCGGCACCCCGGCGGCGAGCAGCTCCCGCACCACCGGGACGACCCGCTCGGTCTCGGTCGCCGCGTCCACCCGCTCCGAGCCGGGCCGGGTGGACTCGCCGCCGACGTCGATGATGTCGGCACCGGCCCGGAACATCTCCACGCCGTGCGCGACGGCGGCGTCCCGGTCCAGGTAGCGCCCGCCATCGGAGAACGAGTCGGGTGTCACGTTGAGCACGCCCATCACGGCGCAGCGCTGCGGGTTCGGCAGCAGTTCGTGCATCACTTGCCCCTGATCAGTGCGAGGGCCTCGGCCCGGGAGGACGCGGAGCTGCGGAACACGCCGCGGACCGCGGACGTCGTCGTGGTGGCCCCGGCCTTGCGGATGCCGCGCATCCCCATGCACAGGTGCTCCGCCTCGACGACCACGATGACCCCGCGCGGGTCGAGCCGCCGGACCAGCGCGTCGGCCACCTGCGAGGTCATCCGCTCCTGCACCTGGGGGCGCCGGGCGTAGAGGTCGACGAGCCGGGCGAGCTTGGACAGCCCGGTCACCCGGCCCTGCTCGTTCGGGATGTAGCCGACGTGGGCGTGCCCGTGGAACGGCAGCAGGTGGTGCTCGCAGCTGGAGTAGATCGGGATGTCGCGCACCAGGACCAGTTCCTCGTGCGCCTCGTCGAAGGTCCGGTCCAGGACCTCGTCCGGGTTGGCGTAGAGCCCGGCGAACAGCTCGCGGTACGAGCGCGCGACGCGCGCCGGGGTGTCCCGCAGGCCGTCGCGGTCCGGGTCCTCACCGGTGGCGATCAGCAGCTCGCGGATCGCCGCCTCGGCGCGGGCCTGGTCGAAGGTGGCCGGGTGGTCGAAGGTGGCCGGGTCGTCGGAAGTGGCCGGATGCGAAGCGGGCCGGTCGTCGCGGGAGTCGTCCCCCGCGCCGACCGGCCCGTTGGTGCTGGACAATCGTTCGTTCCTCCACCGGCTGAGGCCCCCGCCCGGGTGGGCGGGGACCCCGACACCGGAGTCAGCGGTTCGTGGTGCCGTTGCCGTTGTCCGGCGGCCGCTCCGAGCCGCCCTCGGCCCCGGACTCCTTGCCGGTGTCGCCACCGGTCGTCGGCTCCGACCCGCCCGTGCCGTTCTGCTCGCCGGTCGGCGGCTGCTGCTGCCCGCGCTCCCAGGACGGCACCCAGTCGTACTGGTTGCCCTGGGCGGGCTGCTGCGGGCCGCCCTGCTGCTGGGGCTGGTACTGCCCGCCCTGCGGGTTGTAGTACTGGCCCTGCTGCTGCGGCGCCGGGTAGCCCGGACCGCCCGGCGAGGTCGCCGGGGTCCAGCCGGGCGGCGCCCCGTAGTTCGGCGGCACCGCGTGCGGGACCTGCCCGTACTGGGCCTGCGGGTTCTGGAACTGCACCGTGCCCTGGTAGGCGCCCGCCGGGGTCGGCTGCCCCTGCTGCGGGGGCTGTCCCTGGGGCTGCTGCCCCTGCGGCTGGCCCTGCGGCTGCTGCCCCTGCGGCTGGCCCTGCGGCTGCTGCCCCTGGGGCTGGCCCTGGGGCGGCTGGCCCTGGGGCTGCTGCTGCGGGTCGCCCTGCTGGGCACCGGCGGTGCCGTTGCCCTGGGGGCCGCCGATCGGGGTCGGCGTCGGAGTCGGCTGCTCCTCGACCGGGGGCCACGGCTCACCGCGCTCCTTGGCGAGCTCGCCGCGGGTCTTGATCGGCGGCTTCTCCGACGGCGTGCGGCCACCGAAGTCGTTGAACGCGGTGATCCGGGGGCGCTTCTCCACGTCGGCGAAGATGCGCTCCAGGTCCTTGCGGTTCAGCGTCTCCTTGTCCATCAGCTCCAGGACGAGGTCGTCGAGGATGTCGCGGTAGGTGTTGAGGATCTCCCACGCCTCGGTGTGCGCGGCCTCGATGAGCCGGCGCACCTCCTCGTCGATCTCGTGCGCGACCTCCAGCGAGTAGTTCGGCTGCTGGCCGGCGGTGCGGCCCAGGAACGGGTCGCCCTCCTCCTTGCCGTACTTGACCGCGCCGAGCCGGGCGGTCATGCCGTACTCGGTGACCATCGCGCGGGCGATCTTCGTCGCCTGCTCGATGTCGCTGGAAGCACCCGTGGTCGGCTCGTGGAACACCAGCTCCTCGGCCGAGCGACCGCCCAGCGCGAACACCAGCCGGCCGATCATCTCCGAGCGGGTCATCATGTCCTTGTCGTCCTCGGGGACGACCAGGGCGTGCCCGCCGGTGCGACCGCGCGGCAGGATCGTGAGCTTGTACACCGGCTCCAGGTCGGGCATCGCCCACGCGGCCAGCGCGTGCCCGCCCTCGTGGTAGGCGGTGATCTTCTTGTCCCGCTCCGAGATGATCTTGCTCTTGCGGCGCGGGCCGCCGATCACGCGGTCGACCGCCTCCTCCAGCGCGGGACCCGTGATGAGCTGGCCGTTCTCCCGCGCGGTGAGCAGCGCGGCCTCGTTGACCACGTTCTCCAGGTCGGCGCCGGAGAAGCCCACGGTGCGCTTGGCCAGGCCCTCCAGGTCGGCGTCCTGCGCCAGCGGCTTGCCCTTGGAGTGCACCCCGAGGATGGCGCGGCGACCGCGCATGTCCGGCGCCGAGACCGGGATCTGCCGGTCGAAGCGGCCCGGGCGCAGCAGCGCCGGGTCCAGGATGTCGGGCCGGTTGGTGGCGGCGATCAGGATGATGCCGCCGCGCGAGTCGAAGCCGTCCATCTCGACGAGGAGCTGGTTGAGGGTCTGCTCCCGCTCGTCGTGGCCGCCGCCGAGCCCGGCGCCGCGCTGGCGCCCCACCGCGTCGATCTCGTCGACGAAGATGATGCACGGCGCGTTCTGCTTGGCCTGCTCGAACAGATCGCGCACGCGGGAGGCGCCGACGCCGACGAACATCTCGACGAAGTCGGAACCGGAGATGGAGTAGAACGGCACGGCGGCCTCACCGGCGACCGCCCTGGCCAGCAGGGTCTTGCCGGTGCCCGGCGGGCCGTAGAGCAGCACGCCCTTCGGGATCTTGGCGCCGAGCGCCTGGTACCGGCCGGGGTTCTGCAGGAAGTCCTTGATCTCGTGGAGTTCCTCGACGGCCTCGTCGGCACCCGCGACGTCGGTGAACAACGTCTGCGGCATGTCCTTGGTGAGCTGCTTGGCCTTGGACTTGCCGAAGTTCATCACCCGGTTGCCGCCGCCCTGGACGTTGTTCATCATCCACATGAGCAGCAGCACCAGGATGCCGATCGGCACCAGGTACAGCAGCAGGGTCATCCAGATCGAGTCCTGGGTGACCTTGGTGTTCCACTGCGGGACGTCGGCGCTGCGGATCTCGTCGACGATCTGGTTGGTGGCTCCGGCGGGGTACTGCGCGATCAGCAGGGAACTGTCGGCGAAGGACTGACCTTCCTTCAGGGTCAGCCGAACCCGTTGCTCCTTGTCCTCGATGGTCGCGTCGGCCACCTTGCCCTGCGCGATCTGCTCCAGCGCGTCCGACGTCGAGACCTCGCGGTAGGCGCGGGTCTCGTCGAACAGCACGCTGAAGGCGTAGATCAGCAGGAACGCTGCAAGGATCCACAGCAGCGGGTTGCGGAGCAGGCGCTTTCGGTCCATTCACTTGCGGCCGGCGGGCGGCCTCGACCCTCCCTGACTGTCACTTCGGGCGACGGCGTGCTCGGCTTGACGAGGGTCGTCATGGCCGTCAACCCCTTCAGACCAGCGTACCGGCCCGTGCGTCGGCACGACCATGCCGAGCGTTACGCGGAACACCGAGCGTACTCCCGCAGCGGTCACCGACCTGGACGCAGGGGCGGAATCCGGACACGCTCCGCCGAGGGCGAACACGCCGCCACCACCCCACCCGATGTGCCCGACCCCACCGGACCGGCCCCCATCAGCACCGCGCAAGCCCCGTCCACACCCGCTCGCCACCTGGGTGAGGGCGCAAACGGAACCACCGTCAGGCAAGCGGCGGGAGCCGCTTCCGCACTGCCCCACCCTCGCAGCTTGCACCGCAGCGGGTTCTCAGCGGCCTTCTCGCGAGGACAGCCGCGACGCTGTGTACGGGTGGGTACATGAGGAGCGGCTCCCGGAGCGAGAAGGCCGCTGAGGTTCCGCCACCCGCACCGCGCGCCAAAAAGACCACGGACACCGACTGATCAGACCCCAGACGTGTAGACCTTGGGGTCTAGGGTGCCTATGTAGGGCAGGTCCCGGTACCGCTCGGCGTAGTCCAGCCCGTACCCGACGACGAACTCGTTCGGGATGTCGAAGCCCACGTACTTCACCGGCACGTCGACCTGCACGGCGTCCGGCTTGCGCAGCAGCGTGCAGACCTCCAGCGAGGCCGGGCCCCGCGACTGGAGGTTCTTGAGCAGCCAGGACAGGGTGAGCCCGGAGTCGATGATGTCCTCGACGATGAGCACGTGCCGGCCGGCGATGTCGCGGTCGAGGTCCTTGAGGATGCGCACCACGCCCGACGAGGAGGTCGACGAGCCGTAGGAGCTCACCGCCATGAATTCGAGCTGCGCCGGCTGGTCCAGCGCCCGGGCGAAGTCGGTCATGAACATGACCGCGCCCTTGAGCACGCCGACCAGCACCAGGTCGCTGCCCCGGTCGGTCCCGTAGTCCGCACCGACCTGGTCGGCCAGCTCGCGGATCTTGTCGTTGATCTGCTGCTCGCTGATGAGCACCGATGCGATGTCGCCGTCGTACACGGCCCGGCTTCCCCTCTTCCCGACTCGACTCGTCCGCGGATGTTCAGCCATTCGCCACCCCGCGTTGCGCCGCTGTGAGCAGCAGCCTGCCACGTGTCCGGCGCAGCACAAAGTCGCCGGGCAGCGCCGGGCCGCCCTGCCCGGTCCAGTCGGCCACGAGGGCATCGGCCGCGCGGAGCTGGGCGTCGGTGATCTGCGGAACACCTCGCGCGCGCAGCCAGCTCCGCAGCACCCGCCTGCGCAGCGCCCCGGGGTGCCCGGCCAGCGCCGCCGCGTCCAGTTCCGGACCCGCCGCGACCAGCGGCAGGAGCTCCTCGGCGAGCCCGTCGAGCGCGTCGACGTCCTCCCGGAGCTGCCGGGCGGTGCGGGCCAGCGCGGGCGCCACCCCGCCTTGGAGCACCTCCTCCAGCAGCGGCAGCACCGCTGTGCGCAACCGCACACGGGTGAACCGCTCGTCGGCGTTGTGCGGATCGCGCCACGGGACGAGGCCCTGCGCCGCGCAGGCCGCCTCGGTGGTGGCCCGGCGCACGTCCAGCAGCGGACGTCCCCACGGCGGGTCGAGCGGGCGCATCCCGGCGATCGACCGGGGTCCGGAGCCCCGGCCGAGCCCGAGCAGCACCGTCTCCGCCTGGTCGTCGAGGGTGTGCCCGAGCAGCACCAGCCCGCCGGGTCGCGCGGCGTCCAGCGCCGCGTACCGGGCCCGGCGCGCGGCGGCCTCGGTCCCGCCGGGACCGGTCACCTCGACGTCGAGCACCCGGACCTCGGCGCAGCCCAGCTCGCGGAGCTGCTCGGCGGCCCGCGCCGCCACCTCGGCCGACCCCGGTTGCAGGCCGTGGTCCACCACCAGCCCGTGCACGTCGATGCCGCGCCTGGTCGCGACGTGCGCGGTCGCCGCGGCCAGCGCCAGCGAATCGGCGCCACCCGAGCAGGCCACCGCCACCGGACCGGTTCGGTGGGAGCTGTCCAGCAGGGCGCGCACGGCGACGCGCGTCGCGCTGACGGCGGGGTGGGGCGGCACCCGCCCATTCTCGCCGCCGCCGACGCCCCGACGCGGGCGCGGGTCAGCCGTGGACGCGGCGCAGCCAGGCGGCGGGATCGGTGATCTCGGCGCGGGTCGGCAGGTGCTCCGGCGAGGCCCAGACCGCGTTGAAGCCGGCCATGCCGACGGCGCCCACCACGTGTTCGGTGAACGCCGCGCCCTGGGCGTACTGGCGGATCTTGGCGTCCACCCCGAGCAGGCTGCGCAGCACCCGGTCCACCGGGCCGCCGCCGTTGCGGCGCTGGGTGAACCGCGCGCGGATGGTGGTCACGCTGGGCACCACCCGGGGCCCCACGGCGTCCATCACGTGATCGGCGTGGCCTTCCAGCAGCGTGGACAGGGCCAGGATGCGGTCCAGCACCTCGCGCTGCTCCGGGCCCTGCAGCAGCTCGACGACGCCGAGCACGCCCGGGCTGGCGTCGGCCGGGCGGCCGGACCGCACCTCGCGCAGCGCCGCGGGCAACCGCCCCAGCACCTCGGCCGCGCCGCCCTCCATCGCGCCGAGCAGCTCGCCGAGGTTGCGGGCGAAGTGCTCGCGCAGCCACGGGACCGCGTTGAACTGGAGCCGGTGGGTGGACTCGTGCAGGCAGACCCACATCGAGAAGTCCTCGGCGGGCACGCCGAGACCGCGCTGCGCGGCGACGATGTTGGGCGCGACCAGCAGCAGCCGACCGCGCTGGCCGGGCACCGGGGCCGCGCCGTAGGGGTCGAACTGGCCGAGCACCTTGCTGCCCAGGTAGGCCAGCACCACCCCGGCCTGCACGCCCGCGCCGCGGGCGCTGAGCCCGCCGAAGAAGTCCCCCGCCGGGCTCCGCTCACCGCCGTCCACGGCGGCCATGGCGTCCTCGGTGAGCAGGTCCAGGCCCTCGGCGGCGCCGCGCAGCCAGTCCCGCCGGTCGACCACGTCGCCCTCGGCGATGGGCAGGTCCTGGCCCAGCCCGGTCACCTCGCGGACGTGCGTCTCCGCCTCGACGCTGAACCGGCGCAGGCCGCGCACCGCGCGCTCGGCCTCCGCGCGCGGCACCTCCGGACCTGGCTTGATCAGCCGGGAAGCCGTCGCGACGGCGACGTCCCAGTTCAGCGGGGCGGGAGCGGCGGCGTCCCGGCGGGGCGCCGCGGTGGGTCCGGCGTTCACAGCTCCGACGGTACCCGTGATCGGCGCGGCCGGACGGATGTCAGCCGCAGCCGCAGCCGCGCAGGGCGTCCACCACGTCGTCGAGCGCTGGGCGGGCCTCCACCGGGCTGGTGCCGTTGGACATCAGCGCGAACACCAGCAACCGGCCGTCCTCGGTGAGCACCGAGCCCGCCAGGCTGTTCACCCCGCTGAGCGTGCCGGTCTTGGCCCGGGCCCAGCCCTGGCCGGGGGTGCCCTGGAAGCGGTCGTCGAGGCTGCCCCAGCCACCGGCCACCGGGATCCCGGGCAGCAGCGCGCGCAGCTTCGCGGCGCGCTCCGGCAGCCCGCCCTCGGGCGTGGCGGGGGCGTTGGCCGCCGCCAGCACCGAGCCGAGGACCTTCGGGGTCGCCCGGTCCGCCGTCGACAGCCCGCTGCCGTCGGCCAGCCGCACCCCGGTCAGGTCGAAGCCGTGGCGGGTCAGCACCTCCCGCACCGCCGCGGTGCCGCCCGCGAACGAGGGCGGGTGCCCGGTGGCGATGGCGAGCTCGCGGATCAGCGTTTCGGCGAGCAGGTTGTCCGAGTGCCGGAGCACCGTCTCGACCTGCTCCCGCACCGTCGCCGACTTGACCTCGCCGAGCACCTGGGCGTTCGGCGGTGCGGTCCCGGCCGAGACCGACGAGGCGCCGAGCTCGGCGGCCAGCGCCTTGCCCGCCTCCAGCGCGGGGTCCGGCGGGCGCGGGCTGTAGTTCACCTTCGGGTCGGCCCGGCCGCCGTCCAGCATCACCGGCTGCACCGGGGCGACGTACCCGCCCGGGATGTCCTCGGGCAGCCAGCCCTCGGCCAGCAGCGGACCGGAGTAGCGGCTGGTGTCGACCCGCACCGAGGTCACCGGACCTCCGGTGGCGGCCCGCACCTGGGCGAGCAGGTCGTCGAACTTCGGCGCGTCCGGGTAGAACGACTCCTCGCCCGCCGGCAGCGCGGACAGCGTCACGTCACCGCCGCCGACCAGCACCACGCTGCCCGGCTCGGCACCGCGCACGACCTTGGTGCTGAACCGCTTGTCGTGGTCCAGCCCGAGCAGCACGGCGCTCATCGACAGGACCTTGCCCGTCGAGGCGGGCACCAGCGAGGTGCCCGCGTCGCGCTGCCACACCGGCTCGCCGGTGCTGGCGTCGAACACGATCCCGGCGAACTGGCCGAGCGCCGGGTTGGTCAGCGGTTCGGCGAGCGCCGCGTCGATCCCGGCCGTGCTCGGCGCCGACGACCCGCCGAGCGCGGTGATCTCCGGTTCCAGCCGGACCGGCGCGGGCGGTTCGGCGATCTGCGTGCTGCGCATCCACCCCGGCACGAGGATCGCGCCGAGGACGAGCAGCACCACGGCGACCGCGGCCACCGCGATCAGCGGCCTGCGCCGCCGGGCCGCTGGGCGCGCCTCGGGCGGCGGTTCCGGCGCGGGCGGCCCCGG
>NZ_BAABII010000004.1:60850-646370 GCF_039542665.1 Saccharopolyspora cebuensis
GCGGTTCCGGCGCGGGCTGCGGCGGCGCGGGCCGCGGTTCCGGTCGGCGCTGCGGCGCGGCCGGGGGCGGCGCGCTGGTGGGCGGGGCTGCGCTGGGCTGGTTGGCGCTGGGCTGGTTCGTGCTGGGCTGGTTCGTGCTGGGCACGCCCACCCCGGCGAAGTCCTCCGGGCGCGCGGTGCGCGGTGGTTCGGCGCCGAAGTCCGGGCGGGCGAACTGCTGCGTGCGCTCGACGTCGGACGGCGGCACCACCGGGATGCGCGTGGTCGGCGGGCCGGGGTCGGGCGCCGGGCGCTGCTCGGCGGGCTCGACGCGCGGGATCTGCTGGGTCTGTTCGACCGGCGCGATCCCCTGGGTCCGCTCGACGCGCGGCGGCTCCTCGACCCGCTGGATGAACTGCGTCGACTCCACCGGGCGGAACTGCTGGGTCCGCTCGGCCGGGCTCTCCGGCGGCGGCCCCGACGGCGGCGGGGTCGCGGGCGGCGAGGTCGCGGGCGGCCACTCCGCGCCAGGCCCCGTGGGCCACGGCGGCAGGGGCAGGCCGTGCGGCGGGGTCGGCGGCTCCTCCCGCTCCGCCGACGAGCTCTCGGGCTCCCGGGGCTGCTCGGTGACGTCCGCTGCCGCGCCGGTCGGTCCGGCCGCGGGGGAGCGCTCGGCGGGCGCCTCCGGCTGTTCGTCGACCTCGGCCGGACGCTCCTCGGGTGTCTCCGGCTGCGGGGCGACCTCGGCCGGGCGCTCGGCGAGCTCCTCCGGCTGCTGGGCGACCTCGGCGGGACGCTCGGTGGCCTGCTCGTCGCTGCTCGGCTCGGCCGGGGCCGCAGCCTGTGCGGCCGGGGCCGCCTCGGCCGACAGCGCCGCCTCCGGCGCCGAGTCGTCCTGCGCGACCTGGGGCTCGGCCGGTTCCGCCTCGGCCGGAGCAGCCACCCCGGTCGACTCGGGCTCACCGGACGGCTCGGACCCGGTCTCCCGGTCCGCCGTCTCGGCGTCCTCCGCCGGTACGGCGTCCTCGGCGTGGTCCTCCGCACCACCGGCGTCCGACTCGGCCCGCTCATTCTGGGCCGCCGGTTCGGCCTGCTCAGCCGATTCGGCCTGCTCGACTCCGGATCGCTCGGCCGGTTCCGCCGAGTCGACGGCTGGTGCCGAGTCGGCGTGCTCGTCCTGAGCCACCGATTCGGCCCGCTCAGCCGATTCAGCTCGCTCGGCCGATTCGGCCTGCTCAGCCGGTTCCGCCCGCTCGGCCTGCTCGGCCGGCTCGGCCTGCCCAGCCGCTTCGGCCTGTTCGGCCTGCTCAGCCGACTCGGCCCGCTCAGCCTGCTCGGCCTGCTCGGCCTGCCCAGCCGCTTCGGCCTGCTCGGCCGTTTCGGCCCGCTCGGCCGATTCGGCCTGCTCAGCCGCTTCGGCCCGCTCAGCCGGTTCAGCCTGCCCAGCCGCTTCGGCCTGTTCGGCCGGTTCAGCCTGCTCGGCCGGTTCCGCTTCCGTCCGCTCGGCCGGTTCCGCTTCGGCCTGCTCGGCCGGTTCCGCCGCGTCGGCGGCTCGTGCCGACCCGGTCTCTTCGGCGTGCGCGACCGCGCTGTCCTGCTCGGCCTCAGCGACCGCACCGGTCCGCGGAGCCGGTTCGGCTTCCTCGGCTTCCGCCGCGTCCTCGGCCTGCACCCGCTGTTCGGCTTCCGGCGCGCCCTCCGCTTGCGGAGGCTCCTCGGCCTTCGCTGCGTCGTCGGCCTGCGCAGGCTCCTCGGCCTGCGCGATCCCCTCGGTCCGGTCGGCCGCTTCGGGCTGCTCGGCGGCGTCGGTCCGCTCGGCCGGTCGGTCCTCGTCCGCGGGTTCGGTCGGCTGGTCCGCTGCCGTCGGCTCGGATCGCTCGGGCTCGTCGGTGGCGGCGGTCCGCTCGGCCGGTGCGTCGGCCGCGGAGTCCTCGGCGCGGTCGGTCGCCCGGTCTTCGGCCTGGTCGGACGGGGCGGGGTCGGCCGCCGCGCCGGGCTCGGCGCTCGACGCCTCCCCGAGTTCGGCCTGGTCGGAGCTCGACGGCTGGGCGGTGGGGGTCGTGGCGTCGAGGTTGCCCGCGACCGGTCCCCACTTCGGTGGGCGCGCGGTCCCGCCGTCCCCGTCGGGGGTGGTGGTGTCCTCGGTCACGGGGGCTGACTCCGGTGCGGTGCTGACGGCGTGGTCGTCGGCGGGCCATTCCGGCTGCTGACCACCCGGTTTCGCCTCGCTCACCGGGTCCTCCGGCGATGACGCCCTGACGTCGGTTTCGGGCACCTCGCCCCCGGGCTTCTGGGGATCGGGCACGTGCTCCTCCTCGACGAGCTCCCAGATTGCCAGATGCGAGCTCACGCACTGCGGTGGGGCCCGGGCAGCGGTCGTGGTCCACACTAGAACGTGGTCGCGGGCGCGAGCGCGCGACCGCACCCGACGCAAGACGAGTGAGGAACCGCGTGGACTTCGACGTCACGATCGAGATCCCCAAGGGGAACCGGAACAAGTACGAGGTGGACCACGAGACGGGACGCATCCGTCTCGACCGCACGCTGTTCACCGCCACCCAGTACCCGGCCGACTACGGGTTCATCGAGGAGACCCTCGGCGAGGACGGCGACCCGTTGGACGCGCTGGTGCTGGTCCAGGAGCCGACCTTCCCGGGTTGCCTGATCAAGTCGCGCGCCATCGGCATGTTCCGGATGCGCGACGAGAAGGGCGGCGACGACAAGGTCATCTGCGTGCCCTCCGACGACCCGCGCCAGGAGCACCTGCGCGACGTCCACCACCTCTCCGAGTTCTACAAGCTGGAGATCCAGCACTTCTTCGAGGTCTACAAGGACCTGGAGCCCGGCAAGAGCGTGGAGGGCGCGACGTGGGTCGGCCGGGACGAGGCCGAGAGCGAGATCAAGCGCTCCTACGAGCGGCACCGGGCCCAGGGCCACTGACCGCTCGCACCCCACGGGCCTCCCCGCTGCGCGCGGTGGGGGCCCTCGTCATTCCCGGTGGAGTTGTCCACAGGGCTGTGGACAACCTCGGAACCTGTGGACAACTCGGTCCGGGATCAGTCGGCGTCGAGCTGCGCGCGCACCTCGGGCAGCCGCCGCTCGAAGTCCTCGACGAACCGGCCGAGCAGGTCGCGCAGCGCCTCCCGGTCGGCCGGGTCCCACTCGGCGAGCAGCATCGCCAGCGCCCGGTTCCGGCGGCTGCGGGAGGCGTCCAGGTGCTCCTGGCCCGCCTCGGTGATGCCCAGCAGCGTCGCCCGCGCGTCGGCCGGGTCGGCGGTGCGCCGCACCAGGCCGTCGTCCACCAGCCGCGCGACCTGCCTGCTGATCGTGGACGGGTCGGCGTGGGTGGCCTCGGCGAGCGCACCGGTGCGCAGCGGTCCCTCCCGCTCCAGGATCGCCAGCAGCAGGTAGGTCACCCGGTCCGCGGCGGCCCCCAGCCTGCCGGTCGCCCGGCCGAGCCTGCTCAGCGCGTCGGCGACCGCTCCCGCGACGGACAGCGGTTCAGCGTCGGCCACAGCACCTCCGTTCGGTTGCCCGCGCGCGGCGGTCGGCGGGCGAGCTCCGCCCGGACCCGCGCCACCGCGCGCTCGCGCAGCACCCGCCTGCGCAGCGCCGGAGCGGCGCCGAGCGCGGCGAGCACCGCGATCGTCAGAACGCACCAGATCATCTCGTCCTCCCCCGCGGGGGACCGCACACCCGTGCGGCCCTGACGCGCGGGGGCCGAGGAACACCCGGACGGCCCAGTGCTCTAGTGGATCCAGTGCTCAGTGGGTCCAGTGCTCAGTGGGCCCGATGCCCCACCCGGCCGCCACCCCGAGCGCGCGACCGCACCGGACGCACCTGATGGCCCCCGCCGGGTCGAGCGGAGGCCATCGGGTGCGTCCGGTGCGGTCGGCGCGATCACCGGCCGAGCTGCATGTCCCCGCCGAGCGGGCCGTGGGTGAGCAGGTCGGTGACCGGGTTCAGCGCGCTCCCGCCACCGTCGCGGCCGTTCTCCGACTGGTTGATGGCGTTGTGCAGCAGCTGGTCGACGATCGGCACGCCGAGCGGCGGGAGAACGCCCTGCTCGGCACGGCCCTGGGCCGCTCCGGTGAGCTGCTGGGCGGTGCCGGTGACCTGCTCGGCGGCGCCGCCGACCACGCTGGTGACGGGGGTGAGCACCGCGGGCGCCTGGTCCATCGGGACCACCCGGCCGACCGGCAGCGGCTTGCTCAGGTCGACTTCGTAGGTGCCCAGGGTGTGCCCGGTGGTGGCGTGGGACACCGCGTCGGTCACCGGCTTCAGCGAACCGGTCGTGCCGACCTCCTCGGCCAGCGCCACGACCTCGCCGACGGCCTTCGGGACCTTGTGCAGCACGTCGGAGGTGCGGCCGTCCAGCGGGACGGCGGGCTGCTCGGGCGCGGGGGCCGCGTGCGCGGCACCGGCCATGCCGACCACGCCGGCGCCGCTCGCCAGCACGGCGCAGGCCGCGGTGAAGGTGCGCTTCATCGTCTTGCTCCTCTCTGCACAGGCCGGATTGCCGTGCCCGGCGGAGATTACGGAAGAAAGGGCAACCACGATTCAGCGATCACACCCGGGGGAAAAGTGAACTCCGCGTGGTCGATATCGAGTTCACCTTTCCCTCTTCCCAGTGGCGACGACGCGAACCGCGGCTACTGCCCGAGCGCGTCCGCGCCCCGCGCGGTGCGGGACCGCTCCGACCGCAGCGCCTCGATCGCGTCGGCGAACTCGGCGTAGGCCTCGCGCTCGTCCTCGAACTTGCGGTAGCGGCCGACGCGGAGCTCCACCGACTCGTACTCCCGCTCCAGCCAGTCGGCGGTCTGCTGCCACGAGTGGCAGCGGTCCCGGTAGTGGGCGTACCCGGCGAACGCGGCGGCGACCGCGACGAGCAGGCACAGCGCCACCGCGTACCAGCGGCTCGCGGCGAACGACACCGCGGTCGCCGACACCGTCGCGCCGACGATCGAGCCGCCGATCACCACGCCTTGCAGCGCGTTGTCCTTCCACCGGTTGCGCCGGGCCTCGCCCCGGTAGCGCTCGATGAGGGCGGGCAACTGGGCGCGGTAGCGCTTGTGCGCCGCGAGCAGGTCGCCGTACCCGAGTTCTTCCAGCAGGTGTTCCCGATGGGCGCTTTCCAGCGCGCGCAGTTCCGTCTCCACCGCGCGGACCTTAAAGTGCTGCCCGTACAGCAGTCGCGCCGACACGGCGAGCGACCCCACCGCGATCACCGCAACGGCACCCGTGATCCACGGCGATCGCCATAACACCTCGGCCCCGATCCCCAGCGCGCCGAGCACGGCGGTACCGGGCCCCGCCCACAGCAGGAGCAGGCGCCGCAGCAGCCGCCCCCGGTAGAGCAGTTCGGACCGCTCCGCGATCCGGCGCTCCCAGTCCTGCGGTCGCGCACCTTCGGTGAGCACCCCACCACCGACGATCCCCGCCGCGTCCACTCGCTCCATCACATCGATCCTTCCGGCGTCTTCGCGAATCGAAGTAGCTCCCGGAGCACGAAGACAATCGGCCAGCGGGGTGAAGGTCGGAGGGCCGAACGGCCCACACCGTGCGCACCGCGTGATCGTCGCTGCGCTGGGCCCTGGCACCCGCCGGTGCCCACCGCAGCGCCTCCGGCCACCACCCACATCCGGGGGTTGACACTGTGGCAGCGGCCGTGCGTGGCGTCACAACCGGGTGGCGGTTGGGGTCGGCGGGCCGACGCGGGGGTCCGCGCCGGGTTCACCACCGCAACGACGCCCCCGCATCGCGGTAGAACCGGGCGGGGTCGACGGCCTGCCCGCGCACTTCGAGCTGGAAGTGCAGGTGGGGTCCGGTGGACTGGCCGCGGTTTCCCATGCTCGCGATGAGCTGGCCCCCCGCGACCCGTTGTCCGGCGGACACGAATGCGGCATTGATGTGGCCGTAGACGGAAACGGTCTCCGACCCGTGCGCAATTCTGATCCACCGGCCGAATCCGCGGGCCGGCCCGGCGGCCACGACGGTGCCGTCGGCGGCGGCGTGGATCGGCGTGCCGATCGCGTTCGCGATGTCCACGCCCTTGTGCATCGTGCCGCCGCGCGGACCGAACCCGCTGGTGATCACGCCGGTCGTCACCGGATGCACGGTCAACGCCGAAGCAGCAGGTGGCGCGGACCGCCGGGAGTCCGAGGAGGGGACGCCCGGGGCGCTCCCGGCATGGGCGGAGTGCACATCCGCGACGGCCTGCGGGGCGGTGACCGAGCACAGCGCACCGAGCAGGGACAGAACCGCGAAACCACGGCTCGCGGGTTTTTCCGGAAATGCCATTGCGCTTTCCTCCTCCACGCCGCCGCGACTCGTCGCGGGTCGGCCGGGAGCGTCAACGGGGCCGGGGAAGAATTGTCGAACTAGCTCCGACTTCGGTGTGAAGGTAACAGCGCCGGCGCCGGTCCGCGCGGTTTGGCCGGGCGGTTTTGCGGCAATTCCGAGCATAACCCGACCGGGTAGTGGAATACCGGCTGGAATGGGTCGGGCGCACCGTCCGTCGCTCCCGCCCGCGATTCTCGGTGAACCGGCTCCGCGGGGGATGTGACGTCCCCGGTGATCATCACGCACGGTGCGGACGCGCCCTCTCCCGGCGCCGGACGCGGAGTTCACCCGCCGGTAGCCACCCGATCGAGTGAGACGAGACGGCGCGCCGCCCCCGGCATGTCGGCGACGTGCGCTCCGCTCGGCACTGGGCCACCGTGAACCCACCGCGAGAAGGGACGTGCCGATGGAACCGACCGGCATCGGGGAGGCGGAGCCGAGCCGTCGCCTGCTCACCCCGCACGACCACGTGCTGCTGCTCGTCGACCACCAGAGCACGATGGGCGCCGCGGTGGGCTCGCAACCGGTGGAGCGCCTCGCCGAGGCGACCACCGGCCTGGCCCGGACCGCCGCGCTGTTCGGCATCCCGGCGATCATCACCAGCGCGCTGCCGCTGGGCTCCGGCGGCGAGCTGGTCCGGGGCCTCCGCGAGGCGTTCCCGGACACCGAGCGGTGGATCGAGCGCACCGCCCTGAACCCGTGGCAGGACGACCCCGTCCGCAGGCGCATCGAACGCAGCGGCAAGCCCAAGGTCGTCGCCGCCGGGGTCTGGACCGAGGTCGGCGTCCTGATGCCCGCCCTCTGCGCGGTCGAATCCGGCTACGACGCCTACGCGATCACCGACGCCAGCGGCGGCGCCAACCCCGAGACCCACGACCGCGCGGTGCAGCGCATGGTCCAGGCGGGCGTGCAGCCGATGACCTGGCTGCAATACCTGCTGGAGCTCCAGCGGGACTGGACCCGCTCGGACACCGCGACCGCCGCCGGCGACATCATCCGCGACCACGCCGGCGCCTGCGGCCTCGCCGCCGAGGACCTCGCGCGGCTGCTCGACCGCTAGTCCGCCGGGGCCGGGAAGCGGGTCTCGTTGCGCTGCACCTTCGCCTCGGCTTCGGCGAGCAGGTCGACGTCGAGCCGGTCGGCGAGGCGGACCAGGTAGATCAGCACGTCGGCGAGCTCGTCGCGGACCTGCGGGCCGAGCCGGGGATCGTGCGCGGCGGTCGCCGACTCCTGCTCGGTCAGCCACTGGAACAGGGCGGTGAGCTCGCCGACCTCGCCGCCGAGCGCCATCACCAGGTTCTTCGGCGAGTGGTGCTGCTCCCAGTCGCGGGCGGCGGCGAAGTCGCGGAGGCGGTGCGCGAGCCCGTCCAGGTCCATGCGAAATCCTTTCGGGAAGGCGGCTCCCCACCGTAGCGCGGCGACCGGGCGTGGCGGTTTTCACACGCTCCGCGATCAAGCCGCCCACCAGCGGTTCCGTCGCGAAAACCGGCACGCGCCAACCCCTTCGAGTGACGCGGCGACGAACATCGCAGTTCCAGGGGAATGCCTGCGGATCAGCGGTGCTGAACAATCGCGACCACGACGGCGGTGCCGCCGACGACAGATCGACGTTGAGCGGAAAGGCACGATCATGACGACCACCGAGACGGGCATCGTGGTGACAGGCGTCCTCGGCGACGACACCCGGTACGCGCGGACCCCGAGCGAGGTCGCGGAGCTGGTGCGGGCGCTGCTGACCACCCCGTACGCGGAACTCCGCGTCGGCCCCGAGGCGCACCACCTGACCATCGCGACGACACCGGGATGGGGCGCGCTGACCTTCACCACCGCCGACGACCACGTCGACTCGCACAACCCCGACGCCCCGCACGACGCGCCGCTCCTGCCGAAGGACGCCGCGGGCACCCGGCACTACCCGACCACCGCCTCGCTGCCGCTGGACCAGGTCAGCGAGGCCGTCGCCGAGTACTGCCTCACCGCGCAGCGCCCGGCCTGCGTCCTCTGGCAGCCCGCCTGAGCGACCACCGGCGAGCGACTCACCCGTTCGAGTCGTGAGTGAGGGGCACCCTGTACCACGTAACGCGGTACAGGGTGCCCCTCACCTGGATTGGACCCACCCAGTCGAGTGCGGCCCCTCACTCAGTACGCGAACCGGACGACCGGGGCCGTCCGCGCCCGCGCGTTCGTTCGCGCTCAGGACCGGCGGCGGACGGCGAGCAGCACCAGCGGACCGAGCAGGAGCAGCGCCGCGGCCAGGCCGAGCAGCGGGGCGACGGAGGTGCCGGTCTGCGCGAGCTGGTCGGGATCGCCCGGTCGCGTCGGATCGTCGTCACCCGGCAGCCCGCCCGGTGGCTCCGACGTGCTCGGCGGTTCGGTGCCGGTGGTCGGCGGCTCCGTCGGATCCGTCGGCGTCGTGGTCGGTGGGTCCGTCGGCTCCGTCGGATCCGTCGGCGTCGTGGTCGGTGGGTCCGTCGGCTCCGTCGGATCCGTCGGCGTCGTGGTCGGCGGGTCCGTCGGCTCCGTCGGATCCGTCGGCGTCGTGGTCGGCGGGTCCGTCGGCTCCGTCGTTGTGGTGGGTGGTGGCTCCGGTGTCGGGGTGGGTGGGGGGTCCTCGTCGGTGCAGTCGACCTGGACTTCGCCCGCGGTGAGCGACATGAGCGGGCCCTCGTGGAGGACGTCGCCGTTCTCGTCGCGGAGCACGCCGCTGATCTCGATGACGATCGCGGCGCGCGCCCCGTAGTCCCAGGTCTCCTCGACGTGCTGGACGTTGATGGTCAGGTCGCCGGTGGCGACGCCGGGGATGCCGAGCTGGTCGCCGGTGACCGAGACCTGGTTGTCGCCTTCGGTGAGCGGCCGGGTGACGTCGTCGAAGAGGTAGATCGCGTTCTCGTCGGTCCGCGCGTAGGCCTCCGCCGAGGGGGCCAGCGGCGCTTGGGTGCACCGGGCGTAGGTGTGCACCGAGCCGAAGCTGATCAGGTTGGGCGCTCCGGGGACCAGTCCGACGCCGAAGCCGTTGCCCGCCGCTTCGGCCTCGCGCGAGCCCACGTCGTCGTTGACCAGGACCGTGCTGGTCCCCGGTGGCGCCGGGGTGCCGTACCAGCCGCTGACGTAGTCGAGCACGCCGTCGGGGTCGCTCTGGTCCCAGGTCACGACGTTGGTGCCGGGTCCGGAGGAGACGTCGCCGAGCGTCCCGCCGTACGACGGCACGTCGAGGCCCGGGATGCCGGGGATGGTGACCTGGAGCAGCGAGCTCTCCGCCACGGTGCCCTGCTGGGCCACCGCGTTCCACGGGGCGGTGAGCACCGCGGCGACGAGCGCCGCGCCCGCCGCTCCGGCGCCGAGCACCTGCGATCTGGAAAGGACCATGACCACGGACGGTAGGCACGTCGATCACGATGCGTTCGGTGAGATCGGCTCCGCCCGCCCAACGGGTGATCGCTTTCGCCGCGTCGGGGTCTTCCCCCGGAGCCGGCCCGGCCCTACTGGTAGCCGCGGACTTCGGCGAACACCCGGGTCAAGGACTGGGTCCGGGCGTCGAAGACCTTGCCGCCGGTGGCGTCGGCGACCGCGCGCATCTCCTCGACAGCGCCCTCCCCGAACAGGATCGGGAAGACCGGCACGGGGGGCCGCGGGGCGGCGGTGAACTCCGCGAGGGTGCGGCCCCGGTTGTTCTCCCCGTCGGTCATCAGCACGATCGAGGTGAACCGGTCGGGGTCGGCGGCGCCCTGCTCGGCGGCGAGCGCGAACGCCGCCAGCAGCGCGTCGTAGAGGGCGGTCTCCCCGGCCGCGCCCAGGCGTTCGCCGTGCGCGCGGATGTCGGCGAGCACCGGCCCGGGGTCGCGTTCCGGGATGTCGAACGTCGCGGCCGGGCCCGCGGTGCTGTTGAACGGCAGCAAGGTGACCTGCTCCCGGTTGTGGAACCGGTCGAACCGCGAGGTCTCCCCGGCGCCGGTGAGCGAGCCGAGGGCGTCCTTGAGCGCGGTGAGCCGGTCGCCCCGCATGGACCCGGAGGTGTCGAGCACGTAGAGGGTGCGGGTCGGTCTGCGGAGCTGGTCGAAGTAGGCGAGGAGCAGTTCGTCGACGACGGCGGGCCGGGCGGGGAAGGGCAGCTCGAACATCGGGTGATCGCGCAGCTCCGGGGTCAGCTCCACCTGCGCGGTGATCGGTCGGCGGTGGGTGAGCTCCATGATCCGCTGCTGCACCCGGGGCAACCGCAGGTAGTCGGTGAGCCGCTGGTAGGCCGAGCGCGCCTCGTCGGAGGCGGAGCGCAGCAGGGTCAGCGGGTAGTCGGCGGTGGCGACCCCGTCGCGCGGGTGGATCGGCACCAGCGGCTCGTCCAGGTCCCCGGAGGCGTTCATCGACAGCAGGACCGACTCGTAGTTCACCAGCCCGTCGACGGGTTCACCGGCCGCGGAGCCGCGCCGCTGGTAGCTCTGCGACAGCCAGCCGGAGGAGCCGGAGGTCAGCGTCTGCCCCGCGAAGAACCCGCGCAGCTCCGGCAGCGCGCGGCGCGCTTGGTCCACGTCGAGCGCCGATCCGGTGTCGGCGAGGGCGGTGGCGATGCCCACCAGCGCGGACATCCCGGAGTTGGACTTCGCGGGATTGGTCATGCCGAAGGAGAACCGGCGCTGCTCGGCCGCTTCGGCGATGTCCAGCCAGCTCGGTGCCGCGCGGTCCCAGCCGAGCTCGGCGGCGGTGGAGGCGCGCAGGCCCAGCAGCACCGGCGAGGACATGATCTTGGTGCTGTCGCCGCGCCGGTCCTGCGCCTCCGGGTACAGCGAGACGTAGCGGTCGGAGGCGAACCAGGTGGCGTCGTAACGGCCGTCGGCGTGGCCGGAGCGCAGCAGTTCGGTGCCCTCGACGCTGCCGATCCCGGTGAGTTCGACCGACACCCCGGTCGCCTGCCGCGCCTCGTCGAGGATCGGGCGCATGTCGGCGAGTTCGCTGCTGCCGAGCACCCGCAGGGTGTGCGGGGCGCCCCGCAGGTCCGGCTCCCCCGGCTCTCCCCCGGTGCAGCCCGCGACCAGGACCACCGCCAAGGCCCCGGCGACCAGGGCGCGCAACCCGCTACTGGATGGCATCGATGAGTCCTTCCAGGGTGTCGTAGGCGGGCGCCTGGACCACGTCGAGCTGGCTGGGCACGGTGACGTCCTGCTCCCGGAGGACCTCGGTGAACGTTTCGGTCTTCAGCGGGCGGAAACCGTGCTCGACGGCCAGCCGGATCAGTTCGGGGTCGTCGCGCAGCAGCCTGCCGAGCTCCTCGCCTTCCGGGCTGAGCGGGACGTAGGAGTGGTCGGCCACCACGGTCGGCGTCGGGTACATCAGCACCATGTCGTCGGTGATCCGCCCCGGGTCGGTGATGCGGGCGCCGATGAACTGCGCCTCGTAGAGCAGCACCATCGGCGCGCGGGACTTGCCCAGCGGGGCCGTGTAGACGTCGAACGGTTCCTCGCTGGTGAGGCCGGTGGTTCCTTGGGCGGCGAACAGCTTCTCCCCGATCAGCGGGGCCAGCCGGGGGATGTCCTCGGGCTGGGCGATGCGCCCGCCGTTCCACACGTTGCTGGTGATCGCGATGTACATGGCCGCGGAGTTCGACGAGCGCGGGTTCGTGGTGGTGACCAGCACCAGGTTCCCGTTGCTCGCGGGCTGGCCCCGGACGCCGGGGATGTCCTGCCAGCGCAGGCCGGCCCGCACCTGCTCCAGGTACGCCGCGACGTCGAAGACCCACGTCCCCGGGCGGTCGCCGGGCCGCGCGATCCCGGCCTGCCGCAGCGCCTCGGCGAAATCGGTGTAGGTGGCCACGACCATCGGGGAGAAGAACGGCGATTCCCGCCGCAGCCCGGGCCGGTCGGCGATGATCCGCTCGGCGGCCAGGGCGCTGGACGGGAACGCCAGGTCGTAGCCTTCGAGCTGGTCGTGCAGGTCGCGCGAGCCCTTCCCGGTGACCTGCACGTCGAGGCCGTGGTCGGCGAGGGCGTCGCGCACCCGGGGATCGGTGAAGAACGGGGTCTTCTCCGAGCCGGCGATCACCCGCACCTGCGCCTGCGCGCAGTTGGTGTTCGCGACGCAGAGCCGGACGTACCCGGCCCCGCCCAGCAGCGCGGCGCACAGCACGGCGGTGAGTGCGATCGCGGTCGTGCGGATGGACACCGGTACCCCCTACCGGATGCGGCCCGCCGCGAGTCGGCGCGGATCCGTGGTGGCCATCATCACGCCGCGAAGCCCTGCGCCGCAGGGATTTCCACCGTCGCGCGGATGAACAACTCGTGAACGGCGAGGTTTTCTCGGCGCCGAGGGGAAAACCTGCGCGGCGGTTGGGCGAAAACCACCGCGCCAGGTGGATTCCGGCGCCATGATGCAGGAATGTCCATCGCGGATATCGCCAACCTGCTGACCGGTCTGGGCACGGTGATCGGCGGCGGTGCTTCGCTGCTGGCCGCGCTGCGGACCAGGGCGGCGGCGGATGCGGAACCGGTGCGACGGCGCGGCCCCTCCGGCGGCCTCCGGACGCGGACCGGTGGCGCCGCCGTCGCGAGCGCGCACGAGCTGCCCAGGTCCCCCACCGGGCTGTGCGCGCTCGGCGCGGTCGCCCTCGCGGTCACGCTGATGGTGATCACCGCGAGCCGCAACGGAGCCCCGGCGGGCACCCCGTCGCTGCTGCTGTTCAGCGCGACCGGCGTGCTGTTCGTCCTCGCGGGCATCCTCGGCACGAGCAGTTGGGCCAGGACGAAGGCCGTCGAACCGGAGAACGCGATCTACCCGATCCTCGCCGCGGCCGTCGCCGCGGCGGCCTGGCTCGCGGCCTGCCTCGTCATCTCCGCCGCACCGGCCTTGCCCTGATCTGCGTCCCCGTTCCAGGTGGCGCCACCGGTGCGGTCAGGTGATGCGCGGTCAGCGCGGTTGAGCACGGTGTCCGCGCTGAGCTGCACTAGCGGCACGGCCGCCGACCAGCGGCGGCACGACGGACGAGGGGAACCATCGTGGAACCGACGACCTACACCGCGCCCGAGCTGACCGAGGTGGGCGAGTTCAGCGCCGACACCCTCGGCGGCCAGGGCTGGCTGCTGGACTGGCACGGCCACTTCTGGTGATCCGCCGGTGTCGTCTTCTCGCCGGCTCGGGTCGGCGAGAAGACCCCGGGGGCAGCCGATTCGAGCGAACCCGTTGCACCCGATCCGGACGATCTGCGACAAAGTACCCCTGCACCAGCACGTCGAGGGGGCTTCGTGTCGTTCAGCTACGAGTACAAGGGATTGCAGCAGGTCGCTGATTTCTTCGACCAGCTCGCCGACGACGTCATGGACGCCCGCACCTGGCTTTCGGACACGACCGACATGACCTTCGGCCCCGGGCTGCTCAACTTGGTCCTGGGCGGGCACAACGACGTCACCGAAACCGTGACGGACCACCAGAAGGGGTTCAGCGAGAGCGTGCTGCGGGTCGCGGCGGAGGAATTCCGCGCCGCGGACAAGCTGTACCGGAGCACCGACGACGAGGCGTCGAAGGAGATCGACCAGGCGTGGCAGGACGCCGACGTCGGTACCGCACCCGAGGCCGTGCCCGGCGCGGGAGCCGGCCCGACCTTCATGCTCGTGACCAGGGCGAAGGACTTCACGACGAACTTCGGCGACTTCGACGGCGAGTTCACCAACGAACCGAAGTGGTCCTTCAGCCTGTCGGCCACCGACTACAGCCGCAAGATCGTGTACGAGGCCTCCCAGATCGCGGTGGAAGCGGGTGTGCTCAGCGATCCCGTCGACCTGTACGAATACCTGCTGAAACCGGTGTTCGGCAACTGGGTCGGACTGCGCCAGTGCGCCGAGGTGTACGACATCCTCAGCAAGCAGTACGAGGAGTACTCGGCCAAGATCGCCGAAGGCGTCGCCGAGCTGGACAGCATCTGGACGGGCGCGGCGGCCGACGGGGCGAAGGCGTGGATGGTCCGGCTCAGCCACTACTGCACCGATGTCGCCGCTGATCTGAGCGACATCTCCAAGGAGTACAAGGACGGTTCGAAGCACTGCTACGACCTGGCGCAGGCGGTGGGGCCCCCGGCGATCCAGGCCGTCGAGCACGCGGTCCTGACGTCCCTCGCCGCCGGTTATGCGGCCGGAACCACCGCCACCATCGTCGGGGCCCCGGCCGGTGCGGTCCTCGGTGCCGCGGCGGTCGCCGAGGCCGTGCTGTTCGGCAAGGCGTTTGCGACCGCGATCTCGGCCGTCGGCAATCTGAAGACCGCCGTCGACGCGTTCGGCCCCACGCTCGGCGGGATGGGTGTGGTGACCCCGGCGAACCTGCGGCTCGGCGGTGGCGCGGACACCGAGGTCCCGGACATGCCGGACCTGGTCAACACCGAGCACGTCGGGCAGGATTGAGAGGCGGAGATGGACGACCCACCGAAGGTCGACCCGGACGAGGTCCTGGAGAAGCTGCGGGCCACTCCCCTGGGGCCGTCGCTCGAAACCGAGACGGCGCGGCGCTCGTTCCTCTACGGGCAGCTCGAACGCAGCGCGGATCCGATGCTGCGGGAGATGGGCCAGGAGCTCAGCAGCGGCCGGACGTCACCGCTGGCCCTCCTGCACTCCGACGCCTACGGCGCGCACCTGCTCAGCGTGGCGGAGCAGGCCGACGGAGCGGCGCTCAAGACCGGCCTGGACCAGTACGTCGCAGACCACACGCCGCCACCCGCACCGCGCTGGGAGGACGAGGAGGACGACGACTTCTCCGAGGAGGACTGGCTGCGCTGAAGGCGTCGCCGGTCAGGGGCTCCCCGCGCGGGTGATCAGCCGTCGTACCGGCCGCCTCCGCGACGAAACGTGGAGTAGGGCGGAACGGCTTGCTCAGCCCCGGAACGACCGCATCCCACAGCGGAGACCGCCGACCGGAATGCCCGGGTGATGGCGTTGCGGTTGCCGCCCGTGAGCTGGGGACCGTCGGCGTGCCGGGCGTGGTAGTGGCGGCGGCAGCCCGAGGCGTGGCGCAGGTCGGCCCTCCCAGCACTGCGCGCCGGGAGGGCCGACCTGTGCCACGCGTCGGGGATCAGCGGTAGTAGACCCCGTAGGTGCCGGCCCCGCCGGGCCCGTCGCACCACACCTCGCTGTAGCCCAAGTCCTTGGCACCGTCGATCTCCGAGGCCTCGCAGTCCGACTTCGAGTCGTAGTGGAGGGCGCCGGCCTTGTGCCAGCCGTCGCCGGGCGGGGGCTCGGCAACAGCGGTGGCAGCGGCCATCGGAAGGGTGGCCGCTGCGATGCCGGCGATGATGCCGACGCGGGCGCGGGAACGCCACGACTTCATGAATTCTCCTCCTGCGCACTGTATTCGTCCGCGCTTCCCCAGCCGACGGCCGTCCGGACGGCCGTCGAACCGGCCTGCGCGCAGTGTCGATCGGTGACACCTCCAGGGCCCGGAGCACATCGGCCCGTCCGCGCGCTAGCAGCACGTCAGGCGCCGCGCTCCTCCCTGAAGATCACCGTATCCCAATCCTGTGGCCGGTGACACCCAAGATCGACTTCGATGCGCGGATCGCTTCTCGGGCAGGGACGATGAGGCACACATCGACTGTCCGCGTCACGGGTTCCGTGGTCGCGGTTCAGCCGTCGTAACGGCCGGTCTTGATCGCCTCGACGAGCGCCGACCACTGCGCACCGGTCGCGGTGAAGTACCCAGCCGCCCGGTCCTTCGTATCGCGGACCGCTGCGCCGCTACCGACGCGACCGACCTCGACGCAGCTCGTCTCTTGCTGAGACCTGCTGGATTTCCGCCAACCCGTAGGCGCTTCGCGGAACGGCATCCGTTGCCCTCCCCTTCGATCGTCGGTACTTGACGGAGCCCAGCTCCTTGCGCGAGAACCCGTTGGGCTGGAAGTCTCCCGTGGCCGTGCTCAGCCGTCGTAGCGACCGCCCTTGACCGCCGCGACGAACGCCGACCACTGCCCACCGGTCGCGGTGAAGTACCCGGCACCCCGGTCCTTCGTGTCGCGGACCGCAGCACCGCCACCGACGCGACCGACCTCGACGCAATTCCCGCTGTTGCCGCTGTAGCTCGACGTGCGCCAGCGGCCTGCCTGCCTCATGCCGCACGCTCCCGTCCCGTCGTGATCCCCGCGATGAGCACGGCCTCTCTCATCATCTCCGTCGGAGCGGACTTGCCCAGGCCCATCACGACGAAAGCGGCTCGGACGCGTGGAGTAGCGCGGAGCGGCGTGCTCAGCCCCGAAATACCCGCATCCCACAGCGGAGACCCCCGACCGAACGCCGGTCGGGGGTCTCCGTGGTCATGGTTCAGCCGTCGTCACGGTCGGTCTTGAGCGGCCCTCAGCGGAAGTCGAGATCCCCGCTCTTGAGGTCGGCGACGAACACGGCCCACTGCCTGCGGTTGAACGCGAGGATCGCACCGCAGCCCCGCTCCTTGGAATCGCGCACCCCAGCGATGCCGTCCGCGGAGGACGCCACCTCGACGCAAGCGTTCGCCGCATTGCTGCGCGTGCTCTTGCGCCAGCTGGCGCTGGAAAAGTCTGGCGCCGACATGTCGTCACTCCTTGTCTCTACGCCCAGCTATCGCGAATCTCAGCGATCCGCCGAGCTGACGCCTCCGGATCGAGCGCTCGTTCGCGCAGACGCTCGAAGGCCAGGGTATACGCCTCGATCTCGTCGTCTTGCTCCACGTAGAGGCCATCGTGCAAGTTCTCCAGGTACACGCCCTCAGCATGGTCCGGCCCGAAGGTGACCCGGTGGTACGCGGTACCGAAGCCTGGGTACGCCCCAGCGGATACCGGTAGGACCTGAACCGTCACGTTCGGCAACTCGCTACGAGCAAGGATCGCGTTCAGCTGTTCGTACATGACTTCGGGACCACCGACAGGCAATCGAAGCGCCGACTCGTGGATGATCGCGTGGTAGTCGAGCAGGTGGTCCGCATCGTCGAGACGCGCTTGCCGTTCTTTGCGAAGCCGACTGCGAGCGGCCACGAGATCGTTCTCCAACGTGCGGAATTCCTCGCGCAGGACCGCGTCGTAGTACGCCGCCGTCTGCATCAAGCCCGGTACGAGGTGGATCTCGAAGCTGCGGAGCTTCGTAGCTGCCGCCTCCACTTCGAGGTAGTCCTCGAAGTCGCCGCGAACCACCTCGGAGGAGTAGGCGCTCCACCAGTTCGTCTCGAAGGAAGCCATCGCCAGGCGGACGACGCGGTCACGCTCGGCCTCGTCGATGTGGAGGACCGTACCGATGGCGATGACCTCGGCCGGGCCCGCGACCGTGTCCGCGCGCTCGAACCTGCTGAGCTTCGGAACCGACCAGCGAAGCTGCTTCGCCACATCGTCCTGGGTCGCGCCCTTCGACTTGCGCCATTCGCGCAGCGTACGAGCAACTTTGCGCTGCCGAACGTTCGCGCCGTTCTCGGGCACCGGAACCTCCGCACATCTCTACAGCGGGTGACGAGCAACTTCGCCTGCGTAGCTTAGCGTGCCGCCTTTCGCCCGAAAGAGTGGACAGTCTCCACCAACGTGGCCCCTCTATTGCTCTCGTGAAAATTTTCAACCACGCTGCTGATCATCGACGCACCCGGTACTCGGCGATGACGGAGGCGGCTTCAGATGGAGCTCTACCCGACGCTGGCTTGCCTCACGACGACGCCGCCCGGCCCCGACCGGTGCGATCAGCGAGGTGGGACACCCGCAGGGAGGCGGAAGCGATGAACTACCGACCCCATCCGTTCAGTTGGTGCCCGGCGCACGAGCACCGGCACGCGACGAAGGCGGCGAAGTGGCACGACGGCGAGCAGGTCACGACGCTGTGCGGTGCGAGCGTCACCGCAGCCGACACGGTCCTTGCGTGGCTGTGGCCGACCTGCGAGCGATGCGACGTGCACGCGCACGAACTCGCGGGCGTACCGATGCCACCGAAGCCGCGCACCTCGGCGAAGCCGGTCCGGCGGCGGTCGGCGGGTGCGCGGTGAGCGCGAACCTGGGGCGGCTGCTGGTGAACATGCAGGCGGCGGTACTCGCCTTCGGCTGCATGGCCCAGAACATCGACGGCGGCTACCGCCCGACCACGCAGCAGCTCGACGAGCTGGCGCGGACCGCCGACGTGCTGGCCGCGATCCTCCGCGACACCGCCCACGGCACCACACCGACCGCACCGCTGGTCATCGACGCGACGGCGGACCCCCGGTGAACCCGCTGGCCGGGGTGCTCGTCGCCGACCTGGTGCTCCCCTTCGTGGTGGTGGCACTGGCCCTCCACCGCTACCCACCGGCCGACTACGGCAGCCGCGAAACCGCCCCGACCACCGAGCGGACGACGGCTCCGATCCCCTCCCCGAGGCGAACCGCGCACTGGGTGATCTCACCGGACCAATCCCGGTTCCACCTGAGCACGCGGGCCGGACGGGCCGTGTGCGGACACCCGCTCCGGGGCGACTGGGCGCGCACCACGCGACTCGACGCCCTCCGGCCGGGCCAGCACACGCCCTGCCTGTCCTGCATCGCCCTGCGCGGAACGGACCGGCAGTTCTACCAAGCCGCGAACGCCTCCGGCCCACCCCAACCCGCCGAGGCGGCACGGCCGCTACCGCCCCCGTCGACCTGGACCACCGACGAACTCCCGCTGATCACCGCCTACTGCGCAGCCGCACGACGAACCCCGACCACAACCGCCGCGCGGAACCGCGCCCACCGGTCGGCCATCCCCGCACCGTGAGCCGTCGGCAGGACGGCTACTGGTACTGGGCCGTGTTCGAGGTGGCGGGTGAGTCCTGGGCGGAGAGTTCTAGCACCAGTTCCATGCAGCGCAGGCGGGCCGGGGAGAAGTCGTAGGGCATCTTGCCGGCGGCCTCGAACGCGCTCATGGAGCCAGCCTCCCGCCTGCCGAGGTCGGCCTCGCCGTCATCGGCGGGGGCAGGGTGCAAAGCGTCCCAGGCGTCGAAGAGGGCATCGTCGTCGTCCAGGCCGGACTCCTCGATGGCGGCCAGCAGGGCGTTTTCGAAGGCGTGCCGCTCGACGGCCACCTGGGCCACCCGTGGATCGTCGACGGCGACGCCGTCGTCGAGCGCCTCCTCGGCGTCATCGATGCGGTCGGATTCCGCCCGCAGAGCGGGGTGCGTGGCCAGGGCGACGAAGCGGGTGGCCTGGACGGCCGCGCCGAGCGGGCCGAAGATCCGCTCGGTGACCAGCAGGCTGTCCAGGTCCTCCTGACGCAGGGAGCCCTCGGGCAGGTTCTTGAGGCGTTCGGTGACGAAGTCCGAGAGCAGGCCCATCCGGCTGCCTTCGGTGCGCATCCGCTGCACGGCGGTCCGTTGCCGCCGCAATTCCGCCTCCTGCTCGGCGAGGGTTTCCTCCAACCGCTCCAGGGTGCCCGCGATGCCTTCTCCGCTGTCCGCACCGGCGGAAGCCGTGCCGGTGGTGACGGCGTCCCGGATGTCGTCCAGGGCGATCCCGGCGTCGGCCATCTTGCGGATCCACAGCAAGCGGATCATGTCCTCGTACCCGTAGCGGCGGCGGTCATCGCCGCCCCGCTCGGGCTCGGGGAGCAGGCCGATCTCGTGGTAGTGGCGGATCGCCCGTGGCGTGGTGCCGACGAAGGCCGCCGCGTCGCCGATCTTGACCTGACGGGGTGGCATGAAGGACGAATGCATGAGCAGGGACCTTTCCTCGGGGCATCGGGACGCAAGTCCACCGGACCACATGCCGTCGCGGAAGGTGCAACCCCAGGCACACCGCGGCCCGGCCTCCCCGCGAGGAGACCGGGCCGGGATGCGCGGAAACTCAGGAGTACACGCGCAGCCAGTCGAACTGGTGGCCGAGCAAACCGCCGAGGGTGTCGGCGACGAACTCCCCGACCTCGGTCAATTCAGGCGCGGAGTAGGTGGTCCCGTCCATGGTTCTCCCCCGTCGTCGGCGGTGGCGGTTCCCGGGGCGCGCAGCGCGAACAGCCGGGCCGCCCGCCCCGGGGGAACGTCACCAGCGGATCACGTAGAGCACGTCGAAGATGTAACCCCCGCCGCCGAGGGTTTCGGTGGCGAAGTCGCCGATCTCGGCCAATTCCGGGGCGGTGTAAGCGGTCTCGTCCATGGTGCTGCCTCCTCGCGTGGGTGGCGCCGTGGCTTCCGGGCGCCTGTCCTGGTCTTCGGCAGCGAACCCGTGGTGGCTGAGCACCGCTGACCTGCCACCACCCGCGTCCCGCAGCGCGATCACCCGGGCCGGTCGGCCCCGGAGGGCCGAACGGTCGCGGACACCTCGAACGGGTCGGTCGCGGCCGCCGAACGGAGGATCGGCGAGCCGGCTCGCCCCTCCGCGGTGGCATCGGTCCGGACGTGCCAGCCGGTCGCCCGTTTCGCACCTCCAGGCACCTCCGAATGGCCCCCGCGTGGCGGACGAAATCGATTCACGGGGCTTCCCGCGCCGCCGTGACCAGTGGGTCCGCTCGGCCCGCGGCCCCTCCGATGGCGTATTGACCGGTCATTATCGGAATGGTCAGGTCTACTGTCATGTCGCGAGTTCCCGCGCACGCTCGGATCCGGGCCGACCTGGAGAATGCGATCCGCTCCGGGGAGCTGCCCTCGGGCGCTTCCGTGCCGACCGAGCGCGAACTGGCCGAGCGGTACGGGGTGAGCAGGTCCACCGTGCAGCGCGCGTTGACCGACATGGCGCAGGCGGGGCTGGTGAACCGCCGCAGGAGGGCGGGCACGGTCGTCGCCGGTGGCGGAGCTGCCGCGAACCTGCTCCGCTTCACCGACCTCGTGGCGCGGGGCCCTGAGATCGAAGGGGCGCACCGGGTGCTCGACGCCCTCGTGTTGCCTGCCGACGACCTCGATGAACAGCTGCCCGGTGTCGGCCCGGACGAACCGGTGATCCACCTGCGGCGGGTCAAGGACGACGCCGAAGGCGTTCCCGCGGCCGTGGAGTCGGCGATCATCCCGTTCTCCGTGGCGCCCCGGCTGCTCCAGGAGGACCTGGCGCCCCTGACCACGCTGGCCTACTTCCACCGCATCGGTGTTCCGGTCTCGCGGTCCCGCTTGTACATCAGCCCCGTGGTCGCCGGACCGGAGGAGTCGTCCGCGCTGCGGGTCGAACCGGGTGCCGCGTTGCTCCACCTCCGCCGCGAGACCTACCTGCGCGGTGGCGGCCTGGCCGAGTTGTTCACCTGCGCCCTTTCCCCCCATGCCTTCCGGCTGTTCATCGAGCAGTCGGTCGAGTCCGAGCAGTTCCACGCAGAGGAGGGACGATGACGTCCACTTCGCCCACCATCGCGGTCGTCGGCACCGGCACCGTCGGCGCGATGGCCCTGTGGCAGCTCGCCCGACGCGGCATCGCCGCGGTCGGATTCGACGCCTACGCCCCGGGGCACGACCGCGGCGGGTACGGCGGCCAGACCCGCATCTTCCGGACGGCCTACCGCGAGGGGGCCGAATACGTACCGCTGCTGCGCCGCGCACTGGAAGGGTGGCGCACCCTGGAAACCGAGACGGGCAGCACGCTGCTGACCCGGACCGGCGGCCTCACCATCGCCCCGGAAGGCCACCCCGACCTGGACATGGTCCGCACCTGCGCAGCCGCCTTCGACCTCCCGCACGAGGAACTCTCACCCACCGAGTCGATGGAGCGGTTCCCGCAGCTTCCCGTCGAGCCCGACGAGACGGTCTTCCTGGACCGCACCGCGGGTGTGCTGCGCCCGGAGAAGTCGGTCATCGCCGCGGCGACGCGGGCCGAGTCGCTCGGTGCCACCGTGCACCGCTACTGCCCGGTGCAGGGCATCGAAGCCGACGACCACGGCGTCCGGTTGCGCACTCCCGAAGGGCAGCACCGCTTCGATCGCGTCCTGCTGACACCCGGCCCCTGGGCCACGGAACTCGCCCAGTCGGCAGCGCTGCCGCTCGAAGTGCACCAGATCACCACGATGTGGTTCCAACAGCGCCGGCCCGGCGAGTTCGGGCTCGAACGCACCCCCATCGTCCTGCGCAGCGGTCCTACCGCCTACACCAGCTTCCCGGCCGTCGACGGCGACACCGTCAAGGTCAGCTTGCACAGCGTGCCGCGCCCCCGCATCCCCAGCGCCGAGCACATCACCCGCAACCCCGCACCGGAGCTGGTCGCCGCCATGCGCGAAGCGGTCACCCGGTTCCTGCCGGGAGTCCACCCCGACCCGGTCCGGGTGGGCGGCTACGCCGACTCCTTCACCCCGGACGGCCACGCGATCGCCGGGCACCTCCCCGGACTGCCGAACACCACCGTCCTCACCGGATTCTCCGGGCACGGCTTCAAGATGGCACCCGTGCTCGGGGAGATCGCTGCCGACCTGGTCGTCGACGGCACCACCGACCACACCATCACCCACCTCGACCCGGCCCGCTACGCCACCACCGGAGAGGTGGCCGGATGACCATTCCGAGCACCCCGCTGATCGTCGTCGCCACCCTGGTCCTGCTGGCTGCGGGCGTCGTCACCGCGGTCCTCGTCAGCCGCCGGGTCCACGCCGCCGACGACTGGCTCGTGGCCGGCCGGTCCCTCCCCCTCTACGTCACCGTCTTCACCCAGTTCGCCACCGCCGTCGGTGGCGGGGTGCTGGTCGCCCACGTCGGCCTCGCCTACGAATCCGGCTGGGCCTACTTCTTCTACCCGGGTTTCCTCTTCGTCGGCATGGTGCTGCTCACCAGCATCGCCCGCTGGCTGCGCGAACAGGAGTTCTCCACGGTGCCCGGGATCCTGCGCCGGTTGTACGCGGAGCACCCGGCGATCACGGTCCTGGCCGCGCTGGCCTCCATCGTCGTCCCGTTCGGGTGGTTGGCGACCCAGTTCGTCGCCTTCGCCTCCCTGTTCACCGGGATCATGGGGCTGTCCACCACGTGGCTGACCGTCATCATGGGCGCGGTCACCCTGGTGTTCGTGCTGCCCGGCGGGCTGCGCTCAGTAGCGTGGACCGACTTCCTGTTCGGCGTCGTCATGGTGATCGTGTCGGTCACCATCGCCGGCTACGTGCTGAACATGGCAGGTGGGTGGAGCGGCATCACCAGCGCCGTCCCGGAGACCCTGACCTCGTTCCCCGAAGGACTCGGCGCGGCAGGAGCGTCCACGGTCCTGCTGTGGATGTTCGCGCTCGTCCCCGGAACCCTGACCAACCAGATGTACTACCAGCGCATCTTCTCGATCAGGGACATCGGCCAGACCCGCGGGAGCCTGCTGATCAGCGCGGCGCTGGTTCTCGCCTCCGGCGCCTACGCCTTCATCATCGGCATGTCCGCGCGGGCCCTGAACCCCGGCCTGGCGGACCCCGAGATGGCCGCAGGCTGGATGCTGACGCAGATCCCCCCGCTCCTGCTGGCGCTCTACGCAGCCTTCTTGGTGGCCACGATCATCTCGACCACCGGCAGCGCGTTGCAGTCCGTGGTGACCAACGCCGTGCAGGACATCTACGTGGACCTGTTCGGGAACCGGGAGGGGACCGGGCTGGTGCACCTGTCGCGCCTGCTCTCCGTCGTCGTCACGGTTCTCGCCGCGCTCTTGGCCATCCTCTTCCCGACCGCGCTGACCTGGCTGGTCGCGACCTACGCCTACTCCGCGTCCGTGCTGGCCGCCCCCCTCTTCATCGGCTACTTCCTGCACCGGCGGGGAGGGAGGCTGCGGTCCGGCACCGCGCTGGCCGGGATCGTCGGCGGTCTCCTCGGCTGCACCACCGCGCACGTCCTCGACACCACGATCCCGTACGCGGTGCACGGCATCGTGGCCAGCACCGTCTGCCTCCTCGTCGCGCACGCCGTCCTCGACCGCACGGGCTCCGGGCCGACGCAACCGGTGGCGCCCACGGACGGCCAGTGGAAGGGAGAAGGATGAACGTCATCGTCATCGGAGCGGGCATCGTCGGCGCGTCGATCGCGGCCGGCCTCGCCGAGAGCGGAACGGCGGTCACGGTCCTGGAGCGAGGCCGCAGCGGCGGAGGCGCCACCGCGACGTCGTACGCCTGGGTGAACGCGAACGGCAAGGAACCGACGTCCTACTTCGCCCTCAACGCCGCCGGCGTCCGGGCCCACCACGAACTGGCCCGCGACGGCGCGCCCTGGTTCGTCCCCGGTGGCCACCTCGAGATCGCCGCCGACGAGGCGCACCAGCGGCACCTCGACGGCCGGATCGACCGGCTCCGGGAGCACGGCTACCCCGTCGAGGAGTTCAGCGCGGAACGCGCCCGGCGGTCGGTTCCGGACCTGCGAGTGCCGGAAGGCACGCGCAAGGTGGCGTTCTTCCCGGAAGAGGGCCACGTCTTTCCGCTGGCCTACCTCGACGCGATGCTCGGCCGGGCACGCGCGGCCGGAGCGGAGATCCACACCCGAACACCCGTCGTAGCGCTGGAACCCGGGGACGTCGGGGCGACGGTCCGCACCGCGGACGGCCGAGCCTTCGCCGCCGACGCGGTCGTAGTCGCAGCCGGCCGCTGGACCGGCGAAGTCGCCGCGCTGGCCGGCGCGCACGTTCCATTGCTCCAGTTCAGCGAGCCGGGCGACGTCACCGTCGGGTACCTGGCCACGACCGACCCGGTGGCCACGTCGCTGGACAAGGTCGTGACCACACCACGGCTGAACGTGCGCCCGCACGACGGGGGACGGCTGCTGCTGCAAGCGCTGGACCTGGACGTGGCAGCCGACCCCGACCACGTCCCCGCGCCGGACTCCGCACTCGCCGCGGAATTCCAACGGCGCCTGCGCGAGACGCTCCACGGCACCGGAAGCGCCCGGGTGGAACGACTCGTCGTCGGCCAACGCGTCATGCCGGCGGACGGATTGACCATCGTCGGCCCGAGCGCGGAACAGCCGTGGCTGTACGTCGTCGCGACCCACAGCGGCGTCACCCTCGCCCCGCTGCTGGGACAGGCGGTGACCCGGGAAGTGCTGGGCGGCCACGAGCCGCTGCTCGACGACTTCCGCCCGGGCAGGTTCCGCGACGGCACGACCCCCGCCTCACCGCCGGTCCCACGCCGACCCGGGGAGCAATGAGCCGCAACTCCTCCCGGACATCCCGAGGCGGAGAGCAGAAAGACCGCAGGCCACCGGGGTGGTCCTGCGGTCTTTCGAGCGAGCCGCCTGAGGGAATCGAACCCTCGACCTACGCATTACGAGTGCGTCGCTCTGGCCGACTGAGCTAAGGCGGCAGCGTCGTCGTTGAGTGTAGCGGGTCGGCCTCGGCGGACCGCCGTGGGGGCGGGCGTCACCGGAACGGGGTCGGGTCGTTGAGCGTGCGTGACGTCGGTCACCCATGCCTGCCGGGGAGGAAGCCGGATGCGCCCAGCCCGCCCGATCCGCCGATGGTCCGTCTGCGCCCTGGTGTCGTTGGCCGTGGCGGGGGTGTCCGCCCCCGCCGCGATCGGCCAGTCCGACGAGCCGTCCTCGCTGCCGACCACGCCGATCCCCGCCCCCGAGGACCCGTCGCAGCCCCCGGCCTCGCAGCCCGACGACGCACCGGGGCCGATCGTCGCGGACGCGGGCACGTTGCTGGGGATCGTGCGGCTCCTGCCGAAGACGGTGCCCACCGGGACGATCGTCGACGACCCGGAGTTCGAGGAGGCGCTGCCACCGCAGTCCGTCGCCGAGGTCGGGATGGGGCGGGCGGTGGCGCAGGCGAACTCAACCTCGTACTTCGCGCACGAGCGGTCCGTCGCCGAGTCCTCGCCGATCGGGGTGTCGCTGCTGGGGCGGGTGCCGACGCTGCCCGGCGCGCTGGCGCAGACCGCGCTGCCCGACCACCCCGAGCCGGTGACGAACAGCTTCGTGCCCGCCACCCCGCTCGACCCGCTGCTGCGGCTCGGGCTCGTCGACGGCAGCGCGCACGCCCGGTGGGACGAGCGGACCGGACCCTGCGTCGGCACGATCTCGGACGCCTCGACGTCGCTGGCGAGCGTCTCCGCCGTCAACGCCCTGCCCGAGCTCCCCGAGGCGCCCGAGGTGCGGCGGCTCGGCGGACTCCTCGACGGGCAGCAGCCGGACGCCGACGGGCTGGGCTCGCTGCTGCACGTCCCCGACGCCCTCTCGGCGCGCTCGACGGTGCGGCTCGTCGACGTCCCCGGCCAGCAGGGCCAGGCGGTGCGCTCCACCTCGTCGGTGCAGGTCGCCAGCGTCCGGCTGTTCGCGGGCACCCCGGTCGAGCTGCGGATCGACGTGGTGAGCCGACCGACGCTCACCGCCACCGCCACCGGCGACCCGGCCACCTCCACCGTCGAGTACGCGGCCCCGGTGCTGCGGGTGTCGCAGGGCGGCCGGGAGCTCGGCGTGCTCGACGCCGCCCGGCCCGAGCTGGACGTGCCGCTCGACGCGCTCGACCTCGGGCTGCTGCGGCTGAGCATCGGCGAGTTCGACCAGGCCACCGTGGGCACCGAGGTGCGCGGGGTGGCGCGGATGTTCGACCTGCAACTGCTGCGCGGCCACCCCATCGGCGTCGAGACCTCGCTGGTGCGGATCAGCTTCGGCGAACAGGTGGTGCGGGCGGGCGCCCCGGAAGGCGGGATCGAGTGCGGGGCAGCCGCACCACCCGGCACCGCTCCCGCCGCCGCCCCGGCCCCCGACCCGACACCGGGCGGCGGCGCACCCACCGGACCACCGCTGGCCGAGACCAGCGGTGCCTACCACGCCGTGCCGCTGTTCTGGACCGGCACGGCCCTCCTGCTGCTCGGCGCCGTGCTCGTCGCCGCCGTCCCCCGCCGCCGCTGATCACCCCCGCTGATCACCCGGACGAGTGCTGAGTGAGGGGCACCCTTGCCCAAGTTACTTGGGCAAGGGTGCCCCTCACCTGGACAAAGATCACCTGGACGTGTGGCGGCTCGTGTCGTTCCCGCGCGGTTCGGCGGGCGGGTCAGAGGCTGAACAGGCCGACGTAGTCCAGGACGTTGCCCAGCCCGCCCAGGGTGTCGGCGGCGAACCTGCCGAGCTCGGTGAGCTCCGGCGCGGTGCAGGTGGTCTCGTTCATGGCGGCCTCCGCTTCGTGACGGCTCCGCCCTTCCCATCGGCTCGGGCCGGCGGTGTCCTGACCGACGTCA
Organism: Saccharopolyspora cebuensis; assembly: GCF_039542665.1. Taxonomy (NCBI): domain Bacteria; kingdom Bacillati; phylum Actinomycetota; class Actinomycetes; order Pseudonocardiales; family Pseudonocardiaceae; genus Saccharopolyspora; species Saccharopolyspora cebuensis. The sequence goes on from NZ_BAABII010000004.1 coordinate 88,179, forward strand.
CCCGCGTTGCGTCAGCCGCCGTGGAGGGTGGCGACCATGGCCTCCACGGCGATGATCGGCTTGACGTTGCGGTTGAGGGCCTCCCGGCAGTCCAGGACGGCCTCGAGGCGGCGCAGCGCGGACTCCGCCGTCCACTCCCCGGCCGCCTTCGCCACGGTGCTGCCGAAATCGGGGTGGTTGAGCTCGGTGCGGGCACCGGAGCGGACGACGAGCACGTCGCGGTAGAACCCGGCGAGGTCGACCAGGGCGAGGTCGAGGGAGTCGCGCTGGGAGCGGGTGGCGCGCGACTTCTGCCGCTTCTCCAGCTCCTTGAGCGCGGCGTTGGCCCCCCGGGTCGCCGAGGCGGTGCCCTTGCCGGTGCCGCCCGCGCCCATCGCCGTCTTGAGCTCCTCCTTCTCGCTCTCGTTGCGCTCCTCGTTGGCCGTGACCGCCTCGGTCTCGGCGAGCTTGACCAAGCCCTGCGCGGCGGTGAAGACGTCGGCGAACCGGCGCAGCCCCAGCGGGATGCGCAGCACCGATTCGCGGCGCTCCCGGGCCTGCTCGTCGGTGGCGAGCCGGCGCGCCCGGCCGATGTGGCCGCCGCAGACCGACGCCGCCCATTCCGCGCGCTGCGGATCGACGCCGTCGCGCTCGGCCAGGACCTCGGCGATCGCCGACGCGGGCGGGGTGCGCAGCGACAGCACCCGGCAGCGGGAGCGGATCGTCACCGACACGTCCTCGGGGTGGTCGGAGGGCGCGCAGAGCAGGAACACCGTCCGCGGCGGCGGCTCCTCGACGGCCTTGAGCAGCGCGTTCGACGCGCCCTCGGTGAGCCGGTCGGAATCCTCGATCAGCACCACGCGCCAGTCCCCCGTGGTGGGGCGCCGCGCCGCGGCCTGCACCAGCGACCGCATCTCGGCCACCGAGATGGACAGCCCCTCGGGCGCCACCACCCGCACGTCGGCGTGGGTGCCGGCGAGCACGGTGCGGCACGCCGAGCACTGGCCGCAGCCGGGCAGCTCCTCGTCGGTGCACTGGAGTCCGGCGGCGAACGCCCGCGCGGCCACCGAACGCCCCGAGCCGGGCGGGCCGGTGAACAGCCAGGCGTGCGTCATCGCACCGGGCGCGACGTCCTCGCCGCGCACCTGGCGGGCCGCCGCGGCCACCGCGTCCCGGAGGACGTCGACCGCCTCGGCCTGGCCGACCACGTCCGCCCAGGCGGAACCGGACCGCATCACGTCGCCTCCCGTCGGCGGATTCGCTGTTCGCACTCTACGACCCCGCCCCGGCACGCCCACCGCACCCGGGAGGGCGCCGAGTGAGGGGCACCGTCATCCGGCATAGGACTGTGAGAATGGCTTGCTTGGCGGTGCGGGTGGCGGAACCTCAGCGGCCTTCTCGCTCCGGGCGCCCTTCTTGATGTATGCCAATACACGGCATCAGGGCGTCCTCGCGAGAAGACCGCTGAGAACCCGCGGCGGTGCAAGTTGCGTGCCTCACCGCATGCGGCTCCGCCGCATTCTGAAAGGACCCCTTAGTCGGATGAGGGTGCCCCTCACTCGGCGAAGCTCACCGGTCAGGAGGTCTTGGACGAGCTGGCCTTCGACTTGGTGCCGGACGACTTGGAGCCCGTGGACTTCGAGCCGGTCGACTTGGAGGTCGACTTCGACGCCGTCGACTTGGAGCTCGTGGACTTCGAGCTCGTGGACTTGGTGCTGGTGGACTTCTTCGCCGGGGCCTTCTTGGCGGGCGCCTTCTTCTTCGCCGGGGCCTTGGCCCGGCGCTCGGCCAGCAGCTCCACCGCGCGGTCCATGCTCAGCGAATCCACCGCGTCGCCCTTGCGCAACGACGCGTTGGTCTCCCCGTCGGTGACGTACGGGCCGAAGCGGCCGTCCTTGATGACCAGCGCCTTGCCGGTGTCCGGCGCCTCGCCCAGCTCGCGCAGCGGCGGCGCGGCGGCCCGCCTGCCGCGCTGCTTGGGCTGGGCGTAGATCTTCAGCGCCTCGTCGAGGGTGATCGTGAAGATCTGCTCCTCGGTCTCCAGCGAGCGCGAGTCGGTCCCCCGCTTCAGGTACGGCCCGTAGCGGCCGTTCTGCGCGGTGATGTCCTCGCCCGACTCCGGGTCGGTGCCCACCGTGCGCGGCAGCGACAGCAGGCTCAGCGCGTCGTCGAGGGTGATCGTGTCCAGCGACATGGACTTGAGCAGGCTGCCGGTGCGCGGCTTGGACTTGTCGCCCTCGGGCAGCACCTCGGTGACGTACGGGCCGAAGCGGCCTTCCTTGGCGAGCACCTCGTGCCCGGTCTCCGGGTCGGTGCCCAGGCTGCGCCCCTCCATCGGGGTGGCGAACAGCTTCTCCGCGATCTGCACGGTGAGCTCGTCCGGCGGCAGGTCGTCGGGCAGGTTCGCCCGCTGCGAGGACTCGTCGGCCAGCGCCCGCTCCAGGTACGGCCCGTAGCGGCCGACGCGGACGTAGACGGTGCGGTCCTCCTCGTCGGTGAACATCGGGATCGAGTTGATCTCGCGCGGGTCGATCTCCTCGACGCCGGAGCCGACCAGCTTCTTCAACCCGCCCGCACGGCCGATCGAGTCGTCCGGCCCGACCTCGCCGCCGAAGTAGAAGCCGGACAGCCAGCGGGTGCGCTCCTGCCTGCCCTCGGCGATCCGGTCCAGCTCGTCCTCCAGCGCGGCGGTGAAGTCGTAGTCCACCAACCGGCCGAAGTGCTTCTCCAGCAGCCCGACCACCGAGAACGCCACCCAGGACGGGACCAGCGCGGAACCCTTCCGCCACACGTAGCCGCGGTCCTGCACGGTGCTGATGATCGACGCGTAGGTGGAGGGGCGGCCGATGCCCAGCTCCTCCAGCGTCTTGACCAGGCTCGCCTCGGTGTAGCGGGGCGGCGGGTTGGTGCTGTGGCCGTCCGCCGAGAGCTCCGGCGCGGTGATCGGCTGGTCCTGCACGAGCTGCGGCAGCCGCGACTCCGCGTCGTCGGCCACCCCGCCGGCCTCCGAGTCCACCGACTCGACGTAGGCCTTGAGGAACCCGGCGAAGGTGATGCTGCGGCCCGAAGCGGCGAACGTGCACTCCTGGCCGTCGGCGGCGGTGCCGGTGATCCGCACCGACATCGTGGTGCCCTTGGCGTTGGCCATCTGGGAGGCGATGGTCCGCTGCCAGATCAGCTCGTAGAGCTTGAAGCCGTCGACGTCGCGGTCCAGCTCGGCGGCCACCTGGCCCGGCGTCCGGAAGCTCTCCCCCGCCGGGCGGATCGCCTCGTGCGCCTCCTGGGCGTTCTTCACCTTGCGGGTGTACTGGCGCGGCTGCGGCTCCAGGTACCGCTCGCCGTAGAGGTCGCTGGCCTGGTTGCGGGCCGCCAGCAACGCCGTCTCGGACAGCGTCGTGGAGTCGGTCCGCATGTAGGTGATGTAGCCGTTCTCGTACAGCCGCTGCGCCGTCTTCATCGTCCGGTCGGCGGAGAAGCGCAGCTTGCGGCCCGCCTCCTGCTGGAGCGTGGAGGTCATGAACGGCGGGTAGGGCTTCCGCGTGTAGGGCTTCTCCTCGACGCTGGAGACGTGCAGCCGCGCCTCGGCGAGCCCCTCGGCCAGCGCGCGCGCCGCGGTCTCGTCGAGCAGCCGCACCTCGTCGCTCTTGAGCCGCCCGTCCGGGCCGAAGTCCCGGCCGGTGGCGAGCTTCGCGCCGTCCACGCTGACCAGCCGCGCGCCGAAGCGGCGCGGTTCGGCGTCCTCGCCGGCGTCCATCGTCGCCGAGATGTCCCAGTAGTCGGCGGTGACGAACTTGATCCGCTCCCGCTCGCGCTCCACCACCACGCGGGTCGCCACGGACTGCACCCGGCCCGCCGAGAGCTTCGGCATGACCTTCTTCCACAGCACCGGGCTGACCTCGTAGCCGTAGAGGCGGTCGAGGATGCGCCGGGTCTCCTGCGCGTCGACGAGGTCGTGGTCCAGGTCGCGCGGGTTCGCGGCGGCGGCCTGGATCGCGGACTCGGTGATCTCGTGGAACACCATCCGCCGCACCGGCACCTTGGGCTTGAGCGTCTCCATCAGGTGCCAGGCGATCGCCTCGCCCTCGCGGTCGCCGTCCGTGGCGAGGTAGAGCTCGTCGACGTCCTTGAGGGCGTCCTTGAGCTCGGTGACGGTCGGCTTCTTGTCCGGGGGGACCAGGTAGAGCGGCTCGAAGTCCGCCTCGACGTTGACGCCGAGGCGGGCCCACGACTCGCCCTTGTACTTGGCCGGGATCTCCGCGGCCTTGCTCGGCAGGTCGCGGATGTGCCCCCGGGAGGACTCCACGACGTAGTCGGACCCCAGGAAGGACGCGATCTTGCGGGCCTTGACGGGTGACTCGACGATCACCAAGCGCCGACCTCCGGCACCCGCCCCGTTCGAGGCAGCAGAACCCGAAGCCCGGCCGGTACCGCCGTTCTTCTTCGTCCGTGTCGACCCAGCCACTCTTACCCGCTCTCTTCTCGTGGAGGCATCCGGTCCGCGCCCGCCACCAAGTTCCTCAGTGTGCCCCCTGCTCGTCCGATTTCACCGAGCCGGGAAGGCACAGGGTGGCACACAACACGCCCGCACTCGCAGCGCTCGTCCCTAACGAACGTATCGGGTGACGGTCGTGTTCCGTTGCGTGACCTGGCGTGACGTGGGTCAACCTGGTCAGGAGACCAGCGGCCACGTTCGCTCGATCGCACCATCGGGCATCGGACCGACCAGTTCGGCCAGCCTGGCCAGCCGACGCCGCCCGGTCACCCGCAGCGCCGGACCCCCGGCCCGCTCGCCCACGACCTTCGCCGGCAGCCCGCACCGGTCCAGCGCCGCGAGCAGCGCCGGATGCGTCTGCGGCGCGTGCGGGTCCAGGCCCAGCCGGTAACCCGCCGGGTCGGCGCAGCCCGCGGCCAGCGCCCACAGCCGCAGCGCCCAGCCGTCCGGGACGAAGTCCGCCGGGACCGCCTTCACCGCGCCCCGCAGCCACCGGGCGGCCAGCGGCGCGAGGTCCGCGCGGAAGGCCGTGCGGACCAGCGGGCGACCTTCGTCGGACCGCCCCGGCACCGCCTCGACCCCGCGCTCCGCGCAGGCCAGGACCAGCGACCGCACCCGCCACTCCGCGTCGAGCACCGCGGAGACCCGGGCCGCCGCACCCCGGCCGAACGCCACCGCCTGCCCCGGGCCGCACAGCAGTCCGGCGAGGTCCACCACGCGGGGCGTCCGGGCCTCGGCCGCGAAGAAGGACATCTGGCCCACGGAATCCAATGCTAGAACAACAGTTCGACCCTGACCAGGGGATTCATGCTTTAGTGGCTTACTCGTCTTGCGTCGCGGTGCCAGTAGCGGAACCTCAGCGGCCTTCTCGCTCCGGGCGCCCTTCCTCATGTACAAGCGCGTACACAGCGTCAGGGCGTCCTCGCGAGAAGACCGCTGAGAACCCGCGGCGGTGCCAGTTGCGAGGGCGGGGCAAGGCGGAAGCGGCTCTCGCCGCTTGCCTGACGGGGGTCGGGTGAGCCTGGCGGGTTCGGCTGGAAGCGGCTTTCGCCGCTTGCCTGGCGGTGGTCGGGTTTGGTGCGTGCGTGGCTTCGCCGCTTGGCGGTGCGAGGGCCGGGTGGTCCTCGCACCGCTCGGCGTCACCGCGGCGGTTGCTGCGGTTGCTGCGGGGGTTGCTGCGGTTGCGGGGGTTGCTGCGGGGGCGGCTGGACCAGCGCGGCGCATTCGGGGGCCTGCTCGGCGGCGGCCTTGAGCTCCGGGTTGGTCTCGAACTGGTGCGCCTCGGCGGCGAGCTGGAGCTTCTCGCCCTTGGCCAGCTCGGCCTGCACCTCGCCCATCCCGGCCTGGAACGCCTGCTGGTTGCTCGCGTCGACCCCTTCCGCCTTCTGCTTGGCGCTGAGCAGGATGTCGCGGGCCTGGACGAAGCCCTGCTCGAAGGAACCGCCGAGCTTCTCGGCACCGGCGACCGGCGTCGGACCCAGCTCGCGGATGCCGCGCAGCGTCTCGTCGGCATTGGTGGCGGCGGTGTCGATCTGGCTGATCACCGACTGCTTGAACTTGCCGGTGCTGGAGCGGTCCACGCCGGGGAGCTGCTGCTGCGATGCGGTGAAACCACCGACCAGGCCGCAGAGCTTGCCGGTCCACGCGACGTCCTCCGGAGCCGCCGCCTGGGGACCGGGCTGTTGCTGCTGCTGGGGCGGCTGCTGCTGGGGCGGTGGCGCGGCCTGCTCCCCGCCACCGGCGCATCCGGCGAGCGCGAGCGGGACCGCGGCGAGCACGACGACGGACGCCGAACGGAACTTCATGCATCCTCCTGTGCCTGAGTGCGACACCCGGACGGTCCGGGACCGCCGACTCTCCCGCAACCCGCACCGGACGGTTCCCTCCCGGGGTATGCCCGCCGCGGACGGCGGTGGGGCACCCGGGCGGACCCGGATGCCCCACCGCGCGCACCGGCGATCACGCCGATCCGTTGACCATCTTGTCCTCGCTCGGCGATTCCGCGATGGCGGTGCTGCGCCGCTTCGACACCACGATGGCGCCGACGATCACCAGCACGGCGGCCACCGCGATCCCGGCCGAGATGCCGCGCGGCACGTCGTCGGGAACGGTCAGCGCCACCACCGCGGGGGCGATCAGCACCGACACCAGGTTCATCACCTTCAGCAGCGGGTTGATCGCCGGACCGGCGGTGTCCTTGAACGGGTCGCCGACGGTGTCGCCGATGACCGTGGCGGAGTGCGCCTCCGAGCCCTTCCCGCCGTGGTGGCCGTCCTCGACGAGCTTCTTCGAGTTGTCCCAGGCACCGCCCGAGTTGGCCAGGAAGATGGCCATCAGGGTGCCGGTCGCGATCGCCCCGGCCAGGTACCCGGCCAGCGGACCGACGCCGAGGCCGAAGCCCACCGCGATCGGCGCCAGCACCGCGAGCAGCCCCGGCGTGGCCAGCTCGCGCAGCGAGTCGCGGGTGCAGATGTCCACCACCCGGCCGTACTCCGGCCGCACCGAGCCGTCCATGATCCCCGGGCTGGTGGTGAACTGGCGGCGCACCTCGTAGACCACCGCACCGGCGGCGCGGGACACCGCGTTGATCGCCAACCCGGAGAACAGGAACACCACGGAGGCGCCGATGACCACGCCGACCAGGACGTCCGGCGCGTAGACGAAGTACTCGTCCACGGCGAGCCCGCCCGCGATGCCGGTCAGCGCCTGCCCGATCGCGTCGGTGTAGGAGCCGAACAGCGCGGTCGCGGCCAGCACCGCGGTGGCGATCGCGATGCCCTTGGTGATCGCCTTGGTGGTGTTGCCGACCGCGTCCAGCTCGGTGAGGACCTTCGCGCCCTCGCCCTCGACGTCGCCGGACATCTCGGCGATGCCCTGCGCGTTGTCGCTGACCGGGCCGAAGGTGTCCATCGCGACGATCACGCCGACGGTGGTCAGCAACCCGCAGCCGGCCAGCGCGATGGCGAACAGCGCCACCGCCAGCGAACCGGACAGCAGGAACGCGCCGTACACGGCCGCCCCGATGATCAGCGCGGTGAACACGGCCGACTCGAAGCCGACCGACAGCCCGGACAGGATCACCGTGGCCGCCCCGGTCAGCGAGGACTTCCCGACGTCGCGCACCGGGCGGTGCTCGGTGGCGGTGAAGTAGCCGGTCAGCTTGAGGATCACCACCGCGAGCAGGATGCCGATGATCACCGCGACCAGCGCGATCAGCGCCGGGCTGCCCTCGGTCCGGCGGATCTCCTCGGAGACGCCGGTGAGCGAGGCGAACGAGCTGGGCAGGTAGATCACCGCGGCGGCCGCGCAGAGCACCGCCGAGATCCCGGCCGAGATGTAGAACGACCGGTTGATCGCGGTCAGCGCGCTCTCGCCCGCGCGGGCCTTGGTGATGTAGACGCCGATCACCGCGGTCACCACGCCGATCGCGGGCACGATCAGCGGGAACAGCAGGCCGTGCGCGCCGAACGCGGCGGTGCCCAGGATCAGCGAGGCCACCAGCGTCACCGCGTAGGACTCGAACAGGTCCGCCGCCATGCCCGCGCAGTCGCCGACGTTGTCGCCCACGTTGTCGGCGATCGTCGCGGCGTTGCGCGGGTCGTCCTCGGGGATGTTCTGCTCGACCTTGCCCACCAGGTCGGCGCCCACGTCGGCGGCCTTGGTGAAGATGCCGCCGCCGACCCGCATGAACATCGCCAGCAGCGCGGCGCCGAAGCCGAAGCCCTCCAGCACCCGCGGCGCTCCGCCCGCGTAGACCAGCACCACCAGCGCCGCGCCGAACAGGCCCAGGCCGACCGTGGTCATGCCGACCACCCCACCGGTGCGGAAGGCGACCCGCATCGCCTTCTCCCGGCCGCCCGCGGACTCCCGGGCCGCGGCGGCGACCCGCACGTTCGCCCGGGTCGACAACCACATGCCGAGGTAGCCGATGGCCGCCGAGAAGGCCGCGCCGAACAGGAAGAAGATCGAGCGGCCGATGCGCTCCCCGGTGTTCTCGGCGGGCAGCGCGAACAGCACCAGGAACACCGCGACGGCGAAGATCGTCAAGGTCCGGAACTGCCGGTTCAGGTAGGCCGAGGCACCTTCCTGCACCGCCTTGGCGATGTCCTTCATCGAGGAGGTGCCCTGCCCGGCGGCGAGCACCTCCTTGATCAGGACGTAGCCGAACGCCAGCGCCGCCAGTGCGATCACCATGACCACGCCGACCACCGCGTAGTCGGCGCCGCCGAGCTCGATGCCGGTGACGTGCTGGGCGAGGTCCATCCGGGTCGAGCCCGGCGGTGCAGCGCCCTGGGCCCAGCCGTGCTGGACCGGGGTGAGCAGGGACATCCGTCCTCCAGGTTTGTGCTCGTTTCAAGGCCGTCGGCGGGCCGACGACGCGCGGTACGGCCTCGCCCGGGGTGACCGCGGCCACCCATGACGACGTCGTGGCCGCGCAGTCTATTCAGGCCACGAGTGGCTTACTTCACGGTGTGATACGCACCTCGTGACGACGTGGGCTTTTGTTATGGGTTGATCGATTCATCCGACTACTTGATCACCCAAAGGAGTCCTTCTTGATTTGGCCCGAATGGGTGACGTGAGGTAGAGGGATCGCGCTCCGCGACGAAAAGGCGTCCGAGCCGCCGGACCGCGGGGCCGCCACCCGGCCGCTCGAATCCGCCCGATCGGACGACAGCGAGCGGACATGCCGACGTGGGGGCACCCTCAGCAGGGCTTTCGCGCGCCTGTGCGACGCTCGATCGGTGACCGCAGCGGACCAGGGCGCCGACCGTCCGAGCGCCGACCAGCCGGGCGCCGGGCAGCCGAGCCCCGGGAGTCCGAGCCCCGGGAGTCCGAGCCCCCGGAGTCCGAGTCCCGGGCATTCGGACACCGGGCATTCGGACACCGGGCGCCCGGGCAAGGGGCGACGGCTGCTCGACCGGGTGCTGGCCGGGGTCGCGGCCGGTGAGACGCCGCTGCGCCACGCCGCCCACCTGCCCGGCAACGCCGGGCGCACCGCCGACTGGCCGGAATGGGCGCCGGAGCCGCTGGTCGAGGAGCTGCGCAAGCGCGGGGCCGAACGCCCGTGGAGCCACCAGGCCGCCGGTGCCGAAGCCGCGCATGCCGGTCGCCACGTCGTCGTCGCCACCGGGACCGCCTCCGGCAAGTCGCTGGCCTACCAGCTCCCGGTGCTGGCACGGCTGCTCGACGACCCGCGCGCCACCGCGCTGTACCTCTCCCCCACCAAGGCGCTGGCCGCCGACCAACTGCGCACGGTGGAGGAGCTGGGGTTCCGCGAGGTGCGCGCCGCCGCCTACGACGGCGACACCCCGCGGGCCGAGCGCGACTGGGCGCGCGCGCACGGCCGCTGGCTGTTCACCAACCCGGACATGCTGCACTTCGGCGTGCTGCCCGGGCACGCCCGCTGGGCGCGGTTCTTCCGGCGGCTGACGCACGTGGTGGTCGACGAGTGCCACACCTACCGGGGCGTGTTCGGCTCGCACGTGGCGCTGCTGCTGCGCCGGTTGCGCCGAATCGCCCGGCACTACGGCGCCGACCCGGTGTTCGTGCTCGCCTCGGCCACCGTCGCCGACCCGGCGGAGCTCGGCGAACGGCTCGTCGGCGCGCCGTGCGAGGCGATCATCGAGGACGGCTCGCCGCGCGGCGCGCGCAGCGTCGCGTTCTGGGAACCACCGCTGCTCGGGGAGATCACCGGGGAGAACGGCGCCCCGATCCGCCGCTCGGCCGGTGCCGAGACCGCCCGGCTGCTCGCCGACCTGGTCGTCGAGGACGCCCGCACGCTGGCGTTCCTCCGCTCCCGCCGGGGCGTCGAGGTGGCCGCGCTGACCGCCCGCCGCGCGCTGTCCGAAGTGGACGAGTCCTTGGTGGACAAGGTCGCCGCCTACCGGGGCGGGTACCTGCCGGAGGACCGGCGGGAACTGGAACGCGCGCTGCTGTCCGGCGAACTGCGCGCGGTGGCCACCACGAACGCGCTGGAGCTCGGCGTGGACATCGCCGGGCTCGACGCGGTGGTCGTCGCCGGCTACCCGGGCACCGTGGCGTCGTTCTGGCAGCAGGCCGGACGCGCCGGGCGGGACGGCGCCGGGGCGCTGGTCGTGTTCGTCGCCCGGGACGATCCGCTGGACACCTACCTGGTGCACCACCCGGCGGCGGTGCTGGACCGGCCGGTGGAGGCCACCGTGCTCGACCCGGTCAACCCCTACGTGCTGGAACCGCACCTGACGTGCGCCGCGGCCGAGCTGGCGCTCACCGAGGCGTGCTTCGACGACTTCGGCGGGGACGCCGCGCGGCGGGCGGTGGCGGCGCTCACCGCCGACGGCGTGCTGCGCCGCCGCCCGCACGGCTGGTTCTGGACCGAGCGGGAGCGCCCGCACCGGTCGGTCGAGCTGCGCGGTGCCGGTGGGACGCCGATCGCGGTCGTGGAAGGGGATTCGGGGCGGCTGCTCGGCACGGTGGACCCGGACTCGGCGTGCGCGACGATCCACCCCGGAGCGGTCCACCTGCACCGGGGCGAGTCGTTCGTGGTCGACGACCTGGACCTGGAGTCGGGGCTCGCGCTGGTGCACGCGGAGAGCCCGGAGTGGACCACCTCGGCGCGCAGCGACGTGGACATCGCGGTGCTGCGCACCGCCGAGCAGTGGCATCCGGGGCCGGGCGTGACGGTGAACCTGGGCGAGGTCGAGGTGACCTCGCAGGTCGTCGGGTTCCTCCGGCAGCTGCCGACGGGCGAGGTCCTGGACCAGGTGGCGCTGGACCTGCCCGCGCAGACGCTGGTGACCCGGGCGGTCTGGTACACGATCAGCGACGAGCTGCTCAACGGCAGCGCACCGGGGGGCGCCGGGCTGGAACCGGCGCGCATCCCCGGTGCGCTGCATGCCGCCGAGCACGCGGCGATCGGCCTGCTACCGCTGTTCGCGACCTGCGACAGGTGGGACATCGGCGGGGTCTCCACCGCCGTGCACGCCGACACCGGGGAGGCAACGGTGTTCGTGCACGACGGTCATCCGGGAGGGTCCGGATTCGCCGATCGCGGCTACGCCGCGCTGGTCCCCTGGCTGGCCGCGACGCGGGAAGCGATCGCTTCCTGCGAGTGCCCGGCTGGCTGCCCGTCCTGCGTCCAGTCGCCGAAGTGCGGGAACGGCAACGAACCGCTGGACAAGGCGGGGGCGGTGGCGGTCCTCGACGCGCTCTCGGCCGTGTTCGGGGGAAGCGGTGCGGGACCGGCTGGGGCCGGCGAACGATCCGGGACGTGAGCACCCACGTGCCCGAGGGGCGTCCCGCCCGTCCGTCCGGGGACCCGGCGCGGTGCCGGTCCCGCGCGCTCGAACTCGGCCGAGCAGCCCTCAGCGGGCTGCCGCGACGACTTCCGCCACGTTCTCGTAGTTTCCCCGACCCGCGCGCAGGGCGTCCTGCACGTAGGCCGAGCTGGGCAGTCGCCAGCCGCACACGTCGAGCCCGACCCGCCAGTGCACGGCACCGCCGGGGAAGGCGCTCGGGGGCATGGGCAGCCAGCTTCCGGTGCTGTGCCACCGGATTCCGGGTACGTCGGCCAGTTCGGGGAGCATCGTCCGACCGCCGGAGTGCAGGAAGTACCAGCGCCCGCGCGGTGTGGCGACGATCGGCACCGGAGCGCCGACCATCCGGATCACCCGGGCCGTGCGGCGGCCGAGCTCGGCGTCGACCTCGATCGCCTCGACCGCTCCGCCGGTGGCCACGAGCAAGCTGTAGGGCCGCTCGGACCACCACGACACGACCTGATCGGGGGTCGCGGTCGGTCGTGTCCGCCAGTCCGGGTGGACCGGTACCGGACCTTCGTCGTGGTGACCGGTCCAGCGGTCACCCTCGGGGTAGGTACCGGGCACCACCGACCAGCCCCGGGCGGCGAAGCCGATCGCCTGCACGCGCAGTTCGATCTGGCTGCTGCCGAGCCCGGCGGGGTGCTCCGGAATGCCGTGGAAGGTGCTCGACGCCCTCGTCGACCCGTCCATGATGCTTCAGCCTCCTGTTCCCTGGGGAGCGCCGGACGGTGGCGGTTCGGGGCCGCCACCCGGTCCGCCGACCTCGTCGTCACCGGACCTCGGCATCCCGCGCTCACATCTCAACCAACGGCACGAGGGCGCGCCGAGTACACCCCCTGTCGACGACCGGTAGCCCAGCCGCGACGAATGAAGCCGGGGGGACAGAGCCGCCGAAAGATCAACGTGCCGAACGGCGGTTCCGGCCCCGGTGAGCGACGACGTCAGGCCGATCACCCGACGACCGGCCCGGCGCGGGCGCGCGCCGTCACCACCGCCGCGCCAGGCAGTCCGGGCGGCGGCGGAGCCCGGACCTCGACCCGGGCGTGCGGTCCGGTGATCGTGCAGGACACCACCGCGGTGCCCATCCCGCGCGCCACCTCACCGGCCCGACCGCACGCGATCGCCGCGCCGTGCGGCGCGTGCGCGGCGGCGGCCAGCGCCGCGAGGTCCGCCGCCCCGGCCGCCCGGTGCCGGACGAGCAGCGCGCCGCACCAGTGCAGCGCGAACCACCCGACCACCACCAGAGCCAGGCACAGGCCCGCCGACAGCGCGGTCGCCGCACCCCGATCCCCGCTCACGGCACCGCCCCGAGCACTCGCACGGCGCCGGATCACGGCGCGGTCCCGGGTTCCGGCGCGGCTTCGGGCGCGGTCCCGGGTTCCGGAGCAGCCCCGGCTCACGTCACCGACTGGGCTCGTGGGGCCGACTCGGGTCGCGGGGCTGCCCCGGCTCACGGCGCGCCCCCGGCTTCCGGAGCGGTCCCGGGTTCCGGTACGGCTCCGGCCTCCGGTGCCACCCCTGGTTCCGGTGCGGCTCCGGGTTCCGGCGCGGTCCCGGGTTCCGACGCGGTCCCGGCTTCCGGTGCGGCTTCGGAGTCCGGTGCCACCCCGGGTTCCAGGATCGCGACGGCGGTGGCGTGGAGCGTTCGCCCGGGTAGCAGGTCGCCGGGGAACGGGACCGCCACCTCGACGTGGACCCGATCGGCCTCGGTGCGCACCAGCAGTGCGGCACCGGCGGGAGCCAGCGTCCGCACCGCCCTCTCGGCCGCCGGACGATCCCCGCGCGAGAGCAACCGGGCCGCCTCGACCGCCGCGTCCGTGCAGCGGAGCTGGCCGACCAGCATCACCATCCCGGCCAGCAGCAAGGCGAACACGACGGTCACCGTGGCGATGCCCATCGCCGCCTCCACCGTCACCGCGCCGCGATCCCGATCGGCGGGCGGCTCCCGCCGGTCGACATCGCGCGGATCCGCTCGCGCCGCGGCGCGGCTGGGCACGAACCGGTGCGCAGCGGACCGGTGCGCAGCGGATCGGTGTGCAGCGGATCGATCCGGCGGCGGTCGGCGCGGCGTGCCGCTCGCCGTGCGGCTCGGCGTGCGGTTCGGCCGCGGTCGGCGCGCCGGGCCCGGGCGCGGTGCGCCGCGCGCGGTGGCGGCTCCGGCCGGGGCGACGAGCGTCGGCATCACGAACCTCCGCCCTGGAGCGCCCGGTTGATGAGGGCGGCGAGCGCCTCCTTGACCGGATCGCTGGTCACCACGGCGAACAGGACGGAGGCGAAGGCGACCGCGGCGACGGTGCCCATCGCGTACTCCGCCGTGCTCATCCCGCCGTCACCGCGCAGGAGGGCGCGGATCCGCCGCACGGACGGCATCCTCGGCTTCCGGACCGGTTCGACCGCGACCGGTGCGCCTCCGGTGGTGACGGACGAGGTGGTGGGCGGTCCCAGCCCGCCCGGCACTGGCGGCACCAGCAGCACGAGCAGCATCGCGGCCCCGCGGCCGAGCACCGGCAGCGCGTCCCGCGCCACCCCGCAGAGCCGCTGCCCGACGGCGTTGAGCCACGGGCGCGGGAGGGCGCGATGATCGGCGGAGCCGCGCGCGGTCGCCGTGCTGCGACCCCTCGGCCGGACATCCCCGGATGCGGCGCCGGAGGTGTCGCGAAGCCCCCTCCGGCGTCCCGGGAGCGTGATCGGGAGGTGGTTCGCCCACCGCCACGGCGCTGCTCGGCGTTCCGCTCGGCGGTGGACGGTTCCCCGTCCTGGCGGCCATCGGCGGACGGCCCGGGCACGCCCGAGCGGCCGGACGTCCAGCGGTCCGGGCGCCGGTGCTCCGGCCGCCGGTGCTCCGGGCGCCGGTGCTCCGGATTCCCGTGCTCCCGATGCGGGGAGCGGCTCCCCGCCCGGGCGGAGCGCGGGCGGGCGCGCCTCCGATGCGCCGGACGCCGCGGTCCACCGCTCGGTCGGTCGGTGTTCCGCCGCGGACTGGGTGGTGGTCGTGTTCGTCATGGTGTTCTCCGTTCGGTCGTCGGCGCCCAGCGCGGTCGTGCAGCCGGGCGTGGTGCGGTCGTCCTGCTCCGGACCGGTCGGTCGGAGCGGGTCATCAGTCGTGCGGACAGGGCGTCTTGCGGTCGATCCGGACAGGGCGGTCGGTCGTCGTGCTTCTCAGTCGTCGGGAACGTGCGCTGGTGGAGCCGGACGTCGTGCCTCCTCGGTCGTCGGGAACGTGCTGTTGTCGGACCCGACAGGGCCGTCGGTCGGCGGGCCCTCTGGCGTCGGGGTCGTGCGTCGTGGTCGGGCTGGTCGCCGTGCGGGGGTCGAGCGCGGAGTGCCCGGTCACCAGTGATCGGCCAGGCGGAGCACCATCCCGAGCACGACGGGCAGCACACCGAGGCACAGGAAGGCGGGCAGGAAGCACAGGCCCAGCGGCGCCGAGATCCAGACCGACGTGCGCTGCGCCCGGGCTCTTGCTTGCTCCCCCGCCGTCGCGCGGACCCGGGCGGCGAGCTCCGCGGCGACCTCGGCGAGACCGCTGCCGGTGCGCGCCGTGCGCCGGGCCGCCCGGGCGAGCTCGGCGGTGTCCGGGTCGGCCAGCGCCGGAGCCCAGGCCCGCACCGCGTCGGTGCCCAGCGCCAGGTGGTCGGCGACCTCCTGGAGCGGGCGCCGCGCGGATCCGGCGAGCTCCTCGGCGACCGCGCGCACCACCACGGGCACCGGCAACCCGGCGCGCATCCCGGCGGCGAGCAGGTCCCACGCCGCCGCGAGCGCCAGCGGATCGGTGCCGCGGCGAGTCGCTCGTCCGGCCCACCAGCGCGCCGCGACGGCACCGCAGGCACCGACGCCCAGTCCGGCCACGAGGTCGACGAGGACGGCCGCGGCGGCTCCCGAGGCGGCGACCGCGAGCCAGCACAGCGCCGGTCGGGGCGCTCCCCGCACCGGGACCGCCGCTGCCGGGCCGCGGCCGTCCACTCCCAGCGCCCGCAACCGGTTCCGCGCCGGGGCGGCGGGCAGGACCAGGAGCGCACCCGCCGCGAGGAGCAAGGACCAGGTGATCACGGCGGCACCACCGCCTCGGTCAAGCGCGTGGTCCAGGCGATCCCGGCCGCGAGCAGCCCAGCGCCGGTAAGCAGCAGGAGCTGCCCGGAAAGGCCGTCGCCGAGGACGGCGAGCGGGGCGGTCCCGACGGCCTCGCCGAGCGCCAGGCCGACCACCGGCAGCGCGGTGAGCACCGCGGCCGTCGACCTCGGCCCGGCGAGCTCGGCCTCCACCTCGCGGCGGAACGCCGCCCGCCGATCGACGTCCCGCCGCACCGCGTCGACGAGCTCGGCCAGCGCCACGCCGTGCCGATCGGCCAGCGCCCACGCGCGGGACAGCCGCGCCAGCGGGGCGGTGAGCCCGGTCGGGGCGCCGGATTCGACGAGCGCCTCGGGGACGTCCCCGCCCCACCGGGCGGCGGTGGACATGGCCCGGAACGCGGCGCCGACCGCCGGGCCCGACTCCTGGGCGGCCCCGTCGGCGGCCACCGCGGGATGCGCCCCGGCGCGCAGTTGGGCGACCAGCAGGCGCAGGCCCGCGGTGAGCTCGTCGGCCAATTCCAGCCGGCGGCGGATGCCCCGGCGCGACCGCGCGTACCGCCGGGCGAGCGCGCCGAGCAGCAGCGCGGCGACCGCGCCCGCGGGGCCGAGCAGCAGGAACCCCAGCACCGCCGCGACCGGGATCGGCGCCCACCGCAGCAGGGGGACGGCCGGGCGGCCGGGGCCGGTCGCGCCGGACCCGGTGGCGGCGAGGCGGTCCCGAGCCCGCAGGTCCGGCCAGCACAGCAGGGCGAGCGCGAGGCA
Organism: Saccharopolyspora cebuensis; assembly: GCF_039542665.1. NCBI lineage: Bacteria > Bacillati > Actinomycetota > Actinomycetes > Pseudonocardiales > Pseudonocardiaceae > Saccharopolyspora > Saccharopolyspora cebuensis. The sequence goes on from NZ_BAABII010000004.1 coordinate 104,783, forward strand.
GCTCGCCGTGGTGATCAGCACGGGACACCTCCGCGCGACTCCAGCAGCGCCACGAACTCCGCGCGCGCCGGACCCCACCCCCGGTCGGCTTCCCAGATCGGGTGCACCCGGACCAGGTCGTCCTCGCGGCGGAGGAGGCCGATGCCGAGCAGCCGTCGCCCGCGCCCCGGGCTGCGCCCGGTGTGCAGGACGACCTGCACCGCCGCCGCGAGCTGGCTGTGCAGCGCGTCCCGGGGCAGCCCGCCGAGGGCGGCCAGCGCCTCCACCCGGGCGGGGACCTCGCGCGGCGAGTTGGCGTGCAGGGTGCCGCACCCGCCGTCGTGGCCGGTGTTCAGGGCGGCCAGGAGTTCGCAGACCTCCGGCCCCCGGACCTCCCCGACGACGAGCCGGTCGGGACGCATCCGCAGCGCCTGCCGGACCAGGTCGCGCACCCGGACCTCGCCCACGCCCTCGACGTTGGGCGGCCGGGTGAGCAGCCGGACGACGTGCGGGTGCCGGGGGTGCAGTTCGGCCGCCTCCTCGACGCAGACGATCCGCTCCCGGGCGTCGACGGCGCCGAGCAGCGCGGCGAGGAGCGTGGTCTTCCCCGTCGCCGTGCCGCCCACCACGAGGAACGCCAGCCGAGCCGCCACGACGGCGCGCAGGGTCCGGGCGATCTCGTCGTCGAAGGCACCGGCGCGGCGCAGCGAGTCGAGGTCGTGCGCGGCCGGGCGCAGCACCCGCAGCGAGACGCAGGTCCCCCGGTCGGCCACCGGCGGCAGCACGGCGTGCAGCCGCACCGCCGAGCCGGTCCCGTCCCCCGGGAGCCAGGCGTCGACCCACGGTTGCGCGTCGTCGAGCCGCCGCCCGCTGGCGAGTGCGAGCCGTTGCGCGAGCCGGCGCACCGCCTCCTCGTCGGGGAAGGACACCGGTGCCCGGCGCAGCCCGGCACCGCGGTCGACCCACACCTCGTCCGGCGCGGTCACCAGGACGTCGGCGACCTCCGGGTCGCGCAGCAGCGGGTCGAGCACCCCCGCGCCGACGAACTCCTGCTGGGCCATCCGGACCGCCGCCAGCACGTCGGCGTCGGCGACCAGGCCGCCCGCCTCCTCCCGCACCGCCGTGGCCAGCGCGGCCGAGGTCGGTCCGGAGCTGCTGCCGATGGTGCCGCTGCCGATCAGCCGGTGCCGCACCCGTTCGAGCAGTCCACCGTCCATCACGCCACCTCCTCGGCCCGGACCGGGTCGCCTCGGTCGAGCTCGGCGAGCAGCCGGTGCGCGACCCGGCCGAGTGCGCTGCGACCGGTGACCGCCCGCAGCCCGCCCCGGTCCAGCTCACCGGGCAGGCCGGGGTGCGGCCGCAGGTGGGCCAGCGCGGGGACGCCGAGGGCGGCGGCGACGTCCGACGGGCGCAGTCCGCCCGGCGCCGGTCCCCGGACCACCAGGCGCAGCGGGCACGCCGTGATCTCGCGGACCGAGGCGAGCACCCGGGCCGCCGCCGCGCAGGCGCGGACCTCGGCGGGCACGACCAGGACGACGAGGTCGGCATGGCGCAGCGCGGCGGCGGCCGGTTCGGACGGGGCCCGGGGCAGGTCGCAGACCACGGTGTCCCCGGCCCGGCGCCCGGCCTCCAGGACCGCGCGGACCGCCTGCGGGGTCAGCCCGGTCGACGGCGCGTCGCGATCGCAGGCGAGCACCGCGAGGGAACCGCCGCCGACCCGCCGACCGGGCAGGGCCTCGTGCAGCGCGCCCGCCGCGAGCCGTCCGGCCCGCACCGCGAGGCCCGACCACCGCAGGCCGCCGGTCCCCTCGGCACCGACCGCGAGGTCGAGACCACCGCCCCACGGGTCGCAGTCGACGAGCAGCGCGCCGCCGCCCCGGTGGGCGGCGCTGACCGCCGCCGCCCCGGCCAGCACGGACGCGCCCGCGCCGCCGCGACCGCCGAGCACCGCGAGCACCCGGCCGTCCCGCGCCGGGGCCGCGTCGGCGGCTTCGGCGAGGAAGTCGATGACCGTCCGCTCGCCCTCGGGCAGGCGGACGACGTGCTCGGCGCCGAGTTCGAAGGCGGCCTGCCAGAGCTGCTCCGCCGGGCCCCGGCAGAGCACCAGGACGCCGCGTCTTCGGGGCGGTCCGAGCGCGGCGACCGCCGCGGCCGCGGCGCCGTCGAGCAACACCGCGGAGGCGCTGCGCCAGGCGCCGCCGAGCGCGGCGGGATCGCGGGCGTGCTCGGCTTCGGCGCCCGCGGCGGCGGCCAGCCGGAAGACGTCCTCGGCGAGTTCGGAATCGGTGGTGACCAGGAGCGGACGGGCGGAAGACATGGCGGTACCTCGGGGTGTGAGCGGGAATCTCGCGCGCGCCCTTTCCTCGCGGGAATGGCGCTGTTCTTCCACAGTGGCGCGGTCCACTCCCGCCGCCAAGGATCAATTCCAGAATCTGTGGATAACTCCGGCACCTGTGGACAACTCAATCCAAAAAACATTCACGTTTACCGGCCCGGAAAGGCGACGACCCCCGCCAAGGGGGAGGGGCGGGGGTCGTCTTGTCCAGCTCCGGGGGGAGTGAGCTGAACGGTCCGGACAAAACCGAACCGTTCTCACCCTAACGCCGCGATCGTCTTCCCCGGGCCGCAATTCGCGAAATGGGCAGCCGCTTCCGCGGCCGGCCACCGGCGCGGAGCCGACACCACCGCGCCGCCCGGCTCGTATGCTGTGCGGCGTGACAGAGCCCGCGAACCCGACGGCATCCCCCGAACGCCGGGTGGCCGCGTTCTTCGACCTGGACAAGACGGTCATCGCCAAGTCCAGCACGCTGGCCTTCAGCCGACCGTTCTTCCAGGAAGGACTGATCAACCGGCGGGCGGTGCTCAAGAGCGCCTACGCCCAGTTCGTCTTCATGCTGGCCGGGGCCGACGCCGACCAGATGGACCGGATGCGCGCCCACATCACGTCCCTGTGCACCGGGTGGGACGTCGACCAGGTCGGCGCGATCGTCGAGGAGACGCTGCACGACATCGTCGACCCGCTGGTCTACAAGGAGGCCACCCAGCTCATCGCCGAGCACCGCGAGCAGGGCCACGACATCGTCGTGCTCTCCGCGTCCGGGGAGGAGGTCGTCGCGCCGATCGCCAAGCTGCTCGGCGCCGCGCACTGGGCGGGCACCCGGATGGTCGTCCACGAAGGCCGCTACACCGGTGAGCTCGACTTCTACTGCTCGGCGGACAACAAGGCCACCGCCGCCCGCGAACTCGCCGCGGCGCACGGCTACGACCTCGACGGGTGCCACGCCTACTCGGACTCGATCACCGACCTGCCGCTGCTGGAGAGCGTCGGCCACCCCACCGTGGTCAACCCGGACCGCGCGCTGCGGCGGGAGGCGGTGCAGCGCGGCTGGCCCGCGCTGGCCTTCGAGCACCCGGTCTCGCTGCGGGCCCGGATCCCCACCCCCTCGCGCGCCGCCGTCACCGCGGCCGGGGTCGGGATGGGCGCCGTCGCGGCGGCGGGCGCGGCCTGGTGGGGGGTCCGCGCCTGGCGGCGGCGCGGCTGAGGAATTCCCCGTTCCGGACCCTTGCGGTGACGCGCGTCACGGCCTACAAAGGGGGTACGGACCTCGGTCGGCCAGGGACGCCGCGGAGGAGAAGCGTCGTCCACCCCGCACCGGGCTCCGGGCGCGAACTCCGGGACACCCACGCGGAGCCGCACATAAGGCAGTCGTGCACAGGGTTGCGTCGCGGGACGCCGGACGCCTAGCCCGGAAGTTACGACAACAGGAGCACGCCTGGTACCCCGGGAGTTCGCGCGAGACCACGCAGGGCGCCCGCCGATCCGTCGGCGGGCGCCCTCACCGTCGGTGACCGGGGATTTCCGCCCGGGGCACGCCGATCGGCGGCGTTGACCGGCCCCTCCCACGTGGGTAACTTGCGAAGCCGACCACCTCCGTGGTGAACCTTCCCCGTCGACGTGGCGGAATCCCCCGAGGAGGCCACCGTGGCCCGATCCGACCGTCCGCGACGCGCCGCCGCCACCTTCGGCGTCGTCGCCCTCACCTCCGCCGCGCTGACCGCGGGCGCGGGAGCCGAACCACCACGCCCCTCCGGCATCGCCGACACCCTCGCCAAGATGACCCTGGAGGAGAAGGTCGGCCAGCTCTTCGTCACCTACGCCTACGGGGGCACGCCCGACACCGCGCACCCCAGCAACCGCGCGGAGTTCGGCGTGGACACCCCCGCGCAGGTGGTGCAGCAGTACCACCTCGGCGGCATCATCCACTTCACCTGGACCGACAGCCTGCACGAGCCGAGGCAGATCGCGGAGCTGTCCAACGGGTTGCAGCAGGCGGCGCTGTCCTCCGGCGCCGGCGTGCCGCTGCTGATCGGGACCGACCAGGAACAGGGGCTCGTCACCCGGATCGGCGAACCCGCGACCCAGTTCCCCGGCAACATGGCGCTCGGCGCCACCCGCAGCCCCGCCGACGCCGAGCTCGCCGCCGCCATCACCGGCCGCGAGCTGCGGGCGATGGGCCTGAACCAGAACTTCGCGCCGAGCGGGGACGTCAACGTCGACCCGGCGAACCCGGTGATCGGGGTCCGCTCCTTCTCCTCGGACCCGACCCTGGCGGCCGAGCTCACCGCCGCGCAGGTCCGCGGCTACGAGGACTCGGCCGCGGCGGATCTCGCCGTCTCCGCCTCGGTCAAGCACTTCCCCGGGCACGGCGACACCAGCACCGACAGCCACACCGACCTGCCGGTGATCGACCACGACCGGCAGCAGTGGGAGCGGCTCGACGCGCCCCCGTTCCAGGCGGCCATCGCCGAAGGGGTGGACTCCGTGATGACCGGGCACATCGAGGTGCCCAAGCTCGACGACTCCGGGGAACCCGCCACGCTGTCGCCGAACGTGATCACCGGGATGCTGCGGCAGGAACTCGGGTTCCAGGGCGTGGTGTTCACCGACTCGCTCAAGATGGACGGCGTCCGCCAGCAGCACCCGGACGCCCGCATCCCGGTGCTGGCGCTCAAGGCCGGGGTGGACATGATGCTGATGCCGTTCGACGTGCGGGCCGCCATCGACGGCGTGCTGGCGGCGGTGCGCACCGGCGAGCTGACCGAGGAGCGCATCGACCGCAGCGTCACCCGCATCCTGGAGCTCAAGGAGCGGCGCGGGGTGCTGGCCGACCCGTTCGTCGACCCGGCGGCGGTGGGCTCCGCGGTCGGCACGCCGGAGCACCTGGCCCAGGCGCAGCGGATCACCGACCGCTCCACCACCCTGCTGCGCAACGACGCGGGGGTGCTGCCGCTGGCCCAGCCGCCGGCGCGGCTGCTGGTCACCGGGGCCGGTGACGGGGCGACCGCCGCGCTGGCCGAGTCGATCGACCGGCGGGGGTCGCGGAGCACCGCGCTGCCCACCGGGTTGCGGCCGACGCCGCAGCAGATCGACGAGGCGGTCGCCGCGGCCGGGCGGCACGACCTCACCGTGGTGCTCACCAACGCCGCGTGGAGCGCCGAGAACGCCGCGCAGCTCGACCTGGTGCGGGCGTTGCAGCAGGCGGGCCGCCCGGTGGTGGCGGTCGCGGTGCGCGACGCCTACGACGCCGGGCACGTCGAGGTGCCGACCTGGCTGGCCACCTACTCGGACCAGGCGGTGGCGATGGAATCGCTGGCCAAGGTGCTGTTCGGCGAGATCGCGCCGACCGGTGCGCTGCCCGTCTCGGTGCCCGACCCCGGCCGTCCCGGCCAGGACCGGTACCCGTTCGGCCACGGGCTGACCTGGTGAGCGTGTCCCGGCGGGGGTTCCTCGCCGCCGCCGCGGTCGCCGCCCCCGCCGCCGGGGTGGTCGGTGCCGCACCGGTGGTCGACGGCTCCCCCGTGCGCTCCGGCGCCGACGTGCTGGCCGAGCAGGGGTGGCGGCGGCTCCGGGGCCACCGGATCGGCGTGCTGACGAACCCGACCGGCGTGCTGTCGTCGCTGGACCACGTGGTCGACGCGATGCACGCCGACGGGGTGGACATCGCGGCCGTGTTCGGTCCCGAGCACGGGTTCCGGGGCACCTCGCAGGCAGGCGGTTCGGAGGGCGACCACCGCGATCCGCGCACCGGCCTGCCGGTGTACGACGCCTACGGCGCCGGGGCCGACGAGCTGGCGCGGATGTTCCGCGACGCGGGCGTGGAGCTGGTGGTGTTCGACATCGCCGACGTCGGCGCCCGCTTCTACACCTACATCTGGACGATGTACCGGGCGATGCAGGCCGCGCAGCGCGCCGGGCTCGGCTTCGCGGTGCTGGACCGGCCGAACCCGGTCGGACCGCGCGCCGCCGGGCCCCGGCTGCTGCCCGGGTTCACCTCCGGCGTCGGCCTGCTGCCGATCGTGCAGCAGCACGGCATGACGGTCGGCGAGCTGGCCCTGCTGTTCGAGCACGACCACCTGCCCGCCCCGCTGCCGGAGCTCGACGTGGTGCGGGTCGCGGGCTGGCGGCGGCGCACGGCGGCGACCGGTCTGCCGTGGGTGCCGCCGAGCCCGAACATGCCGACGCCGGACACCGCGGCGCTCTACCCGGGGACCGCGCTGTTCGAAGGCACCGCGCTGTCCGAGGGCCGGGGCACGACGCGGCCGTTCGAGACCATCGGGGCGCCGGGCATCGACTGGCGCTGGGCGGCGGACCTCGGCGCGCTCGACCTGCCCGGGGTGCGGTTCCGGGAGACCTACTTCGTGCCGACCTTCGGCAAGCACACCGGCACCACCTGCGGCGGGGTGCAGGTGCACCGCACCGGTGAGGTGGACCCGATCCGGGTCGCGGTGGCCATGCTGGTGACGGCGCGCCGCCGGTACCCCGAGGTCTTCGGCTGGCGGCCGGACCTGATGATCGACAAGCTGTTCGGCTCGGACCGGCTGCGCCGGATGGTCGACGCCGGAGCGGGCACCGCCGAGATCGTCGGCAGCTGGCAGGACGAGCTCGCCGACTTCCGCGACCAGCGGGAACCGCACCTGCTGTACCGCTGAGCACCACGACGAGCTCGGAGGAGACGTGATGGGCAGGACGATGCTGGTGCTCGCCGCGGTGTCGGTGGCCGCGCTGACCGGGACCTCGGCGGCGGCAGGCGGCGGGTTCGAGCAGGGGCGGTTCGACCGGCCCGCGGTCGCGTTCGCCGACGCGGAGCTGCGCGGCGGACTGCCCACCGACGTCGGGCTCGCCCCGGAGCCGATCGCGGCGGCGGCCGAGCGGATCGCGCGCTGGACCGGGTCGGTGCCCGGCCGGGAGCACCCGATGTACGCGGGCGCGGTGAGCCTGCTCGCGCACGACGGCGTGGTGGTGCACCGGCGGGCCGTCGGCCACGCGCTGCGCTACGCCGACGGCGCGGGCACCGAGCTGCCGCCCGGGCAGCAGGTGCCAATGACCCCGGAGACCCGGTTCGACATCGCCTCGATCACCAAGCTGTTCACCTCGATCGCCGTGCTCCAGCAGGTCGAGGCGGGGGCGGTGCGGCTGGACGACCCGGTCGCCGCGCACCTGCCCGCGTTCGCCGCCGGTGGCAAGGGCGACATCACGGTGCGGCACCTGCTCACCCACACCTCGGGGCTGCCGGCGACCGTCCGGCTCTGGGAGCTGCCGCCGGAGCGGCGGATCCCCGCCGTGCTGGAACTGGCCCCCGAACGCCCGCCGGGCGACTACACCTACTCCGACCCGAACATGATCGTGCTCGGGCTGCTGGTCGAGCGCACCTCCGGCACGCCGCTGGACCGCTACGTCGCGGAGCGGATCACCGGCCCGCTCGGGATGACCGCCACCGGGTACAACCCCGATCCGTCGCTGCCGATCGCTGCTACCGAGTTCCAGAGCGACCCGCCGCGCGGCATGGTGCGCGGCGAGGTCCACGACGAGAACGCCTGGTCGCTGGGCGGGGTGGCCGGGCACGCGGGCCTGTTCTCCACCGCCGACGACCTCGCCGTGCTCGGGCAGGCGATCCTCAACGGCGGCGAGTACGGCGGGCGGCGCGTCCTGTCCGAGCGCGGGGTGCGGTCGATGCTCGACCCGGGTGCCGCGCACGGTCTCGGGTTCGAGCTGGACCAGCGCTGGTACATGGCCGGGCTCAGCGCGCCGGGCACCGCCGGGCACACCGGCTACACCGGGACGTCGCTGGTGCTCGACCCGGCTTCGCGCTCGATCGCGGTGCTGCTGACCAACCGGGTCCACCCGTCCCGGGAGTGGGGCTCGAACAACCCGGCGCGGCAGGAGCTGGCCCAGGCGCTCGCCCGGTCGCTGGCGGTGCCGCCGTCGAAGGGCTCCGCCTCGTGGTTCGCCGATCCGGCGCGCGCGGCGACGCTGACCACCGATCCGCTCGGACCGGTGGCCGGGCCGCTGCGGGTGTCGTTCGACGCCTTCGTGGACAGCCAGCGCGACGGCGACGGCACCGACCCGCTGGTCCTGGAGCACAGCGCGAACGGCGGACCGTGGCGGGCCGCGGCGCTGCGCCCCGACGGGCCGGGCGCCCCGGGCGGGGAACCGACGTCGCTGGCCGGGGCCGGGCACCGCGCCTGGTGGCGGGTGCACGCGACGGTGCCCGCGCGGCCGGGCGATCAGATCCGGCTGCGGTGGCGCTACGCCCCCGACGGGCGCTACGTCGGGCGCGGGGTCCACGTGGACCGGATCCTGGCGCAGGACCGGGACGCGACGAGGCTGGACGGCGAACGCGAGCACGCCGCGCTGCACCCCGACGGCTGGACCGCGGTGCCCCGCTGACCGGCCCCGATCCCGGACGACACGCCCCAACTGGACCGGGTGTCACCTGAACGCCCCGCGAGTGAGGGGCACCCTCATCCGGCTTACTCGGATGAAGGTGCCCCTCACCCAGGGCACGAAGGGGTGGTGTCGGCGTGTCGGGCGGGTGGCCGGTGCGCAGGTCCGGTCCGGGGAGCCCGGTGGCGGCGGGTGGGCTGGTATGACGGAAGAGGTGACAGCCTTCACTCGTCCGGGTGGGGAGAACTCCGGGATGAAGTGCATTGACCTGCACATACGACGGTTAGTAAGTTTCCCACATGGCCACTGACGCATCCGGCTCCGATGCCGCCGGGCCGCTCGTCCGGATCCGGTCGTTGCTGCCGGGGCTGGCGCGGGCCGAGCAGCGGGTGGCGGGCATCGTGCTGGCCGATCCCGCGTCGATCGCGCGGCGCAGCATCACCGACGTGGCCGAAGCCGCGGGCACCAGCGAGACCACGGTGACCCGGTTCTGCAAGGCGATCGGCGTCGGCGGCTACCCCGACCTGCGGATCGCCCTGGCCGCCGACACCGCCCGCACCTCCGTCCGGGACCGCGAGCTGGGCAGCGACATCGGACCGCAGGACAGCACCGCGCAGGTCATCGAGAAGGTCGGCTACGCCGACGCCAAGGCCGTCGAGGAGACCGCCGGGCAGCTCGACGCGGAGGTGCTGGAGCGGCTCGTCGGCGCGGTCGCCGAAGCCCGCCGGATCGACGTCTACGGGGTCGGCGCCAGCGCCTTCGTCGCCCTGGACCTCCAGCAGAAGCTGCACCGCATCGGGCTCACCTGCTTCGCCTGGGCCGACACCCACAACGCGCTGACCTCGGCGGCCGTGCTGCGCCCCGGCGACGTGGCGATCGGCATCTCGCACACCGGCGCCACCGGCGAGACCGTCGAGGCGCTGCGGGAGGCCCGCAAGCGCGGGGCGGGCACCGCCGCCATCACCAACTTCGCCCGTTCCCCCATCACCGAGATCGCCGACCACGTGCTCACCACCGCGGTCCGCGAGACCACCTACCGCTCCGGGGCGATGGCCAGCCGCATCGGCCAGCTCACCGTGGTGGACTGCCTGTTCATCGGGGTCGCCCAACACCACCTGGAGCAGACCAAGGCCGCGCTCGAAGCGACCTACGAAGCCGTCGGCACGCACCGGCTGGACGCCCGCCCGGACCGCCGACGCCACCAGAAGGAGAGCTGAATGGGGCAGGACTCCGGGGAACCGGTGACCCGCATCGACGCACCGACCGAGCGCACCAACCCCCGGACCCGCGACATCGACCTGCTGCCGACCCTCGACGTGCTGCGGCTGCTCAACGCCGAGGACCGCACCGTGCCCACCGCCGTCGGCGAGGTGCTGCCGGAGCTGGCCCGCGCCGTCGACCTCGCCGTCGCCGCGCTGCGCTCCGGCGGGCGCATCCACTACGTCGGCGCGGGCACCTCGGGGCGGCTGGCGGTGCTCGACGCGGCCGAGCTGATCCCCACCTTCAACGTGCCGCGCGGCTGGGTGGTCGCGCACCAGGCCGGGGGCGCCGAGGCGTTCCGGCAGGCCGTGGAGAACGCCGAGGACGAGTCCGGCGCGGAGGCGATCCGCGCGGAGGTCACCGCCGACGACTTCGTGCTCGGGCTCGCCGCCTCCGGGCGGACCCCGTTCGTGCTCTCGGCGCTGGCCGAGGCGCACCGGATCGGGGCGGCGACCGCGCTGGTCACCGCCAACCCCGACGTGCCGGGCGAGCCGGCCGACGTGCTGGTCGCGGTGGACACCGGACCCGAACCGATCACCGGCTCGACCCGGATGAAGGCGGGCACCGCGCAGAAGCTGGTGCTCACCTCCTTCTCCACCGCCGTGATGGTCCGGCTCGGGCGCACCTACTCCAACCTGATGGTCAGCATGGTGGCGACCAACGCGAAGCTGCGCGGGCGCACCATCAGCATCCTCAGCGAAGCCACCGGCGCCGACGAGCAGCGCTGCGCCGAGGCGCTGGCCGACGCCGACGGCGACCTCAAGACCGCGCTGGTGCACCTGCTCAGCGGCGCCGACGTGGAGCGCGCGGCGGCGGCGCTGGCGGTGGCGGGCGGGCACGTGCGCGAAGCCCTGCGCGCCCTCTAGGACCGCGGCTCACCCGATCGGGAGCTGAGTGAGGGGCACCCTGTACCACGTTGCGGGGTACAGGGTGCCCCTCACCAAGTTCCGCGAGCGGTGCGGGTGGCGGAACCTCAGCGGCCTTCTCGCTCCGGGAGCCGCTCCTGATGTACCCACTTCGTACACGGCGTCACGGCTGTCCTCGCGAGAAGGCCGCTGAGCGGTAACTCCGAGTACGGGCCTCGGTGCAAGCTGACAGCCTCACCGCATGCGGCTCCGCCGCATTCTGAAAGGACCCCGTAGTCGGACGGGGGTGCCCCTCACCAGGTTCCGCGAGCGGGACGCTCAGGCCGGTAGGTGTTCGGCGACCCGGGTGAACGCCTCGGTCACCAGGTCCCAGAACCGGTCGGCGGCGAGGTCGGTGGCCACGTCGGTGTTCGGCTCGGGCGCGGCGAAGTCGGTGACCGTCATGCCGGAGGTGAACCGGCCCCACGTCTCCACGTCGACCCGCGCCGGGGCGGTGCGGAACAGCTCCGGGGCGATCACGTAGGCCACCGCGCAGGCGTCGTGGATCGCCGGGCCGCCGTCCCGGTAGGACGGGTGCTGCCCGTAGAAGTCCAGGCAGGGGCTGATCAGCTCGGTCTCCAACCGGCCCAACCCGCGGAACCGGGTGCGCACCTCCGCGTTCGCCCGGGCCTGGTGGGTCAGGTCGAGGCCGATCATCACCGGCCGCCACGGCGCGTCGAAGGCCACCGCGGCGGCTTCCGGGTCGGCGGCGATGTTGAACTCGGCGGCGGGCGTGTTGTTGCCCCGCGTGTAGGAGCCGCCCATCACCACGAACTCCGCCGCCCACTCCGCGATCCGCGGCTCCTTGTGCAGCGCGAGCGCGATGTTGGTCAGCGGACCGACGGCGACCAGGCTGATCTCCCCCGGCGCGGCGGCCAGCGCGTCGACGATGAAGTCCACCGCGTGCCGGTCGTCCGGCGGCGTGGTCGCCGGGGGCAGCAGCACGCCGCCGAGCCCGCTCTCGCCGTGCACGTCGCGGGCGGTGCGCGGGGCGCGCACCAGCGGACGCCCGGCACCGCGCACCACCGGCACCACCAGGCCGTAGTAGTCGGCCAGGCAGCGGGCGTTCTCCGTGGTGCGGTCCAGGTCGGTGTTGCCGCCGACGGTGGTGAGCCCCATGACGTCGAGCTCCGGGCTGCCGTGGGCCAGCGCCAGCGCCAGCGCGTCGTCGATGCCCGGGTCGCAGTCGATCAGGATCCGCTTCGGCACGTCAGCCCTCCTGGACGGCATCGGCGATGGAGGTGGCTTCCCGCGCGCCGGCCTCCAACGCGCGGCAGCAGTAGGCGATCCACTCGGCCAGCCGGTCGGGATCGCCGTCGGCGTACCCGGCGGCGGCCGCGACGTACTCCGGCTGCCTGCGGAAGTAGGCGACCTCGGGGACCACCAGGCCCTTGGGGTCCAGGCCGCTGCCGATCACGCTGAGCCGCGCCGCCGCGCGGGCCACCACGCCGTCGGCGGTGCCGAACGGCGCCAGCGCGAGGAGTTCGCCGTGCACCACGGCGGCCAGCACCGGCCCGGGCCCCCGGACCTGCGGATCGGGGTCGGCGATGATCCCGGCCAGCACGTCCAGCCGCTGCGCCAGTTCCGGATCGGTGCGCGGGCGTCCCAGCGCCTCCTCGTCGTCGACCAGGTCGGCGGCGGCCAGCACGTGCAGCCGGGCCAGCGCCTGCCGCGGCGCCCGCTGCCAGGTCGGCAGCAGCGCGCCCAGCGCCTCGGCCGCCCGCAGCGAGCCCGCCAGCTGCGGATCGCTGACCTCCCCGGTCTCCGGGATCTCGGTGGCGCCCCCGGCGACGGCCGCCGACGCGCGGGCCGCCCGCACCGACGCCTCCGCGGCGGTGGCGGGCCAGCCCCGGCGGTTGGCCGGATGCCGGTGCACCTCGTCGATCGCCGCGCGGGCCGCGGCGACCGCGTCGGCGACCCCGGGCAGCTCCAGCAGCGGCGACAGCGAAGGGTTGTTCACGGCTCGTGACGCTACCGCCCCGGGCACCGGCGACCGGTACCCGAGGTGATCGTGACGCACGTCTCCCCCGAGTGACGGGCGGCACCCCCGGGTACCCCGCACGTGCAGCTCAGATCCCCCGTTCGGTCGCTGACAACCGGACGCGGACCTCTTTTTCCGTGAGCCGGATCGCACTACGGTTCCATGAGCACACCGGCGTCCCACCAGCCAGGGAGGTTCCAGGCGATGAGCCAGCCCGACGGGCACAGCAGCACACTCGACAACCTGCTCAACGAGAGCAGGACGTTCCCACCGTCGGAGGAGTTCGCCGGCAAGGCCAACGCCACGGCAGCGCTGTACGACGAAGCCGCCGCCGACCGGGAGGCGTTCTGGGCCAAGCAGGCGGAGCGGCTGCACTGGGACACCAGGTGGGACACCGTCCTGGACTGGTCGTCGGCGCCGTTCGCCAAGTGGTTCGACGGCGGCCGGCTCAACGTCGCGTACAACTGCGCCGACCGGCACGTGGCGGCGGGCAACGGCGAGCGGGTCGCGATCCACTGGGAGGGCGAGCCGGGCGACACCCGCACCATCACCTACGCCGAGCTCCAGCGGGAGGTCTCGCGCACCGCCAACGCGCTGGCCGCGCTGGGCGTCGGCGCCGGTGACCGGGTGGCGATCTACCTGCCGATGCTGCCCGAAGCGGTGTTCTCGATGCTGGCCTGCGCGCGGCTCGGGGCCCTGCACAGCGTGGTGTTCGGCGGCTTCTCCGCCGAGGCGCTGCGCAACCGGATCAACGACGCCGAGGCCAAGGTCGTCATCACCTCCGACGGCCAGTACCGGCGGAACAAGGCGATGCCGCTCAAGGCCAACGTGGACGAAGCGGTGCGGGAGACGCCCAGCGTCGAGCACGTCCTGGTGGTCAAGCGCACCGACATCGACGTCGAGTGGGACGGCGACCGCGACAAGTGGTGGCACGACGTCGTCGACCCGCAGCCCGACCAGCACGCGCCCGAGGCCTTCGACGCCGAGCACCCGCTGTTCATCCTCTACACCTCGGGCACCACCGGGAAGCCGAAGGGCATCCTGCACACCTCCGGCGGCTACCTCACCCAGGCCGCCTACACCCACCACAACGTCTTCGACCTCAAGCCGGAGTCGGACGTGTTCTGGTGCACCGCCGACATCGGCTGGGTCACCGGGCACACCTACATCGTCTACGGCCCGCTGGCCAACGGCGCCACGCAGGTGATCTACGAGGGCACGCCGAACACCCCGCACGAGGGCAGGCACTGGGAGATCGTCCAGAAGTACGGCGTGACGCTGTACTACACGGCGCCGACCACGATCCGCACCTTCATGAAGTGGGGCGCGCAGATCCCGGCCGAGTACGACCTGTCCACGCTGCGCGTGCTCGGTTCGGTCGGCGAGCCGATCAACCCCGAGGCGTGGATCTGGTACCGGGAGAACATCGGCGGCGGCCGGACGCCCATCGTGGACACCTGGTGGCAGACCGAGACCGGCGCGATCATGATTTCGCCGCTGCCCGGCGTCACCGCCGCCAAGCCGGGTTCGGCGCAGCGCCCGCTGCCCGGCATCTCGGCGAAGGTCGTCGACGAGGAGGGCGGCGAGGTCGGCAAGGGCGGCGGCGGGCTGCTCGTGCTCGACAAGCCGTGGCCGTCGATGCTGCGCGGCATCTGGGGCGACGACCAGCGCTTCGTCGACACCTACTGGGCGCGGTTCGCCGAGCAGGGCTACTACTTCGCCGGGGACGGCGCGAAGTACGACGCCGACGGCGACCTGTGGCTGCTGGGCCGGGTGGACGACGTCATGAACGTCTCCGGGCACCGCATCTCCACCACCGAGGTCGAGTCCGCGCTGGTCTCGCACGACAACGTCGCCGAGGCGGCGGTGGTCGGCGCCAGCGACCCGACCACCGGCCAGGGCATCGTGGCGTTCGTGATCCTGCGCGGCGGCGTGGACGACGCGGCGGGCGGCGAAGCGGCGCTCAAGGAGCTGCGCGAGCACGTGTCCAAGGAGATCGGGCCGATCGCCAAGCCCCGGCAGATCATGGTCGTGCCGGAGCTGCCGAAGACCCGGTCGGGCAAGATCATGCGCCGGTTGCTGCGCGACGTGGCGGAGAATCGCGAGGTCGGCGACGTCTCCACGCTGGCCGACTCGTCGGTGATGGACCTGATCTCGCAGGGGCTCACCTCGTCCTCCGACGACTGAGCGGGACCCGGCGCCGGACGCCGGACGGAGATGAATGTCATTCGCTTCGTCCGGCGCCGGACGCCGTCACCGGTGTTAGGGTCCGACGTGGTGTGCCGGGAAGTCTGGTCGGCGGTAGGTCCCTGCTGCCCGCGATCGGAGTTCCACCTTGTCCGAGTCCAAAGGCGCCCGCACGCTCGACTTCGGTGCCTACCTGCGCACCGAGACGGTCGGCGGCATGGTGCTGCTGGCCGCCGCCGCCCTCGCGCTGGTGTTCGCCAACACGCCGCTGTCCGGCTTCTACCAGGCCGTCCGCGACTTCGCCATCGGCCCCGAAGCGCTCCACCTGCACCTGACCATCGGCGACTGGGCCAAGGACGGCCTGCTCGCGATCTTCTTCTTCGTCGCCGGGCTGGAGCTCAAGCGCGAACTCGTCGTCGGTGAGCTCGCCGACCGCAAGGCCGCCGCGCTGCCCGTCATCGCCGCGATCGGCGGCATGGTGGTGCCCGCGCTGGTCGCCTTCGGCATCGGCCACGGCAGCCCCGGCGCCTCGACCGCGTGGGCCATCCCGATGGCCACCGACATCGCCTTCGCCCTCGGCGTGCTGTCGCTGACCGGCTCCTGGCTGCCGACCGCCGCGCGGGTGTTCCTGCTCAGCCTGGCCGTGGTCGACGACCTCGGCGCGATCATCGTCATCGCGGTGCTGTTCACCGACGGGCTGAGCCTGCTCTGGCTGGTCACCGCCGTGGTGCTCTGCGTCGCGTACTGGTTCGCCCAGCACAAGCGGATCACGACCCCGTGGCTCTACGTCCCGCTGGCCATCGCGGTGTGGATCGCGGTGCACTCCACCGGCGTCCACGCCACCATCGCCGGCGTCGTCCTCGGCCTGCTCACCCGGGTCAAGCGCGACCCCGGCGAGGAGACCGCGCCCTCGGCCCGGCTGGAGCACCGGTTGCAGCCCTGGTCGGCCGGGGTGGTCGTGCCGGTGTTCGCGTTCTTCGCCGCCGGCGTGCCGGTCGACGGCGAGGCGCTGACCTCGATCAGCCAGGACCCCATCTCCATCGCCGTCATCGTCGGCCTGGTCGTGGGCAAGGTGGTCGGCATCGTGGGCACCGCGATGATCGGCGTCAAGCTGGGCCTCGGCAGCAAGCCCAACGGCGTGAGCTGGTGGGACCTGAGCGCGCTCGGGTTCCTCGGCGGCGTCGGGTTCACCGTGAGCCTGCTGATCGCCGAGCTCTCGCTGACCGGCGACGCCGCCGAGCGGGCCAAGGCCGCGGTGCTCATCGCGTCCGTCCTGGCCTCGCTGCTCGGTTCCGCGCTGCTGCTCATCCGGGGCCGCCGGGCCCGGCGCGACCGGTCCGTCGCGTGAGCCGCTGCGCTGCGGCGGCCGTCACCCGCGAGTGGCAGTCGGCGACTCGTGCGGACGGGCGCTGATCCACCGTGGCACGATGGACGCCGTGAACAGCGCCCAGAAGAGCAACAACGGCAGCCGTGACGGCGCGGAGCAGACCGTCACGTCCATCCCGCTGTCCGAAGAGGCCACCGGTTCGGGCGACGGTCAGTCCATCGGCATGCTGGTCCGGGACGCGACCACGCACCTGTCCACCCTGCTCCGCGCGGAGGTGGAGCTGGCCAAGTCCGAAGTGGTCGGCGAGATCAAGAAGGGCGTGAAGGGCAGCGTCTTCTTCGTGCTGGCCCTCGCCGTGCTGGGCTTCAGCATGTTCTTCCTGTTCTTCACGCTCGCGGAGGGCCTCGCCCAGCTCGGCCTCTGGCGCTGGGCCGCCTTCGGCATCGTCTTCCTGCTGATGCTGGTGGTGGCGGGCCTGTTCGCGCTGCTCGGCTACGCCCGGGTCCGGCGCATCCGCGCCCCCGAGCGGACCATCAAGTCGCTCAAGGACACCAAGCAGCTCACCCAGCGCAAGCAGGCGGACACCTCGTCCACCCCCTGACCCCCTCACCCGTTCGGGCCGTGAGTGAGGGGCACCCTTGCCCCAGTTACTTGGGCAAGGGTGCCCCTCACTCAGCTCACCACCGGGTGACGAACAGTGCGGGTACCCGCTGCGCGCTCGCGTGCTTCACCCGTTTCGGTGGTGAGTGAGGGGCACCCTGTACCACGTCACGTGGTACAGGGTGCCCCTCACTCGGTTCGCCTCGCCCGGGTGCACCGGGGCGGGGGTCACCCGGGCGTGAGGTTCGGGTGGGCGTGCGGGTCGGGTCAGTTCGTGCAGGAGCCGGTGGAGACCGGGGTGTGCAGGGACGGGGCCGCCCGGACCTCGTCGGCCACCTCCTCGGCGGTGAGCGCGAAGCCGGTCTCCGGGTCGTCGGCCGCCGCGCCGAAGACGACGCCGACGACGCGGCCGGACGGGTCGATCAGCGGTCCGCCGGAGTTCCCGCTCTGCACCTTGCCGCGCACCGTGTAGACCTCGCGCAGCACGGTGCGGTCGTCGTAGATGTCCGGTCCGCGCAGGCGGATCTGCTCGCGGACCCGGCCGGCCGAGGCGGTGTAGGGGCCGTCGAGGGGGTAGCCGAGGGCGATCACGTCGTCACCCGGGTCGGCCTCGGGCCGGGCGAAGGACAGGGCGTCGGCGGTGAGGTCGGGGACCGACAGCACGGCCAGGTCGGTGGCCGGGTCGAACAGCACGACCTCGGCGCTGAACTCCCCGGAGCCGACCTCGATGGCGACCCGGTCGGTGCCCGCGACCACGTGCGCGTTGGTCATCACCCGGTGCGGGGCGACGACGAAGCCGGTGCCCTCCAGCGCCCGCCCGCAGGACATGGCTTGCCCGCGCACCTTGACGACGCTGGGCCGGGTCTCGCGGACCACCTCGCTGTCGGCGAGCCGCAGGTCGGGCGGCGCGATCCGGGCCACCGGGGTCTCGGAGAACGGTTCCAGGGCCTCCGGGAACCCGGCGACGCCGAGCATCCGGCGCAGCTCGTTGGGCAGCTCCCGGGCCGCGGTGGGCATCACGGTGTCGACGGCGCCGAGCACGTGCGAGCGGGTCAGCGCCGAGGCCAGGCCGGGCAGCGCGGACGCCGAGGTGAACGGCAGCGCGACCAGCCAGGCGACCACGAGCACCGCGAGGCCCTGCAGGACCGCGCCGAACACGTTGTCGATGCCGGTGAGCCGGGTCGAGGTGATCCGGTCGCGCAGCTCCCGCCCCGCCCACATGCCGAAGGTCTCGCCGAGCGCCACCAGCAGCACCACGATGCCGACGCCGAAGGCGAGCCGGGCCGCGGGGTTGTCGAGGCGTTCCAGCAGCAGCGGCGCCACCTTGAGGCCGACGATGGCGCCGACGACCACGCCGAGGAACGAGAAGAACGCGGTGACCAGGCCGCTGCGCGCACCGGACACGGCCGCGGCCAGGGCCAGCAGCACCACGAGCACGTCGACCCAGTTCACCGTTCACCCGTCCTCTCCGGCGCTGCTCGCCGGTCGGCCCGACCCTCCACGGTCCCAGAGGGTGGCACACCGGACCCCGGGGGTCCCCGCGTTCGGCGAGCGGGCGATCAGAAGTCGTCGGCCTCCTCCGCCGCGCGCCACGCCTCGTCGAGCCCGCGCACGTCGCCGCGGTCCCAGTTCTGCGACCAGCCGCCCAGGTCGAGCAGGCCGGAGAGCAGCCCGGCGGTGAACCCCCACACCAGCATCCCGGGCACGTGGAAGCCCGGCGTCGCGGGCCGGTGGTCGAAGCGGATCCGGAACCGGTTGGCCGGGTCGGTCAGCCAGGCCAGGGGCACCCGGGCGACGGCGGCGGTCTCGGCGGGGTCGACGGGGGCCACCGGCGAGGGCTCCCGCCAGTGCGCCACGACCGGGGTCACCCGGAAGCCGCTGAACGGCAGGTGCAGCTCGGGCAGGGCGGCGACCGGCCGGATGCCCGCGGGCAGCACGCCGACCTCCTCGACCGCCTCGCGCAGCGCGGCGTCCACCGGTCCGGCGTCGTCGGGGTCGAGCGCGCCGCCCGGGAACGCGACCTGGCCGGGGTGGGCGCTGAGCGTGTCGGCGCGGCGCAGCAGCAGCACGTCGGGCCCGGACTCGCCCTCGCCGAACAGCACCAGCACCGCGGCGCGGCGGGCGTCGGCGGGCGGGGCCGAGCGCGGCAGGCCGAAGTGCCGGGGGCCGATGTCCGCGGCCCGCTCCACCAGGGGTGCGAGCCACTCGGGGACGTCGGCGGGGTCGACCAGCGGTCCGGTCACCGGGAACCCTCCAGGGTCCGCCGCACCGCGTCGGACACCTCGTCGGCGGACTCGAACACCACCGGCGGGTCGATCCGGCGCAGCTCGCCCCGCTCGGTGACGACGTAGCTGGCGGGCAGCACCGCGGGCACGCCGAGCGCGGCCCGCAGCCGGTTGTCCTCGTCGTGCACGGTCGGGAACCGGACGCCGAGCTCGGTGAGCAGGTCGAGCCCGGACGCGGCGTCGCTGAGCACCTGCACCCCGACCACCGGGACCGAGCCGGGCCGCTCGGCGTAGCGCTGGAGCGCGGGCAGCTCGGTGCGGCACGGCGCGCACCAGGTGGCCCACACGTTGATCAGGGCCGGGCCGTCGCCGACCACGGCGCCGAGGTCGGCGCGGGTCCCGTCGGCGAGGCAGCTCCCGGTGGCCCCGGCGAGCTCGGGCGGCGGCGCCCCCTCGGCGGGCGCGCAGGCCTGGAGCCCGGCGGCGGCGCGCTGGGCGGGGTCGACGGTGCGGTCCGGGGCCGGTCGCGGCGCGGCGGTGCTCCCGGGCGCGGGCGGCTGCTCGGTCTCGCGGGGCCACAGCGCGACGACGCCGAGCACCGCGAGCACCACCACGACCACGGTCCAGCGGATCTCGGTGCGGTAGGCCCGCAGCCCGCCGCTCACGACGCGGGCTCCCGGTGCGCGGCCTGCTCGACGGTCCGCTCCGGCACCTCGTCGACGACGCCCGCCAGCTCCAGCAGCCGCGGCGCCTCCGGGCCGCGCACCAGCTTCGCCGCTTCGAGGTGGTCGGTGGGCCCGGCGCCGTAGGACGGGCAGTCGCGGGCGAGCAGGCAAGCCCCGCAGGCGGGCTTGCGGGCGTGGCAGACGCGGCGGCCGTGGAAGATCACCCGGTGCGACAGCATGGTCCAGTCCGCCTTGGGGAACAACTCGCCGACCGCGTGTTCGACCTTGACCGGGTCCTCCTCCCGGGTCCACCCCCAGCGGCGGACCAGCCTGCCGAAGTGGGTGTCCACCGTGATGCCGGGCACCTCGTAGGCGTTGCCGAGGATGACGTTGGCGGTCTTGCGGCCGATGCCGGGCAGCTCCACCAGGTCGGCGAGCCGCCGCGGGACCTCGCCGCCGTGCCGCTCGACGAGCGCCGCGCCCAGGCCCATCAGCGACGACGCCTTGTTGCGGTAGAAGCCGGTGGAGCGGATCAGCTCCTCCAGCTCGGCGCGGTCGGCCCCGGCGTAGTCGGCGGCCGAGGGGTAGCGCGCGAACAGCGCCGGGGTGACTTCGTTCACCCTCTTGTCGGTGCACTGGGCGGACAGGATGGTGGCCACGGCGAGCTGCAGGGGCGTGTTGAAGTCGAGCTCGCAGTGCGCGTCCGGATAGGCTTCGGCGAGCGACCGGTTCATCCGCCGGGCCCGCCGCACCAGGCCCAGCCGGGTCTCGGCCGAACGGGATCTGGCAGAGTGGGTGCGCTTGTCGCGGGTTTCGTCGACCACCCCACCAGGGTACGGACCGCATCGCAGAGGAGGGTGACCCACCGGACACGCGCGCGCGGAACCTACCCCCGGTTACACCTCACCCGAAGGCATGAGCGAGGATTCAATCATCATGGCTGCCTGGTTCGTCATCGTCGTACCGCTCGTGATCATGTTCTTCACGCTCTTCATGGAGCGCGTGGAGGCCCGACTCCGGCACGTGGCGGTGCAGGAGAACGAGGTGGAGGAGTTGCTGGAGAACGCCCGACCGGATGAGGTCAGGGCGCTTTTCCGCCAAGGCATTGGACGCGCGCTGGAGCTGTTCCAGCTACGCAGGGTGGGACGCGCCGGACGGCTGCGTACTCGCCGTTCCCGCGACCAGTCTTAGAATTCACTGGTAGTTCTCGGCGGCACACCGCCAGACGCGCAGGCGCGGGTCCGGCACGACAGACAGCCGCCGCGTCTCAACATGGAGGGACGAGGTGGACGAGACCCTGGCCCGGGCCGGCATCTTCCAAGGCGTGGAGCCGGCCGCGGCGGAGGCACTGGCCCAATCGTTGGAGCCCGCGGAGTTCCCGCGCGGCCACGTGATCTTCGCCGAAGGCGAACCGGGCGACCGGCTTTACATCATCCAGTCCGGCAAGGTCAAGCTCGGGCGCAAGTCGCCCGACGGGCGCGAGAACCTGCTGGCGATCATGGGCCCGTCGGACATGTTCGGCGAGCTCTCGATCTTCGACCCCGGTCCGCGGACGTCGACGGCGACCACGGTGACCGAGGTCCGGGCGCTGAGCATGGACCGCTCCGCGCTGCGGCAGTGGATCGCGACCCGACCGGAGATCGCCGAGCAGCTCCTGCGGGTGGTCGCCCGGCGGCTGCGGCGCACCAACGGCATGCTGGCCGACCTGATCTTCACGGACGTGCCCGGGCGCGTGGCCAAGGCGCTGCTGCAGCTCGCGCAGCGCTTCGGCAGCCAGGAGGCGGGCCTGCTGCGGGTCACCCACGACCTGACGCAGGAGGAGATCGCCCAGTACGTCGGCGCGTCGCGGGAGACCGTGAACAAGGCGCTGGCGGACTTCGCGCACCGCGGTTGGCTCCGGCTGGAGGGCAAGAGCGTGCTCATCCTCGACCCGGAGCGCTTGGCGCGCCGGGCTCGCTGACCCGCACCGCACGCGCGTCGGCCGACGGGTCCGGGCATTCGCCCCGGGCTCCTCAGTCGACGCGCGTTTCGTGCGCTCCGGGCAACCGTCCGCGCCCGCCCGTCGTGTTACCCCTGATCGGCACGGCCGGAAGGGGCGACGCGTGGGGTGGCTGTTGGCGGGCGTGGGCGCGGCCGTGCTGGGCCTGCTGCTGCTCGCCTGGGTCGCGGGTCGGCTCCAGGCGCGGCGGGACGAGGAGGACGACGACCTCGCGTGAATCGGCCCCGACCGCGGTTGCGGCGCCCTAGGCTCGTCGCCACGACGAGCGGAGGAGCCGAGATGAAGCTGTTCGTTCGCCTGGTGGTCGCGGTCGCCCTGGGGGCCGCGGTGGTCGGCGCGTTCGCGGCGGTGCGCCGCAGGCGCGAGCGGCGGCGGGCGGTCGCCCGACCGCTCGGCCCGGCACCGCTGCCGGCCCGGTTCGTCGAGGAGGACGAATCCGGCTGGGACTTCGCCGAGGACTGGGACTGACGCGTGCGCGCTCGTGCGCGGACCCCGTGAAGGGCCCATCGACGTGAAGGGACTGGGCGCCGCCCTCGACGCGGCGCGCCAGTCCCTTCACATCGCGTGGCCGGTCCCCCGACGACCAACCACGCTCTTTCCCCCTGTCTCCGCCTGCTTCGGCCCCGAACCCTCAGCATCGGAGGACGACCCGTCAATGGAAGGACGTAGCGGGTCCGCTCCCGGTTGCGTCGTTCACCCGAATCGAGCAATCCCCGCTCTTCCCAGGGTCCGCCTCGTTCGCCGGATCGCAAGTGCTCGCCCCTTCCGACCTGCCAAAACGTGAGGCGGAACACCGAAAATCAGTTGGTACGCAGGTACCACAATCCGCATAATCGCCGCGTGGCCCATTCCATCTCGCTCTCCGACTACCGCGCCGCGCTGACCGCGCCGGGCGCCCGCGCGCCCGTGGTGACCTCGCTGCTGGCGCGGCTGCCGATCGCGATGGTCGGGCTGGCCCTGATGCTCTACGTGCAGCGCGAGACCGGGTCGTTCGCCGCCGCCGGGCTGGTCTCGGCGGGTGCGCTGGTCGGCGTGGCCTGCGGCTCCGTCGCGCAGGGCCGGGTGATGGACCGGCTGGGGCCGACCCGCCCGCTGTACGTGATGTCGGCGGTGTTCGCGCTGCTGGTCGCGACGGAGATCTGGGTCATCGAGTCGCACGCGGCGGTGCCGGTGATGGCCGGGCTGGCGTTCCTGGTCGGGCTGACCGAGCCGATGACCGGTCCCGCCTCCCGAGCGCTGTGGAACCAGCTCGTGCCCGCCGGGCGGGTCCGCGACGCCGCCTTCGCCTACGAGGCGATCAGCATGGAGGTCTTCTTCATCCTCGGCCCCGGCCTGGCCGGGCTGATGGTGGCGATGCCGTGGGCCGGCACCGGGGTCGTGGTCGGGGCGGCGTGCATGATCGTCGGCAGCGTCGGCTTCGCCTCCACCCGGGCGGCCCGGACGCACCGGCCCGGCCCCCGGGACCGCGGGTCCGGCAGCCTGCTCGGCGCGCTGGCCGCGCCGGGGATGCGCACGCTGGCCGTGGCGGCGCTCGGCTTCGGCATCCTGGTCGGGTTCATCGAGGTCGGCGTGCCCGCGGCGGCCACCCTGGCGGGCAACCCCAGCGCGGGCGGGCTGCTGCTCAGCCTGCTGTCGGTCAGCTCGGTGGTCGTCGGCGTGCTCTACGGGCTGCGCCCGTGGCCACGGCCGATGCACCTGCGGCTGCCCGCGCTGCTGTTCGCCTTCGCCGCGCTGCTCACGCTGCTGGCGGTGCCGAGCACGCTGCTCGGGCTGTGCCTGGCGCTGCTCGTGGTGGGCAGCCTGATCACGCCGCAGTCCACGGCGCACTCGGCGGCCATCGAGATCGCCGCTCCGGCGGGCACCGCCACCGAGGCCTTCGGCTGGGTGGTGACCTCGGTGACCCTGGGCGCGGCGATCGGCCAGTCGCTCAGCGGGCAGCTCGTGGAGCGCAGCGGTCCGCCGCTGGCGTTCCTGGTCGCGGCGGGGATCGGCGCGCTGCTGGCCGCCGTGCTGTGGCTGCGCCGCCGGACGCTGCTGAGCGCCCCGGACCGCGACGTCTCGCTCGCCGCGGTCTGACCGCGCCCGACTCGTCCGGTGGTGGCCCCTCCGTCGAGGCGAGCGCTGATCGTCGGTGCCCGCGGCTACCGTCCGCGGCATGGATCTGACCGCCTCCCCGAAGGTGCTCGCGCGGGCCGCCGCCGACCTGCTCCGGCTGCTGCCCGGACGGACGCTGGACCCGGTGCTCAGCGGCGTGGTGCTGGAGGCCGACGTCGATGGCGTGGTGCTCGCCGGGACCGACCGCGAGCGCGGCGTGCGGCTGCACCGCACCGCCCGCGTCCACCGGGCGGGACGGCTGCTGGTCCCGGCCCGACCGCTGGCCGAGGTGCTGCGCCACCTCGACGCCCCGGAGGTCCGGCTGGTGCTGGAGGGCAGCCGGCTCGCGCTGCGCACGCCCGGCGCCCGGTTCGCGCTGCCGCTGCTGGACCTCGACGCGCACCCCGGGGTGCGGGCGGCGCCGCCCGCGCTCGGTTCGCTGGACA
Source organism: Saccharopolyspora cebuensis (assembly GCF_039542665.1). Taxonomy (NCBI): domain Bacteria; kingdom Bacillati; phylum Actinomycetota; class Actinomycetes; order Pseudonocardiales; family Pseudonocardiaceae; genus Saccharopolyspora; species Saccharopolyspora cebuensis. The sequence continues at coordinate 129,176 of NZ_BAABII010000004.1, forward strand.
CCGCGCTGCTGCCGCGGGCCGCGGTGGTGGCGGGGGCGGCGTCCCGCGACGACGCGCTGCCCGTGTTCACCGGCGTGCACCTGACCCGGCGCGGGGACCGGCTGGTGCTGGTCGGCACCGATCGGTTCCGGATGGCGGTGGCGGACCTGCCGTGGCGGCCGGTCGCCGAGGGCCCCGACCTGCTGGTCCCCGCCGGGGTGCTGACCGAGGTGTCCCGGCAGGCCGAGGGCGCGGAGGTGGTGCTGCACGGCGACGCCGACCGCGCCGGGTTCGGCTGGCCGGGGGCCGAGGTCACCACCGCCGTGCTCGACGCGCCGTTCCCGGACGAGTCCCGGCACCTCGGGGCGCCCTTCGACGGCACCGTCGAGCTGCCCGCCGCGGACCTGGCCGCCGCGCTGCGCCGGGTCGCCCCCTTCGCCGGACCGCAGGCCACCGTGCTGCTCGACGTCGGCGACGGCGAGGTCCGCCTCCGCGCCACCGGCACCGGTGACGCCGACGAATCCGTCAAGGCCAGCACCGGCGGCGACCGGATCAGCACCGGCTACCAGCCGCGCTACCTCGCCGACGCGCTCGGCGCCTTCGGCTCCGACCGGATCCGCATCGGCCTGCGCTCCGGCCACCGCCGGGCCACCGTCCTCACCACCGCCGACCCGACCGCGGCCCACCTCCACTACGTCGTCATGCCCAAACGCCTCTGACCCGGCATTCACCCGTCCGATCACCGAGTGAGGGGCACCAAGCCGAGCCACCCCGCGCCGACCGCCCACTCACCCGATGGGGGTTTGAGTGAGGGGCACCCTTGTCCGAGTTACTTGGGCAAGGGTGCCCCTCACCTGGAAAACGTCACCCGGACGAGAGCCGCGATTTCACCCGAGCGAGAGCTGCGGCCTCACCCGCGCGCGTCTCCGCGCCGGAGCCGGTGTTGGGGGTGCGGGGCGTCGGGGGCTGGGCGGGTTCGTGGGGTTACTGGCCTCGGAGGTAGGCGAGCTGGGCCCGGACGGTGAGTTCGGCGGCCGGCCAGACCGACCTGTCCACGTCGGCGTAGACGACCTCCACCACCTCCCGGGCGGACGGTTCGCGGGAGCAGCCGCGCACCACCTCGCGGACCTGCTCCAGCCGCTGCGTCCGGTGGTCCAGGTAGGCGGTGGCGGTGGCCGCCACGTCGGGGAGCTCGGGGCCGTGGCCGGGCAGCGCGCGGGTCCCGGCGGGCAGGTCCGCGAGCCGCCGCAGCGAGTCCAGGTAGGAGCGGAGGTGGCCGTCGGGGTGGGCGACGACGGTGGTGCCCCGGCCGAGGACGCTGTCGCCGGTGAACACGGCGGGCTCCTCGGCGCCGTCGACGGCGAAGCACACCGAGTCGGCGGTGTGGCCCGCGGTGGCGAGCACCCGCAGCGGCACCCCGCCCGCCTCGACGACCTCGCCGTCGCGGAGCGGGTCGCCACTGGAGCACAGCTCGGGGTCCAGCGCCCGCACCGGCGCGCCGGTGAGCCGGGCGAACTCGTCGACGCCGCCGGTGTGGTCGTCGTGGTGGTGGGTGAGCAGCACCAGGGACACCGGGCCCTGCGCGTCGGCGCGGCGCAGGTGGTCGAGGTCGTCGGGTCCGGGGTCGATCACCGCGCGGTGCGCCGCGCCGGGTGCCCCGACGAGCCAGGTGTTGGTGCCCTCCAGGGTCATCGGTGACGGGTTGCGGCACAGCAGCACCGACGCGTACGCGGTGACCGGTCGCGGGGTGCCGTAAGCCGGGTGCTCCATCAGCGCGCCTCCTGGTAACCGGGTTCGCCGGGGAGCACGACCTCCCAGCGGTCGTCCACCCGGACGAGCTTGGGCAGCACCTTGGCGATGCCGCGTTCGACCGCCAGCGCGGCCTCGATCCCGCCGCAGGCGTCGACCTCGGCGAGGGTGGTGCGGGTGGGCGGCAGGAGCCGGCTGCGGCCCGCGTCGGCGTCGGCCAGCGCCTCGGCCGGGGTCCGCCAGTAGGCTTCGGCGGCCTCGGTGGTGCGGGCGTCGGCGCGCTGGCCCCCGGGCATGGCGGCGAGGAAGAAGCGGGTGTCGTAGCGGCGCGGTTCGGCTTCCGGGGTGAGCCAGTTCGACCAGGGGCGCAGCAGGTCGGCGCGCAGCACCAGGCCCTCCTCGGCGAGGAAGGCGGCCAGCGACACCTCGCGGGAGATCAGCGCGGCGCGCGCGGTGCCGTAGGCGCCGGTGTCGGCGACCACCGACCCGGCGTCGGGGCCGGCGAGCAGCACCCCGGACTCCTCGAAGGTCTCCCGGACCGCGGCGCAGACCAGCGCCCGGGCCTGCTCCGCCGAGCAGCCGAAGCGGTGCGCCCACCACCCCGCGTCGGGGCCGGTCCAGGACACCGAGGCGTCGGCGTCGCGGGGGTCGACACCACCGCCGGGGAACACCGTCATGCCGCCGGCGAACGCCATGCCGGTGACCCGGCGCTGGAGGAACACCTCGGGGCCGCGCGGGCCCTCGCGGAGCAGGACCACGGTGGCCGCGTCCTTCGGGACGGCAACCTCCGCGGGCTCCGGCGCGTGCTTCGGGTCAGTGGCATCCGCGCCGGAGGGCGGTGAGCCGTTCTCGGGCCGTCGCACCATGCCGGTCACCCTATGCCGCGAACCCCTCCCCGAACGAGAACCCGATTTCAGCAATCCAGGTGCAGCAGGCATGATCACCTCCCACGACGTTGCCCGGACGGGGCAACCCGGTACCCCCGTGCGCAGCACGGCGGATCACACGAAGGCACCATGACTGCTATGGAGGAAGCACTGCGCGTCGGAGTCGTCGGAGCCGGTCCCTGGGCGCACCGGATGCACGGTCCCGGACTCGCCGCGCACGAGTGCACCCGCCTGGCCGCGGTGTGGGCGCGCAGACCCGAGGCCGCCCGGGAGCTCGCCCAGCGGCACGGCGCGGCGGTGGCCCCGCACTTCGACGCGCTGCTCGACTCGGTGGACGCGGTGGCCTTCGCGGTGCCGCCGGAGGTGCAGGCCGAGCTGGCGCCGCGCGCCGCGCGGGCGGGCAAGCACCTGATCCTGGAGAAGCCGCTGGCCGCCGACCTGTCCGGGGCCCGCGAGGTCGCCGACGCGGTGCTCGACGCCCGGGTCGCCGGGTTGGTGGTGCTGACCCGCCGGTACTCCCCCGAGGTGCGGCAGTGGCTGGCCGGGGTGCGCGGCGCCGGAGGATGGCGCGGCGGCACCGGGCGCTGGCTGGCCGGTGGCCTGCTCGACGGCGACCAGCCGGTGTCCCCGTGGCGCCGGGTGGAGGGAGCGCTGCTCGACGCCGGTCCGCACGCGATCGACCTGCTGGACGCGGCGCTGGGCCGGATCGAGCGGGTGCACTACGCCCACCACGGCGACGACGACCTGTGGCAGGTGGTGTTCGGGCACGCGGGCGGCGCGACCAGCACGTTGAGCCTGTCGCTGAAGCTGCCGGTGCAGCCCTCGGTGGTCGACTTCGCCGTCTACGGCGAGCACGGCCACGCGCCGCTGACCGGCAGGCGCACGGCGGCCCGCGAGTGCTACGCGAGCCTGCTCGACGACTTCGTCGCGATGATCTACCACCAGGACCTCGAACACCCCTGCGACGTGCGGCGCGGCCTGCACCTGCAGCGGGTCATCACCGACGTCCGGGCGGCGGCGTGGCGCGCCACCGCGCCGAGCGCCGCGGCGGCGCCGCACGGCGGTCCGGACCGACCGCTGGGCCGCCCGGTCCGGCGCCGGGTTCAGGAGCGCTGTTGACCCGAGTAGCCGGGCTGGTTCACCGGCGCGCCGATCGGCGGGAAACCGCCGGTGCCGCCGGGCATGGTGGTCGTCCAGGCGTCCTGGCCGCGGGCGGGCTGCTGCACCCCGGTGGCCACGGCCCCGGCGTCCGGGGCGCTCTGGCCGCGGGGCCGGTCCTGCTCGCGCTGGGCGAGCTCCTCGTGCAGCTTGCGCAGCAGGTTGCGCTCCCGGTCGGTGAGCTTGGCGTCGACCGCCGCGGGCACCCGCATGTTGCCCTGGTCGCCCTTGCCCGCCTGCTGCGGCTCGGCCGGTGCTTCGGCGCGCGGCGCGGCGGGCTCCGGCTCGGGCTCGGGGACCGGTTCCGGCGTGGGCTCCGGCCCCGCGGGCTCGGCCCTGGCGGGCTCGGCGCGGGCCGGTTCCTGCCTGGCGGGTTCCGGCCTGGCCGGTTCGGCGCGGGCGGGCTCCGGCGCGGCTGGCTCGGGGCGGACGGGCTCGGCGCGGGTTGGTTCGGCGCGGGCGGGTTCCGGCCTGGCCGGTTCGGCGTGGACCCGCTCGGGCACGGGCGCTTCCGGCGCGGCGGGGGCCTCCTCCTGGCGGCGCGCCGCGGTGCTCGCGACCTCGTCGAGGTGCACCCGGCGGGCCGCGGTGAGCGCTTGGCGGTGGTACTCGGGCAGCTCGGCGCCGCTGCCGAAGACGTCGACCGAGCAGTGCACCCCGGCCCGGCGCAGCGCCTCCAGGAGCTGGTAGCCGACGGCGGCGACGGAGCCGTCGGAGCCGACCTCGGCGAGCAGCACCCGGCGCGGCACGGCGCCGTAGCTGGTGCCCGCCGGGGTGGACCGCTCGGTGCTCCAGACCCCGCGCACCCCGCCCAGCCGGGCGGTGATCGGCGCGAGCGCGGCGATCAGGTCGTCGTCGGCTTCGGTCCGCTCGGTGAAGCGGTGCTCGTCGGCGGGCACCGACTCCACCACGTGCAGCCGGTCGGCGAGGGCGCGCGGCGAGCGGGTCTCCTCCAGCACCCGCCGCAGCTCGAACTGCTCGCTCGGGTCGACCGGGATGTCCCCGGCGATCAGGCAACCGCTCAGGAACTCGATCGCCGCGCCCGGCTGCCCCATGCCGAGCAGCTCCCGGGCCGAGTTGATCGCGTCGTCGTCGACGCGTCCGGTCATCGTCAGCAGCAAGGCGTGCAGCCGGTCGCCCGGCCCCGCCTCGGCGGCGTCCACCACGTCTACCTCCGTCACAGCTCGTCGGCTCAACCCCGGTGCGGCGCCTCGGCACCGGTGCAGACCTGCACCGACTCGGCCAGCGCCGCGCGGTGGTACCCGGTCGGTTCCAGGTCGGGCGGCAGCACCTCGACGCAGGGCTCGGGCTCGCCCAAGGCGCGCACGATGCGCTGGATCTCCCCGGTCATCCCGATGTGGTCGGCGGAGCCGGTGACCAGCAGCACCCGCTTGGACCGCTGCCCGCCGCCGCTGCGCCAGGAGCTGCGCACCTCGCGGACGCCCGGCCTGCCGCGCAGCGTCGCGCCGAGGACCAGGGCCTCGGAGTCGCTGCCCGCCACCGGGGACGCCGAGGTGAACCCGTACTCGGGGTATCCGGCGCCGCCGGGCAGGATGGCGTCGACCACGGAGCGGTCCGCGCCCAGCGGGAGCACCGCCTCGGAGAGCAACCGGTGGTCGGCGTCGTCGAGGGCCACCCGCTCGCGGAAGAGGGTGCCCGGCAGCGAGCGCGCGAGCACGTCGGCGGCCCCGCCCGCCAACCAGTCCCGGTAGCGCCACAGGTGTCTGTCGGGCAGCCGACCGGCAAGTCGCAGCAGCAGTTCGTGGCACAGCAGTTCGGCTTCGCGCACCGCCACGTCAGCCCCTCCCCAGGCTCGAACTCCGATGCGGGTACCCGCGGCCACAGTTGCACCCGTACGGGTGACTCTGTCGTGAGCACTCCGAGCCAGCAAGCCCAGAGTGCCCACATGCGGCTACATGCGGGAATCACCGTCCCCTGTTCGGGTGCTCCAGCCCTTGAACACCACAACAGGAAGTGACCGCAGCGTACTGGTCGCCGCGACCTCGGCGCGGGCGAGCCGCCGAAAACAGGGCGCGGCGCCACCCGGAATCCCGGATGACGCCGCGCCCGAACGCCCGAGATGACCGCCAGCAACCACCCCGTCCGATTCAGTGACCAAGCGGCGAACCCGCTTCCAGCCGAGCCCGCCAGCTCACCCGATCACCGTCAGGCAAGCGGCGAAAGCCGCTTCCGCAGTACCCCGCGCACGGCACCGGCACCGCCGCGGGTTCTCAGCGGCCTTCTCGCGAGGACGCCCTGATGCCGTGTATGGGCATACATCAAGAAGGGCGCCCGGAGCGAGAAGGCCGCTGAGGTTCCGCCACCCGCACCGCTCAGCAAGGTGAGCCGAACCTCAACCCACCTCGACGATGAGTTCTACTTCTACTGGTACCCCCATCGGCAGCTCCGCCACGCCCACCGCCGACCGGGCGTGCACGCCCGCGTCGCCGAAGACCTCGCCGAGCAGTTCGGAGGCGCCGTTGAGCACGCCGGGCTGGCCGGTGAAGCCTTCGGCGGAGGCCACGAAGCCGACGACCTTCACCACCCGGACCACCGAGTCCAGGCCGATCAGCCCGTGCACCGCGGCCAGCGCGTTGAGCGCGCAGGTGCGGGCGCACCGCTTGGCGTCCTCGGGGTCGACCTCGGCGCCGACCTTGCCGGTCAGCTCCAGCTCACCGCCGACGAACGGCACCTGCCCCGCGGTGTAGACGTGCGCGCCGCTGCGCACCGCGGGCGCGTACGCCCCGGCCGGGGCGGCGACCTCGGGCAGCTCGATGCCCAGTTCCGCCAGACGTGCGGTCCACCGCCCCATGGTCACTCGCCCTTCGGCCGCTTCAGGTAGGCCACCATCTGCTCGCCCGTCGGTCCCGGCAGCACCGCCACGAGCTCCCAGCCGTCCTCGCCCCACTGGTCGAGGATCTGCTTGGTCGCGTGGCTCAACAACGGAACGGTCGCGTACTCCCACTTCTGCATGGGATCAGCCTAAGGGGTCCCTCCAGAAAGCGGCGGAGCCGCTTTGCGGTGCGGCACGCAGCTCGCGCCGCCGCGGGTTCTCAGCGGTCTTCTCGCGAGGACGCCCTGATGCCGTGTATCGGCATACATCAAGAAGGGCGCCCGGAGCGAGAAGGCCGCTGAGGTTCCGCCACCCGCACCGCCCCGCAGATCACCGGCGAAAGCGGCTCCTAAGGGGTCCCTCCCGCCGGGCTCCGGCCCGGAAGGCGGAGCGCGCGGGCAGACAGCGGGCCGATTCGCCGCTTACGCTGATCGTGTGACCGACTGGGACCGGGAACTCAACAAGGCCCGACTGCACGTGGTCAGCGGCAAGGGCGGCACCGGCAAGACCACGGTCGCCGCGGCGCTGGCGCTGGCCCTGGCGGGTGGCGGTCACAAGGTGCTGCTGATCGAGGTCGAGGGCAGGCAGGGGGTGGCGCAGCTCTTCGACACCGCCCCGCTGCCCTACGCCGAGGAGTGGATCGCCGCGGCACCCGGCGGCGGGGAGCTGCGGGCGCTGGCGATCGACGCCGAGGCGGCGCTGCTGGAGTACCTGTCGATGTTCTACAGCCTGGGCTTCGCGGGGCGGACGCTGCGCCGGATGGGCGCCATCGAGTTCGCCACCACGCTCGCGCCGGGCCTGCGCGACGTGCTGTTCACCGGCAAGATCAAGGAGTGCGTCGGGCGCACCGACGACCGCGGCAGGCACGTCTACGACGCGGTGGTGGTGGACGCGCCGCCGACCGGCCGGGTGGTGAAGTTCCTCGACGTCACGCGCGCGATGGCCGATCTGGCGAAGTCGGGCCCGATCCGGGACCACAGCGACGGCGTGGTGCGGCTGGTGCACTCGGCCGACACCGTCGTCCACCTGGTCACGCTGCTGGAGGAGCTGCCGGTGCGGGAGACGCTGGAGGCGGTGTCCGAACTGGACGCGGCGGACCTGCGGCCCGGCGGCGTGTTCTGCAACCGGGTCCGGCCGGACCGGCTGCCCGCGCACGCCGTGCCCGACGCCGCCGCGGGCGCGCTGGACGAGGCCGCGCTGCGGGCCGACCTGGCGGCCGCGGGCGTGCGGCTGGACGACGAGGCGTTCGGCGGGCTGCTCGACGAGGCCGCCGAGCACGCGGTGCGCACCGGGCTGGAGCAGCAGGCCCGCGAGCGGCTCGCCGGAACCGACCTGCCCACCCTCGCCCTGCCCGAGCTCACCGGCGGCATCGACGTCGCCGAGCTCTACGAGCTCGCGGAGATCCTCACCGACCACGGCATCCGGAGCCCCCGATGAGCCAACCGCTGCGCCCGGCGCAGTTCGACGTCGACGCCCTGCTGGACGATCCGGCCACCCGCGTCGTGGTGTGCTGCGGGTCCGGCGGCGTCGGCAAGACCACCACGGCGGCGGCGCTGGCGGTGCGCGCGGCCGAGCGCGGGCGCAAGACCGCGGTGCTCACCATCGACCCGGCGCGGCGGCTGGCGCAGGCGCTGGGCCTGCCGGAACTGGGCAACCAGCCGCGGCAGGTCGACGTCGCGGGCTTCGAACCGGCGGGCGACCTCAGCGCGATGATGCTGGACATGCGCCGCACCTTCGACGACATGGTGCTGGCGCACGCGGGCCCGGAGCGCGCCGAGCAGATCCTGGGCAACCCCTTCTACCAGACCATCTCCACGTCGTTCTCCGGCACGCAGGAGTACATGGCGATGGAGAAGCTGGGGCAGCTCGCGGCCACCGGGAGCTGGGACCTGATCGTGGTGGACACCCCGCCGAGCCGGTCGGCGCTGGACTTCCTGGACGCGCCGCAGCGGCTGTCCACGGTGCTGGACGGCAGGCTGATCCGGATGCTGTCGAGTCCGGCGCGGGCGGGCGGGCGCGGGCTGCGCAAGATCGTCGGCACCGGGTTCGGGCTGTTCGCCAAGGCCGTCTCGACGATCATCGGCGGGCAGCTGCTGGCCGACGCCTCGGCGTTCGTGCAGGCCTTCGACTCGACCTTCGGCGGGTTCCGGGAGCGCGCCGACGAGACCTTCCGGCTGCTGCGCTCGCCGGGCACGGCGTTCCTGGTGGTGGCGACCCCGGAGCCGGACGCGCTGCGGGAGGCGTCGTTCTTCGTCGAGCGGCTGGCCGGGGAGTCGATGCCGCTGGTCGGGCTGATCGGCAACCGGACCCATCCGGTGTTCTCCGGCCTGCCGGGCCCGCGGGCGGAGGCGGCGGCCGAGGAGAGCGCGGCATCGGCGCCGCTGGCCTCGGCGGTGCTGCGGCTGCACGCGGACCGGGTCGCGGTGGCCGAGCGGGAGAAGCGGCTGCTGGCCCGGTTCACCCGGGCGCACCCCGAGGTGCCGCTGGTCGGGGTGCCCGCGCTGCCCGCCGACGTGCACGACGTCGACGGGTTGCGCGAGATCGGCCGCAGGCTGGCCGGTGAATAGCGAAGGCGCGGGGATCGCGATCGGCCGAAATTGCCTTTGCGATACCCCGCGCCGTTCACCGAATGGCGAGCGTCAGCTCACCTGGTATTCATCGATGTCGGTATATTCCTGGCGAGCGGCCTCCAGCAATTCGCGCCAGTTCCGGACATCGGGACGACGGCGCAACAACGCACGCCGCTCCCGCTCCGTCATTCCGCCCCAGACACCGAATTCGATCTTGTTGTCGAGCGCCTCGCCGAGGCACTCGGTGCGGACCGGGCAACCGAAGCAGACCATTCGGGCCTTGCGCTGTTCGGCGCCGCGTACGAACAACTGGTCCGGATTCTGGTCGCGGCATGCCGCGCGAACCCGCCAGTCCCCCTGCTCGAACATATGAGTTCCCCCAGCTCCTCACTGGATCGTCGGCGACTCTTCTCGTCCGGAGCCCCCCGGCACCGGATGTCATGACCGCCTCGGGGGGCGGACATGACGATGCTGTCGCTGGACGTGGACGAACTGTAGAGCCCGCCGGTTCCACAACCAACCAACGGTTGTCGCTCCGTTATCTTCCGACCTCATCACATCGGGCGGTTCTCCGGCGTGACGCAGCGTCACCTTCCGACCCCGATTTACGCTGACGAGGTGCGTGTCCGGGACGGCTTGCTGAAGCTATTCGGCCTATGTGTGCTGGCTGGCGTCTTGGTCGCGGGAATGCTGTTCCCGGCCGTGGGATCACTCGGCGTGGTCTCCAACCGCGCCAGCGACGCCGTCAACAGCATCTCCGCGGATCTCATGACGCAGGAACCACCGCTTGTGACGACCGTCACAGATCGGGAGGGGAGCCCGATCGCCTACCTGTACGAGCAGGACCGGACGCCCGCCGCGCCGGACCAGATCTCCGATGCGATGAAGGCCGCGATCGTGGCCATCGAGGACCGCCGGTTCTTCGACCACCACGGCGTCGACTGGGCCGGGACGATGCGGGCGCTGGCCACCAACCAGATGGCCGGCGAGATCTCGCAGGGCGGGTCCACGCTGACCCAGCAGTACGTGAAGAACTACCTGGTGCACGTCACCTCGGGCGGCGACCCGGTCAAGCAGGCCCAGGCGATCGAGCAGACGCACGCCCGCAAGCTCCGCGAGATCCGGATCGCGCTGCAGATCGAGAAGCAGCTCGCCAAGCCGGAGATCATGGCGCGCTACCTCAACGTGGTGCCCTACGGCAACCAGGCCTACGGCATCGCGGCGGCGGCGCGCACCTACTTCGGCACCACGCCGGACCAGCTCACCATCGCGCAGTCGGCGCTGCTGGCGGGCATGGTCAACAGCCCCAGCGCGCTGGACCCCAAGGAGAACCCGCAGGAGGCGCTGGAACGCCGGGACCTGGTCATCCAGGCGATGCTCGACCAGCACCGGATCACCCCGGAGGCGGCCGAGGACGCCCGCAACGCACCGCTGGGGCTGGCGGAGCCGCTGAACAAGATCCCCAACGGCTGCGTCGGCGCCGGACCGACCGACGGGTTCTTCTGCCGCTACGTCATCGACTACCTGGAAGCCGCCGGATTCTCCGAGGAGCAGCTCAAGACCGGCGGCTACACCATCCGCACCACGCTGGACCCGGAGGCGACCCAGGCGGCCAAGCAGGCCGCCGAGCGGCACGTGCCGAAGAAGACCGAGGGCATCGCCAACGTGATGAGCGTGGTCGAGCCGGGCGACGAGAAGCACCGGGTCCGCGCCCTGGTCGCCAACCGGGACTTCGGGCTCAACCCCGAGGAGGGCCAGACGGCGTACCCGCTGCCCAGCGGGGTGGCGAAGTTCGGCGCCGGGTCGATCTACAAGGTGTTCACCGCCGCGGCGGCGCTGGAGGAGGGGATGGGCATCTACGACACCATCCCGTCCCCGCCGAGCTACACCTCGTCGGTCTACAAGAACGGCGTCGCGCCCTACACCGTCGGCAACGCCGAAGGCGTCGCCCCGGGGCCGCGCACCCTGCAGCAGGCGCTGGCCACCTCGCCGAACACCGCGTTCGTCGCGCTCCAGGAGAAGGCGGGGCTGGCCGACACGGTCGACATGGCGGTCCGGCTCGGGATGCGGCAGACCCTGCTGGGCTCCAACGCCTCCGGCGAGGCGCTCTCGCCCGGCGGCTCGAACGGGCCGTCGCAGGCGCAGCTGGTCAAGGACCGCAACATCGGCGCCTTCACCCTCGGCTACGCGCCGACCAGCCCGCTGGAGCTGAGCAACGTGATGGCCACCCTGCTCAGCGGCGGGGTGTGGTGCCCGCCCACGCCGATCGAGCAGATCACCGACCGCAACGGCAACCCGGTGTCGATCACCGAGGAGCCGTGCGAGCAGGCGGTGGACGAGGGGCTGGCCGACGCGATGGCGGTCGGCATGAGCCAGGACGACGATCCCGGCGGCACCGCGCACCAGGCCGCCAGCGGAGCCGGGTGGAGCCGGCCCCTGGCCGCCAAGACGGGGACCACCGAGGCGCACCAGTCCGCGGGCTTCCTCGGCGGCACGCCGCAGTTCGCCGCCTCGGTGCTGACCTTCAGCGACGGTCCCCGGCCGCAGGGCATCTGCGACACCACGCCGCCCTCGCTGTGCGGGGCCAACGGCGGCAACATCTACGGCGGCAAGGTGCCCGCGCGGACCTTCTTCGACGCGATGAAGGCCATCCACGAGGGGCTGCCGGTGGAGCAGCTCCCCGACGTGAGCCAGCGCTACGCCAGCGGCGGCAACGAGAAGCAGGTCCCCAACGTCGTCGGGATGGAGCGGGGCGAGGCGGTCGAGCGGCTGCGCCAGGACGGCTACCAGGTCGAGGAGCGCTCGGTGAACTCCCAGCGCAGCCAGGGCACCGTCACCAGCCAGACCCCGCGCGGGGCGTTGCCGCACGGCGGGTTGGTGACGATCTCGGTGAGCACCGGTTACGTGCCCAACCCCGCACCGGTCGAACCACCGCCCCCGCCGCCGGGACGACCACCGGGGGACGGACCTCCCTGACGCACCGACGGCTCGGCGCCCGCACCCGCTGCGGGCGCCGAGCCGCGTCCGAGGCACTGCCCGGGGGACTTTCAACGTGCGGCGGGGTCCCAGCGGTCTCCTCCGCGACGCCGCGCACCGGGCGGGCACGTCGCCGAGCGCGGCGGGCGGACCGCCGAGGTCCCGCCACCGCCACGCTGGCCATGGGCGGTAGAGGTCCTAAACTCCGTGGTCGTGACGTCCATGCGGCCCCCCACCCGGCGCGGCCGGTCCCGCTACCGGCTGCTCGACGTGGTGCGCGTCGAGCGGATCACCCCGCGCTCCGTCCGGGTGACGCTCGGCGGGGAGGAACTCGCCGACTTCGAGAGCAACGGCAGCGACCAGCGGATCAAGCTCTGCCTGCCGGAGCCGGGGCGGCCGGTGCCGCTGGGCCGCAGCCGGGCGGAGGTGTTCGCGCTGCCCCGCGAGCAGCAACCCAAGCAGCGGACCTACACGGTGCGCCGGTTCGACCCGGCGCGGCGGCTGCTCGACGTCGACCTGGTGGTGCACGACCACGACGGCCCCGGTGCGGCCTGGGCGCGCGAGGTGGCGCCCGGCCAGCAGATCGTCACCGTGGGCCCCAGCCCGGCGTACCGGCCGTCGCCGGACGCCGATCCGCTGGTGCTGGCCGGGGACGAGACGGCGCTGCCCGCGATGGCGGCGATCCTGGAGGAGCTGCCCGCCGGGGCGCCGGTGCGGGTGTTCGCCGAGGTCGCCGACGCCGCCGAGGAGCAGCCGATCGACTCGGCCGCCGAGGTCACCTGGACCTGGCTGCACCGCGACGGGGTCGCGCCCGGCGAGAGCGCGCTGCTGGCCGAGGCGGTCGAGAGCGCCGACCTCGGCCCGTCGCCGCACCTCTGGCTCGGCGCGGAGGCCGACGTGGTGCACCGGATCCGCGAGCACTGCCAGCACGCCCTGGGCCTGGACCGCCGGAGCCTCTACGCCCTGGCCTACTGGCGACGCGGCCGAGCCGAAGCCTGACCCCGAACGCACCACCGCTCCCGCGCAGCGGCCCAGGGCCTCCGAAAGCGAGCCGTTCACCCCAACGAGGACTGAGTGAGGGGCACCCTTGTCCAAGTAACTTGGGCAAGGGTGCCCCTCACTCACTTCCCGAACGGGTGATGGGCGGTCAGCTCGCGAGCTCGGCCTTGACCGCGGCGGCGACCCGGCCGCCCTCGGCCCGGCCCGCGACCTTGGCGTTGACGGCCTTCATGACCTGGCCCATCTGCTTCATCCCGGGGCGCTCGCCGAGTTCGGCGGTCACCTCGCCGACGGTGTCGCGGACCAGCGTCGCGAGCTCGGCGTCGTCGAGCTGGGCGGGCAGGTAGCGCCGCAGGATCTCCGCCTCGCCGCGCTCGGCCTCGGCCTGCTCGGTGCGACCCGCGGCGGCGAACGCCTCGGCGGATTCGTCGCGCTTCTTCGCCTCCTTGCTCAGGACGCGCTGGATCTCCTCGTCGGTGAGCTCGCGCGCCTCCTTGCCCGCCACCTCCTCGGTGCCGACGGCGGCCAGCGCCATCCGCAGAACGCCGGTGACGACGGTGTCGCGCTGCTTCATCGCGCTGTTGAGATCCGCGCGGAGGGTGTCCTTGAGCTCGGCCATGCCCGGATTATCCCGCGCGGGGCGACGCGGCGGGAGGCCGGGATCTCGCCGTAGGGTGGGTGGGGTGAACAAGCTTGGGCGGACTTTGCTGGCCACCGGCGCGCTGGGCGCCGGAGCGCTGGGCTACGCGGTGGGGATCGAACGCACGCACTGGACGTTGCGGCAGGCCGCCCTGCCGGTGCTGGCCGACGGGGCGCGTCCGCTGCGCGTGCTGCACATCTCGGACCTGCACATGACGCCGAACCAGCGTTCGAAGCAGCGCTGGGTGGCCGCGCTCGACGAGCTGGAGCCCGACTTGGTGGTCAACACCGGCGACAACCTCGCGCACCCGCAGGCGGTCCCGGCGGCGCTGCGGGCGATGGGGCCGCTGCTGGACCGGCCGGGCGTGTTCATCTTCGGCAGCAACGACTACTACGGCCCCAAGCCGAAGAACCCGGCGCGCTACCTGCTGCCCTCGGCCAAGACCAAGCGGATCCACGGCGATCCGCTGCCGTGGCGGGACCTGCGCGCGGCGATGACCGAGCGCGGCTGGCACGACGCCACCCACCAGCACCTGGAACTCGACGTCGCCGGGGTGCCGGTGCACGTCGCCGGGGTCGACGACCCGCACCTCCAGCGGGACCGCTACGACCTCATCGCGGGCGGCACCTCGCCGGACGCGCAGCTCCGGCTCGGCCTCACCCACTCCCCGGAGCCCCGGGTGCTGGACCTGTTCGCCGCCGACGGCTACGACCTGGTGCTGGCCGGCCACACCCACGGCGGGCAGCTCCGCGTCCCCGGCTACGGCGCGCTGGTCACCAACTGCGAGCTCGACCGCCCGCGCGCCCGCGGCGCCTCCTCCTGGGGCGAGCACCTGCGCCTGCACGTCTCGGCGGGCCTGGGCACCTCCCCCTACGCCCCGGCGCGCTTCGCCTGCCCGCCGGAGGCGACGCTGCTGACCCTGCTCCCCCGCACCGCCGATCCCGCCGCCACCAGCGAGGACGCCGCAACGGGGGCCCCGTTCCGCACCGCTGGACGCATCCGCTAAGCTTTCTCCCGGCGGTCGGACGAGCACCCGAGATGTTCACCGCCGGAAGACGGGGTGTGGCGCAGTTTGGGAGCGCGCTTCGTTCGGGTCGAAGAGGTCGTGGGTTCAAATCCCGCCACCCCGACAGGTGAACGGCCTGGTCAGGGCTCCAGCAGGAGTCCCGACCAGGCCGTTTTCTCGTGCCCGGACCGCTTCCTGGGAGACGATCTCTCTCCCCCCCCCGCTCGCTCCTTCAGGAGTTCGTCCAGGACGGGCACCGAAGACAACCTCCGCGACATGGTGAGCCGGGCAGAGCCAACGACCCGGTGTGGCTTCCGCCGTACTACGTCGACGTGCACCCCGGTGAGCAATGCCGACTACGCGCGCTTCGTCGCGGCAACCGGACACGCGGCGCCGCAGCACTGGGTGGACGGGCAGTCCCGGCCGGAGTTGGCGCAGCACCCGGTGGTGTTCGTGACGTCGAAGGACGCCTGCGCCTCGTGGGCAGGCAAGCAAGTTCCAACGGCGCAGCAGTGGGAGAAGGCCGCACGCGGCACGCGCCGCAACGTCTTCCCATGGGGTGATCAACGGACTCCGGCGAAGTGCAACGTGCAGGAGAACGGCGTGGGCGCGACGACTCCGGTGGGGCGGTATCAGAGCGGGGTCAGTCCGTACGGCGTGTACGACCTGTGCGGCAGAATCGACTCCCGGTCGCCGGGAGCTGAAGGGCGGGGCGTGGACGAGCCCGTTCGACCGGTGCGCGCCGCCGTCGTTCAACGACGCGGCCGAGCCACCATGTGCGACGACGACACCGGCCTTCGCTGCGCTGTCCCGGCCGACGAGCTGAGGAAGCTCCTCGGCCACTGACCCGACACAACGGCACAGGCATTCCCGGCCGCTAAAAGGCTCTGTGCGCGTTCGGTGCGGCGATGGCGACCCGTGGCGGGGGGCGTGCGTGTGTGTCGGCACAGGGCGTCTCACGCGTCGCTGAGATCGCCGAGGAGCGCCGTTGCCGCCCCGGGCAGACGTCGGGTAGGGGCGCGCGCCTCGTCGTAGCGGCGCTTGTCGGCGAAGCACCACCGCTCGAACTCCTCGTAGCAGCCGAAGCAAGCCGCTTCGACCGTCCGCGTCGGCTGGGCATCGCGAACTTCGCCCGTCAGCCGCCGCGTGTACGCCACCTTGTCGTAGACGTCCACCCGCTCACCACGCGGCCACACGTAGGTCCAGCCGCCCACGGGCACCGCGGATGCCGGAACATCATGATCAGCTGTCCACGTCGGTCGACACCTGAAATGCCAGCGTGCAAGGTCGCCAGATCCCATCCACCCCCTGTGGATCAGGACTTCTCCCCCGCCCCGCCCTTTCCGGCATAATCCAAGGTCATGTTGCTGTCCGTGCGGACCTTGTTACTCGTTGGCGCTGCGGCCATCGTGGCCGCGGTCGTTTCAGCTGTGCTGCTGCGGGGGATGGAGTTCGGGAGCTGGGTTGCCGGCTCGATCGGTGCGCTCTCGATCGCCTCTGGCTTGGTGGTGCGGGCATTGGGCGCCGCACAGTCCGGTGGTGGTGGGGATCCTCGAGACCGGATTGAGCAGAAGCATGTGAAGGCTCGGGGGCGGATCGTCGGAAAGTCCGGCGGCGCTGGGGAGGGTGACAGGATTCGACAGGCGCGTCTCGACGCCGGTGGGGACGTGATCGGCAAGCAAGCCAGCGCAGACGCGGACAGCTGAGATGGCACGTTCCGGAGGTCGCGCGTCTGAAGGCCAGCAAAAGATCACGCAGAAACACATCCATGCCGACGGCGACGTCATCGGCTATCAAGAGATCCACGCCCCGGTAACGCAGGTCAACGTCATACATGCCGATGGTCGCCTGTTAGCGGACTGGTCGGCCCGCTCGGCTTACCTCGAACACGTACGTGCACTGGCGCCCGACAGCTTGGAGGAGCGGGAAGAAGAACTGGCAACTCTAGCCGGGTTCTGTACCTCCGTAGCGACCGAAGGCGGCTACCTTTGGTGGTGGGCGGATGCCTGGTCGGGCAAGTCAGCCCTGCTGTCATGGTTTGTCTTGCATCCACCTCCTGGGGCTCACGTGCTGTCGTTCTTCGTCACGTCCAGCCTGCCCCACCAGAACAACCGCCATAGCTTCGTGGAGAACGTTATTGACCAACTCCACGACATGGTGGATGAACCTCGGCCTGCCAGCTTGACCGACACCATGCGGGAAGCGCACTTTCGGAAGCTCCTCACCACTGTCGCCGACCGTGTTCGCCAACGTGGTGGGCATTTCACCTTGGTGGTCGACGGCTTGGACGAGGATCGCGGTGTAGACGGCGCGGCTGACGCGCACAGCATTGCCGCCTTGCTCCCCAGCACCGGCGTCCGCGTCGTTGTGGCCAGTCGTTCGCTCCCGGACCTGCCCGACGATGTGCCGCCTGATCACCCGCTGCGCAAATCGGCAGTGGTCAAAAACCTATCTCCGTCCCCGAGGGCCGCAGCTGTGCGCGACACGATGATCAGAGACCTGAAACGGCTGCTCAGTGGCACAATTGTCCAGCAAGACCTGCTCGGTTTCATATCGGCGGCAGGTGGTGGCCTGTCCACGCGGGATCTCGCCGAACTCACAGGCACCTCGGAATGGCAGGTGGAGGACGACCTCCGCACAACGGCAGGGCGCAGTTTCACACGGCGACCTGGCGACCCTCCGGTTTACGTCATGGCGCATGCGGAGCTGTTGGGGCTGGCCACCGAGATGCTCGGCCCGCGATTGGATTCTTATCGTCAACGTCTCCATGCGTGGGCTGACACCTACCGCTCACGCCAATGGCCGTCGAACACTCCACGCTATCTGCTCGACGGTTATACAGCCACGCTCACGGCGACCGCCGATCTGCCCCGCCTGCTCACGTATGTGACCGATCCTCGGAGACAGGACCTTGTTTCGGCCTCGACCGGCCATGACGACGCCGCACTAGTGGAGATCAAGGCCGCTCAAGGACTGCTGTTGCGCCAGAATCAGCCAAACCTCGTGGCTTTGGTCAGGCTCGCCGTGCACCGGACGAACCTGTACCTGCGCAACGACTGGATACCGACTAATCTCCCATCCAGTTGGGTTGAGGTCGGCGAATTCGATCGCGCTGAATCCCTTGTGGCCGCAATCGGTGATCTCGTCAAACGTGCCCGCGCGTTAACGTCGACGGCAGAAGCACTTCACCACGAGGGTGAGCAGCGGAGAGCAGCCGGACTTTTGGACGAGGCCGAAGATCTCGCGAATTCCTTCAATCAATTCTGGGGCGCGTGGCCACTCGCCGAACTCGCCGAAGCCGCGACACGGATCGGCGACCATGAGCGGGCCAGGCGTGCCGTTAATGCCATCAAACACGCACACGAGCGTGCCGCGGCTTGCGCATCACTCACGCTTATAGCGTTCGGCACCGACAGGCATGATGAAGCCGAGCGGTGGTACCTCGAAGCCGAGGAGGCGCTCAGCGAGAAGGACGGCCTCCATGACGTGACCGTCCTCGCCTGGGTGGCGGCGGCGGCCGGGAAACTAGGTTTCTCGTCGAAGGCGGCGGCGTTCGTCGACCGCCTTCTCAACGACCTCCCGCAGGGTGTCGATAGATGGGGGTACAAAGCCAAGGCTGCCGAAAAGCTCGCAGCCAGTGGCCTGACTGACGCAGCGTGCGCGGTGTCCGCCACGATCATCGATGTCGACTTCCGGGAGGACAGCCTGCTCGGTGTGACAAGAGCCGTCGCACGTCGGGATCTCGACGAGGCGGAGGAACTGGCGCGGTCTGCGAGCGATGATAGGTACCTATGCGCGCGGCTCGCGGGTGTTGCGTTCGAAGTGGTCCGCAGTGGCGATCAGTCCCGCGCCGACCGGTTGCTCGCCGAGATCGAAGAGCTGCGAGCGGAGGCCCCACAAGATCAGTGGCGGTGGTTCAGCATCGTGGCGACCGCCGTTGCCCACGGGCACATGGGGGCCGTCGAACGCGCGGAATCAGCAGTCCACCGCGACATATTGCCCTCGGGCCGCGTCAACGGGGCACTGTCAGTCGCAGCCGCTCTCGTTCGGTGGGGCGATCGAGAGCGGGCATCACGTCTTATCGAGTTGGCCGAAGAAAGGGCCCAAACCGAATCGGCCGGCATCGACGCAAGACGCCTCCTTCGGTGGGTGGGCGTCATGGTCGACTTCCGGGAATTCGAGCGGGCCGAGCAGTTGGTCCAAACGTTTCCGAGCGACGAGGTCCGGTCGGCGGGTATGGCGATTATCGCCGAGGGGCTCCTCGTTGACGGAGCGGTCGAGCACGCGGAACTCGCCTTGCAGTCGATCGCAGACCCACGCGTGCAACGACGACCACGACTCGAGCTACTCCGCGTGCTGCTGGCACAGGGGAACGACAGGCGAGCGGTCGAGCTCGCCAGAACAGCCGTGACGCCGCAACACCGCGCCGAGTCGCTTACCTTCGTCGCGGGAACGACCCGAAGACCGGACCTGCTCGACGAGGTCGTGGACATCGCGGAAGACGTCACCGACCACAAAACGCACATGACGCTCCTGGCGACCGCGCTCCGAACCGCGGCGAACCTAGGCGACCGCAGCCGGGCGAAAGCACTGTGGCAACGGATGCAAGCAGCTGGCACGCACACTGGGCAACAAACGCAAGACGGTGGTTCCCTTTCCCTGCCACGCATGCCTGATCGACTGCGCACTCTGACTGAAGTCGTAGATACTGTGGATAGCTGGGTTCGGCCTCGAATTTCCCATTCCGAAGACCCGCGGGTGTCGGCCGTAAGTGGTGCTCCCCCGTTATGGTGGCCAGGAAAAGGGCTCTCGAGGCGCGTTGAGGTCGCGTACGATCTCGTGACGAACCATTGGTTCGACAGAGTCGAAGACCTTGTCAAGATCGAATCGGGAGCTTTCGAAGCAATCGTGTCGGAACTGGACCGACTCGGCAGCCGGGCCAGTTTCCGCCCGCGCGACCACAGATAGACAATGCCAGACCCCTAACCCTGAAGACATGGACATGGTTTATTGCCCCCGACAGAGCTACATGGGGTTCATTCCACTACCGTCGCGATCGGCCTCGGTACTCGGTGAGTGACCGACTGGGTAACAACCGGCCCTGTCAGGAGTGGACTCCTGTGGACGTTCCCCGGACAGCGGATGCAGGTCATCACGGTCGGCTGTTCATTTCGATCGACCGCGCCGAAATGGGCCTGGTCAGAGCCTCCACGCGGAGGTTCCGACCAGGCCCTCAGTCGTTCTCCGGGTGCACGCGGTCAGTGGACGGGCATCGGGGCCGCGCCGTCGTCTCCGCCGCCCTCGTCGCCAGCATCGCGGTGATCTTGTCCGCGGGCCGGTGATGCGTGGTCACGTGCCTCGGGGCGTGAGCACGGTGGGGCGGTATTCGACCAGTTGAATGCGCCCGTCGAAGGTTCGGTTGTCGATCATTTCGAGGGCGACGTCCGGGTAGCCGTCGTAGATGCGCTCGGCCCCCGTGGCGCCGGTGATCACCGGGAACACGACCACGCGGAAGCGATCGACGAGTCCGGCTGCTAGCAGCGACCGGGACAGGCTGACGCTGCCGATCGTGCTCAGCAGGCCCGAGCCGTTCTCCTTCATCGCCCGGACGGCCTCGACCGCACCGTCGCGCACGAGCCGGGTGTTGGCCCAGGTGAGCGGCTCCGCCAGCGAGGCCGAGAAGACCACCTTCGGCGCTCGGGCGAGTTCGTCGAGGGAGGACCCCTCGTCATCGGAGAGCTCCTCCGGGTCCCATGGCCCCTGGCCGGCGGCGAAGCCCGAGAAGAGCCGGTAGGTGTTCGCTCCCATCAGGTACGTGACCTCGGGCTGCTCGCCGAGCCAACCGAGGTACTCGGGCCCTTCCAGCCCCCACCACCCTGGCCATCCCTCAGCCGACGCGCAGCCGTCGAGGGAGGTGATGAAGTCGACGAGGAGTTCGGACATGGTCCTGACCTTTCCGTTGCTGTTCGGCGGCGAAGCGTCATGGCCGCGGTACCGGGTTGGACGGGCGGGAAGGTCGGAACTCATCGCTGCCGCGGACACCGACGACCGCGCGGCGCCGGGGGATGGAGCAGGCGCCCAGGTCGCAGAGCACGCCATCGCCAGCGTGGTGGGCCACGAGCGCCGCGTCCGGTTCTTCGCCGGGGCCGAAGAGTCGTGGGCCAGCAGGCAGCGGGCCTGGTCGGAGCCTCCGCGGGGAGGTGCCGACCAGGCCCTCGGTCGTTCGCGCTGAGCCGTCAGGTGGAGCCGGAGCCGCGGCCGTGTTCGGCGGGGGTGCGGCCGGTGTCCGCCTCGGCTCGCGTGCGGCGCTGGTCCTGCTCGGGGATCCCGCCTTCCTGCGGGGAGGTGCGCTGCGCGGCCTCGTCCTCGGCCCGTTCGCGCCCGGCCCGCATGTCGCGCTTGACGGTCTCCTGCTCCTGCTGCGCCCGGCGGTAACCGGAGTTGATCAGGTCCGCCGCGGCCTCCCGGCCACCGAGCCCGAAGGCCAGCGCCGAACCCAGGGCGAGCGCACCGATGAGTGCGACGTAGGTGATCGTCACGATCGTCGGCGCGATCTGCAGCTGGGTGAGGATCATGAACACGGCGATGGCCATCACCAGGGTCGGCGCGGCGGTGCGCACCACCCGGCCGGTGGGGGTGTCGCCCATCGTCCGGTGCGCCACGCCGCCGACCGCACCGGCCACGGCCGCGGCCACCAGGAAGATCAGCAGTGCCGCGACGACCCGGGGCAGGTAGCCCAGCACGGTGTTCATGAACCCGGTGAGCGCCGGGATCCCCAACGTGCCGATCGCCGAGGAGACCACGAAGACCATGATCACCGCGAAGACCACGGTGCCGACCAGGCGGGCCGGGCTGCCGCGCGGGCTGAACCGCTCGACGTAGTGCCCGCCCTGGCTCGACGTCATCCGCTCGTCGAGCCGGAACTTGTTCAGCAACTTGGTCAGACCGGCCTTGATCAGTCGTGCGACGACGTAGCCGATCAGCAGGACCAGCAGCGCGCCGATGATCTGGGGCAGGTAGTTGAGGAGCTGGGTGAAAGCGCTCTGCAAGCCTTGCAGCACGTTGAACCCTCCGCCCGGCTGCTGTGCGAGAAACATGGGTCGCTCTCCGCTCTACAACGGGTTTCCCCTGGTCGGATAGGCCTTCCCGGGTGTCCGCGCCGGTAAACGACCGTCCGTGCCCGCGTGACCACGCATCGCGTCCGACCGCCTCGGCGCCGGAGGGGGACGGCGTTGGGCCGGTGCGGTGATCATCAGCACGGGCTGTGGTGCCCCGGTCGCGTGCAGTGGTAGTCATGCCTCGACGGGCGGTTTGTCCGGACGATCACGACATGAGGAGCACGATGAGCGACATCGCTTCCAAGGTGGACGCGGCCTACGAGGGCAAGAGCCTCGCCGACCTCGCGGATGCCCCGGTGGAGGCACTGCAGGGGGTCAGCGCCGGCGACGCCCAGCACCTCAAGGACGCCTTCGGCATCCGGACCATCCGCGACCTCGGCACCAACAAGTACTTCCTGTGGGCGCAGGCGATGACCCGCCTCGCCGACTGATCGACGCGCGGGAGGGCCCGGTCCGCTGCGGCGGGCCGGGCCCTCGGTCGTGCTCCCGGCGGATCGGGCAGGATCGGGGTGGTGAGCACCTATCCTGAGGCGCAGGTCCCCGAGAAGCTGTTCGACGACCCGGAGCGGGAAGCCCGGTGGCGCGCGCGGTTCAGCGCGCCTCGGGTGTCGTTGCCCGACTGGGCCCGGGACGCCCCGCAGCGCAGCCTGTACGTCTCCAACGCCAGCGGGACCTGGGAGATCTACGCCTGGGACCGGGACACCGGCGCGCGGCGGCAGGTCACCGACCGTCCGCAGGGGACGTTCCACGGCACGGTGTCCGCCGACGGCGAGCGGATCTGGTGGTTCAACGACACCGACGGCGACGAGTTCGGGAGCTGGGTGGCGCAGCCCTTCGCCGAGGGCGGCACCGCCGAGGACGCCGTGCCGGGCACGCACCCCGGCTACCCGGCGGGTCTGGAGCTCGGCTCGTCGGTGGTGGCGCTGGGCATGTCCACCGACGACGGCGTGACGGTGTGGGTCCGCGACGGCGGCTCGCCCCGCGTGGTGTACCAGCACGAGCAGGACGGCGGGCTGTCCGCGATGTCGTGGGACGAGTCGCTGCTGGCGATCTCGCACTCCGAGCACGGCGACTCCCGCCACCCCGCGCTGCGGGTGCTGCGGCTGGACGGCTCGCCCGTCGCCGAGAAGTGGGACGGGCCGGGCAAGGGGCTCGACGCGCTGGAGTTCGCGCCGGTCACCGGCGACCCCCGGCTGCTG
Organism: Saccharopolyspora cebuensis; assembly: GCF_039542665.1. Lineage (NCBI taxonomy): Bacteria > Bacillati > Actinomycetota > Actinomycetes > Pseudonocardiales > Pseudonocardiaceae > Saccharopolyspora > Saccharopolyspora cebuensis. The sequence continues at coordinate 152,290 of NZ_BAABII010000004.1, forward strand.
GTGCTGCACGAGCGCCGCGGCCGCGAGGAGCTGCTGATCTGGGACGTGCTGGCCGACACCGAGTCCGAGATCGACCTGGACCTGCCGGGCGAGCTCTCCGCCGACTGGTACCCGGACGGCCGGGCGCTGCTCGTCGCGCACACCCACCACGCGCGCACCGAGCTGTTCCGCTACGACCTGACCACCGGTGAGCTCGCGCCGCTGCCGACCCCGCCGGGCACCGTCGTCGGCGCTTCCGTCCGCCCGGACCGCGCGGTGGAGTACGCGTGGTCGTCGGCGGCGACCCCCTCGCTGGTGCGCACCCTGCCGGAATCCGGCGAGGACGCGGTGCTGCTGACCCCGCCCGGGGACCGCGCGCCCGGATCGTCGCCGGTCACCGACGCCTTCGTCGAGATCCCGCACGGCCCGAACGACACCGTGCACGCGCTGATCGCCCGGCCCGAGGGCGCCGGCGAGGGACCGCTGCCCACCGTGTTCAACCTGCACGGCGGACCGCACGCCGCCGACGAGGACCGGTTCTCGTCCTACCGCGCCGCCTGGCTGGACGCCGGGTTCGCCGTCGTCGAGATCAACTACCGGGGCTCCACCGGTTACGGCTCGGCCTGGCGGGACGCGATCGAGGGGCGTCCGGGGCTCACCGAGCTGGAGGACGTCGCGCTGGTGCACGACTGGGCGATCCGCGAAGGGCTGACCACGCCGGAGCTGAGCGTGGTGGCGGGCGCGAGCTGGGGCGGTTACCTCGCGTTGCTCGCGCTGGGCACCCAGCCGCAGCGGTGGGCGGGCGGCGTCGCGGGCGTGCCGGTGGCCGACTACGTCAGCGCCTACGCCGACGAGATGGAGCCGCTGCGGGCCTACGACCGGGCGCTGTTCGGCGGTGCCCCGGACGACGTGCCGGACGTCTACCGGTCGTCCTCGCCGATCACCTACGTCGACGAGGTCCGGGCTCCGGTGCTGGTGCTGGCCGGGGACAACGACCCGCGCTGCCCGATCCAGCAGGTCCTGAACTACCTGGACCGGCTGGAGCAGCGGCGGATCCCGTTCGAGTTCTACCGCTACGACGCCGGGCACGGTTCGCTGGTGATCTCCGAGACGCTGCGCCAGGTGGCCGCCGAGATCCACTTCGCCCGCCGCGCGGTGGGCCTGATCGACTGAGGTCCGCTCACTCCGGCAGGTGCAGCGCGTGCCGCAGCACGGCGCGGATCCGCTCGAAGCCGATCGGTTCCTCGTCGAGCAGCACGCGCGCGCAGATCCCGTCGGCCGCCGCGACCACCGCGTCGACCGTCACCGGATCGTCGGTGCGGGTGCGCGCGGCCTCGGCGACCTGCTCGCGCCAGTGCCCGGCCAGCGGGCGCAGCGCCGGGCGGCGGCTCGCCATCAGGGTGAGCTCCCGCTCGGCCAGCGCCCGCTGCCTGCCCGGCCCCCCGGCCGCCGCGATCAGCTCGGCAATCCCGTCGATCGGGTCGCGACCGCCGTCGCGCAGCGCGGCGAGCTGGTCGGCGTACTCCTGGGCGGCGGCGGACAGCGCCGCGACCAGCAGGTCGTCCAGCGTCGCGAAGTAGTAGACCGCCGAACTCGCCGCGACATCCGCCTCCCGGGCGACGGTCCGGTGGGTGACGCCGGCGACCCCGTCGCGCTCCACCACGGCCAGCGTCGCGGCGATGATCGCCTCCCGCCGCTGCCTGCCGCGCTCGCGGCGTCCGTCGGCCTGCCCGCTCAATGCTGACCTCCCATTTCCAGCGCCAGCACGCCGCCGACGACCAGGACGATCCCGGCGACCTGCACCCACGTCAGGGAATCACCCAGGAACACCGCGCCGACCAGCGCCACCGCCGTGACGCCCAGCGCGGCCCAGATGCCGTAGGCGACGCCGATGCCCATGCCGCGCTCCAGCACCAGCGACAGCAGGTAGTAGGCGCCCAGCACGCCGAGGACGGCCAGCGCGGTCGGGACCAGCCGGGTGAAACCCGCGGAGAAGCGGGTGGCGATCGCCCCCACCACCTCGGCGAGGATCGCGCCGAGCAGCAGCACGTACACCATGCGGTACCTCCTGGGGTCGAGTGAAGTTCGAACGATAGTTCAATTAGAACTATGGTTCAAGAATCTCGACGTGCGGCATCCGACCGCCACCGGATCGGCGCGGATGCGTGCGAGCCCCGACGGCCTGCAGGGATGCGCCCCGGAGCCACCCCGGGGAGCAGGTCTGTGTCGACGGTCACACCCGTTCGGGCGCTCTAACATGTTACAAATCCCCTGCCCGTGAGCATCGACACAAGAGGGAGGGCGGGCGCGTGACCACTGTGGCCGGTACCGGGAGTCGAGGCACCGCGTACCCGCACATCGTGGAGCAGCTGCGCACCGACCGGGGAACGCTCGGCAGCTACGTCTCCGACGCCTCGATCTTCCGCCGCATCCCGGAAGCCGTCTTCGAGCCGCGCTCCCTCGACGAGGTGCGCGATGCCCTCGCCCTGGCCCGCGAGAAGGGCTGGCCGGTCACCGTCCGCGGCGGCGGCACCTCGGTCGCGGGCAACGCGATCGGCGAGGGACTCGTCATCGACACCTCCCGGCACTTCAACCAGGTCCTCGCCATCGACGCCGAGGCGCGCACCGCGCGCATCCAGCCGGGCGTCCTCTGCGACGCGCTCCGCGCGGCGGCCGCCCCGCACGGCCTCACCTACGGACCCGACCCCTCGACCCACAGCCGCTGCACCGTCGGCGGCATGATCGCCAACAACGCCTGCGGCTCCCACTCCCTGGCCTGGGGAACGGCTGCGGCCAACGTCGTCGAGCTCACCGTGCTGCGCGCGGACGGCGCGCTGGTCACGCTCGGCAAGGGCGGCACGAGCGATCCCGATCTCGACGCCGAGCTGCTCCGGCTCCGGGACGACAACCTCGCCCTGCTGCGCACGGGGCTCAGCCGCTTCCCCCGCCAGGTGTCCGGCTACGGCCTCCACCACCTGCTGCCCGAGCACGGCTTCGACACCGCCAAGGCGTTCGCCGGCTCGGAGGGGACGCTGGGCATCATCGTCGAAGCCCTCGTGCGCCTGGTCCCCGTGCCGGGGGCGACGGCGCTGGCGGTGCTCGCGTTCCCCGAGGTCTTCGACGCCGCGGCCGCCGCCCCGCTCTCCCGCCGCCCGGGGGTGACCACGTCCGAAGGCATGGGCGGCGACCTGCTCGACACCCTGCGGACCAGCCAGGGACCCGCCGCCGGTGACCTCCTCCCGGGCGGTGCGGGCGATCCCCGCCCGGCGGGCGGCTGGCTCTACTGCGAGACCACCGGCGAGACCGCCGAGGAGGCCCGCGCCCGCGCCGAGGAGCTGCGCGCCGAATTCAGCTCCCACCCCGAACACCGCACCGTCGACGCCGTCGTGGTCGACGACCCCGACGAGATGCGGCAGTTGTGGCGGATTCGCGAAGCCGCCGCCGGTCTCGTCACCCGGCTTCCCGACGGCGGTGCGGCCTGGCCGAGCTGGGAGGACTCCGCCGTCCCACCCGAGCGGCTCGCCGACTACCTCCGCGACCTCTACCGGCTGCTCGACGAGCACGGTCTGCGCGGCATCCCGTTCGGGCACTTCGGCGAGGGCTGCGTGCACATCCGCATCTCCTTCGACCTCGGCAGCGATGCGGGACTGCGGACCTTCCGCTCCTTCATGGAGGAGGCCGCCGAGACGGTCGCCCGCCACGGCGGTTCGCTCTCCGGCGAGCACGGCGACGGCCGCGCCCGCTCGGAACTGCTCCCCCGCATGTACTCCCCGGCGATGCTGCGCGCGTTCGCGCACGTCAAGAGCATCTTCGACCCCTCGGGCACGCTGAATCCCGGGGTGCTCGTCGACCCCGACCCCGTCGACCGCGGCATCCGGCCCGCGCCGGGGCAGCGGCACCGGGAGTTCGTCCCGCTCCACGCCCTCAGCCGCGATCGCGGTTCCGTGGTCGACGCCGTCAACCGCTGCGTGGGGGTGGGCCTGTGCCGGTCCGATGACGGGGCGATGTGCCCGTCCTTCCAGATCACCCGCGACGAGGTGCACTCGACCCGCGGCCGGGCGCGCATCCTCTCCGAGTTGTTCCGCGGCGAGCTCTACCCCGAGGGCACCGGCTCCGAGGAGGTCAAGGACGCCCTCGACCTGTGCCTGTCCTGCCGGGCGTGCGCCTCCGAGTGCCCCGTCAACGTCGACATGGCCACGTACAAGGCCGAGTTCCTCCACCAGCACCACAAGACCCGCCGCAGGCCGATGGCGCACTACTCGATGGGGTGGCTACCGCTGACGAGCAGGCTGCTGCACGCCGTGCCGGGAGCGGCCCGGCTGGTCAACGCCGCCCTCGCGATCAAGCCGGTGGAGAAGGCGGCGATGAAGCTCGGCGGCGTCGACCCCAGCCGGTCGATGGTCCGCTTCTCGCGCCGCAGCTTCCAGTCGAGGGCGAAGTCGACCGGGCGGCAGCGGTCCGAGCGGCCGAGCCGCGGCCGGGTCGTGCTCTGGCCCGATTCCTTCACCAACCACCTGGACAGCGACATCGCGGCAGCGGCCCACGCGGTGCTCGCCGCGCTCGGCTACGAGGTCGTCGTCCCCGGGGGGTTCGTCTGCTGCGGATTGACCTGGCACTCGACCGGCCAGCTGACGATGGCGCAGCGGGTCATCGGACGGACGCTCGGTGTCCTGGAGCACCACCTCGACGGCACGACCCCGGTCGTCGTCCTGGAGCCCTCGTGCGCCGCGATGCTCGCGGACGAGGCACCGGAGCTCCTCCCGGCGGACCCGCGCACCGCTCGGCTCGCAGCGCAGGTCGTCACGCTCGGCGACGTCGTCGCCCAGCACACCGACGACGCCGACTGGCCCTTCGCCGAACTGGAGATCCCCGCGCTCTCCCAGGTGCACTGCCACGAACGCTCCCGCCGGGGGCACGGCGGGACGGAGGCCGTGCTGGCGCGCCTGGGCGTCGCCGAGGCGCAGGTCGAGACCGGTTGCTGCGGCCTGGCGGGCAACTGGGGCTTCGAACCCGGCCACGCCGATCTCTCCCGCGAGCTCGGCGAACGGGAGCTGCTCCCCCGCATCCGCGAACTCGACGGGGCGGCCGCCGTCCTCGCCGACGGCTACTCCTGCCGCACCCAGATCCGCGAGGGGCTGGCCGGTTCCGAGCACGAAGGCAGGCAGGGCCTGCACCTGGCGCAGCTCCTGCACAAGGCCCTGCGGGCCTGATCCGCGAGCACGCCCCAAACCACCCCGCGCCGCACCGACCACCCGCGTGCGCGCCGCACAGCATGGAAGAGAGGTGGGAACGCGATGGGCATCCTCGCGTTGCTGGTCTTCATCTCCGTCACCGTCGTGATGAACGTCCCGCTCAGGCGCCCGATCTCCGAGGCACTGCTCGTCGCCCTGTTCGCCACCGCGCTGGTCGGCGGGGACCCCCTGCACCTGCTCGGGGTGGGGATCTGGGGCGCGCTCGACAACGACGTCACCTTCGCCGGCATGGCCTTCGTCTTCATGGGCGTCATCGTCGCCGCCTCCGGCCTCATCGAGCGCCTCATCGAGGTCTTCAACTCCGTCTTCGGGCGCCTGCGCGGCGGAGCCGCCTACGTCTCGACGGCGGGATCAGCCGCCATCGGGCTCGTGGCCGGCTCGACCGCGGGCAACGCCGCCACCGTGGGATCGGTGACGATCCCCTGGATGAAGAAGGACGGCTGGTCGAGCGCCCGGGCGGCGACGCTCGTGGCCGGCAACTCCGGCCTCGGCGTCTCGCTGCCGCCGAACTCGACGATGTTCATCATCCTCGCCACCCCGGCAGCGGTCGGGATCAGCGCGGGCGACGTCTACGTCTCCCTGCTCGTGGCCGGCTGCTACTGCGTGCTCTACCGGATGCTCGTCGTCTTCTACTGGACCCGCCGGGACGGCATCCAGCGCACCGACTCCGGTCACGTCCAGAGCTTCGGCCGGGCGCTGGCGACCGGCTGGCGCTCCCTGACGATCTTCGTCGGCATCCTCATCCCCGTCGTCCTCACCTTCGGGCCGCTCTTCGACTGGCTGGCCTCGGAGTCGCGCGTCGGCGCGGAGTCGATGGACACGATCTCCATCATCGTCTGGGTTCCGATCCTCATCTCGGCCATCGCCCTCGTCGAGGGGCGCAAGCGGCTGCGCGGGCGGTGGGGTTCGGTGCGCCGGGCCATCCGCGCCGAAGCACCGCAGTTCGCCACCGTGGGCATCTCGCTGTTCGCCGCGCTGGCGGCCTCGGAGATCATGAGCGAGCTCGGCGTCGGCCCGCAGCTCTCCGCCGCACTGGCGGGGATGAGCCTGCCCGCGCCGCTGCTCATCCTCGTCATCTGCGTCGTCGCCGTCGTCGTCGCCACCCCCCTCTCCTCGACCGCGACCGCGGCAGCGATCGGGGCACCGGCCGTCATCGCGATGGGTTCCGTCGACGTGCCCACGGTCACCGCGGTCTGCGCCGTCCTCGTGTGCACCTCCACCGAGGGCGCCTCGCCGCCGGTGGGCGCGCCGATCTACCTCGCCTCCGGCATGGCCGAGGTCAGTCCGAAGCGGACGTTCATCCCGCTCATCGTGTGGTTCGTCGTCCCCGTCATCGCCATCGCCTGGCTCATCGGCATGGGCTGGTTGCCGATCCCCGGCTGAGCCGAAAGGACACCGCAATGAAGAAGCTCGTCGAGACCGTCTTCTGGATCTTCCTGGTCGCCTTCCTCGCGCTGGGCGCGCTCATCGTCTTCGGCCAGCTCCTGGGGGTCGTCCTGGTGAATCCGGTGATCGTCTCCGGCGCCGCCGCGCTGTTCAACTGGTCGGCGTTCACCTCCGCGACGATCTGCGCGCTCGCCGCCTTCGTCCTGCAGTACCTCCCCGGGGAGGGCAAGGCCACGACGGAGTCGGGCACCGACTGAGACGCGATCAGCGGGCGAACCCCGCGGTGAGCCGGTCCCAGAGCGCACCGGGGTCCTCGTCGCGGCCGGCCCGTTCGAGCGCCTGCGCCACGAGCAGCACGCCGGTGGTGACGAGATGAGCGCGCATGGCGTCCCCCGCCGCGGCAGCGGCTCCGTCGAGGATCGCCGACACGATGGGATCGTGTTCCTCGATGATGTCGGAATAGCCGCGCTTGTCCCCAGCCGTGGAGGCGCCGAGCAGCCGCGTCGACGTGCGCAGCTGGTCGATGAGGCGCCTGCTGCGGGGCATGGCCCCGGCATCGAGGATGAGCGCGTGCAGCTGCTGGTCGATCTCGAAGAACAGCTGCTGCTCGTCCCGTTCCGCGGCGGCGACCATCGCCGCGCGCAGTTCGGCAGCGTCCTGGGCCCAGCCCGCGGCGTTCGCGAGCGCCGCCCGCTCGGCGGCGGGCACCTCCAGGGCGATGCGGATGGAGAAGATCTCCGCGACGTCTTCCGGAGTGGTGGGGACGATGCGGAAACCGCGCCTGCGGACGAACTCGACGAGCCCCGCCTCCTCGAGCCGCAGCAGCCCCTCGCGCACGGGCGACCGGGAGATGCCGAGCTCCTCGGCGAGCTGGTAGGCGCTGTACCACTCCCCCGGGCGCATGCTGCCGTCGATGACGGAGGTGCGCACGTGGTCCATGACCGCTTCGGTGAGGCTGCCACCGCTCTCGGCTCGACCCGGACGCAGCCTCGACGTCCTGGTCATGCGTGCCTCCGGCCTTCCGCTGCGGGTCGCCGCCGCTGTCGAACCTCGACCGTCCCCTGCGATCGTCGACCCATCGTAGTAGGGGGCCGACTCCCGGGACCCGGCGCCGGTGACCGGGAGGTTCCCCTCCTCGCAGGTGTTGTGAGATGACCGACGAGTCGGAATCAGCGTGGCCGGGACCGCGTTGGCCGGTGGACGTGAGCCATCTTTTCGAACCGATCAAGATCCGGGACACCGAAATCCGCAACCGGGCGTGGGTGTCGCCGATGTGCCAGTACTCCGCGGTCGACGGGGTGCCCAACGACTGGCACCTGGTGCACCTCGGCCAGTTCGCCACCGGTGGCGCCGGTCTGGTGATCGCCGAGGCGACCGCCGTCGTGCCGGAGGGACGCATCAGCCCGGCCGACACCGGGCTGTGGAACGACGAGCAGGTCGCGGCGTGGCGCCGGATCACCGACTTCGTGCGGGCGCAGGGCGCCACCCCGGGCGTGCAGCTCGCGCACGCGGGTCGCAAGGCGTCCACCTCGGCGCCGTGGGAGGGCGACCGGTCCGTGTCCGCCGAGGAGGGCGGCTGGCAGACGGTGAGCTCGACCGGCGCCGCGTTCGGCGACCTGGCCGCGCCCCGCGCGCTCACCGAGGACGAGGTGGCCGCGCTGCCGCAGCGGTTCGCCGAGGCCGCGGGTCGCGCCGAGGCCGCCGGGTTCGAGGTCGTGGAGCTGCACTTCGCGCACGGCTACCTGGCGCACCAGTTCTACTCGCCGCTGACCAACGACCGCACCGACCGCTACGGCGGCGACTTCGAGGGCCGCACCCGGCTGCTGCTGGAGATCGTCGAGGCGGTGCGCGCGGTGTGGCACGGCCCGCTGCTGACCCGGATCTCCGCGACCGACTGGGTCGAGGGCGGCTGGACCGGGGACGACTCGGTCGCGCTGGCGAAGCTGCTCGCCGAGCGCGGGGTGGACCTCGTCGACGCCTCGACCGGCGGGGCCACGCCGAAGGCCTCGATCCCGGTGCGCTCCGGCTACCAGACCCCGTTCGCCCGGAAGATCCGCGCCGAGGCGGGGGTGGCCACCGGTGCGGTCGGCCTGATCACCTCGCCGGAGCAGGCGGAGGAGATCGTGGCTTCCGGGTCGGCGGACGCGGTGCTGCTGGGCCGCGAGCTGCTGCGCGACCCGCACTGGCCGATGCACGCGGCGGACCGGCTGCGCGGCGAGTCGCTCTGGCCCAAGCAGTACGAGCGCGCCCGCGGTTGAGCGGCGGTGAGGGGCACTCCGGCGGGGGATGCCCCTCACCCGCGTCAGTCCGCCGCGAGCTGGGCCTGCCACATCCAGTGCGACTTCTCCAGTTCCTGCGCGATGCCGATGAGCAGGTCCTGGGTGACCAGGTCGGTCTTGTCGGTCTCGCCGATCCGGATGCGCAGCGGGTGGATCACCGCGGCCAGCGAGTTCACCACGGCCTCGATCACGTCGCGGTCGCTGCGCCAGCCGAGCTCGAACTTGGGCACGTTGGAGCTCTCCGCGACCTTCGCCGCGGTCCCGTCCGGGGACACCCCTATGGCCGCGCAGCGTTCGGCGACGTCATCGGCGAAGCCCCGGGCGGTGGACACCAGCTCGTCGAGCTGGAGGTGGACGTCGCGGAAGAACTTCCCGACGACGTTCCAGTGCGCCTGCTTGGCTACGAGGTGCAGATCGATCAGGTCCACCAACGTGCCCTGCAAGGTCTTGCCGGTGATGTCGCGGTCCGAATCGTTCAGCGCGCCGGTGATCGGCGCCTTCTGTGCGGTCTTCTGGGCCATTGCGGGCAAACCTCCCTCGTAGATGAGCAGTCCTGCCCAGCAGGGTGCTCGTCCCGGGTTACCCGTACCGGCCGCGTCCGAAAACGCCCGTCAGCCCCGGCGGGCGGCGGCGAAGTCGACGACCTGGCGACCGATGGTGCGCAGCACGGCGTCGGCCTTCTCGTCGCTGGTCCCGCCGTCGGCGTCGAACCGGGTCTCGGCGGAGTTGACCGCGCCGCCGAGCGGCGTCGGCCAGCCGCGCAGCGCGTGCACCACCGACCGCAGCGCCTGCAACGTGGTGACGGTGGCCTGCCAGCCGTGCGCGAGACCGATGCAGCCCACGGCCCGCCCGTCCAGGTAGGGGGTGTCGTCCTGGCGCAGGTCCTCGACGTAGTCCAGGGCGTTCTTGATCAGCCCCGAGATGGTCCCGTGGTAGCCGGGCGAGGACAGGACCACGCCGTCGGCGCGGCGCAGCGCCTCGACGAGCGCGGTGGCGTTGCCGGTGCGCTCGGGCAGGTGCGGGTCGTAGAAGGGCAGGACCAGGCTGTCGCCGGTGATCGCGTGGACCTCGGCCCCCGCCTCGCGCGCTCCGGCCAGCGCGGTGTGCAGGGCGCGTTCGGACTGGGAACCGGCGCGGACCGAGCCGCCGATCCCCACCACGGTCACCGTCATGTGGTCGATCCTTCCATCTCGGGGCGCTCCGCGGCAGAGCGCGACCAACCCACGCTACGACTTCGAGTTAGGTCGAGGGCAAAAGGTGAACGGGTGTCACCCACCACACCTACCTGCGGGTAACCTCGGCGCAGCCCCTGTTCAGCAGCCGCGGAGGATGCCGATGCCCACGTTCGTCGAACTCGTGCAGCCCAAGGTCGAGACGGCCGTCGCGCGCGGCCTGTTCGCCCTGCCCGGGCCGGCCAAACGCCTGCTCGCGGGGTCGCCCATCTCCGTGGACGGCCAGCGGCTCGCGCTGGAGGCGCAACTGCTGCTCAAGCTGCAGCAGCTCGGCGGGCAGCACGGCCTGTCGGCGAGCAACGCCGAGGTCGCCCGGGCGGCGATGCGGCGGGGCAGCGGCCTGTTCGGCTCCGCCCGGGTGCCCGGCGTGGTCGTCGCCGACCGCAGCATCCCCGGACCGCACGGCGCGCTCAACGCCCGCGTCTACCGGCCGCGCGAGCTGACCGAGCCCGGTGACCTGCTGGTCTTCTACCACGGCGGCGGCTGGGTGATCGGTGACCTCGACACCCACGACGACCTGTGCCGGTTCCTGGCCCGGCACGCCGGGGTGCGGGTGCTGTCGGTGGAGTACCGGCTGGCGCCCGAGTTCCCGTTCCCGGCGGCCTACGACGACGCCCTGCACGCCTACCGGTTCGCCGTGGAGCACGCCGAGGAGCTCGGCAGCAGCCGGGAGCGGATCGCCGTCGGCGGCGACAGCGCGGGCGGCAACCTCGCCGCGTCGGTCGCCGTGCACGCCGCGACCGGCGGGCTCCCCCGCCCGTCGTTCCAGCTGCTGATCTACCCGGCGGTCGACGCCACCACCCGGCGCCCCTCCCGCGAGCTGTTCGGCAACGGGTTCCTGCTCACCGACGGCGACATGGACTGGTTCATGGGCCAGTACGCGCCGTCGCTGGACGAGCGCGGCGACCCGCGGCTGTCGGTGCTGCTCGCCGAGGACGTCAGCGCCGCGCCCCCGGCCCACGTGGTCACCGCCGGGTTCGACCCGCTGCGCGACGAGGGCGAGGCCTACGCCGAGCGGCTCGCCGACGCCGGGGTGCCCGTGGTCACCCGCCGGTTCCCGGACCTGATCCACGGCTTCGCCAGCCTCGGCGCCGTCGGCGGGCGCTTCCGGGAGGCCCTCTTCGAGATCGCGGGCGCCCTCCGCGCCGGACTCGCCCTCCGCTGACCCGAACGTGGCTTGAGTGAGGGGCACCCTGTACCACGTCACTTGGTACAGGGTGCCCCTCACCTGGGAAAAGTTTCACCGGAACGAGTGGGTCAGCCGACGAGTTCGCGGAGCCGGGTGAGCAGTTCCTCCCGGCTGGCGCAACCGAGCCGGTTCTTCATCCGGCTGACGTGGTGCTCCACGGTCTTCGCCGAGATGAACAGGCGCTTGCCGACCTGCTTGTAGGTCAGCCCCGCGATCACCAGCTCGGCGACCTCCTTCTCGCGCTCGCTGAGCGGCTCCTCGCCACCGCGCATCGTCCTCGGGCGCGGCGGCTTGCCCTGCAACGCGCGGGCGCATTCCAGCAGCGCGGTCATGGCGCGGCGATCGGTGGTGCGGATCGCGGCCTGCCCGGCGAGCCGGGCGCCGTCCCAGGCGTACCCGGCGGCGTGCAGGCCCCGCGCGGAGCGTTCGGCCTCGTCCCGGTCGACCCGACCGCCGAGCACCCGCAGCCAGGTGCCCGCGGCCTCGGCCAGCGCGGCGGCCAGCGGGTTGTGGTGCCCGAGCCCGGCGAGCTCGGCGGCGTGCCGGGCGGCCCGGTCGTGCTCCTCCTGCACCACGGCCGCCTGGAGGCAGCGCCAGATCAGCGGCGCGCTCCACAGCGGCGGGTTGCCGAGCCGGTCGAGCAGCGCGCGGGCTTCCGCGAGGTACGGCGCGATCCACTCCTGGTCGCGCAGCCGGGCGGCGGCGACGACGAACTCGCCGAGCGGCAGCAGCGCGAACAGGTCCACCGGGTGCTCGGCGACGGCTTGGCGGGCGGGACCGCGCGCGGCGGTCAGCGCCGCCACGTCGTTGTCCCGGTTGGCGATGCCGATCTCGACGGCGGTGGCCAGCAGCCGGTCGCGGGCGGCGGGCTCGGCGCGGCCCTCGGTGGCGGTGGCGAGCTGGGTCCGGGCGGTGACCGTGTCGCCCTCCACCAGCGGCAGCCAGGCCGCGAGCAGCCGGTGCCGGGTGTGCAGCAGCGCGCCGCCCGCTCCGGCGTCGACGGCCCGGCGCAGCGTGGCGCGGGCCAGGTCGAGCTCGCCGCAGTGCAGCCCGACCTGGGCCGCGACGGCCGCCGGGGTCTCCGGCACCGGCACCTCCTGCCCGATCGGCTCGGCCAGCGAAGCCGCCCGCACCAGCGCCGACATCGCGGCGGTGGCCGTACCGGAGACCGACTCCCGCACGCCCTCGGCCAACTGCGCCGCCGCCCCGGACAGCGAGGTCGGCGGGCCGGGATCGGGCGCGGAGCCCAGCAGCTCCCGGGCCTCGTCGAGCCGTCCGACGCCGAGCAACCCGACCGCGGCGTAGGCGCGGTCGCCCGGCCAGCGCAGGTGCTCGGCGGACCACCGGCACAGCTCCGCCGAGCGCGCGGGCAGCCCCCGGTGCGCCAGCACGCTGACCGCGACCCGCACCCCGAGCACCCGGTCGGCGGCGTCCTCGTCGACGAGCACCTGGTCGGCCAGCCGCAGCGCCTCGTCGAGCTGCCCGGCCACGGCCGCCGCGCGGGCCCGGCGCGCGGTCAGCGCGGTCGCCGGGGTGCCCGCCGAGACCGCCGCGTCCAGCAGCCGGCCCGCCAGGTGCGGGGCGTCGCGCAGCGCCTCCTCCGCGGCCTGCTCGAAGGCCGCCGCCAGCGTCGCCTCCGGCAGCAGCGCGACCTCGGCGCCGAGCAGCGGCGCGACCAGGCCGAGCACCGCCCCGCCGCGCGCCCGCTGCACCTCCACGAGCCTGCGCACCACCTGCAACCGGCGTTCCCACGGGGTGAGCCGCAGCGCCGCCGGGCGCACCACCGGCACCAGCGCGTCGTCGGCGTCGACCAGCCCGGCCGCGCGGATCGCGGCCAGCGCCGCGACCGCCGTGCCCGGGTCCAGGTCGAGCACCCCGGCGAGCAGGTCCGGGTGCGCGGCGGCGCCGGTGGCCAGCGCGATGAGGCAGTCCCGGCCCGGCTCGCCGAGCTGCTCGAAGTCGGGCAGGAACTGGTCCAGCGCGCGGGCGGGCACCTCGGTGCGCGGCGGGCCCGGGGCTTGCGCCGCGAGCAGCCGGGACACCAGCCGCGGCACCCCGCCGGTGACGCGCCGGGTCCACTCGACCCAGGCTTCGGGCACCGGGTCGTCGAAGGTGTCGCGCGCCCGGGCGCCGATCTCCTCCGGGCCGAGCGCGGTGAGCAGCACCGGAGCGCCGAGCTCGTCGAGCAGCGCGGTCAGCGCGGCCGGACGCGGACCCGGCCGGTAGGTGACGACCAGTCGCGCGCCGGGACGGCGGGCCAGCTCGCGCAGCCGGTCCAGGGCGGCGTCGTCGAGCCGGTGCGCGTCGTCGACCAGCACCGCCCCGTCGCCGTCCGCCCCGTCGCCGTCCGCGGCCGACACCGGGACCCCGGCGCCGCGGTAGATCCGGGCGATCCGGTCGAGCAGCGCGGTCTTGCCGTAGCCGCCGGGCCCGAGGACCCCGGCGCGCAGGGGGGCGCCGGGATCGGCGCTGATCGCGGCGAGCAGCCCGGCGGCGGTCAGGTCCGCGGCGGAAGCGGTTCGCTGGGGCATCGAAACTCCCGAGTTCGTCGTCACGACCGGAGGGCGCCGAACACCCCGCCGAGCGGGTCGCCGGGGTTGATGATGGTCAGCACGACGCCGAGCGCGATCAGCAGCGCGGCCACCACCAGCTTGATGATCTTGATCCGGCGCGCCCGCTCCTCGTCGGGCGGTTCGATCGGCAGCGGTGCCACCTCCACCGGGGGTCTCGGGGCGGCGGGGAGTTCGCGCTCGGGTTCGGAGTCCTGCTCGTCCGAGCCTTCGATCCGCACCAGCACGCTGGTCTCCCCCGCGGCGGCCTGGTCGCGGTCGGTGGACAGCACCTGCACGGCGGCGCGCGCGGCTCCCGAGGCGGCGGCCATTTCCGGCACCACGTCGACCTCCGGCGTGCGTTCGAGCCGCTCGGCGACCAGTCGCCGCAGCAGCGGGACCCGCGCGGTGCCCCCGGCCAGCACCACGGCGTCGAGGTCGTCGGCGGCCAGCGACGCCGACTGGACGGCTTGGAGCAGCAGCTCGGGCACCCGCTCCAGGTGCGGCCGGACCAGCTTCTCGAACCGGGAGCGCGACAGCGCGAACTCGGTCCGGCCGCCCGGCAGGTCCAGCCGCAGCAGGTGGCCGGGCTGGTGGGACAGGGCCTCCTTGGCCCGGATGCACTCCTGCCGGACCTGGGCGAGCAGCGCGCGGCCCCGCGGGTCGGCCGGGTCGACCCCGGCCAGCTCCCCGGCGAGCTCCGCGCGCACCAGGTCGAACACCGCGTCGTCGAGGTCCTGCCCACCGGGGTGGTCGGTCTCCAGCGGCGGACCGACGACCTCGAAGGCGGGGGCGCGGCGGCGCAGCACCGTGGCGTCGAAGCCGCTGCCGCCGACGCTGCCGACGACCAGCGCGCTGCGCTCCTCGACGGTCTGCTTGCTCGCGTAGTCCAGGGCGACCGCGACGGGTTCGGGCACCATCGTCACCTCGCCGATCCCGAGGCGGGCGAGTTCCTGGTGGACCAGCAACGAGCGGTGCGGACCCCACGACGCGCTGTGCGCGATGGCGATGTGCTCGGGCGGGTGGCCCTGGCGGTGCGCCACGGCGTCGGCGACCCATTCGACCAGCACCGCGATCAGCCGCTGCGCGCTGACGAAGTCGTTGCCGACCAGCATCGGCAGGTCGTCACCGACCCGCCGGGTGAATCCCCGCACGGTCCACGCGGGGTAGCCCAGCTCCTGCCGGCGCGCGTCCTCACCGGCCACGAAGGAGCCGTCCTGGACGCGGCACAGCACGGTCGGCACCCCGGGTGCACCGGGGCCCAGCGGCACCGGGACCGCGGCGGCCCACCGGCTGCCCTCGCGCCGGACGACGGCGGCGGTGGTCGCCGTGGCGCCGAGGTGGATGCCGAGGACGTAAGGCATGCCTTCCTTTCGCGTCACCCACTGCCCCACCATCGAGGTATCCACCGGTGGTGCAGAGTCGACACAATTTAACGCGGATCTGATTACACAGCGGTTCGGGACACCTCAACGCAGCCCCTAACGGGGCACTAGCCTGATCCCCTAATAGTGAAAGTTCTAACTAGGAGTCGTGCCCGATGGCATGGGGGCCGCAGCGCCCTACCGTGATCATCGGAAGTGAGGCCGGTACACGTCGGTCGACACCCGCCGAGTCCGTCGAGCAACGGGAGGCCCAGCGCGGTGAACTCTCATCCCGCTCCAGGTCCAGCCGAGCCCACCTCCACCCCCGGGCCCGAGTCCGCCGTCGGGGGCGACCAGCCGACGCTGCACGAGTTCCTCACGCGACTCGTCGGCGACCCCGCGGCGCGGTCGGCCTTCGACGCTGATCCGCACGGCGTGCTGAATCAGGCCGGATTCGGGGACATGAGCGCGACGGACGTGCTGCAGGCCACATCGCTGGTGCTCGACTACGCACCGGTGGACGTGGTCTCGGAGTACGACCGGTCGGTTCAGAGCAGCGTTGAGAAGTTCGCGGCCAGCAGCACGCAGCACGTCGCGATCAACCAGCTCCACCCGGTCCATCCACTCGACGAGCAGGAAGAACCGATCATGCTGAACAACAGCGCCCCGAACTTCGACCAGGACGGCGACGTCGACGCGCAGCTGCCGTCCCCGGCCCCGCAGGGCGGCGACACCAACACCAACATCGAGATCGAGCAGACCGACTCGCACAACCTGGTCAACGTCCACGACGTGCTCAGCGGCAACAACATCGGCAACGTCGCCGCCGTGGGCAACACCGTGGGCAACGTGGTGGGCGACACCGTCGGCTCCGTGACCGGCGTCGTGGGCGACACCACCAACCTCGTCGGCGACCTGACCTTCGGTTCGGTCAACGTCGCGGGCGACCTGGCCTACGGCTCGGTCGAGAACGTCACCAACACCGTCGACAACACCGTCGACACCGGCGCCGGCCTGGTCGGTGGCGCGGGCACGATGGTCGCGGGCGGCGACGTGGCCGGGATCGCCGGTGGCGTGGCCGGTGACCTGCCCGTCGTCGGTGACGTGGCCGGTGTGGCCGGTGGCCTGCCCGCCGTGGGTGACGTGGCCGGCGGCCTGCCGGTCGACGACGTGGCCGGTGTCGCCGGTGGCGTCGCGGGCGACCTGCCGGTCGACGACCTGGTCGGCAACGTCGGTGGCCTGGCCGGCGGCCTGCCCGTCGACGACGTGGCCGGTGTCGCCGGTGGCGTCGCGGGCGACCTGCCCGTCGTCGGTGACGTGGCCGCCCCGGTCGCCGAGACCGCCTCGAACCTGCCGGTCGACGACGTCGCCGCGCCGGTGACCGAGACCGTCGAGGCGCTGCCGGTCGACGACGTGACCAGCTCGCTGCCGGTCGACGACATCGCGGGCGACCTGCCGGTCGTGGACGAGGCCACCGAGGCCCTGCCGCTGGACCACGCCACCGAGGCGCTGCCCGCCCCCGAGGAGCTGCCGGTCGTCGGTGACGTCGCCGGTGGTGCGATCGAGGACGTGGCGGGCACCGCCACCTCCGCGCTGCCGCTGGACGGCCTGCTCTGAGCGAAGCGCTCCACGAGAATGCCGGAATTCGCGCACCCCGCGCGAATTCCGGCATTTCGGCTTTCCGAATTCGGGGGTTCCGCACGGAGTGCGCAGAGTGCCGATGTGAGTTCACCCCTTCGGGTTCCTCCGTGCACCGCAGCACGCCACAATGACCGGCGTGATCGAGACGTCGCTAGTGGAACTGATCGATCGCGCTACTGCCGAATGCGCCGAGCAGCAGCGCGCTGATCTGCACGGACGCCTGCGGCAGATCCGCACCCGCGTCCTGGACCCGACCCACCTGGTGCTGGTCGTCGGCGAACCGCAGCAGGGCAAGAGCGCGCTGGTCAACGCGATCGTCAACGCCCCGGTGTGCCCCGAGGGCGACGGCGGCAGCGGCGCGGTGCCGACCCTAGTGCGGCACGCCGACGAACCGAGCGCGCTGCTGGTCGAGCACGAACCCGCGCACGGTCCGGCAGCGCTGGAGCGGGTGCCGGTGCCCGTCGAGGAGGTCCGGGAGCAGGTCCGGCAGGCCGTCGACGCCGGGCGGCCGGTCACCCGCGGTGAGGTCGGCATCCCCCGGGCGGTGCTCCAGGGCGGGCTGGCCCTGATGGACACCCCCGGCGTCGGCGGGGTCTCCACCTCGCTGACCGCCACCACGCTCGCCGTGGTCGCCGAAGCCGACGCGCTGCTCATGGTCTCCGACGCGACCCAGGAGCTCACCACCAACGAGCTGGCGTTCCTCAAGCAGGTCACCGCGCTGTGCCCGAACGTCGCGCTGGTGCAGCCCAAGATCGACCGCACCCCGCACTGGCGGCAGGTGATGGAGGTCAACCGCAAGCACCTGACCGGAGCGGGCGTCTCGGCCAAGATCTTCCCGGTGTCCTCCGCGGTGCGGATGCGCGCGATGCAGGCCCGCAGTACCGACCTCAACGCCGAATCGGGCTTCCCGCCGCTGCTCGAATACCTCAAGAGCGAGATGGCGGGCAAGCACGAGCAGCTCACCCGGCGGCTCGTCGCGCACAACGTGTCCGAGGCGCTGAACCAGATCACCACCGACCTGCGCGCCGAGCTGGCCGCCCAGAACCCGCGCACCGCGGCCCAGACCCTCGTGGAGCTGGAGACCGCGCAGCGCCGCGCCGAGGACCTCAAGCGGATCTCGAACCGCTGGCAGAAGACCCTCAACGACGGCATCTCGGAGCTGTTCACCGACATCGAGTTCGACTTCCGGGAGCGCACCTGGGCGGTGCTGCACCAGGTCAACGAGGCGTTCGAGGAAGCCGATCCGCTCGAGGTCTGGGACGAGTTCACGTCGTGGCTGGCCGACCGGCTCACCGACGCGATCACCGAGACCTACGACTGGCTGGAGGACCGCAGCGCCCGGCTCGCCGAGCAGGTCGCCGACCAGCTCCAGCGCGACCACGCCCACGTGCTGCCCGAGCTGGAGCGCATCCGCCAGCCCGATCCGCTGGACGACGTGCCGCACCCGAAGCTGCCCAAGCATTCGGAGTTCCCCCGCTTCGACCAGGTCCTCACCGGGCTGCGCGGCTCCTACGGCGGCGTCCTGATGTTCGGGCTGATCACCACGCTGGCCGGGCTGCCCGTGATGAACGTGGTGTCCATCGCCGCCGGTGTGCTGCTGGGCAGCAAGAGCCTCAAGGAGGAGAAGGACATGCGGTTGCGGCGCAGGCAGACCGAGACCCGCAGCGCCGCGCAGCGGTACGTCGAGCAGGTGGTGTTCCAGGTGAACAAGGACGCCAAGGACACCATCCGCGGGGTGCACCGGGCGCTGCACGCGCACTTCAACCAGCTCACCGAGCACGCGCAGCAGGAGATCAGCCTGACCATCCAGGAGATCAAGCGCACCGCCGAGCGCAGCGCGGTGGACCGCGACCAGCGCGCCCGGGAGATCAAGCAGAAGCTGGAGGACCTCACCGCGCTGCGCCGCCGTGCCCAGATGCTCACCCAGAACCGGATCACCGCGGCATGAGCGCCGAATCCCTGCTGGAGCGCGCCCGCGCGCTGCTGGCCCGCACCACCGCGTTCTACCGCGACGTGCCGCGCACCGCGACGTGGCTGCGGGAGCGGGTGGAGCGGCTGGACCAACCGCTGCGGATCGCGGTCAGCGGCCAGGTCAAGGCGGGCAAGTCGACGCTGATCAACGCGCTGGTCGGCACCGAGCTGGCCCCCGCCGACGCCGCCGAGCGCACCCAGGTGCCCACCCTCTACCGGTACGGGCCGGAGCCGAAGGTGCTGGTGCACACCCCGCACGGCACCGTGCAGAACGTGCCGGTATCCACTGTGGACGCCGCGACCGTCCGCGATCTCCAGCACTGGCGGCCGGACGAGGTCGCCCGGTTGGTGGTGGAGTCGCCGACGCCCGGCCTCCAGGCCATCTCGCTGATCGAGACCCCGGGCGTCGCGTCGGCGGCGGTGCGCGAGACCGGTCGCTCGGCGCTGGCCCAAGTGCTCTCCGAAGCCGACGCGGTGCTCTACCTGACGCGGCACCCGCACCAGACCGACGTGCAGTTCCTGCAGTCCATCCACGAACTGCAGATCGCCCGCCGGGCGCCGATCAACACCATCATCGCCTTCTCCCGCGCGGACGAGGCGGGCAGCGGCGCGGAGGCCCTGGGCACCGCCGAGCGGATCGCCGACCGCTACCGCGCCGACCCGACCGTGCGGTCCTTCACCCAGCACGTCATCCCGGTCGTGGGCCTGCTCGGCCAGGCCGCGGCGACCATGACCGACGAGGAGTTCACCGCCCTCGCCCGGCTGGCCACGCTGAGCGAGGCCGACCAGGAGGCGCTGCTGCTGTCCACCGACCGGTTCACCCGCAGCACCGCACCGGAATCGGTGCCCGCCGGGACCCGCGCCGCGCTGCTGGGCCGGTTCGGCAGCTTCGGCGTCGAGCGGGCGCTGGCGGCGCTGCGCGGTGGGGTGCGCGAACCCGGTCGGCTGCGGACCGAGCTGCTGGAGCAGAGCGGCCTCACCGCGTTGCAGGAAGCGGTGCACCGCCAGTTCGTCGAGCGGCAGGAGGCGCTGCGCGCCCGCAGCGCGCTGCTCGGGGTCGACATGGTGCTGCGGGCCAACCCGCGTCCCGGTTCCAAGCAGTTGCGCGGGGAGTTCGAGCGGCTGATGGCCAACGCCCACGACTGGGACGAGCTCCGGCTGCTGTCCGCATTGGACTCCGGCCAGGTCCGGTTCCCCCGCCCGTTGCAGGCCGAGGCCAAGCGGCTGCTGGGCACCGCCGGGCCGGACCGCCGCAGCCGGCTCGGCCGCGACGCGCACTCCTCCGACCAGGACGTCGCCGACGATGCCCTGGCCGCGGTCCACCGCTGGCGCGAACAGCTCGTCAACCCGCTGCACGACCGCGCCCACCGCGATGCCGTCCGCACCGTGCTGCGCACCTGCGAGCAGCTCCTCGTCAACCCCTGACCCGGTCGCCCCGCGCATCGG
The DNA here is from genome assembly GCF_039542665.1 of Saccharopolyspora cebuensis. Lineage (NCBI taxonomy): Bacteria > Bacillati > Actinomycetota > Actinomycetes > Pseudonocardiales > Pseudonocardiaceae > Saccharopolyspora > Saccharopolyspora cebuensis. The sequence continues at coordinate 172,578 of NZ_BAABII010000004.1, forward strand.
TCAGCCTCCGAGGGCGTCGCGGAGTTCGCCGACGTCCACGCCCAGCGTCGACAGCAGCGCAGTCCCCGGGTCGTCGTCGGCCGCCAGCAGCGCGATCAGCAGGTGGTTGGTCCCGGTGGCCTTGGTACCGCGCTCGGAGGCGATTCCGCGCGCGCGGTGCAGCACGTCTTCGACGCCGCTCGCCAAGCTCGGGTCCGTAGGCCGCGACCGCTCGCCCGTCGGGGCCAGGTCGGCGACCGCGTCGGCCGCGGCGGCCGGCGCGACGCCCCGGTCGCGCAGCAGCTCCGCGCCCGCGTTGTCCACCGCGAACCGCTTGCGGAGCCGTTGTCCGAACGTCGCGATCTGCTCGTCGACGACCAGCATCGCCAAGACCAGGTGCGCCGTGGTCACCTGCGCATGTCCGAACCGGACGGCCTGGCGCATGGCTTCGCGGCGGACGGTGAGCACCATCGGGGACCCGAACCCCCCGCTGGACAGGAAGCGGGCCAGGCCGCTCCAGTACGGTCCCCGCTGGGCGAGCATGCCGAGGTGGCGCAGGCCGGTCACGCTGTCCCCGTGCCACGGACCGTCCTGCCGCGCGGTGGGGTGCTCGGTGAGCCCGGTGCGGATCTCGTCCGGGTCCAGCCGCCGTGCGCGCAGCGCCTCACCGGCGCGGTTGGCGGGGTCGTGGAGCAACCCCAGCAGCAGGTGGGTCGCGTTCGCCCGGGCGACGCCGAGCTCGTGCGCGCCCAGCAGCGCCCGGCCGACCGCCGCCACGAGCCCCGGCGTCGCCTGTGGACGCGGTTCGTCCGAACGCGGCTCCCCTTCCGCGTCGGTCTTCCGCTGCCACGCCGACCACTCCACCTCGCGCAGCAGCGCACCGACCGCGAAGTGGTCGGCGAACACCACGTCGTCGGTCCCGTCCTCGCTGCCCCAGCGCGCGGCGTCCTTGGCCACGACCGACAGCAACTCCTCGGCGCCCCTCCCCCCGGGCACCAGCAGTTCCTTGGCCGCGACTTCGCCCCGGAGCAGCGCGGCGAGCAGGTGCTCGGTCCCGACGGCGGGGTGCCCTGCGCGGAGCGCCTGCCTGAACGCCTCGACCAGCAGCGTCGTCGCCTCACCTGAAGCGTCGGCCGTGATGGGATGCGATTCCGTGCGCATGTCCGTCCTTCCTGTGCCCGATCCTGCTGCCGATCCTGCTGCCGATCCTGCTGCCGGTCCTGCTGCCGGGCCGTTCACCGGCGCTGTCCTTCCACACCGGACCGAGCGGTACCGTTCCAGCGATCGAGCCCGCTCCATCCGTCGTGATCCCAGACTAAGGAGCCGCCGCCCTGCCGGGCATGGGCCGATCGGCCAGGTCTCCTGGCCGATCGGCCAGGATGCTCGAGCCGATCGGCCGTGGTGGTGACGACGGGCGCTCGGCGACGATGGAGCCGTCATCGAGTCGGAAGGGAGGTTCGCGACATGGCTTCGCCCGTCGGTCTCGTCGCCCGCGAGGCGCGGGAGGTCCGCGGCGCCGTGCGGTCGGCGCCGCGCCGCGTGCTGGTCACCGAACTGGCGCTGGCCCTCGCGGTGCTCCTCCTCGGACTCGTACCGATGCCCGCGCCGGAGCTCTCGACCGGACAACTCGTCGGCGCGGCGGCCCTCGCGTGCTGGACGGCGCTGCTGGTACCCGCCCGGCGGCGGTGGCCGAGCGCGACGCTGCTGGCCACGGCACCCGTGTTCGCCTTCCACAACGTCTGGGTCCAGGCCGCGCTGCCGGCCATCACGTTCGCGGTGGCGCGGCGGATCGCCCCCGCGAGGCGACTGTGGACGGTGGTGTCGGCGACCGCCGCGGCGGACCTGCTGCTCGTGCTGATCGTCATGCGCTCCGAGCCGTACGGGATCGGCCTGGCGATCGCCGGTCATGCGGCCGGCCTCGCGCTCCTGCTGCTGCTCCCCGCGCTGTCCGGCGCCCTGTTCGGACGGCGCCGGCCCCTGGTCCGGGTGCTGCGGGAGCGCAACGAATACCTGGAGCAGTCGCGGCTGCTCACCGCGGAGAAGGCGCGCATGGCCGAACGCGCGCACCTCGCCGCCGAGATGCACGACATGCTCGGGCACCGGCTCAGCCTGATCTCGATGCACGCGGGCGCGCTGGAACTCACCGCCGCCCAGGAGGCGCCCCGGGTGAGCGGCCAGGCCGAGCTGCTGCGCACCACGGCGGGCACCGCGCTGAGCGAACTGCGCGACGTCCTGGGCGTGCTCCGCGACACCACGGGCGATCCACCCGGTGCCGTCGGCGAGCGCAGCGGTAGCCGGGAGGACATCACCGAGCTGGTGTCCGAGTCCCGGCGGGCGGGCGTGGACGTGGAGCTGACGTGGTCGGGCGCGGACCTCGACGACGTGGACCTCCGGATCCGCCACGGCGTGCACCGCGTGGTGCGGGAAGGGCTGACCAACGCGCACAAGCACTCCCCGAACTCGCGGACGGAGGTCGCGGTCGGCTACGAGGCCGGGCGCGTCGAGGTGCGCGTGACCAGCGCTCCGGCGCCGGGCGCCCGACCCCGCGCACCGGGCACGCGTCAGGGCCTGGTCGGCTTGGAGGAGCGGATCGCCCTGCTCCGCGGGGCGTTCACCGCCGGTGCCACCGCCGAGGGCGGCTTCCGGATCGCGGCCGAACTGCCGGCGCATCCGGGACTGCCCGCGACCACCGGCGCCCGGCACCCTCCCGCGGTCCGGGAAGTCCCCGAGCCGCTCGACGCCGAGGTGCTCACGCTGCCCCGAGCACTGGGCGCCGGCTGCCTCGGACTGCTGGCGGCGGTGCCGGTCGTCACCGCCACGATCCTGTTGATCTTCATGCTGGTCTTTAGAATGACTCTGTGATCCGGACCCTCATCGCCGACGACGAGGCGCTCATGCGAACCGGCATCCGCCTCATCCTGGACAACGCCGACGACCTCGAAGTCGTGGCCGAGGCGCCGGACGGGCACGCGGCGGTGCGGGCCTGCCGCGAGCACGAGGTCGACGTGGCACTGCTCGACGTCCACATGCCCGGCGGCGACGGCATCAGCGCCATCGCGGGCATCGCCCGGGAATCACCGCGCACCCGCGTCGCCATGCTCACCGCGTTCGGCGACGACCACAACCTCGCCGAGGCGCTCCGGGCCGGAGCCGTCGGCTTCCTGCTCAAGGACACCGGGCCCGTCGAGCTGATCCACGCCGTGCGGGTCGCCGCCACCGGCGAATCGATCCTGTCCCCGCAGATCACCCGCAGGCTCATCGAACGCCACGTCCTCGCCGGTGACGATCAGGCCGGCACCGCCCGGCGCCGGCTCGACCGGCTCACCGACGCCGAGCGCGACGTGCTCCGGCTGGTCTCCACCGGGCTGTCGAACGCGGAGATCGCGCAACGGCTGCACATCAGCACGGGCACCGCGAAAGCGCACGTCAGCCGCATCCTCACCGCCCTCGACTGCGCCAACCGGGTCCAAGCCGCCATCCTCGCCCACGACGCGGGCCTGCGCGCCGACTGACGCCCCCCGGTGGGCACCGCCCGCGCCACCGCACCCACGGCGCCACGCACCAGCCGGCCACACCAGCCGCGCCATGGCACCGCACCGGAGGTGCGGATCCCGGACCCGGAAGCGATGGCGGCCGGTCGAGCGGCACCGCTCCGGCGCGTCCGGGACCGCCGGTCCCGCCGCGCGGCGCGGACCCGCGGACCCGAGGTGGCGCGGCACCGGACTCACCGGCGCTTGTCGTGGTGGGTGTAGTGGCCGGGCCCCGGGGTGTCGATCGTGGTCGAGCGGTGCGTCATGTTGCGCGAGATCCGCCAGAACTTGATGCCCCACGACGTGATCCGCCCATTGTGGGTGTTGATGTAGACCGGCCCGAGCTTGAACCGCTTGTGCAGCCGGAATCCCATCGCCGCCTCCTCGGCTCGTCGTCCGCCTCCCCCATCCTGCCAGGAAAGCGATCGGACCCGGGAGCACGCGGCTCCCGGGTCCGGTCAGCGGTTCAGGTCAGCCCTGGACCTTCTCGGCGATCTTGTCGCCCGCGTCCTTGTCGACGTTGCGCCAGTACTCCAGCGCCCGCTCCAGGACCGGCGCGCTCACGCCGTTGGAGAGGTGGCCGGAGACGTTGTCGATGAACCGCGCGCGCTCCTCGTCGCTGAAGACCTCGCGGACCAGCGTGCCGGGCTGGCCGAAGTCGTCGTCCTCGGAGTGCTTGGCGTAGGCCGAGCGCAGGACCTCCTGCTCGATGCCGGTGGCGGCGTCATCACCGGCGAACGAGCTGTCGGCGTGCGGGCCGCCGTAGGAGTTCGGCGCGTACACCGGGTCCTGGCCGAAGCTGTAGCGCATCGCTCCGTCCTTGGAGTAGCTGTTCACCGGCGACACCGGGCGGTTGACCGGCAGGTCCATGTAGTTGGCGCCGATGCGGTAGCGGTGCGCGTCCGGGTAGGAGAACAGCCGGCCCTGGAGCATCTTGTCCGGGGAGGTGCCGATGCCCGGAACCAGGTTCGACGGCTCGAAGGCGGCCTGCTCGATCTGCGCGAAGTAGTTCTCCGGGTTCCGGTTCAGGACGAACCGGCCGACCTTGATCAGCGGGTAGTCGCCGTGCGGCCACACCTTCGTCAGGTCGAACGGGTTGAACCGGTAGTCCGCGGCGTCCTCGAACGGCATGACCTGGACGTAGAGGACCCAGCTCGGGTGGTCGCCGGCCTTGATGGTGTTGAACAGGTCGCGGATGTGGTGGTCCGCGTCCACCCCGGCCAGGCGCTCGCCCTCCTCGCCGGTCAGGAACTCGTGGCCCTGGTCGGTCTTGAAGTGGTACTTGACCCAGAACTTCTCGCCCGCGGCGTTGGTCCACAGGTAGGTGTGCGAACCGTAGAGGTTCATGTGCCGCCAGGTCCGCGGGAGGCCGCGGTCACCCATCAGCCAGGTCACCTGGTGCGCCGACTCGGGGCAGTGGGTCCAGAAGTCCCACTGCATGTCGTGGTCGCGCAGGTGGTTGTCGGCCCGGCGCTTCTGCGAGCGGATGAAGTCGGGGAACTTGATCGCGTCGCGGATGAAGAACACCGGCGTGTTGTTGCCGACGAGGTCGTAGTTGCCCTCGCTGGTGTAGAACTTGATCGCGGTGCCGCGCGGGTCGCGCCAGGTGTCGGGGGACCCCAGCTCACCCGCGACCGAGGAGAAGCGGATCAGGGTCTCGGTCCTGGTGCCCGGCTGGAAGACGGCCGCCTTGGTGTACTGGCTGACGTCCTCGGTGACCTCGAAGAAACCGAAGGCGCCGCCGCCCTTGGCGTGCACCACGCGCTCCGGCACGCGCTCGCGGTTGAACTGCGCGTTCTTCTCGATCAGGTAGTGGTCCTGCAGCAGCACGGGGCCGTTGCTGCCCGCGGTCAGCGAGTGGTCGTCGCTGGCGACCGGGATACCGGCGTTGGTCGTCGTGGGTCGTGCCGACGTCACGATCGTCCCTCCTCATGGTGGTGGCTGGGTTCCTCGGCGACCGAGGCCCGACAGTCTGGGCAGAGGCCCCAGAACACGACTTCCGCCTCGTCCACCGCGTAGCCGGCCAGGTCGCTGGGCGCCAGGCACGGCGCGGCGCCTCGGACGCAATCGACGTCCTCGGCCTTGCCGCACCTGCGGCACACGAGGTGGTGGTGGTTGTCGGCTGTTCTGGTCTCGAACCGAGCCGGATGCCCCGCCGGCTCGATCCGCCGCAGCAACCCGACGTGGGTGCATGCGTTGAGCACGTCGTACACGGCCTGCGTGGACACCGAACCGAGCTGTTCGCGCACCGCACCGGCCACCTGGTCAGCGGTCGAGTGCGGATGTCCGGAGAGCCAACGCAGCACCGCGATCCGCGGCTTGGTGACTCGAAGCCCGGCAGCACGCAACCGCTCCCGCGGATCGCCCGCGTCGACGGCTGGAGTTTCGGGGGTCTGAGCCATAACGACCCCAGTATGCCACGACAAGACTGGAATCAGTCAAGAAAACCCGGCCGCGTCCGACGAGCCGCCGCTCACAGATCACCCCGGCGCGCCCCAGCATCCAGGCCGGCGGGACGCACGTCCAGACCGCGCCGGAAACTCACCCGGACCCGCCGCTCCGGTCCACCCCAGCGGGTAGCGCTCGGCGGGCGGGGCCGCGCCCACGGGTCGCGACCTCCGGCCCGCCCCCCGCGCCGAGCAACCACCACGGCTCGCGGCGATCGACGCCCCCGGCGGACACTCCTCGCGACACCGGCGGGCCGACACCGGCGAGCCGACACCGGCGAGCCGACACCGGCGAGCCGACACCGGCGAGCCGACACCGGCGAGCCGACACCGGCGAGCCGACACCGGCGAGCCGACACCGGCGAGCCGACACCGGCGGGCACGCGGCGGCGCCGCGTGCCCGCCCCGGATCCCCGCCTGCGGCCTCAGCGGCACGCGGGGCTGCGTCCCGGCGCCGGGCGGCACCGCCAGTCGGCCGCCGGTCACCGCGTTCGCCTGGGCGGCCCCAGGACGGCAGCCAGGCGCACCGAAGGAGGCTCCGCGCTGACCCGGCGGTTCACCTTCCGCAGGACCACCAGCGACAGGACCAGCGCACCGACGTCGACGAGGGACCACACCGACCACATCTCGTGCGGGTGGCTGTGCGACCACAGCAGCACCGTCGCGACGAGTCCGCCGAGAACCGAGATCAGGGCAACCGTGCGCAGAGCACTCATGACATCCTCCGGAACCCGCTCGATCACCGCGCGATCGAGCCGACTTCAACGCCACCGAGCACTCTCCGCTACGGCTGTGAGCGATTCGTGAGCACGAGGTGAGAGGCCCCTCATCCAAGATCACCTTGTCGGGTGACGCACCCCCGCCCAGGTCAGCGGCCGGAGGACGGGGCTGCGGCGGAGCCCGCACCGCCCGAGGTGGTCCGGCCACCGGACCGCGACGGCCGCGCCGGTGAGCCCACCACGCCGGTGCGACTCCGCCAGGTCAGGCGGGGAGACCGCGCCCGCGACGCGGAGCTGCGGGCACCTGAGCGGGGATGTCCGGCCTGTTCGTCGCACCGTCGACGCTCGGCCGCAGGCGAGGGAGGCGGTGCGGCTCGGGAGCGGCCGCGGTCGAGCGTGCTCCGGTGCGGCCCGTCCGGCGTCGCTCCGCCTCGGGGGACCCGTGGTGGCGCCGACCGGCCTCCCGAACGGGGGACCACGGTCGTCGGTACGCGCCACGCCTTCGACGGGCCGGACGTCAGGACGCTTCCGGCGGCGCGGGCGAGCGCCACATCCTGTGCGTTCCGATTCGCCTTCGCCGGGGGTGGGCAGTGGTTACCTCGATCTCGTTCTTCATCGCCGGGCACCAGGACGACGCGCTGCTGTTCCGCGGCGAGTTCCTGCAGACCGACGTGAACACGCCCGGCGCCCGGGTCGTGCACATCGTCACCACCGCCGGGGACAACGGCTGGCAGCCGTCCTGGTGGCAGGCGCGGGAGGCCGGTCTGGTCGCCGCGCACAACAGGGCCCAAGCCCCCGATCAGTACCCCACCGCGGTGCGGAAGAAGTTCCACCGGAACGTCACCGTCTACGACACCCCCCGGTGGGCGTGCTACTTCCTGCGCCTGCCCGACGGCAACCTCCGCGGCCAGGGGTTCGCGCGCACCGGGTACGTCAGCCTGGTGTGGCTGCGCAACGACAAGAACCGGCGGATGAAGGCCATCGACGTCACCGGCAACGTCCCGGACTCGACCTACTCCTGGGCGGACGTCCAGGCCACGCTCCGGGCGATCATGAACCACGAACTGGCGAAGCTGACGCAGAACCCGCGTCCCCCGCAGTGGTTCAACATGGCCGACAACGTGGCGTCGACCAACCCGGGAGACCACTTCGACCACTACGCCACCACCCAGGCGGCGCTGCTCGCCGGGGCCACGGCCCACCACCGGGTCCTCTGGGTCTCCTACGCCACCGCGGGACGGCCCGCCAACCTCCCCGCCGGCCTGCTGGCGGCCAAGCGCACCTTGTTCTACACCTACGCCGACTCGGTGCACGCCGCGACCGGCATGGGCATGGACTACTTCCACAACGAGTGGCGGCAGTGGGGCCCGAAGAGCTACGCGCGGGTGGCCCGGGTCAGGGCGGCGACCTGAACCGCAGGCGGCACCGCCCGCGCCCCACGTCGAACCCGGTCGGCCCGTGCGCGTCCCGCCGCCCGGTCAGGCCAGGTCGCGGAGGAAGCTGTGGAGCTGGTCGACGAGCGGACGGCGCTTGGCCATCAGGAGCGCGGCCTGCGGGTCGGGAGCGGCGGTGCGGTCGGGCTGGACCAGGTCCGCCGCGTGCTGGAGGTCCTCGATCTCGCCGAGGGAACGCCAGCCGAGCAGCACCGCGCCCAGCCCCGAGCCACCGGTGCCCTCGGCCAGTTCGATCTCGATGTCCAGCGCGGAAGCGATCGCGTCGGCCCAGAGCGCGCTGCGGAAACCGCCGCCGGTGGCGCGCACCGCCTGCACCGGCGCACCGGAGTCGATCACGGCATCGCGGACCAGCGCGAGCTGCTGGGCCACGCCTTCGACGACCGCCCGGGTCAGCTCGGCGCGGCCGTGGGAGCGGCGGAGTCCGACGAACGCGCCGGTCAGGCCCGGCTCCCACCACGGCGCCCGCTCGCCAAGCAGGTACGGCAGGGCGATGAGGCCGTCCGCCCCGGGCGCCACCTCCAGCGCCTCGTCGAGCAGCTCGGGAACCTCCACCCCGAACGCCTCCGACGCCCACTGCGCGACCACGCCGCCGTTGCTCACCGCCCCGCCGATCACCCACAGGCCCTCGCCGATCGCGTAGCTGAAGGTGCGGCACCGCTCGTCCACGCCCGGCTGCTCCCGGGTCACCCGCAGCGCGCCGCTCGTGCCCAGGGACAGCGCGGCGACCCCGGGGCGGACCGCGCCGACGCCGAGGTTGGCCAGCGGGCCGTCCCCACCACCCAGCACCACCGGCAGTCCCGCCGTCAGCCCCACCGCGTCGGCCAGCTCGGCCTTCAGCGGCAGCGAATCCGTCGGCTCGGCGATGCGCGGCAACTGGTCGGCCCGGATGCCCGCGACCTCCAGCGCCGGGGCGTACCAGTCCAGCTCGTGCATGTCCTGCAGCCCGCTGCCGGAGGACAGCGAGTACTCGGTGACGAACTCGTCGACGAACGCGCTCACCACGAAGTCCTTGAGCGCGCACCAGCGCGCCACGCCGGAGGTCAGGTCGGCGCGCTCGGCGGTCAGCCACGCGAGCTTGACCATCACCGACTGGGTGTGCACCGGGGTTCCGGTGGCGCGGTGCAGCGCGGGCGACCCCGCGTCGGCGCGCAACCGGGCCGCCACCGCCGCCGCCCGGGTGTCGCCCCAGGTGAAGGCGGGCGTCACCGGGGCGCCACCGGCGTCCAGCCCGACCAGGGTGTGCATCGCGGTGCTGAACGACAGCGCCCGGACCGGGTGGTCGTGCTCGGCCGCCCAGCGCACGCACTCGGCCAGCGCGTCGATCGCGGCATCGCGGACCTCGCGGGCGTCCTGCGTCGCCTCCCCGGTCTCCTCGGTGCGCAGCGGGTACGGTCGCTCGGTCTGGTGCAACACCTCCGCGTCGCTGGTCGCGGCCACGACCTTGGTCGCCGTGGTGCCGAGATCGATGCCGAGGACCACCGGGGCTGCGCTCATGCTCCCAACCTAGTCGCCGGAAATGCCGTTCTCGACGCCCCGTCCTGCCGGGCGTGAGTTCAGTCGCCCTCCGCCGCCCGCCACCACCGGGCGCGGTCAGGATTGACGCCGCGAACCGTGCGCTGGTCAACTGTGCTGCGGTGGGCGCTCGTCGCTCCGGTCCGCGGACGCGATGGGGGTCGTCCGGGCAAGTCGGCGCCACCTCCCGGTTCACGGCTGGGGCGACGAGATGACCAAGTCGGTTCCACGGGCACGACTCCACGACCGCAGCGCCACCGCGGGCACCACCGCCCGCTTCGCGCTCCTGGTCGTGCTGATCCTGGCGAGCAGCGTCTTCATGGCGCGCATGGGCCTCGTCGCCGCCGGGTTCTCCGACGGCGGGGCCTGCCTCCTCGCGGGCGGGCACGTGCCGAACGCGGACCCACCGCCCGAACTGCTGCGCAGCCAGGCGTACCAGCGGTGCACCGCCCAGCACTCGCCCGCGCCGCCGTGGCTCGCCCCGGCGGCGCTCGCCGCCCTGCCGATCGCCGCGGGCGCGCTGTTCCTCCTCCTGCCCGCGTGGAAGGCGCGGCGCGGGCGGTTCGTCCCGCTGGCCGAGGTGGACGACGACGGCGCGATCCGCCGCGACCTGGAGCGGTTCGCGGAGCTCGCCGGGCTCTCCCGGCTGCCGCGCGTCGTGGTCGATCCCGCCGCGGTCTCGGTCGGTGCGGTGGTGTTCGGCCGCACCGGACGTCCGACGCTCTGCCTGCACGGCGGCCTGCTCACCCGCCGGACCACGGCGCCGGAGGACTTCCGGGGCGTGCTGCTGCACGAGCTGGCGCACATCCGCAACGGCGACATCACGCTCACCTACGCCACCGTGGCCTTGTGGCGGGTGTTCACCGGGCTCGTGCTCCTCCCGTACGCGGCCGGGTTCCTCGTGCTCATCGCCACCACGCTCAGCCAGGACGGGGCCCGCTACGTGGGTCTGCCCGCGGTGCGCGCCACGGTCCTCCCGCTGTTCCTCGCCGTCCTGGTGCACCTGGCCCGGGCCGACGTGCTCCGAACCCGGGAGCTGCACGCCGACGCCACCGCCGCCCGCTGGGGCGCCGACACCCGGCGGTGGGGCGGCGCCGGAGACGCCGCGCCGCCGCCCGGCGCGCGCCGGGTCCTGGCGCGGCTCGCGGAGCTGTGGTCGACCCACCCCGGCTGGCAGCGGCGCAGGGCCGCGCTCGGCGAACCCGCGTCGCTGTTCACCCTGCCCGCGCTGCCGATGCTGCTGACCGGGGCGGCCACGACGCTGATCAACGGCAACCTGTGGGCGCACCTGGCCCTGGAGCTCCCCGGGGCCTGGCTCGGGCGACTCGTGATGACGCTGGCCCCGGCCCTGCTGATCACCGGCGTCGTCGGCGTCGGCATCCGGCGGGCCGTGCTGCACGCCGCGCGCACCGGGCACCCGGCCCCGTCCGGCGCGCGCGCCGGACTGTGGCTGGGGATCGGGATGGCCGTCGGCGAGCTGTTCGTCAGCCGGATCGCGACGACCCGGTGGCTGCCCGGCCAGCCCGTCGTCGTGCTGCTCCTGGTGGCCGCCGGAGCGGTGTTCGGGTGGTGGGTGCACCAGACCACGCACCTGTGGCTCAGCACCCGGCCCGGGCACGCGCGCACCGGCGCCGTGCCGGTGCTGGCCACCGCCTGCCTGGGGCTGTTCGCCTGGTTCTGGTGGTGGGCGCACTCCGGTGTCGTCCTGGCCAACCTGGGCGATCCGCTGGGCGGGTGGTCCAGCACGCTGGTGGCGCTCCAGACCGGCGACCACGCCGGGATCGTGGACTCGGCGGTCGTGGTCTCGGCGCTGACCAACACCGTCCTGGCGTCCCCGCTCGCCCTCCTCGCGATCGTCGCGGCGTGGGCGGTGCCGCTGTGGATCTGGGCCACCGGGCCAGCTGGGCCGAGCCGTCCGCCGCTGCGGCGCCCGCTGCTGGCCGGTGCGCTCGGCGGGGTGCTCTGCTGGGCCGGGATCGTCGGGACGAAGGCCGTGCTGCACGGCTGGTCGCCCCCGCTCGGCCAGCGCGGGACGCCCTTCGCCCTGCTGTACCAGGCGTGGACCTCGACCGCGTTGCTCGCGGGAGCGGTGCTGGCGGCCACCGTCGCGAGCGTCGCGGTGCCCCGCCACCGGTTGATCGCCGCGCTCATCGCGGCCCACACCGCCGTGCTGACCGGTTTCGCGGTGGTCTGGGTGCTCACCGCGTCGGACGGCTGCATCCCGCCGCTGGCCACGCTCGCGCCCGGCTGCCAGTGGCGCCCGGCCGCGGCGTTGCAGGGCTTCCAGTTCCAACTGGCGGTCGACCTGGTGCTCAGCGCGCTGCTCGCCATCGCGGCCGCCGGGATCGTCGCGGCGCTCCGGGCCCGCGATCGCGGCGCCGCACCCCCGCGACCGGGCGGACCGGGCCGCCGGGGCGCCCGCCTGATCTGCGCGGGCGTGCTGAGCGCGGTCGCGGCGGGATTCCTCCTCGCCGACGCGGTCCGGGAGCGGCCGGACGCGGAACACCTCGGCGAGGAGATCCAGGCCGCCCAGATGCGCTCGTCGCAGACCGCCGCCTGGTACACGCTCGGAGCGATGGAGGTCCTGGGGCGCTACGGCGACGCGCACAACGGGCTCCGCGCCCTGGTGACCGAGATGCTCCGGGCCCCGGACGCCGCGGCGTTGCACTCCGGGATCCGGGCGGCGTGCACCGAGTTCGACCGCGCGGGCCGGGAGGGCCGGGCCTACTTCCCCGCTCCCGACCCGGCCATGGCCCCGCACTGGGAGTCCTTCGTCAGCCTGGCGGAGGCGGGCGGCCGGGACTGCCTGCGGTGGGTCCACCACGGCGACGAGGCCGCGCTGCGCGCCGGGCTGGACCGGATCACCCGGGCGACGCACACCCGCAACGCCCTCATCGAGCAGCTCAACGACGTGCTGGCGGAATCCCGGTAGCCACCTCAGCCCGGGGTGGTGCCGTCCTCGTCGGACTCGTCGGACTCCAGGGCCAGCCTGGCCACCACGGCGTCGGCGACCGCGACGGCGCGCTCCTCCGGCATCCCGCGCTGGCGGGCCGCCTCCAGCACCCGCTGCCGCACCTCGGCGAGCTGCTCGCGGGTCAGCGGCGGGACCTCCACCGCGGCGGGGCGCTTGCGGAAGACCTTCCGCAGACCCGCGCCGAGCCCCTTGGCCGCACCGTCCACAGCGGACCCGACGACCTTCCGCGCCGCCTCGTCCAGCACCAGCCACACCACCGGCGTCACCATCACCACGAGATCGCCGAGGCCGAAGCCCAGCGGCTCGCGGCGACCGCGCTGGTCCCGCAGCCGGCGCACCACCGCGTCGTCGTCGAGCCGGAGCAGCCCGAGCACGACCGGCCGCTCCTCCGGCGCCACCGCGGCGACCACGTCGTGGACCACGTCGCGCACCGCCGTGCCCCGGGTCCCGGGCGTGCGCTCCCCGGACGTGGTCGGCTCCGAACCCATCACCGTCTCCCCCAGCCGTTCCGCTCGCCGCGGCGGACCGACCGCCGCGCAGGTCACCAGCCTGGCCCCTGGTCGGCCACCGCGACGACGCCCGAACGGCTGAACGCCACCGGAGCACGACCCGCCGCCACCAGCGCACGAGTCGGCCGCGCACGGGCCACCAGCGCGTGAGCCACCAGCGCGCGGGCCGGCCGCGCACGAGCCGACGGGCGAGCAGGCCCGCGGCGGTCGTCGAGAGGTCCATGCCTCCACAGTGCCCCGGATCGCACGCCAGTTCGAGGAGGTTCACCCGGCCGTGGACAAACACGAGGCGGGCGCTCCCTCCCGCACCGGGAGGGAGCGCCCGCCTCGTTCCGACCGGGGGTCAGCCCGCGAGCGTCTCCGCGATCTCGTAGGTGTTCAGCGCGGCGCCCTTGCGCAGGTTGTCGCCGCAGACGAAGAAGTCCAGCGTGTTCGGGAAGTCCAGCGCCTGCCGGATCCGGCCGACGTAGGTCGGCTCCTCGCCCACCACGGCCGCCGGGGTCGGGAAGGCCATCCGCTCCGGGTCGTCCTGGAGCACCACGGTCGGCTGCGCCTCGAACACCCGCCGCGCCTGCTCCACCGGCACGTCCTGGGCGAAGGTCGCGTGCACCGCGAGCGAGTGGGTGGTCACGACCGGCACCCGCACGCAGGTCGCCGAGACCTTCAGCTCCGGGATGCCCAGGATCTTGCGGGACTCGTTGCGGACCTTGAGCTCCTCGGAGGTCCAGCCGTCGTCCTTGCGCGACCCGGCCCACGGCACCACGTTGAGCGCCAGCGGCGCCTTGAACGGGGTCTCCTCCGGGAGCCCTGCGGCGGTCAGCGCCTCGGCGACGTCACCGCCGCGCACCCCGACCTGCTTGCCCGCCACGGCGGCCACCTCGGCGTAGAGCCGGTCGACGCCCTCCTGACCAGCGCCGGAGGCCGCCTGGTACGAGGACACGACCAGCTCGCGCAGGCCGAACTCGTGGTGCAGCGCGCCGAGCGCGGCCATCATCGACAGCGTGGTGCAGTTCGGGTTGGCGATGATGCCCTTGGGCCGCTCGTGCACCTGCGCGGCGTTGACCTCGGGCACCACCAGCGGCACCTCCGGGTCCATCCGGAACGCGCCGGAGTTGTCCACCGCGATCGCACCGCGCTCCACGGCGATCGGCGCCCACTCCGCCGAGACCTCGTCCGGCACGTCGAACAGCGCGATGTCCACGCCGTCGAACGCTTCCGGGGACAGCGCCACGACGGTGTTCTCCGCCCCGCGCACGGTGATCTTCTTGCCCGCCGAGCGCGGCGAGGCGATCAGCCGGATCTCGCCCCACGGCACCGAGCCGCGGCCGTTGATGATGTCGATCATGACGGTGCCCACCGCACCGGTGGCACCGACGATCGCCAGCGTCGGCTTCGTTCCCAGGGCCATCAGCGACCACTCCCCGCGTACACCACGGCCTCTTCCTCGCCACCGAGCTCGAACGCGGCGTGCAGCGCGCGCACCGCGTCGTCGAGCTGGGTGTCGCGGATCAGCACCGAGATCCGGATCTCCGAGGTGTTGATGATCTCGATGTTCACCCCGGAATTGGACAGCGCCTCGCAGAACGTCGCGGTGACGCCCGGGTGCGAGCGCATCCCGGCGCCGACCAGCGAGACCTTGCCGACGTGGTCGTCGTAGACGACCTGCTCGAAGCCGAGCTCCGCCTTGATCTTCTCCAGCTCCGAGACGGCCTGCGCGCCGTTGCTGCGGGACACGGTGAAGGTGATGTCGGTGCGCCCGGACGAGGTGCCCGAGACGTTCTGCAGCACCATGTCGATGTCGATCTCGGCGTCGGCGACGGCCCGGAAGATGCGACCCGCGATCCCCTGCTCGTCCGGCACGCCGCGCACGGTGACCTTGGCTTCGGACCGGTCGTGCGAGACGCCGGTGATCATCGCTTGTTCCACGGAAAGGTCCTCCACTGAACCGGACACGATCGTTCCGGGCTTGGGCGAGTACGACGAGCGGACGTGCAGCGGCACCCCGTAGCGGCGGGCGTACTCGACGGCGCGCAGGTGCAGCACCTTCGCGCCGGTCGCCGCCATCTCCAGCATCTCCTCGTAGGTGATGCGGTCCAGGTGCTCCGCGTCGGGAACGATCCTCGGGTCCGCGGTGTAGACGCCGTCGACATCGGTGTAGATCTCGCACACGTCGGCGCCCATCGCGGCGGCGACCGCGACCGCGGTCGTGTCCGAGCCGCCCCGGCCGAGCGTGGTGATGTCCTTGGTGTCCTGCGCGACGCCCTGGAAGCCGGCGACCAGCACGACCTGGCCCTCGGCCAGCGCCTCCTGCACGCGGCCGGGGGTGACGTCGATGATCCGGGCGTTCTGGTGCGCCGAGGTGGTGATCACCCCGGCCTGCGAGCCGGAGAAGGACCGCGCCTCCGCGCCGAGCGACTCGATCGCCATCGCCACCAGGGCGTTGGAGATGCGCTCACCCGCGGTGAGCAGCATGTCGAGCTCGCGCTCCGGAGCGGCCGGGTTGACCTGCTGGGCGAGGTCCATCAGCTCGTCGGTGGTGTCTCCCATCGCGGAGCACACCACGACCACGTCGTTGCCCGCCTTGCGGGTCTCCACGATGCGTTCGGCGACCCGTTTGATGCGATCGGCACTCTCGAGTGAGGAACCGCCGTACTTCTGGACGACGAGCGCCACCTGTAACCAAACCTCCTCGAGCCGTGCGGTCGTCCCGGGTGCGGGGGTGGTCCCCGCACTGACGCCGGGTGGACGAAGGACCCCGGCGCGCCGGGTACGGTGCGCCGGAGAGCCCCGCGACCGGTAGGCGGCAGCGTCGACCGGAATCCTGTCGATGACGCCTTCCACCAGGTCGCTCCGCTGCCCGAATAGCCTACAGAACTGTCACCGGCCGGACCCACCTCTGTGATTCCTGACTACCGTGTGGGACCGGATTGTCGACAAGGTCGGAGGAGCCGGTTGTCCCCCACCTCAGGAGCGGTCGGACCCCGCCCCGGGCAACCTGAGAGCACGGTCACTGCTCAGCGGAAACACCCGGTGGCGGAGTCGGGGACGGCACCGGATCCGATCCCCGCCCGCTACCGGGCGGCGGCGCGGCTGCTGGCCCCCGGTGTGGTCTACCTCGCAGTGCGGACGATCGGGCTGCTGGTGCTCGGGTGGCTGTCCGCCGCCAACGACGAGGACGTGCTGTCCAACCTGGCCGCCTGGGACGGCGAGTGGTACCTGGAGATCGCCGAGCACGGGTACGCCGGCGTCGACCCGAGCATGGTCGACGGCTTCGGCAACCGCTACCCCGAGACGTCGATGGCGTTCTTCCCCGCCTACCCGGTGCTCGTGCACGCCTTCTCGCTGCTGCCCGGGTTCAGCGCGCTCGGCGGAGCCGTGGCGGTGAGCCTCATCGCGGGCGTGTTCGCCGCCTACGGCCTGACCCGGCTGGGTGAGCGGGTCGGCGGCAACCGCACGGTGGGACTGCTGCTCGTCGTGCTGTTCGCGGCGGCGCCGATGTCGGTGGTGCTGTCGATGGCCTACTCCGAGGCCCTGTTCTGCGCGCTGGCGATCTGGGGGCTGATCGGCGTCCTGGAGCGCAACTGGGTGCTGGCCGGGTTGTGCTGCGCGGCGGCCGGGCTGGTCCGCCCCACGGCGGCGGCGCTGCTCGCCGTCGTCGGCCTGGCCGCGCTGATCGCGGTGGTGCGACGGCGCGACGGCTGGCGGCCGTGGCTGGCGATGCTGCTCGCGCCGAGCGGGCTGGCGCTCTACATCGGCTGGGTGGCGACGCAGACCGGTGCGCTCAACGGCTACTTCGAACTCCAGCAGCGCGGCTGGTCGTCGGCCTTCGACGGCGGCCTGGCCACCGGCGAGTTCCTGCTGGAGTCGCTGGCGATGGACAAATCGGTGCTGGAGACCTTCACCGCCTGGATCGTGCTCGCCGCGCTCGTGCTGCTCGTGCTGTGCGTCAAGATGCGGATGCCGTGGCCGCTGCTGGTGTTCGCGATCGCCGTGCTGGTGGTCGACCTCGGCTCCGACGGCCTGATGTACTCCAAGGTGCGGCTGATGCTGCCCGCCTTCCCGCTGCTCATCCCGGTGGCGATCGGGCTGTCCAAGCGCCGGCGCTCGACGGCCTGGGCCAGCGCGGCGCTGCTGGTGTTTTTCGGGTCGTGGTTCGGGGCCTATTCCCTAACAGCCTGGCCGTACGCTATTTGAGGTGTCGTCGCGGCACCGGTGCGCCCTGACGGCAACATTCGCGTCCGCGCACATGCATCGCTACGGGAGGCGGTACTTCACGGGGCGTCCGCGTTCATCGCGTCGAATTTGCGCCAGAAGAGGGAGCGCAGCTTGTACCGGATCGAGTCGGACAGGTCGTAGTCCCCCAGTGCGGCGGAAAGGTCCACCAACAACGCTCGATCGACGTCCTGGGGTATGGACGGCTTGCTCGTCACCAGCTCCGCGCGCCGTTCGACGCCGCTCCCGTCGAGCCAGGTGTCCAGTACGCGGCCTGCGATCCGGTCCATGATCTCAGCGGTCTCGTCGTCGGTCAGGAAGTCGGTGCGGACGCTGGTGCCGAGTGGGGTGGCGCTGGAGCAGGCAACGGCGTCGTCAGTGAGCTCGGCGGCACGGATTTCGCCCGCCGGCGATGAGCCGACCCGGTCCGGAACCGGGGCTGCTCTGCGGGCGAGCAGCGATGGAGACGGGGTGGGCGAGGTCGGGGCAACGGCCGCAGCGGCAGCGGGGTTGCGCGGCGAGACCGCCGCGTCGAGCGCCTCGGTCGACAACAGGTCCAGCCCGTCGGCCGCTGCTCGCAGGTTCCGGCTGACGCCGTGCGGCTCACCTTCGTGGGTGCGAACAGCCAGGACTATGACCTGGACGCCATGAGCTTGTGCTTCTTCGACCGCTTCCGTGAGATCGTCATCCCCGGAGACGAGGTAGATGGCGCGGGCAGCCGTATTTCGGGCTTGCGCGATCAGGTCGAGGCCCATACGGAGGTCCACGCCCTTTTGCTCGCCGTTGTAGCCGGTGCGCCCGAGGCGGAGTTTGACCCTGGGGATGAGACCGATCCTCTCCTGCGTGTGGTCGGGTATCCCCTTGCGAGCCGAGTCGTACCAGTGCACTCGCAGCAGCGGGAGTCCGGAGCCTTCCGTGGCGTGGGAGATCAAAGCCGTGATGATCACTTCGTGGTCCGCTTCGATGCCGTTGCGAAGCGAGGTCCCGGTGGCCCGTTTGGCCATTGCCGTGAGCAGGTAGCCAGCATCGACGTGCACCGTGCAATACGACCCCATAGCGATCCTCTTCGCTCGTGCGCAGGCGTCAACGCTGTTGTGCCGGAACGCGACGGATACCGATTCACCAGTGCTGGCTCCTGCGCTGCAGGTGGGTGTAGAGGTGTTGGATCCGCTCGTGGGCAGGCGGATGGCTCGCGGTCAGGCGTTGCCACCAGCTCATCGCCGCGTACGCCTGATCGTGCCCTTCGTTGATCCAGTGCTGGAGGACCTGCATCAGCGCAGGGCCGTAACCCAGATCGGCGGCGAATCGGTCGGCTGCCAGTTCCGTCGATCGGTCGAAGGCCGCTGTCGCCGCCATGAAGAGCGTGCCCACGGTCATGATCAGCCCGATCGGGAACAAGCAGCCGAACCACAACGCTGCCATGAACAAGCCGAGGAACGGGTTGCAGAAGAACATGGCGGTGGTCAGCCGGAGGAAGAACTGGGTGATCTTACCCAGTATTCGGGCCGGAAAACCGTAATAGGCCAGCAGCGCGGACGCGCGCGCGTGCTGTCGCACGTGGTGCGCCAGTTCGTGCGCGAGGATCGCTTGCAGGTGGCCCGCTGGGACTCGTTCCAGGGCCGCGCGGGTGACGGCCACGATCCCGCCGGAGCACGCATGGGCATTGATGTCGGTGCTCTCCTCGACCCACAGGCTGTACTTCGCCGGATCCTCGCCGACGCCGTGCAGCAACCCGTACCACGCCATCTGGAGCCTGGCTTGCTCGTAGCCGACCGCCGGTCGCAGTTCGAGCACCCGCCGAGCGAGGAAATTCCCGCCCACCTTCGTACCGAGGAGTGCGCCGCTGGCGCACCAGGCCAGCACGAGCAGCACCACGAGGAGGTTGACCACGTACTCCAGCGCTGCGCCGCGCACTCCGGCCGCCGCCAGCGCGAGGCCCATGACGGCCGCGATGACGTAGGCGACCGGAATCACGATGAGCAAGCTGCACAGCGCTTTGGGAATGCCCAGGACGACCGTTGCGGTAGCGGGTGCATCGATCCTGCTGATGACCTGCCCGGGTCCCGCTGGGCCGGCCGGATGCGGGCGGTAGTACGCGGTGGAGGCTTGCTCCCCGAAGAAGTGCCGATCTTGGTGCATTCCTTCCACCATCGCTTTCCGTTGCTCGCCTACCGCGGATTCGGGCGACGGCCGTTCCCGCTGCGGCGCGGGCCGGGGTCGCGTTGACCGATCGATTACCAGCCGGCACCGGAACCTCGGCACTGGTAGCAGATTCCGGACCCACCGCAGGTCTTGCACCTGGTGTCGAAGAAGCCGTCGACTTCGCCGGACCCCTCGCATCTCCCGCACTCGCCGTTGCCGTGGCACGCTCGGCATTCGGGCATGGTGACCTCCGCATCATCGCATCGCCGTCCAGCACTTTCTAGCGCGCCCGGATCGCCAGGTAAAGGCACTTTACGAAATTTCTAGTTTTTCTCCGAGGGTTGACCCGAATGGAGTCGCGAAAGCGGAATATGCCGCTCGATGATTGTGAGCATGTTTCGGGTTCCCTCGTGCGAGGATGGCCCGGTGGACCACACGACGCGGCGGGATCGGCTGCGAGAGCAGTTGACGCAGGACATCAAGCGTAGTGCGCGGCGCATCATGGTAGAACACGGTCCGCCGGGGTTGACCCTGTCGTCGATCGCCCGCGCCGTGGCCGTCACCCCGCCCGCGCTGTACCGCTACTACGACGATCTCGACGACATCGTGGCCAACCTGGCCACCGACCTCGTGACCGAACTGGTCGAGAAGATGTCGGCGGCGATCGACGCGGAACCGCCGAACGACCTTGCCGCCCGGCTTCGAGCGGCTACCTGCACGTTCCGGCAGTGGTCGGTGGAGCATCCGGTCGAGTACGGGCTCCTGTTCGGTGCTCCGAACGCACCGGCGGGCAAGGTCCCGGCGGCGTTCTCGAGCGACTGGGTGGTGCGCTTGGCCGACGTGTGGGGGCCGCTGGTCGCCGAGGCATGGCGGCGCAACGGCTTCCCGGTCCCGGACGAGGACGCGATCGATCCGGAACTGCTGGAGCAGCTCGGGAAGTACGGCGAGGTAACCGGGCAATCCGGGCTGCCCGCGGGCGTGCTCGTGGTGTTCCTGGACTGCTGGCGCCAGGTCTACGGTGCGGTGTGCCTCGAGGTCTTCGGGCACATGGGACCGGCCATCACCGATCACGAGCCCCTGTTCCGCACCATGGTCGACGATCTCCTCGCCCGGCTCGGGTTCACCCAGAGCTGATCCCGCTGCGGCGGCGCCGGGGCTCGGGAACATCGCCCGCGGGGCGGAGTGCGGCGCAGACGGCCCGGGGCGCAGCACGATGAGCGCCGGGCCTCCGAGGTGCGCCGGGGGGTGTGATCGGTGGAAGACTCGGTGGTGCACCGCACTGGCCGCGACCGCTGGAGGGACGCACCGTGACCGATGAGCTGCCCGTGACCAAGCCCGCCGACACCTCGGTGCCGGTGCACCCGCTGCTGGCCGAGCGGTGGAGCCCGCGCGCGCTGGACCCGACCGCCGAGATCGGCGACGACGCGCTGCGGGCGCTGTTCGAGGCGGCGCGCTGGGCCCCGTCGTGGGGCAACACCCAGCCCGCGCGCTACCTGGTGGGCCGCCGGGGCGAGGAGACCTTCACCCGGATCCACGCCGCGCTGTCGCGGGGCAACTCCGGCTGGGCTCAGTCGGCCGCCGTGCTGCTGGTCGGCGTGGCGCGGGTGGTCGACGAGGACGGCGAGAAGCTGCCCTACGCCGAGTACGGGATGGCGCTGGCCACCCAGAACCTCGTGCTCCAGGCCGTTGCCGAGGGGCTCGTGGCGCACCAGATGGCGGGCTTCGACCGGGACGTGGTGCGCAGCGGCTTCGGGGTCCCCGCCGAGTACCAGCCGATGGTCGCGGTCGCCATCGGCGGGCAGGCGCTCTCGCACGAGGAGCTGCCGGACCGGTTGCGCGAGAAGGAGCTCGCCCCGCGCACCCGGAAGCCGCTGTCCGAGCTGGTCTTCGCCGAGCGCTGGGGCCGCTCCCCGTTCTGAGCGGGGACCGCGGAATTCACCTGGAGCCGCGGCGAAATCGTCCGGGTGCGCTGACGACGCGCCGATTCTTCGGGTATTACTTCACTCGTGTGGACGAGCACCAGACCCGCTGCCGCGGCGTTGGACGACGCCGACGACCTCGCGTCGCTGCGCGCCCACTACCGCCTGCCGCCGGGGGTGATCCACCTCGACGGCGGCGCGGGCGGACCGCAGCCGCGCACCACGCCCGCCCGGCTGCGCCGGTTCGTCGACCACCGGCCGGAGCCGAGGGCGCGCCGCGGCGACGGCGAGTGCCGCCGGGAGGCGCGCGGGGCGGCCACCGCCCTGGCTCCGCTGATCGGCGCCGCGCCGGAGGAGATCACCTTCGGCGAACCGTCCATCACGCTGTTCAAGGCGCTGCTGGCGGCGGCCCGGCTGCGCCCGCACCGGCGCATCCTCGCGCTCGGGCGCAACTGCTTCGCCGGGGACCACTACGTCGCCGAATCCGCCGCCCGGTTCACCGGCTGCACCCTGCACCTGCTCGACCACGTCGACGAACTCGCCGACCTGCCCGCCGATCAGGTGGTGATCGTCGCGCTCGCCCACACCGACCCCACCGGGGCGGTGCGCGACGCGGCGGCGCTCACCTCGGCGATCCGGGAACGCGACGCCCTCGCCCTGTGGGACCTCAGCTACTCGGCCGGCGCCCTCGACGTCGACCTGGACGCCTGGGGCGTCGACTTCGCCATCGGCGCCGGGCACCGCTTCCTCGGCGGGGGCGCGGGCGCACCGTCGTACTGCTTCGTCGCCGACCGGCACCGCGCCCGGACCCGGGTGTGCGGCGGTGGTGTCGTGCTGCATCCGCTGTCCAGCGGCTTCGGCGATCCCTCCTCCGCGCTGCCGCTGGCCGAACTGCACGCCGGGCTGTCCGTGCTGCGCGACGTGCCGCCCGCCGCGCTGGCCGCCAAGACCCGCGGGCTGGTGTCGCTGTTCCTGCGCCGCCTCGACGAGCACTGCCCGGACGCCGGGATCGACGTTGTCCCGACCCCGCCGGGGATGCCGCGGGGCGCGCAGGTGCTGCTGCGGCACCCGCACGCCCAGCGGCTCGGCGATGCGCTCTACAACCGGGGCGTGCTCGTGGAGGGCGTCGAGCCGGACCGGCTGCGGTTCAGCTTCGCCCCGTCCTGGCTGCGCCACGTCGACGTCTGGGAAGCCACCGACGAGCTGCACGGAGCGCTGCACGACGTCGCGGCGGTCAGTCCTCCACGACGCTGACCCGCGCCGTCTCCCGGGCGGGCGCCTGCTCCGGCAGCTCCACGCTGCCCCGGTTCGCGCGGTCCTCGCGCATCATCCCGCGGATCTCGTCGAGCACCAGCGCCTGGGCCATGACCGCCCAGTACAGCGCCTCGTCCTTGGGTTTGAGGTCGGAGGCCGCCGAGCGCGCGCGGGCCAGCGCCTCGTCGGCATCGGTGACGGTCTTGTCCTTCTTCTTCGCCATGCTGCGTCTCCTCCCGGTTGCGCCGCCGAGCGTCAGAACCAGTGCTTGCGACCACCGATGGCGTGGCCCAGCCGTCCGGCCACCGCCAGGGCGAGGCCGACCACCACGAGGACGATGCCGATCGTCCAGAGGACCGAGATGTTCGCCAGCAGTCCGATGAGGAGCAGGACGACTCCGAGGGTGATCATGTTTCCTCCGTTCCACGGGGAGTGATCGTCGGGGTGTCACGCGTGGGTACCCGCTGTGCCCGCGGGAAAACCGGTGCGCCCGCGGGGGAACCGGCGCGGGCCCGAGGCGGCGGGCGGGGACCGCGGGGTGCGGGGCGGCCGTCGCTCTGGCCGCCCCGCACCGGGGCCCGGTCGGCGGCGGGTCCGCAGCGCCTGCCGACCGGGAGCCTCAGGTGGCGACCTTGCGCACCAGGCGGCCGAGCATGGTGCCGGCGAGCAGCCAGAGCACCGCGGCGCTGCCGGAGTTGAGGACCAGCCCGAGGGCCGGGTCGGCGGGCTGGAAGAGGTCGTCGACCAGCGCGGTCAGCGGCGGCGCGAGCACCCCGGTGAGGTGCGCGACGGTGTTGTGCGGGTTGGCGCCGCCGATGACCAGCACGGCGTGCACGACGAGCAGGACGGCGATCGCCGAGCCGATCCACTCCAGCACCCCGGCGATCACCCGGGCCCGCCGCGCCCGGCCGCGCTCCCGCTCCTGGGCGAGGGCGGCTTCGCTGTCGAGCATGGCGATCGGGGGCACGGCGGGCACCGGGCGGGCGGGCGCCTCGGTCTCCTCGGGCCGGACCACCGGGCTCAGCACGGTGGGGGCGGCCGGTTCGAGCTCGGCACCGGTCTCCGGCGGCTCCTCGGGGTTCGCGGAGTGGCGCGGGGTGGACGGCCTCGGGCGGGACGTGTGCACCGAACCCAGGGCGTTGCGCGGAATCGTGACCACCTGCGGTTCGGCGCGGGTCGCGGTCTGCATGATCACGAGCCTCGCACGGCGTGGCGGCGGGGTCAGCGACGTCGCCGCCCGGGATCCCCAGCCCGCGCTTTCCGCCGCGTTATCCGCGCCCTAAATCGTGCGAATCGGCTACGCCAGCGCCCGCAGGACGCGCGCCGCGAGCCCGGAGGCGAGCAGCCAGAACAGCGCCGCGGCCCCGTAGTTCAGCAGCACTTCCAGCATCGGGTCGGCGGGCATGAACAGGTCCTGGAACCCCAGCGCCAGCGGTTCGGCCCAGGCCGCGATGAACCGGGTGATGCCGTTGTCGGGGTTGGCGGCGGCGATGGTCAGCACCACGTGGATCGCCAGCACCGCCGCGAACACCGTCCCGACCCAGCGCACGACCGCGGTGAGGATGCCCACGAAGCGCGCCCACGTCCGGCGCAGCTCGCCGGTTCGCTCCTGCGTCACACCAACGAGTGTGTCATCCGACAAGGGGCGGCGTCAGCCGAAGATCCGCCCGAGCAGGCCCGCGACCAGCACCCAGAACACCGCGGCCAACCCGTAGTCGGCCAGCACCTGCAGCGTCGGGTTGCCCGCGTCGAGCAGGCCGGGGAAGAACACCGCGAGCGGCTCGGCGGCCCGCGCCACCGAGGTGGTCAGCCCGTTGGTCGCCTCGAACCCGGTCAGCACGAACACCGCGTGCAGCACCAGCACCGCGGCGAACACGAAGCCCACCGCGTTGAACAAGGTCGAGATCCCCGAGCGCTTCGTCTTCGCAGCCATGCGATCAAGTCTGCCGATGCCCCGGACCGGTGTGCGAGCGACCACCGGGGCCAATTTCCGCCGCCGCCGCGACCTGCGACGACACCGCGCGGCATCTCACACTGTGGACCCGGTGGTTGCGTGGTGGACGGCCGGTGCGGTTAGCCTGGGTCCGTGGCTCGCGCGCTCCTGCTTCGCCGCCGCGACGGGGTCAACTGACCGGCCCCTCGTCGCGGGGTTCGAACGCGCCGGTCTTCCGGCCCACGAATACCGAGCAGGAGCAGCCCCGCATGAGCATCCCGTCCGAGCACCAGGCCCCCTTCGCGGGCCAGGTCCGCACGCCGTCCCGCCCCGCCCCCGCCGATCAGGCGCCGTGGAACCCGCAGCGCGGCAGCTCGATGCCGTTCCACCGCTACCGCCCGTTCCACGAGGTCGTCGAGGACGTCTCGCTGCCCGACCGGACCTGGCCGGACCAGCGGATCACCCGCGCGCCGCTGTGGTGCGCGGTGGACCTGCGCGACGGCAACCAGGCGCTGATCGACCCGATGTCCCCGGCCCGCAAGCGGCGGATGTTCGACCTGCTGGTCGGCATGGGCTTCAAGGAGATCGAGGTCGGGTTCCCGGCGGCGAGCCAGACCGACTTCGACTTCGTCCGCGAGATCATCGAGGACGGCGCGATCCCCGAGGACGTGCGCATCCAGGTGCTGACCCAGTGCCGCCCCGAGCTGATCGAGCGGACCTTCGCCGCGCTGGAGGGCGCGCCGAAGGCGGTCGTGCACATCTACAACTCGACGTCGATCATCCAGCGGCGGGTGGTCTTCCGCGAGGAGCAGGAGGGCATCAAGAAGATCGCCACCACCGCCGCTGAGCTGGTCAAGGAGTACGCGGGCAAGTACCCGGACACCGACTTCCGGTTCCAGTACTCGCCGGAGTCCTACACCGGCACCGAGCTGTCCTACGCCGTCGAGGTGTGCGACGCGGTGACCGAGATCTGGCAGCCCACCCCGGAGCGCCCGGTCATCCTCAACCTGCCCGCGACCGTCGAGATGGCCACGCCCAACGTCTACGCCGACTCGATCGAGTGGATGCACCGCAACCTGGCCCGCCGCGACTCGGTGATCCTGTCGCTGCACCCGCACAACGACCGGGGCACCGGCGTGGCCGCCGCCGAGCTGGGCTACCAGGCCGGGGCGGACCGGATCGAGGGCTGCCTGTTCGGCAACGGCGAGCGCACCGGCAACGTCGACCTGGTCGCGCTGGGCATGAACCTGTTCAGCCAGGGCGTCGACCCGCAGCTGGACTTCTCCGACCTGGACCACATCAAGCGCACCGTGGAGCACTGCAACCAGCTGCCGGTACCGGAGCGCCAGCCGTGGGGCGGTGAGCTCGTCTACACCGCGTTCTCCGGCAGCCACCAGGACGCCATCAACAAGGGCCTGGACGCGCTGCGCGTCGAGGCCGAGCGGGCGGGCAACGCGGTCGACGACCACCCGTGGGAGGTGCCGTACCTGCCGATCGACCCGAAGGACGTGGGCCGCAGCTACGAGGCGGTGATCCGGGTCAACTCGCAGTCCGGCAAGGGCGGCGTCGCCTACATCATGAAGACCGAGCACCAGCTCGAACTGCCCCGCAAGCTGCAGATCGAGTTCTCCAAGGCGGTGCAGAAGCACACCGACACCGCGGGCGGCGAGGTCAGCCCGTCCGCCATGTGGACCGCGTTCTCCCGCGAGTACCTGGAGGCGACCGCGCCGCTGAAGCTGGTCCGGCAGCGCTTCTCCGGCGGCGAGGACGGCACCGAGTCGATCACCGCGACCGTCGTCGTGGACGGCGAGGAGCACGAGATCACCGGCACCGGCAACGGTCCGCTGTCGGCGTTCGTCGACGCGCTGAGCAGCATCGGCTACGACGTGCGCGTGATGGACTACAACGAGCACGCGCTCACCTCGGGCGACGACGCCCGCGCCGCGACCTACCTGGAGTGCGGCGTCGACGGCGAGGTCTTCTGGGGCGTCGGCATCGACACCTCAACCGTGACCGCGGCCCTGCGCGCAGCGGTCTCCGCGGTCAACCGAGCCCACCGCTGACCCGGCCGAGGGGCCCCTCACCCGAGCAACTCGGGCGAGGGGCCCCTCACCACACCCAGAAGTCCCACAAAGCCCCGCACCCACGCGCCGAACGGAACCACCGTCAGGCAAGCGGCGAAGCCGCTTCCGCCTTGCCCCACCTCAGCAACTGGCACCGCCGCGGGTTCTCAGCGGTCTTCTCGCGAGGACGCCCTGACGCTGTGTACGTGTTTGGTACATGAGGAAGGGCGCCCGGAGCGAGAAGGCCGCTGAGGTTCCGCCACCCGCACCGCGCGCCAACCGGACCACGAACACCCTCCAGCCGAGAAGGCAGCTGAGGTTCCGCCACCCGCACCGCGCGCCAAAAAGACCACCACACCACCAAACTCAGTCGTACTCGAAGTTGAGGGCCTGGCTGCACCTCCTGAACTTCTCCTCCAGGTCGGCCTCGTCGCGGGCGCCGATGAACACGTCGGCCAGCTCGTAGCTGTAGCTGTCCTGCCCGGGCAGGTCGGACAGGCGGTCGCCTTCGGCGGGGATGATCGCGATGGCCGTCCCGGGCACGTCCCGCTGGACCTGCTCGATCTCCTCCTCGGTCGGCACCCGGCGCACCACGCCGTCGGCGAAGCGGCGCAGGAAGCACTTGCCCGCGAAGTCGTGCTCGCCCGCGCGGTGCGGCAGTTCCGGGTCCTCGCCGAGGGCGAGGCCGACCATGCACTGGTGGTTCGGCACGCCGTCGACGGCCTCGAACAGCCGGGCGTGGGACTGGGACAGCCGGGGGTTGACCTCCAGCAGGTTGATCGCCCCGGTGTCGCGGTCCCAGAAGTACTCGATGTTGAAGGTGCTCTCGTCGAGCCCGATCTGCTGCAGCACCCGGGTCGAGATGTCGATCAGCCGATCGGTGACCTCGGCCGGGAGCCGCGACGGGTACTGGTAGCGCAGGAAGCTCGACGTGCCTTCGTAGTTGAGCGAGTCGATCACGCCCTGCACGCGGACCTCGCCGCGGTGCACGTAGCCCTCCACGGTGGCCTGCTCACCGCCCACGGCGGCCTCCGCCAGGCACGCCTGCCCGCCGACCTCGGCGATCTCCGGCGGCAGGTCGAGCATCCCGAGCACGTGGTCGAACGGCTGCCCGACCCGGCCGATGCCCGCCCGGATCCGCTCCACGGCGTCGGCGAACTCCGCCTCGTCGTGCACCTTGTAGGCGAGGTCGGAGGAGAACGACTTGACCGGCTTGAGCCACATCGGGAAGCCGACCTCCGGCGGCGGCTTCGGGTCGGCCTCCAGGTCGACGATGCCGAACGCCGGGTGGGCGTCGGTGACCTTCTGCTGCTCCAACCGGCTCCAGTACTTGTGCTCGCAGGTCACCACGGCCCGCAGCGAGGTGGTCGGCAGGCCGAGGCGCTCGCACAGGATCGGCACCATCGAGCTGACCGGGAAGTCCCAGTAGCCGATGATCGCGTCCACCGAGCCGTCGAACCCGTCGAGCTGCCGCTGCGCCTCGTCGAGCAGCGCGGGCAAGTCGATCTCGTCGGATTCGGTGAGTTCGGCCACGCTCAGCAGCGGGTGGAACCGGTATCGCGACAAGTGGGGCAAGTCGTGCAGGGCGTGCAGGTTGACCTCGTCGAGGCCCAGGACGAACACGTTGGCCGGCAACCCAGCCACCTCCTCCAGCACAGGCGTATCGCGCAGGCACGTGGCTGAACCTGGTCACCCGCCTAACTACCCACCTCGCCCGCGGTCTAGTCACCGCGTCGAACACGCCGACGGATCCGCTGCGGATACGACATCCGGCGGTCGGAAATCAGCCCTGGATCGGGCACCGGACTCGACCAAAGACGGTAGTGCGGCGACCGCCCCGCTGTGAGACTGGTGAGCACGTCGTGCGGACATCCGCTGCCCGCACGACCGGTCCGGGGGGACTCGAAGGGGGAGGCGGAGGGCGCGCCCGGCTCCACCGCGAGCCGTTCGCCCGCTCGCCCTCCGCCCGCTTCCCCGACGCCCATCCCGCGGACCCCCACTCCCGGACCGGCGGCCCGCGGACTCCCCGCTCCGCGCCTCCCGGTCGACCGGCCTCCAACTCCTCGACCGGCCCCGCGCCTCCTGGCCAAGCACCTCCGGCCGACCGGACGCCCGACTCCTCGACCCGGCCCCGCTCCTCCCGTTCCTCGACCCCTGGACGACCTGAGCCCGGACCGCGCGGCCCGCAGCACCGCCACCGCGCACCGGACCCGCGCGCAGCGCGCCCGGGACAGGCGAAAGGTCCGGATCACCACTCGTTCGGAGCACCCGACTTGATGCCCCGCCCGCCGCGCGGTTCAGTCAAGCACCGACAACCCCGGTGCAGAGGTGTGACGATGTGGCCGACCGAAGATCCGACCGAACAGCTCCGGTGGCGC
This sequence comes from Saccharopolyspora cebuensis, assembly GCF_039542665.1. Taxonomy (NCBI): domain Bacteria; kingdom Bacillati; phylum Actinomycetota; class Actinomycetes; order Pseudonocardiales; family Pseudonocardiaceae; genus Saccharopolyspora; species Saccharopolyspora cebuensis. The sequence goes on from NZ_BAABII010000004.1 coordinate 201,603, forward strand.
ATCCCGTGCACCACCCCGCACGGCGAGCAGGGCACGGTGACCGTCCTGGTGATGGGCGACCGGATCGCGCTGGTGCTGCCGCCCGGTGACACGCTGGTGTTCACCGCCGACGAGGCCGTCGACGTCGCGAACCTCCTGGAGAACGCCGCCGGATACACCATCCCCGTGCAGGCCGACGGCCGGACCGAACGCCCCCCGACGCCGACCTGAGCGAAGCCCGGCTCGCGCGCCCGGCGGGACCGGGCCGCGGGCCGTCAGCAGGCGGTGACGTCGGCGGCTTCGGCGAGCAGCGCGTCGAGGACGACCCGGACGGCGGGCCGCTCGGTGGCGCCGCGGCGGGCGAGCACTTCGACGTTGCGCCCGGCGCGCACCCCGGCCAGCGGGCGCAGCACCAGCCGCGACCGGTCGGCGGTGTGCCGGGGCAGCAGGGCGACGCCGTGGCCGTCGGCGACCAGCGATTCGGTGACCCGGAAGTCGTTGATGCGCTGCACCACGGTCGGCCGGACCCCGGTGCGCACCGCGAGCGAGCGCAGCACGTCGTCGACCGGGAACCCGACGTCGACGCTGAGCCACGGTTCGGCGACCAGGTCGGTGAGTTCGACGCGCTCGCGGGCGGCGAGCCGGTGCCCCGGCGGCAGCGCCACGTCCAGCGGTTCGCGCAGCACCGGGGTGATCTCCATCCGCGCGTCGTCGAACGGCGGTGCGTGGTCGTCGCGGTGCGCCACCACCAGGTCGAAGTCGGCGGTGAGGCCGGGCACCTGCGTCGGGGTCATGTCCACGTCGCGGCACTCCAGCCGGACGGTGGGGTGCGCGGCCATCCGCCGCAGCAGTCCGGGCAGCAGCAGGTACGCCCCGGACGGGAAGATCGCGATCCGCACCCCGCCGCGCGGGGTGGCGCGGTAGGTGTTCAGCTCGGCCTCGGCGCGGTCGAGGGCGGCGAGGATCTCGTCGGCGCGGGCGGCCAGCGACCGCCCGGCGTCGGTGAGCCGCAGGCCGCGGCCGGCCGGTTCGGTGAGGGGCACGCCGACCTCGGCCTGCAAGGCGCGGAGCTGCTGGGACACCGCCGACGGGGTGTAGGACAGCGCGGCGGCGACCGCGGCGATGGTCCCCCGGTCGGCGAACTCGCGCAGCAGTCTCAGCCTCCGGACGTCCATGAAGGAACCCTACATGGACGGTGCACATACCGTCGCTTGTTCTTCACGGACGCAGGCCGCAGGCTCGATGCCGTGAACAGAGCCGACCGCTTGCTCGCCTGCGTCGTCGCCCTGCTGTGGGGGTTCAACTTCATCGCGATCGACTTCGCGCTGCGCCACTTCCCGCCGATCTTCTTCGCCGGGCTGCGCTTCGCCGTGCTGCTGGTCCCGGTGCTGCTGCTGGTGCCGCGCCCCCGGGTCGAGTGGCGGTGGCTGCTCGGCTACGGCCTGTGCTTCGGCACCTTGCAGTTCGTCTTCCTGTTCATCGCGATGGACGTCGGGATGCCGACCGGGCTGGCCTCGCTGGTGCAGCAGGCGTCCGCGCCGTTCACCGTGGTGCTCGGCGCGCTGCTGCTGCGGGAGCGGATCAGCGGTCGGCAGCTCGTCGGCATCGCGATCGCGGTGCTCGGGATGGCCGCGATCGCCTGGCACCGGGCGCAGACCGCCGCCCTGCTGCCCGTGCTGATCACCTTGTGCGGGGCGCTGTCCTGGGCGTTCGGCAACCTCTGCGCGCGCAAGGCCGCCGCGCCGAACCCGCTGCACCTGTCGCTGTGGATCGCGGTCGTGCCGCCGCTGCCGATGTTCGCGCTGTCCGCCGCGCTCGAAGGACCGTCGACCGGCTGGCACGCGCTCGCCACGGCGTTCACCAGCGTCGACGGGCTGGCCGCGCTCGGCGGCCTGGCCTACACCGCCGGGATCGCCACGGTGGTCGGCGCCGGGTTGTGGACGGTGCTGATGAACCGGCACCCGGCCAGCTCGGTCGCACCGTTCGCCCTGCTGGTGCCGGTGGTCGGCTTCGCCGCCGCGTGGCTGGTGCTCGGCGAGCGCCCGCACCCGGTGGAGCTCACCGCCGGGGCGGTGGTGGTGCTCGGCGTGCTGTTCGGCAGCCTCCGGCGCCGCCCGCCGGAGCTCCGGTCCACCGGTCCGCGCGAGCCCGTGGCCGCCGAGCCCTAGTGGGCGCGGGTCTGGGAGCTCTCGAAGTCCGGATTGCACACGTGCAGGCCGTCGCCCTCCGGGCAGGCGTAGACGACCAGCACGCCGCCCGACCCCTCGACCAGCCGCCGCGCCGTCGGTTCGTCCAACAGCGCCCGGAAATCACAGCCAGAGCAGCGTGGTGCACTGCTGTATCGCACTAGGTCAACGCCTCCCGGTCGAACGGCACTCCGGTGAGCGACCAACCTACTCGGTCGAAGATCATCCCGGGTCCACTTCGGCCCGACCCGCCCGGACCGGCGGACCTCCGGAGCGCGGTGACCGGAAGGTTCCCCCGCTGCCACCCGGGACAGGAAGGTTCCCCCGCCGCACCGACCACGAGCCCTCACCCGTTCGAGACATGAGTGAGGGGCACCCTTGACCAAGTTACTTGGGCAAGGGTGCCCCTCACCCAGTTCGGGTCCCGCGGTGCGGCACCACCCGTTCGAGAGCTGAGTGAGGGGCACCCTGTACCACGTGACTTGGTAAAGGGTGCCCCTCACTCAAGCGACGGTGGTGGGCGCGGCGGGGTCGGCGGTGGTGGGGGTGAGGCTGCCCGCCTCGATCTCCTCGGCGTAGTGGCAGGCGACGCGGTGGCCGGGGCGGAGTTCGCGCAGCACCGGGCGTTCGGTGTCGCAGCGGGACTGCTGGCGCCACGGGCAGCGGGTGTGGAAGCGGCAGCCGGTCGGCGGCGCCGCCGGGGACGGCAGGTCGCCGGAGAGCAGGATCTGCTCCCGCTCGTCCTCCACCACCGGGTCCGGCACCGGCACCGCGGACAGCAGCGCGCGGGTGTAGGGGTGCAGCGGCGCGGCGTAGAGGGAGTCGGAATCCGCCTCCTCCACCACGCCGCCCAGGTACATCACGCCGACCCGGTCGGCGATGTGCCGCACCACGGCGAGGTCGTGCGCGATCACCAGGTAGGTCAGGCCGAACTCCTGCTGGAGGTCCTCCAGCAGGTTCACCACCTGGGCCTGCACCGAGACGTCGAGCGCGGAGACCGGCTCGTCGGCGACGATGAGGTCCGGTCCGACCGACAGCGCGCGGGCGATGCCGATCCGCTGCCGCTGCCCGCCGGAGAACTCGTGCGGGTACTTGCGCAGCGCGGTGGTGGGCATCCCGACGGCGTCGAGCAGTTCGCGCAGCCGCTCGTCGGTGCGCTGCCGGTCCTGGTCGAGCCCGTGCGCCCGCAGCCCTTCGACCAGCAGCGACCGCACCGACTGGCGCGGGTCCAGGGAGGACAGCGGGTCCTGGAAGACCATCTGCATCCGCCGCCGCATCCGGCGCAGCGGTTCGCCCTTCATGCCGGACAGGTCGGTGCCGTCGAACACCACCCGGCCCCCGGTCGGCTTCTCCAGCCGCAGCACGGCGCGGCCGAGCGTGGACTTGCCGCAGCCGGATTCGCCGACCAGCCCGTAGGTCTCGCCGCGCCGGATGCGCAGCGACACCCCGTCCACCGCGTAGACGTGGCCGATGGTGCGGTCCAGCACCACGCCGCGCTTGATCGGGAAGTGCACCGCGAGGTCGTCGACCTCCACCAGGGTCTCGGTCATGACAGCTCCACCATCGGGTCTTCCCGCACCGGGTTGTGGCAGCGCAGCAGGCGGGAGCCGACGTCGACGGAGACGTCCGGGGTGACCTGCTCGCACCGCTCCAGGGCGTTCGGGCAACGCGGGCAGAACGCGCACCCGGCGTCCCACGGGATGTTGTCGGCCACCGAGCCCCGGATCGTGGCCAGCCGCTCACCGCGCGGCGCGTCCAGCCGGGGCACCGAGGCCAGCAGGCCCGCGGTGTAGGGGTGGCGGGGCCGGGCGAACAGGTCGTGCCGGGCGGCCCGCTCCACCACCCGGCCCGCGTAGAGCACGTTCACCTCGTCGCAGAGCCCGGCGACCACCCCGAGGTCGTGCGTGATCATGATCAGCGCGGTGTCGGTGCCCGCGACGAGTTCGGCCAGCAGCGCGAGGATCTGCGCCTGGATGGTGACGTCCAGCGCGGTGGTCGGCTCGTCGGCGATGAGCAGCCGGGGGCGGCAGGCCAGCGCCATCGCGATCAGCGCGCGCTGCCGCATCCCGCCGGAGAGCTGGTGCGGGTACTCCTTGAGCCGCCGCGTCGGGTCGGGGATGCCGACCCGCTGGAGGAGTTCGGCGGCCTCGGGCATCGCCTTCTTGCGCGGCAGCCCGCGGTGCCGCTCGATGACCTCGGCGACCTGGAGACCGATCGGCACCACCGGGTTCAGCGAGCTCAGCGGGTCCTGGAACACCATGCCCAGGTCGCGCCCGCGGCGCTGGTCGAGCTGCTTGGGGCTCAGCGCCAACAGGTCGGTGCCGTCGAAGCGCACCGAGCCGGTGACCTCCGCGCCGTGCTCCGGCAGCAGCCCCATGATCGCCAGCGAGGTCACCGACTTGCCGCAGCCGGACTCGCCGACCAGCCCGACCGTGCGGCCGGGTTCGACGTCGAAGGAGATGCCGTCCACGGCGGTGGTCGGCGGTTCGCCCTTGCGCGCGAAGACCACCGACAGGTCGCGGACTTCCAGTAGTGCCATGGTGCTCCGTCCTTCAGCGCCGGCGCTTCGGGTCCAGCGCGTCCCGCAGCGATTCGCCCACCAACGTGAAGCCCAGGGCGACGACGATGATGCAGCCCGCGGGCCAGAAGGCGAGCTGCGGGTGCGAATCGATGATGTTCTGCGCCCCGCCGAGCATCTGCCCCCACTCCGGGATCGAGTCGTCGGCGGCGCCGAGGCCGAGGAACGACAGCGCGGCGGCGTCGATGATGGCCACCGCCAGCACCAGCGTGGACTGCACGATCACCGGGCCGAGCGCGTTGGGCAGCATGTGGCGGAACACGATCGCGCCTTCCTTGATGCCCAGCGCCCGCGCCGCGAGCACGTGATCGCTGGACCGCTGCGCGAGCATGGTGCCGCGCAGCAGCCGGGCGAAGATGGGCACCTGCACGATCGCCACCGCGAGGATCACGGTGAACTGGGTCTGGCTGGCGAACAGCGCGCCGATCGACACCGCCAGCAGCAGCGAGGGCACCGACAGCATCACGTCGACCGCGCGCATCACCACCGAGTCCACCCAGCCGCCGAACGCCCCGGCGAGGATGCCCAGCAGCAGTCCGCCGCCGAGCCCGATCACCGTCGCCAGCACCGCCACCAGCAGCGTCTGCTGGGAACCGAGCAGCAGCCGGGAGAACAGGTCCCGCCCGTACTGGTCGCCGCCGAGCGGATACCCGTCCTGCGGCGGCGGGATCACGTTGTCGGCGCGCGAGACCTGGTCCTCCAGCAGCCGCAGCGCCGGGTCGTGCGGGGCGAGCAGCGGTGCGGTCACCGCGACCAGCACGAACAGCCCGATGATCGAGGCGCCGACGAGGAACACCGGGCTGCGCTTGAGCCGCCGCCAGGCCGAGGCGGTGAGGCTCACGCCGGAGTCGGAGAGCGCGTCGATCCGCTGGGTCTTGGTCACCATGCGATCACCGGGTCCGGAGTCGGGGGTCGATCAGCGCGTAGGTCAGGTCGACCAGCAGGTTGACCAGCACGTAGACCATCGCCGCGGCCAGGATCACCACTTGGAGCACCGGGAAGTCCTTGCGCTGGAAGCCGATCGCCACCGCCTGCCCGATGCCGGAGATGTTGAAGACGCGCTCGGTGAGCACCGCCCCGGCCAGCAGCGCGCCGGTCTGCAGGCCGATCGTGGTGACCACCGGCAGCATCGCGTTGTGCAGCACGTGCCGGGTGCGGACCACCATCGCCGACAGGCCCTTGGCCCGCGCGGTGCGCACGTAGTCCTCGTCGACGACGTCGAGCACCGCGGCCCGGGTGATCCGGAAGATCACCGCGAACGGGATGGTGGCCAGCGCGATGGCGGGCAGCACCAGGTGCACCAGCGCGTTCCACGCCGCGTCGAACTCGCGGGTGAGGAGGCCGTCGAGGATGTAGAAGCCGGTGACCCGGGTGGCGTCGATCCCGGTGTCCTGGCGGCCGGAGACCGGCAGCACGCCCAGCTCGATGGCGAACACGTACTTCAGCAGGAACGCCGAGAAGAACACCGGCACCGCCACGCCGACCAGCGACGAGGTGATGGTCAGGTTGTCCAGCCAGGTGCCGCGGCGGCGGGCGGCCAGGTAGCCGAGCGGGACCCCGACGGCCACGGCGAGCAGCAGCGCCAGGATGGACAGCTCCAGCGTCGCCGGGAAGCGGGTCAGGAAGACCTCCAGCGCCGGGGTGCCGCGCTGCACCCCGGTGGAGGTGCCGAAGTCACCGCTGACCGCGCGTTCCAGGAACTTCCAGTACTGCACGATCAGCGGCTGGTCCATGCCGAGCTGGGCCTCCAGCTGGGCGCGGGCCTCCGGGGTGGCGCGGTCCCCGAGCAGCGCCGACACCGGCCCGCCGGGCAGCAGCCGCAGCCACCCGAACAGCAGCATCGACAGCACCACGACGACCAGCACGAGCTGGGCCAGCCGTCGAACCGTGAAGCGGAGCACTGATCCCCCGTCGAAGTCGTCCCGGCGGTCGCACCCGGTGCGGTGCGACCGCCTCCCGCCGTCCCTCAGGCCCCGCCGATCACCTCGAGATGCTGACCGAGGCGAACTCCTCGGCGGTCAGCGGCGAGGGCACCAGTCCCTCGACCTCGGGGCTGACCACGATGGCCGGCGGCGAGTGCGACAGCGGCACCGCGGGCAGGTACTCCGACAGCAGCCGCCGGTTGATGTCCTGGTACATCGCGTCGCGCCGGTTCTCGTCGGGCTCGCTGTCGGCGGCCCGGAGCTGGGCGGCGAGGTCCTCGCCCCACGGCGAGGACGCGGTGTGGAACCGGTTGGTGGTGGTGCCGAAGAACGTGCCGATGAAGTTGTCCGGCGTGTTGTAGTCACCGGTCCAGCCCAGCAGGAACAGGTCGGCGCGGGCGTTGTCCACGTCGTCGATGTAGCCGCCGTTCCACGGCTTGCTCACCGGGTTGACCGTGATGCCGACGGCGCGCAGGTCCTCGGCGAGGCTGTTGTAGATGCCCTGCGGGTCCGGCATGTACGGCCGGGTCACCTCGGTGGGCCAGTAGAAGTTCACGGTGAGGTCCGGGTGGCCCGCCTCGGCGAGGAGCTGCCGGGCGCGCTCCGGGTCGTGCGGGTACTCCTGCACGTCCTCGGCGTAGCCGTCGACGGTGTCCGGGTAGAACTGGGTCGCGACCTCGGCGCCGTCCGGCAGCGCCGCCTGCACCAGCGTCTCGCGGTCCACCGCGTAGGCCAGCGCCTGCCGCACCCGCAGGTCCTGCAACGCCGGGTTGTTCTTCTGGGTGATGCCCAGGTACATGATGTTGAACGGGTCGCGGACCATGACGTTGTTGCCCGCGTCGCGCAGCGACTGCAGGTCGGCGGCGTTGGGGAAGTCGTAGCCGTCGATGCTGCCCGCCTGGAGTTCCTGCTTGCGGACCGTCTCGTCCGGGATGATCCGGAAGATCAGCTCGTCGAGCTTGGCCTTCTCGCCCCAGTAGTCCTCGTTGCGGCTCAGCGTGATGGTGCCGTTGCCCTGGTCGTAGCCGGTGAAGGTGAACGGCCCGGTGCCGGTGGGGTGGGACTTGGCGTACTCGGGGTAGACGAAGCTGTCGCCCTGGGCGCGCACGTCGTTGGCCCGGTAGGTCTCCATCGCGGTCGGCGACTGCATGGAGAACGACGGCAACCCGAGCAGGTCGGGGAACTTCGAGGTCGCCCGGGTGAGGTGCACGGTCACCGTGGTCGGGTTCGACGCCTCGCAGGACTCGTAGAGCGAGGGCTGCTGCCCGTCGGCGAAGCCGCCGAAGTTCTCGATCCAGTAGTACGACAGCGCCTGGTTCTGGCCCGCGCCGGTCTGGTGGTACCAGCGCTCGAAGTTCGCGCAGACCGCCGCGGCGTTGAAGTCGGTGCCGTCGTGGAACTTCACGCCCTCCCGGAGGGTGAAGGTCCAGTCGGTGCCGTCCGGGCTGTGCGTCCACTCGGTCGCCAGTTCCGGCTCGACGTCGGCGGTGCCCGGCTTGAAGCCGACCAGGCCCTCCATGATCTGCCGGGTGACGCGGAAGGTCTCGCCGTCGGAGGCGTAGAACGGGTCGAACAGGTTCGGCGCGCCCGCGGCCCCGAAGGTCAGCGTGCCGCCCTCACCGCCCCCGGCGGCGTCGCGTTCGGACTCCGCGCACGCGGCCAACGACACGGTCAGCGCGGCGGCGAGGCCCGCTGTCACGAACCGGCGCCGCGCACCGCGACCGGTCGACGGAGCTCTACTCATCGGTGCACCTCGGGATGTGGCTCAGGTCTCAGAGTGCTCGTGAGAGTAGCCCGCGTTCCGGCCCGTTCCAGGCCACCGAAGGTTACGATCGAGATACTTAGGGCAACCTAACGCGACGTCGCATCCGCTCAGCTCACGCCACTGGTCGCCACCCGTACGGATGCATCGCTGGTCACGCCCCCGATGATCGTCCACAGCGGACCCCCGCAGGCACGCGCCGAAGCCGCCGGGCACTCGCCGAGTTGGCGCAAATACGACAACCCCGACCGACCCGGACGTCAGAGCCGCCCCTTCAGAGCCGCCGCAGGCCGTCGAGGACGCAGCACCGGCCACCGGGAGCGAATCCGTCGCGCGACACGGGCACTCGCGGGAACCGTCGGCGAGCAGCAGAAGGAACGTCCGCGCCCTGTCCGCGCTACCGCTAACCCGATGGTGAGCTGAGTGAGGGGCACCCTTGACCAACATACTGGGGCAAGGGTGCCCCTCACTCACGGAGAAAACGGGGGACGCACGATCGTGCACTGAGTGAGGGGCACCCTGTACCACGTCACTTGGTACAGGGTGCCCCTCACTCGGGTCCATCCGTCAGGTGCGGGGCGTCGATGACGAGGTCCGCTCGGGTTCGGGTGTCGTCGGTGGGGAACCAGCGGTGCTCGAAGTGCTGCCAGCGGCGCAGCTCGGCTCGGGTCTGCTCGCCGTCCCGGGCCACCGCGCGCTCCAGGCGCAGCGCCGGGTCGGGGAGCTCGACCCAGATCGTGAGGGAGAGTTCCGGGGCCACCTCGCGGCGGGCCGCCGACATGCCCTCCACCACGAGCACGTCCGGGACCGGCACCGCCACCCGGGCGCCGGGGCGCGGTCGGCCGTCCGGCCACTCGATGCGCCGGTAGCCGCCGGGCTCGCCGCGCCGCAGCGGATCGAGCACGCCGGTGGCCAGGCGCGGCCACCAGTCCACCGGGTCGTCCCAGGTCGCGAAGTCGTCGGTGGGCACCAGCGCGACCGCGAGCCCGGTCAGCTCCGCGACCAGCCGCCGGGCGAAGACCGTCTTGCCCGAGCCCGACGGCCCGTCCACCGCCACCAGCCGCACCCCGCCGAGCCTCGGCGGCGCGGCCCGGACCAGCTCCGCCGCGCGACCGGCCGCGCTCACACCGCGCGGCGGCCGGACAGCGCGCGGGTCAACGTCAGCTCGTCGGCGAACTCCAGGTCACCGCCCATCGGCAGCCCGGAGGCCAGCCGGGTGACGTTGAGCCCCGGGAAGTCCCGCAGCATCCGCACCAGGTACGTCGCGGTCGCCTCGCCCTCGGTGTTCGGGTCGGTCGCGATGATCACCTCGGTGATCCCGTCGCTGCCGATCCGCGCCATCAGCTCGCGCACCCGCAGCTGATCGGGCCCCACCCCGGACAACGGGTCCAGGGCCCCGCCGAGCACGTGGTAGCGGCCCTTGAACTCGCGGGTCCGCTCCACCGCGAGCACGTCCTTGGGTTCCTCCACCACGCACACCACGGCCGGGTCGCGGCGGCTGTCGCCGCAGATCCGGCAGGTGGTCTCCGCCGAGACGTTGCCGCAGACGTCGCAGAACACCACGCCTTCCTTCACCTTCTGCAGGGATTCCTGCAACCGGGTGACGTCGGCGGGCTCGGCCGCCAGCAGGTGGAAGGCGATGCGCTGCGCGCTCTTGGGACCGACGCCCGGCAACCGGCCGAGCTCGTCGATCAGGTCCTGAACGGGTCCTTCGTACACCCGGCGCTCACAGCCCCGACAGGCCGAGACCACCCAGGTCCGGGCCCGCACCGCCGCCGAGCGCATTGGTCATCGGGCCCATCTTCTCGGCCTGGAGCTCCTGCGCCGCCCGGTTGGCGTCCCGCACCGCCGCGACGACCAGGTCCGCCAGCGTCTCGGTGTCCTCCGGGTCGGCGGCCTTCGGGTCGATCGACATCGACTTCAGCTCGCCCGCGCCGCTGACCACGGCCGTGACCAGCCCGCCACCCGCCGTGCCGCTCACCTCCGCGGACTGCAGCTCCTGCTGCGCGGTCATGAGCTGCTGCTGCATCTTCTGCGCCTGCTCCATGATCTGCTGCATGTTCGGCTGGCCACCAGGTTGCACCGTGGTCCTCCTCCGGCTCCGGGCGCCCGCAGCGCCTGCACGGGTTACCCCACCAGCCTAGACGTGCCCGCCGACCACTCGTCCGCACGGCCACCGCGCACGACGTTCCGGACCGGCCTCCGGCGTGACAAGGTGGCTTCCATGGGGCTGGACATCGTGCGGTTGCTGGAACTGACCGGCTGGCGGGCCTTCGACGTCGACGACCGGGGACGCGTGCTCGCCGGGTCGGACGAAACCGGCTCGGTCCAGCTCGTGGAGCTCAGCGGCGAGGCGCGCACCCCGCTGACCGAGCTGACCGGCGCGGTCAGCGGCCGCTACCTGCCGGGCGAGCGCGCGGTGGTGGTGCAGCACGACACCGACGGCGACGAGCGCACCCAGCTCTCCCTGCTGCGGCTCGACGAGGAGCGCACCGGGCCCGCGACGCTCGACGACCTCGAACCGGTGGTGCGCGACCCGGAGCACGTGCACCGGCTGGTCGGCGTGCTGCCCGGCCGCATCGTCTACGCCACCAACCGGCGCGACGACGTCGACTTCGACGTGGTGATCCGCAACCTCGACACCGGCGAGGAAGCCGTCGTCTACGACGGGGGCGGGATGGTGCTCGACGTGGCGCTCTCCCCGGGCAGCCGCTACGTCGCGGTCACCATCCCGGCGGTGCGCGCCCTGTCCGACCAGCTCGTCGTGGTCGACACCATGCCCGCGACCGCCTCCGGGCGCTTCAGCACACTCACCGAACGCACCGAGCACGCCCGGTTCACCACCCCCGGCTGGCCGGACGACGAGGCGCTGATCGTCACCAGCAACGCCGACCGGGACCGCACCGGCATCGCCCGGATCGACCGGCGCAGCGGCGAGCGCACCTGGCTGATCACCGCCGAGGAGCACGACCTCACCGGCTGGCTGTCCCCGGACGGCACCGCGCTGCTGGTGCACGCCAACGACGACGGGGTGAGCCGGCTCGCGCTGCACGACGCCACCACCGGGGAGCTGCGGCACCGGGTCCGGCTGCCCCGCGACGGGTGGTGCGGGTTCCCGCTGCCCGCACCGGTCTGGTCCCCCGACTCCCGGCACATCGCGCTGTCGTTCTCCGCCCCCGACGTGCCCGGCGACGCCATCGTGGTCGACGCCGCCACCGGCGCGGCGCGCCCGGTCACCGACTCCACCGCGCAGCTCGCCGACGCCGACCTCGCCGTCCCCGAGGTCCGCCGGGCACCGAGCCGGGACGGCCAGCGGATCCCCTGCTTCGTCTACTCCCCCACCGACCCCGACCCGGAACTGGCCGGATCGAGCGTGCTGGTGATCCACGGCGGGCCGGAGAGCCAGTCGGTGCGCGCGTTCAGCCCGATCGTGCAGGCCCTCGTCGGGCGCGGCCACCACGTGCTGGTGCCGAACGTGCGGGGCTCCACCGGCTACGGCAAGCGCTGGTACTCCGCCGACGACGGCCGCGACCGGCTCGAATCCGTCGCCGACCTCGCCGACCTGCACGACTGGCTGGCCGAACTCGGGCTCGACCCGGACCGCGCCGCGCTGTGGGGCGGCTCCTACGGCGGGTACATGGTGCTCGCCGGGCTGGCGTTCCAGCCCGAGCGCTGGGCCGCCGGGGTGGACATCGTCGGCATCTCGTCGCTGGTGACGTTCCTGAACAACACCGCGCGCTACCGCCGCGCCCACCGCGAGCGGGAGTACGGCACGCTGGCCACCGACGCCGACTTCCTCCAGCGGGCCTCCCCGCTGAGCCGGGCCACGGCGATCGCGGCGCCGCTGTTCGCGCTGCACGGCGCCAACGACCCGCGCGTCCCGCTGTCCGAGACCGAGCAGATCACCGAGGCGGTGCGGGCCAAGGGCGTGGAATGCGAGCTGCTGGTCTACGACGACGAGGGGCACGGCCTGGCCAAGCGCGCCAACCGCCTCGACGCCTACCCCAAGGCGCTGGCCTTCCTCACCCGCCACCTCGCCCGCTGACCCCCGGCCCGCAGGACCGCTTTTCGCCGATGAGCTCCGCAGCGAGGCGAACCGGTTCGCGGGGAGCGCTCGGCGACGTACCGGGCACGGCCACGGCGACGCGGCTGTCCCGGCGGGAATCCCGCCGATCCGCCGCGGTGCGAGCTGCGTGCCGCACCGCGCCTCCACCGTCCTCCGCAGGGGGTCCTCACCCGAACGTGACGTGAGTGAGGGGCACCCTTGTCCCAGTTACTTGGGCAAGGGTGCCCCTCACTCGGTTCACGGCTGGGTCAGTCGTCGACCTTGCGGGCGCCTAGCTCCCGGGAGAGGAGGTCGACCGCTTCCGCCTCGACGTCGCGGGCCGGCGCCACCGGGCCGTCCACCGGGGAGGACCCGGCCAGCATCGCCTCCGCGTCCTCCTCCTCGTCCGGGACCTCGGGGACCGGGGCAGGTGGTTCCGGTGGTGGCGGGATGTCGTCCGGCGGCGGTTCCTCGTCCGGCGGCTCCGGCGGGGGCGGGATGTCGTCCGGTTCCGGCGGGCGCGGGACCGTGGCGCGTCCGGCGGTCGCCCTCGCGCCGTTGCCGTTCTGGCCCGCACCTGGGCTGCCGGTGTTCGGCTTGGCCTGGCCGTTGGTGCTGTGGCCGTTGCCGTTCGCTTGGCCGTTGCCGTTCGCGTTGCCGTTCGCTTGGCCGTTCTGGGAGCGGCGTTGTGGGGGTTCCCGGCGCTGGGCGGCCTGCTGCTTCGGAGCGGGCCGTGCCGGGGCGGCACCCGCCTCGACGCAGTGCACCTCCCAGTCGCCCTCGCCGAGGACCGAGGCCAGCGCGGCCTTGACGAACTCCAGCCGCCGTTGCTGGGCGAGCTGCTTGACCAGGCCGGACGTCGGCATCGACAGCACCAGGGTGGTGTCCTGGAGGTCCTGCACGGTGGCGTTGAGCAGCAGCGCCTGGGTCGGCCGGTTGCGCTCGGCGACCGCCCGCAGCACCTCGGTCCAGACCCGGCGCACCTCGGCGGCGTCGGCGCCCGCGGTCGATGCGGCGGGCTCGGGAGTCGGAGCCGAGCTCGGCCGCTGCCCGTTCCCCGCGGAACCGTCCCGGGCCGCCGCCGGGGCCTGCGGGGTCGGCGTGCGGGGTTCCGGCTGCACGGCTTCCTCCGGCGCCTTCTCCGCCTGCTCGGGCTGCCGCTCCGGTTGCTGGGCCGCCGGTTGCTGGGGAGCTGGTTGCGGCTGCTCCGGTTGTTGGGGGGCCGATTGCTGGGGGGCCGGAGGTTCGGCGGCGGGGGCCTCGGGCTCGGCGGTCTGCGCGGCGCGCTCGTGGGGGCGCTGGAAGACGCGTTTCGGCTTCTGCTCACCGGCGGGCGCGGGCTCGCCGGGCTCGGCCGCGGGCGCGCCGGGCGCGATGGTCATCCGGTTCTCGACCCGCTCCAGGCGTTGCAGCACGGCGACGTCCGCGGCGGACACGGCGGGCAGCAGCATCCGGGCGCAGAGCAGTTCGAGCAGCAGCCGGGGCGCGGTGGCCCCGCGCATCTCGGTGAGGCCGGTGTGCACGATCTCCGCGCAGCGGGTCAGCGTCGCCGCGCCCAGCCGCTCGGCCTGGCTGGTCATCCGGGTGAGCTCCTCGCCGGAGACGTCGACCAGACCGCGCTCGGCCGCGTCCGGGACGGTGTGCAGCAGCACCAGGTCGCGGAGCCGGTCGAGCAGGTCGGAGGCGAAGCGGCGGGGATCGTGCCCGGCCTCCACCAGCCGGTCCACCGTCCCGTACACCGCGGCGCCGTCCTCGGCGGCCAGCGCGTCGACCATGTCGTCGATCAGCGCCACGTCGGTGACCCCGAGCAGCGCCACCGCGCGGTCGTAGGTGACGCCCTGCTCGCCCGCCCCGGCGACGAGCTGGTCCAGCACGCTGAGGGTGTCCCGGGCCGAGCCGCCGCCCGCGCGGATGAGCAGCGGGTGCACCGCCGGTTCGATCCGCACGCCCTCGTCCTGGCAGATCCGGTCCACCAGTTCGCGCATCACGCCCGGCGGCATCAGCCGGAACGGGTAGTGGTGGGTGCGGGAGCGGATGGTGGTGAGCACCTTGTCCGGCTCGGTGGTGGCGAAGATGAAGATCAGGTGCTCGGGCGGTTCCTCGACGATCTTCAGCAGGGCGTTGAAGCCCTGCGTGGTGACCATGTGGGCCTCGTCGATGATGAAGATCCGGTACCGCGACTGGGCGGGGGCGAAGAAGGCGCGATCGCGCAGCTCGCGGGTGTCGTCCACGCCGCCGTGGCTGGCCGCGTCGAGCTCCACCACGTCGACGCTGCCCGCGCCCTCGGGCGCCAGCGCCGCGCAGGAGTCGCACTCGCCGCACGGGTCGGCGGTCGGCCCCTGGGCGCAGTTCAGCGAGCGGGCCAGGATGCGGGCGCTGGAGGTCTTGCCGCAGCCGCGCGGGCCGGAGAACAGGTAGGCGTGGTTGATCCGCCCCGAAGCCAGCGCGGTCCGCAGCGGCGCGGTCACGTGGTCCTGCCCGGCGACCTCGGCGAAGGTCGCCGGCCGGTACTTGCGGTAGAGGGCGAGCGCCACGGTGGAAACCCTACGCGGTGCGGCGGACAGGACTGGTCGACCCCAGGAAAGTAAGGGGACCCCGTGCACCCGCCAGAGCCCGCTTACCCTTGCTGCCTTCCGGCCCTGGGGGAGTTCACAGGATGGACGCCGCACGAGGTCCGCGTTCAGTGTACCCATGCCGCGGGCGGGCACGACACGGGGCCCCACCCAGGTCGCCGACCGCCCGAGTCGTCGACCGCTCAGCCCCGGGCGGCGAACCAGAGCTTGGCGATGGCCACGACGTACAGCAGGCCGAGGACCCCCTGGACGCAGAACGAGACGAGGTTGACCGTGAGGTAGACGTCCCCGGTGGGCAGGTAGCAGAGTTCGCACACCACCAGCGCCACCGGCCAGGACGCGAGCAGCAACACCTTCTGCCGCCCCGACCACGAGCGGTTCAGCGCCACCAGCGCCGAACCGCTGATCCACGCCATCGCCGAGAGCAGGACGGCGGCGAAGTGCGCGGCCCCGGACACCGACCAGTCGGGGTTCTCGTCGAAACCGGCCGACAGGCTGACCAGGCCGCCCACCAGGAAGGTGAGGGCCCCGGCGCCCGCCAGCAGGGCGCAGGCCACCGCCGCGGCCAGGAGGGAGCCTTGGCGGGCGGACCCGGTCTCGACCCCCGCCTCGGCGGCGATCGCTTCGGGGGTGCCCATGCGGGCGAGCGCGGCATCGACGGTCGCGGCGTCCGCGTCCGGACCCACGCTGGCATCGAGGTGTTCGTGGGCCCCGGCGAGCACGTCCCGGCGCACGGCGGCGGGGGCGTGCCGCAGCCGCTTGTCCAGCTCGTCGAGGTAGGTGGTCACGCGAGGATGGGTCTTGGTCACGGCTGGTCTCCTGTCATCGCGGAGTCGACGGCGCCGCGGAAGGCGGACCAGGTGGAGCGGAAAGTCGCCAGCGCCGCCCTCCCTTCGGCGGTGAGCGAGTAGTAGCGACGCGGCGGTCCGGACGAGGACTTCACCTGGCTCGTCTCGACGAGCCCTTGCCGCCGGAGGCGGGCGAGCAGGGGGTACAGCGTGCCCTCGCTCTGCAGCAGGACGTCGTGGGCGCCGAGCTTGCGCGCGATGTCGAGCCCGTAGAGCGGCTCGGTCTCGATCATCGCCAGGATGCAGTGCTCCAGCACACCACGACGCAGGTGGGTGAGCACCGCGCTCCCGTCCAGAACCATGCCTCGCAAGGTACCGACAAGATCATCGGGCCGCAACGGCGTCGGGACCCACGGCGCCGGACGCACCGGCTCACCGGAGGACGCGCGAACGCCGAAGCGGTTCCACGCGGCGGACCGGACCGGTCGATCCGGCCGCAGCCGCGCTCGCCCGGCCGCGCGCCCCGGCACCGCCGACGACCGCCGCGCTGGATCATCGCGCCAACCCCGTCACCCCAGCTCACGACCCATACCCGCTGCTCAGAAGGCCCTCTGCTAGGCTTCCGCACGGAGGATTGGCCGAGCGGCCTAAGGCGCACGATTGGAAATCGTGTTGGGTTAACAGCCCTCAGGGGTTCGAATCCCCTATCCTCCGCTCGCGGAACCCCGGAGCGCCACTCCAGCGCCCGGGGTTCTTCGCGTTCGGCGGTGGGGTCAGCGCCCGCAGGCGAGCACCTCGGCGCTGAATCCGTCGAGGTAGCCCTGCGCGTACCAGTGCTGCACCTCGCCGCCGTGCTTCACGGGGATGTTCCGCCCGGTCCCCCGCCGGCGATCGTCGAGCCCGTCCTCGCGGCCCTCGATGTAGGCCTCCTCGAATTCGTCGGGCGGCACGTCGATCACTTCCCTTCCTGCACGCCCCCCGCACGGATTCCGCCGCCCGACCCGGAAACGGATCCGCACGGCGACGACCCGGCAATTATTAATGGCTTTCACTTCTTCGCCGCAAGTCGCTCCCGGGGCATTGGACCTGGTTTCACTCCTTCGTGTCGAATGCGGCGCGATTTCCCCCGATCCTCCGAGGTCGACGACGCACAGCGGCCGTGCGGGAACGATTCCGAACGCGCTCGGGAATTCCGCGGGCACCGTGCCGCACCGCGCGAATCGCGCCCGGCGAAAACAGCTCCGCGAAAAAGGGATGAAACGGGGAATCGCGGAATCAGCACCTCGCTCGTTCGTCGGCCGTGACGCAATCGGACGGCAGCGGACCGGTGCGGTCGACGAGCCGGTCCCACGCCGTCCGGGCCAGCTCGCGCCGATCGCGGGCGTCCGTCAACTCGACGGGAGGCAGCAGGGTGATGCGGAGCTCCAACCCCCGCATCCGGAACACGCGGTCGAGCATGGAGCCCACCTCCTCCTCCCCCGTGTACCAGGAGGCCCGCGCGGTGGGCGTCCCGTCGCGCAGGACGCACCGGGTGAGCACGGGTTGCACCGGAACGCCCGCGTCGAGGGCGGCTTGGAACACCGCGGGCCGGAACGGACCACCTGGTTCCCGGCAACGCGGGGCGCCCTCCGGGTACACCAGCACCGAATCGCCCGCCGCGAGCTCCGCCGCCACGTCCCGCACCATGCCCGGGATCGCGGCGCGGTCGGTGCCGTCCACGAAGATCACCCCGCTGCGGGTGAAGAGCCGGCCGAGCACGGGGTTGCTCCGGCTCTGGTGCGTGCCGACCCCGACGAGGTGGGGGTGCGCGGCCAGCATCGCCAGCCCGTCGAAGAAGGACACGTGGTTGGCGACCACCAGCGTGGGCCCGGAATGCTCGCCGACGCCATCGATCCGGACCCGGATCCCGGCGGCGCGCAGCGCGCTCCGGCACCACAGGCCGAGCAGCCGTCGTGCGGCGGGCGGGCGCAGCGCCGCGGCCACGAGCCCGAGGACGTAGGCGAGGGCGCAGGACGCGGCGAACGCCAGCCGCCGGGCGGCGCGGCGCGGCGGGCCGACCTCCGGCGGGCGGTCGTGGTCCGGAACGCAGTCGAGCCGGCACGCGTGGTCGACGGTCACGGCGGTCATGGGCCGACCTCCTGGAGTTCGGTGCGGTGCGCGGCGCAGGTCCCGGGCACCGGCGGTGCGGCATCGGCGACGGCCCGGTGCGCTCGTCGCGCCAGCTCGGTCCGCTTGCCCCGCGGTTCGAGCGCGTCCAGCGCGGCGATCCGCATCACCAGCCCCCGGGCCTCGGTGATCCGCCGCAGCGACCGCGCCAGCGGTTCGGTGCCGATCCACGTCGCGCGCGGGGTGACCCGCCCACCGGGCAGCTCCCACCACAGCGCGACCGGGACCACCGGGGCGCCCGCGTCGAGCGCGGCCTGGACGGCCGAGGGCCGGAAGTCGCCGCCCGGGGGCAGGCAGCGGACCCGCCCCTCCGGGAACACCACCACGCTGTTGCCGCTGCGGAGTTCTGCGGTGATGGCCTCGACGAGCGCGCGGACCCCGGCGAGGCTGTCCTGGTCCACGAAGATCGTCCCGGCGTTGCGGGACAACCGCCCGAGGAACGGGTGGTCCGCCAGTTCCCGCCGCGCCACCGCGACGGCGGGCCGGGTGGCGAGCACCGCCATCGCGTCCAACGAGGACACGTGGTTGGCCAGCAGGAGCGCGGCCCCGGGGCTGCGCTCGCCGGTGGCGGTGAAGCGCGCACCGGTGGCGCGGGTGTAGAGCGCGGTCCACCACCGCAGCAGCCGCCGCGCGCCGCCGCGCGAGCACGCCGCGGACAGCACGCCGAAGACCCAGCAGAGGGCGATCGCCGCGCCCACCGCCGCGGTGCGCCAGGCCCGCCGCAGCCGACCCACCCGCGCGGCGCCGTCGTCGGTGGCCAGGCAAGCCTCGTCGCACCGGTTCACCGGACACCTCCTCGGGCCAGCGCCGGACCGCTGATGCAGGTGTCCGGCAGGTGCGCGCCCGCTTCCGCGAGGGCCGCATCGGCCCGCCGGGCGAGCTCCGCGCGGCCGAGCCCGGGATCGAGGTCCGGCAGGACCTGGACCCGCACCGCCGCGCCGCGCATCCGCTGCACCCGCCGCAGCGAGTCGTGCAGCCCCTCGTCGCCGAGCCAGGACAGGCGCGACGTGGGGCGGCCGTCCGGGCGCTCGCACCACAGCAGCACGGGGCGGACCGGGACGCCGGCGTCGACCGCCGCCTGCAGCACCGTGGGGGCGAACGCCCCGCCCGGCGCCGAGCACCGGATGCGCCCCTCGGGGAAGGCCACCACGCACCGCCCCGAGCGCAGCTCCTCGGCGACCTCGCCGACGAACCGCCGCAGCGCCGACAACCGGTCCCGCTCCAGGTAGATGGTCCCGGCCGCGCTCAGGAAGCGGCCGAGGAAGCGGTCCGCGCGCATGTCGTGGGCCGCGGTGATGGTGCAGGGGCGGGCGGCGACGAACGCGAGCGCGTCGAAGTAGGACACGTGGTTGGCGATCAGCAGCACGGGATCGGACCCGAGCTCGCCGCTGATCCGCACCCGCACGCCGGACGCGGCCAACCACGCCCGCGCCCACCAGCGGAACAGCGCGGCACCCGCCGACCGGGGCAGCGCCGCGCCCAGGACGCCGGCGCACCAGGCCGCGGGGTAGAGCGCGCGCATCGCCAGTCGGCGCAGGAGGAAACGGACCTCGCCCACCACCTCGACCTCGTCCTCGTCCTCGGGAAGGCACCGCAGGTCGCACGGATGCTCCGGGAAGTACTGGTTCGTCTTGTTCATGCCTCACTCGGATTCACGCCAGGGATCGACGTCCGATCCGCCGGACGAGCCCGCGCGGCACGCCGCGATGCGCGGAGCCGGTGCCAGAACGCGCGGAGGACCGACGCCACCAGGCATCGAAGGATCTTCGCGGTGTTTTCCACGCTAGAGAGAGACGCGACCACCCGGCAATGATTCGGACGTCGCACCTTCGGGTGATCAACACGCCCCTGAAGCGTGATGATTCATCCGTCCGCGCGCGGGCCTCGGCGAGTTCCGTCCGATGCGGACCGATCGCCGCACGCCGGCGGGCGCCCGCCTCGAATTCGGGCGAACCGCCCGGATCTGTCGGTGATCAACCGTACGGTGCGCGCATGGCAACAGCAACGCAGTCCTACGCCTACGTGCGGCCGTCGGCCGTGCACGGCTCCGGCGCCGGGCGTTCCCTCGCGTTGGAGACCTCCGGTGGCGCCACCCCGGCCGGCGCGGTGGAGAATCCCCGGTTCTACGACGGTTTCCTGACCGCGCCGACCGCCGCGGCGGCGGCCCTGCTGGCCGTCGCCGAAGTGGCCTCCGCGCGCTACTTCCAGCGCAGCGCGGCCCGTTCGCTGGACCCGGTGGTGACCGCCAACGGCGACCGGCTGCGGATGGAGTCGTTCTCCGGCTGCGGCGGGGTCTACGCGCGCCTCGACGTGCTCGCGCCCGGGCTCGACGGCGGCGAGATCGGCCACGGCACGACCAATGTGGACATCAACCCGCCGCTGCGGCGGGCGCTGGCCGCGCTCGGCGGGCTGGACCCGCTGCACCTGGCGGTCGGGCCGGACGAGCTGGCGGTCGCGACCCTCGACGGCCGGTTCGTGGAGAAGAAGGTCCCGCTGCCGGAGCGCTGGGTGCGCGGCTTCGCCGAGGCCCAGGTGCTCGGGGCCGGTTTCGAGCTGCGCGCGGAGGTGCCCGCGGCGGAGGCGGCGGCCCTGCTGCGGTCGATGCCGCGGCCGACCCAGCGGTCCGGTGCCCGCGCGACGCGCTGGGTGATGCCCGCCGGGCGGACGTTGCGCCCGGTGACCAGGCCCGGCCCCGGCGCCGTCTGCCTGCCCGGTCCGGAACGGCTGACGGCGCTGCGGCAGGTGCTCCCGCACGCCGACGCGCTGCGGGTGCACGCCCCGGCCACCGGGGAGAGCACGGCGGTGGCGTGGGAGGTCGCGCTGCCGCACATGCGGCTGACCCTGATGCTCTCGCCGGAGGCCTCGCGCGGGTTCTCCGGCGAGGGCGGCGTGCTGCACGACCTCGCGGGCGGCGCGGCGGCCGAGGACGCGGACCTCGTCTCGGCGCTGCTGGCCTGGGAACCGGCGGTCGACGTGGCCGCGCTGTCCCGGCAGGCCGACCTGCCGCCGGAGCGGGTGCGCGCGGCGCTGACCGTGCTCGGCACGTCCGGGCAGATCGGCTACGACCTCGCCGAGCAGGCGTACTTCCACCGGTCGCTGCCGTTCTCGGCGGGCGCCGTGGAGACGCGCAACCCCCGGTTGCGGCGCGCGCGGGCGCTGGTGGCCGAGGGTGCGGTCCGGCGCGAGGGCGCGGTGTTCTCGGTGGGTGCGGAGGACCACGCGCACTTCGTCCGCGGCGACGACGCGGGAGCGCTGAGCTGCACCTGCCTGTGGTGGGCGAAGTACCGAGGCGGGCGGGGGCCGTGCGCGCACGTGCTCGCCGCCGGGATGATCCTGGAGGAGACGCGGTGAAGTTGCTGGAACTCGTGGAAGCGGCCGATTTCGACGGGGTGCTGCGGGCGCTGCCCGACCTGCCGCCGGAGGAGCGCGACACCGCTTGCGGTGACCGGCTGCTCGCCGCGCGGACGACCGCCGAGCAGGACAGCACCTGGGCGATCGGCTGGGGCATCGAGAAGAAGCAGACCTGGCTCGCCGCGACCCTGGGCTGCGGGATCGCACCGGGGACCGCGGCGGACCTGCTCATCCCGTTCCGCGCCGTGCCCGACGGCGGCCGCTGGCTGCCCGCCGTCGCGGACCTGCACCCGGTCGCCTGGCGGACCGAGCTGGTCGAGCGGCTGCGGGACGGGGCGCACAACCACGACGACCACTGGTTCCCGGTGGTCGAGCACATCGTGGACACGACCGGCATGCCGATGCCGACCTGCGACGCGTTCCTCACGGCCTGGCTGGCCAAGCACATCAGCCTGCCCAACACGTACTTCCCCGCACCGGACGAGGACGTGCTGGCGGGGCTGCGCGCCGACGAGCGCACCGCGTCGCTGCTGCCGCTGGCCCTGGAACGGCCCGGGGTCGACGTCCGGGCCTGGCTGCGCAGGTTCGTCCGGTTCGCCGCGGAGGGCCTGGTCGATCGGGGGGTCCTGCTCCGCCGGATCATGGCCGACCTGGTCCGGGACGCGCAGGCGGAGAACCGCTTCCTCGCCAGGGTGAACGTGGGCCAGTTCGAGCTGCTGGCCCTCACCGCCGAGGAGCGCGTCGCACTGGCCGACGACCTCGCCGCGATCGTCGACGCCCAGCTCACCCGCCTCTTCGACGACGGCACTCGGACGGAGACCGAGCCCGCGCTGACCTACCTGCGCGCGCTGCTGCCCACGCCCGCCGACAACGCCCCGCGCACCCGCGAGCACCTGGCGCTGCTGGACCGGTCGCTACCGGTGGCCACCCACGCCCAAGAGGTGCTCATCGGCTTGGACGGCGCCGGACTGCTGGCGCCCGAGGACTTCTCCGAATCCTGCCGACGGGTCCTGCCGCGCCCGGAGAAGAAGCTCGTCCGCGCCCAGCTCACCTGGCTGGACCGCGTCGCCAAGCGGGAGCCGGAGCGGGTGGACCAGGTGGTGCGCGACGCGGCGCTGACCTTCCACAACCACGAGCCGGTGCTCCAGGAGCGCGCGCTCGCCCTGGTCGGCCGCCACCTCCGCAAGGCCGGGGACGCGGTGCTGCCGGAGCTGCGCACCGCCGCCGGGGCCCTCGGCGCGAGCCTGGCCCCCCGCGCCGCCGAACTCCTCGGCTCCGAGGACACCACCGAGCCGTACGTCGAGGTGCTGCCGCCGGTGCCGGAACCGCAGCCGGTGCCCGGACCGCTCGGCACGCCCCTCGACGTCGCCGAGGAGGTCGCCGCCGTCATCGCCGACAACTGGGACGTGGTGCCGTTCGAACGCGCCCTCGACGGGCTCGTCCGGCACGCCGCCCGCGACCGGGCCGCCCTCGCCGCGGCCCTGGAACCGGTCGTGCGCCGGGACCCGCGCAGCATCGGCGGCACCCAGAGCGACGTCTACGACGTGGCCCGGTTCGTGCGCGGCGACGAGCCTCGGGAATGGGCCGTGCAGTCCCGGGACCACTGGGCCTACCGCTACAACTTCGGCGATGACAACCAGGCCAAGGCCATGCTGGCGGCGCGGCTGGTCGAGGCGATGCGGATCGTCGAGTCCGGCGCGCAGCCCTTCCTGCTCGCGGTGCCGACGCTGTCCACCGGCGCCCTCGACGCCGGGGTGCTGGTGGAACGGGTGGCGGAGTGCGAACGGCTCGACGTGATCCCGGCCGAGGTCGACTTCGGCCAAGCCCTCCTGCGCGTCACCCCGACCGCGGACGAGCAGGTCCTGCGCGCCGCCGAGGAGCTGCGCTCGGACGCCGGGCGGCGGCTCGCGCGGTGGCTGCGCGACGGCGGGTTGCCGCACCAGGACTCGACACCGCCGTGGTGGGCCGATTTCGACGTGGCGAAGGACGAGACCTCCTACCGCGAGCGGTGGTGCGACGCGGCCCACCCCGGGGTGGAGCCGGAGCCGCCGCTGCCCCCGGTCGCGGCGGACCTGGTCGGGCCGAAGGCCCGGGCCGGCGAGGGGCCGCCCGCACCGTTCTGGGTCGCCCAGCTCCCGCACCACCGCGATGAGCTGGCCGCCCGCGGCTACCTCGAAGGGCTCGGCTACGGGGTCCGCCGGTGGCCCCGGCTCCTGCCGCACCTCGCCGAATCCGGTGGTCCGGCCGGATTCGCGGTGCACTGCGCGGTGGCGCGGAGCATGGCGACGACCTTCGAGCAGGACCGGACCGCGACGGTGGACGCCCTGCTGGTGCTGGCCGCGCGGGAACAACTGGACGCCGGGCTGCTCGGGAAGCAGCTCGCGGTGCTGCTGCGCGGGCTCGGCATGGCGAACCGGGTGCACGAGACGCTGCGGGCCGCGGCCGAGACCGGCGCCCACCGCACCACCTGGACGATCCTCGGGGCCGCCCTGCCCGGCCTGCTCACCAGCACCCCGGTGCGCGGCGCGGGACCCCTGCTCGCGCTGGCCACCGAATGCGCCGCCCGCTGCGGCGCCACCGGCGAACTCCCCGCCGTCACCGAACTCGCCGCCCGCAAGGGCTCCAGCCAGTTGCTCAAGAACGCCCGCGCCCTGCGAGACGTGCTGAGCTAGCGCACGCACCTCTCCGCCGAGAACCCCCGCGCGCCCCCGGGGGTTCTCGGCATCCGGCGGATCACCCGGCAGCGGGGGGAACTCCAGGCCCCTGCTCGCCGCGCGCAGGGCCATCGCCCCGGGCGAACGGCAGCACGTCGTCGGGGGTGGCGAGCAGCGCCCGCACTCCCCGCTCCGCCGAGCCGACGGGCGCCTCAGTGCCGGATCAGGTCGCCGACCGGGACGGCGGCGACGTGGCCGCTCGCCGGGAGGTCCCGCGCCAGGGCGAGGCCCACGTCGACCAGCGACGACCGGCGCAGGTGGGCGACCTCGGGGATCGGGGTCCGGACCGGCTCGACGGTCGCACCGCCCGGCTCGGGCCGGAGCGCGCCGCCGGCGATGCGCACCTGGTAGAAGACGCCGACGTTCTGGTGCTCGACCCCCCGGCGCGCCTCGGCCGCGGGGATCACCCGCGAGTCCACGCCCAGCAGGCGTTCGACCACCGCGTCGCAGCCGGTTTCCTCGGCGAACTCCCGGACGACCGCGTGGAACGGGTCCTCCGCGTGCTCGACCTCACCGCCCGGCAAGGACCAGTCCCCCGACGCGTGGCGGATCAGCAGCACCCGCCCGTCCTCGACGCACACGGCGTACGCCGCCAACCGGAAGCTCCCCCGCCGCGTTCCGCCCACCGGCCCATCATGGCCCACGCCACGGCGACCCCGTGCGGTCGGCGAAAAATCGGTGGACGCGCGGGCCCGGAGGGTTCTAACTTCAGCGGCGTTCGAGGTACGCGCGTTCCAGCGAGGTGAGTTGATGACGGTCCGGGCAACGGCGGTCGACCCCGGTCGACTGTCCTCCGCGAGCGCCATGACCTCATCGAACGCAAGGAATGCGCACTGTGGACCTTCCACGCATCTTCACCATTCGCGAAAGCAGCCACCACATCCACAACCCGTTCACCGGTGACCAGCTCGCCACCCTCGGCCAGGCGCTGAGGCTGGCGCCCGGGACGCGCGCGCTCGACCTGGCGAGCGGATCGGGCGAGTTGCTGTGCACCTGGGCGCGCGACCACGGCATCACCGGGACCGGGGTGGACATCAGCACGGTGTTCACCGAGCACGCCCGAACCCGCGCCGCCGAACTCGGCGTCGCCGACCGGGTCGACTTCGTCCACGGCGACGCCGCCGGACACGTCGCGGACGCACCGGTCGATCTCGCCGCGTGCGTGGGCGCCACCTGGATCGGCGGTGGCGTGGCCGGCACGGTCGAACTGCTGGACCGCAGCCTCCGACCCGGCGGGCTCATGCTGATCGGCGAACCGTACTGGCGCCTGGACCCGCCCGACCAGGACACCGTCGAGGGCTGCGACGCCACCCGCAAGGAGGACTTCCGGCCGCTCCCGGAGCTGATCGAGCAGTTCGGCGACCTCGGCTACGACGTCGTGGAGATGGTGCTGGCCGACCAGGACGGCTGGGACCGCTACCGGGCGGCGCAGTGGCTCAACCTCCGCACCTGGCTCGACCGGAACCCGGACGACGAACTGGCGGCCGACGTGCGGGCCGAGCTCACCACCGCCCCCGCCCGCTACGCGCGGTACGGGCGCGACCACCTCGGCTGGGGAGTCTTCGCCCTGATGGCGCGCTGACCCCGGCGAGGACGCGCGGGACCGGCCCCGCGCGTCCTCGCCGCGCCGCCACCGGGCTGAACGACCGCGACGAGGGCCGAAGGTCGCGCCCACCGGACCCGGTGGTCAGGAGAATTTCCCGAACTGCTGTTGACGGCACCCGGATCTCCGTAATCTCTTCGCCGGGGGCGGGATGGGGGCGGCGTGGAGGACGACAGCAAGAAGGCCGTGACGTGGCTCGGCATCGCCGGGTCGGTCCTCGCGGTGCTGGCGTTCTTCGGAATCAACAACGTCGAGGACGTGCAGCGGATCTTCGCCACGTCTCCGGAGGAGTCCGCTCAAGCCACCTCGGCCAACACCGCCTACGCAACCCCCACGTACGACTACAGCCCCGACCACACCACCGAGGAGTCGACCGAGGACCCCGGGTGCGAGGCCGCGTCGGACACCATCCACGCGTACGGGGACCTCATCCCCACCGACAACGACCACGGGACGGCCGCCGGGATCCTCGCGGACATGGCCTCGGCGTTCGCCTCCGACTCCACCGAGGCGGAGGACTCCGACGTGGAGGCGGCGCTCGACGCCCTCGCCGCCGACTCCAAGGCCCTGAGCAGGGCCGCCAACCGATCCGACGTGGCCTCCTACCGCGTGGCGTCGGACCAGCTGAGCGCCGACCTGGACGATCTGAACACCGCGTGCGGGTGGTCGTGAGCTCGCTGGTCCGGACAGCACCTGCCCCCGGACGCCTCGCTGAGCGGCAACTGCGACCGGACGCAAGAGAGCCGGGCCCCGCTGCTGCGGGACCCGGCTCTTCACCTGCGGTAGCGGTGGGATTCGAACCCACGGAGGCTCTCACCTCACGCGCTTTCGAGGTCTGCCACCGGGTGTTCACCAGGGTCCAGCCCGTGCGTGTGGGCTGGTCAGAACGCCGTACTGTCCCCGCTGGCCCTCGGCGAACGTTCGCGAACGAGACCCGAACTGAGACCCGGACAAGACGCTCGCTTTCAAGGCCTGCGACCGGCCATTCGGTGCCGTTCAGCCGGTACGTACGCGCTGGTCACAAGCCTCGCCGCACGCCGCTGAATAGGCGCGAACGGCGGTGAATGAGACTAAGAATGAGACTAAGCACGTCGGCAGGACCCAGCTTCGAGCTGCGTTTACACCGCCTCCAGACACCGACAGTGCCACTTCCACTCAGCTCGCGCGGCGGCCAACGGTCGACAGGCCCGACGCTCAGTGCGCCGAGCGGCCCGGCGACCGCGTCTTCGCAGCCGCCTGACCGTCCCGGCTGGCGTAGCAAGAGAAAGACTCGGAACTCCGATACCTGCGGTGGCTGATTTACAGTCAGCATGGCATAACGCCGTGAGCAGGAAGAATGCCGATCGCGGGGCAAATCTGGGCACGGATTTGGCACAGAGCAGGGTTTCGGCACCAGCCGACGGCAGGAAGGCTGGCCTTGGAGCCTCACTCACAGGTAGAAGCAGGCGCCTCGGGTCGCCGACCAGGACCCGGTTCGACATGCGTAAACGACGGAGCCGGAGCGTGCATAGCCACTGCCAATAACGGGGCATAGGCCCGACGACTGGTCCTCAGACCGCAGCACGCCGGTGAGTGTGCAGT
Organism: Saccharopolyspora cebuensis; assembly: GCF_039542665.1. Classification (NCBI taxonomy): domain Bacteria; kingdom Bacillati; phylum Actinomycetota; class Actinomycetes; order Pseudonocardiales; family Pseudonocardiaceae; genus Saccharopolyspora; species Saccharopolyspora cebuensis. The sequence goes on from NZ_BAABII010000004.1 coordinate 228,851, forward strand.
GCTTCGCACCAGGGTGTGCCCGGCCCGCGGACCTGCCGGTGCCGGGCACACCCCGTCTCAATACTTGGTCAGGGCACCAGGACGTTGAACGGCTGATCCGCGTATGCGCCGTTGACGCCGGTGTAGACGCCCAGCTTGCGCGGATCCTTGCCGCAGACCTTGGAGGGCTCAGCGGCTACCCGGATTTCTCCGTTCCACTTTCCTCCGGGGCCGATGGTCGCCTGGGGGGTGCTCTTGGCCCAGTCGATTCCGTCGGCGATCGTCACGCAGTAGCGACCGGCATTGACCCTATCCACCTGCACGACGCCCTTGGCGCGCACCACGGTGGCGTCGGCCTTCACCACCGCAGCGGCCTGTGCATAGGGAGCGTGCAGTGGCGCCTGAGGGGTGCCGGCAAGAGCGACTCCGCCGAGGCCAGCCGTGGCAGCGAGCGCAGCCACGAGAGCCCCAACGATGAGGCCCGGATTGAACTTCAAAACTTTCTCCTTGCATAGTCACCTTGCGTGATATTACGAACGCCGAGAGTAGCGATCAGCGATGGGGCCCGCCATCACTCGCAGAGGTGATCGATCTGTCCACGTCCTCGCGCCACGGCCACAGAGGCATAGCGCAAGCCTGGACTACCGAGTTGCTTCTGGCTCGTCACGGCACCGGTCGCCACCCTGACCACGGGCGAGACCCGTTGAGTCCCTGTAGGCAGGCGAGGCGGTGGGTGAACTGGTCGCGGGCGGCCGGGGGTGGTTTCGGCGATTTGGGCGGCCATGGTGGTCATGCGGAGTTCGCGGATGTCGCGGAGGACTTGGAAGCCGTCCCAGGTGGTGACGTCGTGGCCGTAGGCGCGGCAGTAGTCCGCCCAGGTGTTCGCGTCGAGCCAGCCCGTGGTCACGTGGGACACGGCGGTGGAGACCAGGTCCCATTCCGGTGGGCCGTAGGCGCAGCGTTCGAAGTCGAGCAGGACAGGGCCGGTCGTGGTGGCGGCGACGTTGCCGCGCCATGCGTCTCCGTGGACCAGGCGCCACGGGATGCCCGCCGGTAGCTCGGCGTAGGCCGCTTGGAGCTCTGACAGGCGCTCGTGCAGCCAGGTGCGGTCTGCGGGAGCGAGCCAGCTTGTGCCTTCGATGCGCTCGGCCAGGTGGACGAAAGGCGCCAGCTCGGGCAACGCCAGGGTGGTGGGTAGTTCGAAGCTGTGCAGCTCACGGACGAGCCGTGCGACGTCGGTTGTGGTGCCTTGTTCGTGTGGTGGGAGTTCGCACCAGAACGTCACCGCACGGTCGTCGACGACCACCGGCGCTTTCAGGTCTCCCCATGGGCGCACGACGGGGGCTCCGAGGCTCGTCAGCCAGCGGGTGACCTGGAGTTCCTTCTGGGCCGCTGCTGTTTGGCCGGCACGGGTGATGCGGGCGACGACCCCGCCGGGAAGGCGATAGATCGTGTTCTCGCCTGCCCGGATCAGCTCGGCCTCCCTGTGGTCGAGCTCGACCTGGTCGCAGACCTGCCGGAGCACTTCCACCGTTGCGGCACTCATACCGTGGCCACCGCCGATTCGATCCGTCCGCGCAGCTCGGTGACCTCGCCGACGTCCTGGTGGGCGCGTGCGTACCCGCTCAGCACGCGGAGATCATCGGCCGCCCGGCGCGACTTGATCGGCGTCGCTGCTGCCAACGCCCGGGCACCCAGCGCCGCGGCTTCGAGCGGATCACCGGTGACCATGATCAGGGAAGCGAGCTTGGTCTGACTGATCGCACGGGACCGCGCCGCCCCGTCCCCATGTCCCCGTGCCGCCGTCTCCAGCCGGGTGGATGCGTCAGTGACGAAACGTCCCTGGACGGCCAGCTCCCACAGGGCGTGCCCGGTATCGCCCGCGTGCTGGGCAGCGTCGTAGTACGCCATCCACGGAGGATCGTTCGCCGGTTCCGCGCGCGCGAAGGCCTCATCGGCGTTGCCCACGGCCATCGCGGTCTCCTGGAACCGGTGGAGCTTGCCCAGCGCCCGCGCCCGGGCCGTGTGCAGCATCGCTTGTGCTGTGCCGGTGAGCCGGTCCGCGCGGACCAGGGCCATCTCGGCGAAGGTCAGCCCGGCGTCGGGGTCACCGCACCAGATCGCCTGTCGCGCCATCGACGACAGGATTTTCGCCCGCAGCGGCCAGTCACCGGCTTCCTCGGCGCAGCCCAGCGCGAACCGGAACATCCGGCGCGCGTCATCGTGGGCGTAGGCGTCGAAGGCCATGAACCCGGTGACGTGCCCGAGGTAGCCCACCGCAGACAACAGCTCAGCATGAGTCCGCTCCGGGCACCGGGCACCGAGGAGCTGCACGGCGAACCGAAGCTGCGCCATCACCGCCTCCCGGACGAAACCACCGCCGTAACGGGCATCCCAACTCCCGAAGGCCTGCGCCGCGGCCCGCACCTCGGCCACCTCCGTGGCCCCCACCACCGAGGGCACCGGAGTCGGCTCGGTGCCTGCACGACGCTCGACACACCGCAGCGACCATGCTGCTCCTCAACGTGCCGTCCCGTGCGGTGATTGACGTCATGGGCTGGTCGCAAGCCTCGATGACCAAGCGGTAACAACACACGACCCCGGAGCTGACGACCTCGATCGCGGACCGCGTCGGCGGCTTCTTCTGGGCATCGCCGGAGGGCGACGAGGAGGACGGGGATGACAGCCCCGGCGGGGTGCCGACGCCCGTCTGAGTAGCCAACTGAGACCCGAAATGAGACCCGCATGAGAAGAGCCGGGCCCCGCTGCTGCGGGACCCGGCTCTCACCTGCGGTAGCGGTGGGATTCGAACCCACGGAGGCTCTCACCTCACGCGCTTTCGAGGCGCGCTCCTTAGGCCGCTCGGACACGCTACCGCCGACAAGCGTAACGGACGCTTCGCTCGATCCGGGGAGGGGGTCAGCGCCAGGCGCGCATCAGGTCGGCGAGCTGGCTGCGGGCCCGGGACAGCCTCCCCCGGACGGCTTGCTCACCTGCGCCGACGCGGCGGCCGATCTCACCGGAGGACAGGCCGTCGACCTCGGCGAGCAGCCAGACGTCGCGCTGGCCGCTGGGCAGTCCGGCGAGCGCGCGGCCCAGGGCGCCGACCCCGGCGCCGAGCTCGGCGGCGCGCTGCGGGTCGGGCACCGCTCCCCCGGCGACCACCGCCCGGTGCTCGGGCAGGGCGTCGACCGGCACGGTGCGCCGGGTCCGCCGCCTGCGCAGCACGATGAGGCAGTGCCGCCGGGCGATCTGGAACATCCAGGCGCGCAGCGCGCCGGGCTCGGCGAGTTCGCCCACCCGGTGCCAGACGGTCAGGAACACGTCCTGGACGACGTCCTCGGCCTCGGCGCGGTCGTCGAGCATCCGCAGCGCCATGGCGAGCACCCGGCCGGAGTACCGGGTCACCAGCCGCTCGAAGGCGACGGCGTCGCCCCCGGCGATGGCCGCCGCGAGGACGGCGTCGGGCGGGCCCGCCTCGGGATCGGTCGGCTGCACGCGCACCCCCTGATGACCGACGGCTGGAATCCGACGGCTGAGGTCCGACGGGTCCGCGCCCGGCGGACCCCTGGATCGTCATAGCCCGGGTTCCCGCTTCCACCGTGGACAAGCCACTCGACCGGGTGAAAATCAGCGGTGATCGTCGAAGAATTCCGCGAGCGCCGCCGCGCACTCGTCGGCGAGCACCCCGCCGACGACCTCCGGGCGGTGGTTGAGCCGCCGGTCCCGGACCACGTCCCACAGCGAGCCGACCGCGCCGGTCCTCGGCTCCCAGCAGCCGAACACCACCCGGGACACCCGGGCCAGCACCAGCGCCCCCGCGCACATCGTGCAGGGCTCCACGGTCACCGCCAGGGTGCAGCCGTCCAGCCGCCAGCCGTCGCCGTGCGCGCGGGCGGCGGCCCGCAGCGCCAGCACCTCGGCGTGCGCGGTGGGGTCGGCCAGGTCCTCGCGCCGGTTGTGCGCGCGGGCCAGCTCGCGGCCGTCGGCGTCGACCACCACCGCCCCGATCGGCACGTCCCCGGTGGCGGGCGCCCCCTCGGCGGCCACCAGCGCGGCCCGGACCAGGGCCGCGTCGTCGGACCTCACGTGTCCAGCTTCTCCAGCACGCCCGCGAGCTGGTCGCCGAAACCGCAGCGCTGGGCGATCATCTCCAGCTGCTCGTCGGGGTAGAGGTCGACCTCTTCGATGATCACCAGCAGCTCGCCCTCGGGCAGGCCCAGGTCCTCCAGGATCGCCAGGTTGCCCTCCGGCCACACCTCGTCGTCGTCCTCGTCCGGCGGCTCGATCCGCAGCAGGTCGAGCACGTCGGCGGCGATGTCGTAGTCGAGCGCGGCGGCGGCGTCGGACAGCAGCAGGTCGGCACCGCCGGGCACCGGCCGGACCAGCACGAAGAACTCGTCGTCCACGTTGCACATGCCGAAGCACGCGCCGGGCGACCGCAGTCCGCGCAGGGCCGTGATGGTGGCGTCGACGCCGGTGAGCACCGGCCGGTCCAGCGGGCTGCAACGCCAGCGCCCGTCTTCACGCACCACGGCGACGGCGAATCCCGCAACCGGGTCCTGCACGGTCATGGCACCACCGTAGAGCGTGGCAAGGCCACCCGAAAGCACTAGTGCCCGCTCGTCACCAAGCTGGGACCGGATTCACGCCCGTCCGGGTGCGCGCGAACTCCGGCGCGGATTCGGGCAGGATGGCCGAATGCGTGCCGTGTGCGTGATCGGACTGGGATTGATCGGCGGATCGGTGCTGCGGGCGGCGGTCGCCGCCGGGCGCCCCGGCTGGGGGGCGACGACGTCGGCCGCCGACGCCGAAGCGGCCAGGGCCGACGGCTACGACGTGGCGGAGTCCGCCGAGGACGCGCTGCGCCGGGCCGCCGAGCAGGACGCGCTGGTGGTGCTCGCCGTGCCGCTGACCGCGGTCCGCGACGTGCTCCGGCTGGTCGCCTGGCACGCCCCGGAGGTGTGGTTGACCGACGTGGTGAGCGTCAAAGACCCGGTGGCCGCCGAGGTGCGGAGCCTGGTCCCCGGCGCCCGCTACGCGGGCGGGCACCCGATGGCCGGGACCGCCACCTCCGGGTGGGACGCCGGGTCGGCGGAGCTGTTCACCGGGGCGTCCTGGGCGGTGGTGGTCGAGGAGGAGACGACGCCGGAGGCGTGGCGGGAGGCCGCCGCGCTGGCGCTGGACTGCGGGGCTCAGGTGGTGCCGACCTCGGCGGGGCTGCACGACGCGGCGGTGGCCCGGGTGTCGCACCTGCCGCACGTGTTCGCCGCGATCCTGGCCGCGGTCGGCTCCGACGGCGGAGCGCTCGCGCTGTCGCTGGCCGCCGGGTCGTTCCGGGACGGCACCCGGGTCGCCGGCTCGCCGCCGGACCTGGTGCAGGCGATGACCGAGGGCAACCGGGTGGCGCTGCTGGACGCGGTGGACGACGCGCTGGGCCGGCTGGGCGCGGCGCGCGGCTCGCTGGCCTCCAGCGGATCGCTGAAGTCCACGGTGGAAGCCGGGCACGCCGCGCGCACCGCGCTGACCGGGCTCGGCGCCGAGCGGCGCGGGCGGCGGCAGCACGCGGTGGACGGCACCGAGGCGCTGGCCGAGCTGCGCGAGCTGGGCGACCGGGGCGGCCGGGTGGTGGCGCTGGAGGGCACCGGCGCCACCGTCGAAGTGCCGGAGTGAGCGCGCACGCCTGACGGGACCTTCACCGCATGCGGCTCCGCCGCGCAGGCCGTGGCGCTACCTCGGGGATGACGTGCGGAGGGGCCGCCCCCGTGCACGAGGCGGCCCCTCCCCCGGGCCCGCTGCGGCCCCTGTCGCGCGGGACGGCCCTCATCCGACCCGGTCGCGCCAGCCCCGGCCCAGCGGCGGAACTCAGCGCGGCGGCGGACCGCCCTCCGGCGGCGGCGGACCACCTTCGCCCCGCTGCTGCGGCGGTGCGTCGGGGCCCCGGAACTGCTCCTTGCCCTTCTCCGCGGCCTTGTCGATCTGCTCACCGTGGCCGAAGCGCTCCTTCGCGGCGCCCGCCGCCCGGTCCACGCCCTGCTCGGCCTGCTCCGGGTGCTGGCGCCCGAGGTGGGTGAGCTTGTCCTTCAGGTCCCTGAGCTTCACGACCGCTCCCTCCTCGCTCGTCGACTGGTGTCGCCCCCCGAAATTAGCTCCGATCCGGTGACAGCGCCCGCTGAGCGAACTTCCGGGTGATGCCTTGTCACCGCTCCAGGCGGAGCACTACCTTCTGATGACCAGATTCGAAATCCAGTCATCCAGTCATCCAGTCACCAGTCAGCCAGTCACCAATCAGCCAGTCACCAATCAGGGAGAGCCACCGCATGACCCGCGCCCGCGCCGACCGGATCCTCGACGCCGCCGGGGAGCTGCTGCTCCACCACGGCCACCGGAAGGTGACCGTCGAGGACGTCGCCGAGCGGGCCGGGGTGGGCAAGGGCACCGTCTACCTGCACTGGCGCACCAAGCGGCGGGTGTTCCAGGCGCTGATCCTGCGCAACGCGGGTGAGGTGATCGACGAACTGGTGAAGGCGCTGGAACAGGACCCGGGCGAGGTGCGACCGCACCGCTTCGCGCGGCGGACCTACCTGGCGATCCAGCAGCGACCGCTGATGCGGGCGGTGGTCCGCCGCGACGCGGACCTGATCGGTGCGCTCAAGACCGGCTCGATGCGCCAGGAGCAGATCCTCTACGGGCAGCGGTACTTCGACCTCATGCGGGACCACGGCCTGCTGCGCGCGGACTTCCCCGACGCCGAGTACGCCTACGGCGCCGTCGTCGGCGGCTTCTTCACCGTCGACACCCTCGCGCCCGACCCGCACGACCTGGACGAGCACCGCAAGGCCGACGCCCTGGCCCGCACGCTGCGGCGGGCCCTCGAACCCACCACCGATCCCGAACCGGAGGTGGTCCGGCACGCGGCGGCCGAACTCGCCGCGCTCTACCGGGAGGTCGCCGACCTCCAACACGAGTGGATCTACGGGACCGACGAGGGGGACGGCTGATCCCGCCCTCCGCAGCAGAAGGGGCACCCACCATGACGAGCCTCGCCGACACCTGGGGGTTGCACGACGCGCAGTTCTGGCTGCGCGGCGAGCGACCCGAACGACCGGTGGAGTACGACGCGACCACTGGCGTCTGGAACGTCTACGGCTACGCCGAGACCGTCGAACTGCTCTCCGACCACGCGACCTTCTCCTCCGACACCGGGCGGCTGATCCCCGAGGCGGCCGGGTTCACCGAGGGCAACCTGCCCCAGCTGGACCCGCCGGAGCACCAGAAGCTGCGCAAGCTGGTCTCGCACGCCTTCACCCCGAAGGTCGTCGCCGACCTCGAACCGCGCATCGCCGAGGTCACCGCCGAACTGCTCGACGGCATCACCGACCGCACCGAGCTGGTCGACGACCTCGCCTACCCGCTGCCGGTGATCGTCATCGCCGAGCTGCTCGGCGTGCCCACCGACGACCGCCACCTGTTCAAGCGGTGGGTGGACGCGATGTTCGCGCAGACCCAGAAGTTCTCCCTCGTCGACCCGTCCGAGGAGCAGGCCCGGCAGTTCGAGGACGCGCTGGAGCAGGTCGGCCACCTCACCGCCTACCTCGGCGAGCACGTCGCCGAGCGCCGCCGCGCCCCGCGCGAGGACCTGCTCAGCAAGCTGGTCACGGCCGAAGTGGACGGTGAGCGGCTCACCCAGGCGGAGGTGGTCAACTTCGCGATGGTGCTGCTCATCGCCGGGCACATCACCACCACCATGCTGCTGGGCAACACCGTGCTGTGCCTGGACGCGCACCCGGAGCAGGGCGCCGAGGTCCGGGCCGACCGCTCGCTGGTGCCCGCGGCGATCGAGGAGTCGCTGCGGTTCCTCAGCCCGTTCGCGGCGGCTTCCCGGGCGACCACCCGGGAAGCCGTCCTCGGCGGGCAGGTGATCCCGGCCGACCAGGTGGTGCTGCCGTGGCTGGCGGCGGCCAACCGGGATCCCGCGCAGTTCGCCGACCCGGACACCTTCGACGTGCACCGGCACCCGAACCCGCAGCTCGGCTTCGGGCGGGGCATCCACTTCTGCGTGGGCGCCCCGCTGGCCAGGCTGGAGGGCCGGGTGGCGCTGAACATGCTGTTCGACCGCTTCCCGGCGCTGCGCTGCGACCCCGACGACCGCCCGGAGTTCCTGGGGAGCCCGAACCTCACCGGGGTGCGTCGGCTGCCGCTCCTGACCCGCTGAGCCAGTTCGACTCCGGGGTCGACTCCGGGGTCGGCTCCGCGGCCGGCTCCGGGGTCGGCGCGGCGCGCAGCACCAGGTGGCCGAACAGGGCCAGTGCCAGCACCGCGACGGCCCCGGACGCCGGGCCCAGGGCACCCCAGCCCCACTGCCCGGCGACGGCGCCGCCCGCCATGCCGCCCAGACCCATGCCCAGGTACAGCGCCGAGGAGTTCACCGCGATCAGCACCGAGGCCGAACCGGGCGCGGCGTCGAGCAGGCGGTGCTGCACGGCGGGCATGATCCCCCAGCCGCCGAGGCCCCACAGCACCAGCACGACGACCGTGGCGACCGCCGACCCGGCGGCCACCGGGAGCAGCACCAGCCCGGTCGCCAGCGCGACCAGCGAGGCGACGATCCCGACGCCCGAGCCGAACCGGTCGGTCAGCCGCCCCACCACGGCGTTGCCCATCGCCCCGGCCACGCCGTAGCCGAACAGCAGCGCGCTCAGCGCCCCGGCACCGGCGCCGGTGAGCTCGGAGAGCATCGGTGCGGCGTAGGTGTAGGCGGCGAAGTCGGCGAGCGAGGCCAGCGCCGAGACCGCCAGCACCAGCCGCACCGTCCGGCCGCGCAGCACCGCCAGCCGCTTGCGGCCGTCGACCGGGGCGGGCGCGGGCACCTCCGGCAGCACCCGCAGCAGCACCGCGGCCAGCAGGCCGAGCACCGCGACGCACCAGAACAGCCCGCGGTAGCCCAGCAGCGGCTCGCCCAGCACGCCCAGCGGCACGCCGATCACCGTGGCCAGCGTCAACCCGGCCAGCACCATCGACACCGCGCGCCCGCGCCGTTCCAGCGGCACCAGGTCGGCGGCGATCACCACGGCCGTCGGGGTGAACAGGGCGGCGCCGAGCGCACCCAGCACCCGCGCGGCGGTGAGGCTGCCGAAGTCCGGGGCGAGGGCGGTCGCGATGTTGCCGACCACGAACAGCGCGAGCGACAGCCGCAGCACCCGTCGTCGTTCCACCCGACCGACGGCCGTGGACAGCAGGGGCGCGCTGATCGCGTAGGTCAGCGCGTGCACGGTGACGAGCTGGCCCGCCGTGGTGACCGGCACGTCGACCTGCCCCGCGATGGCCGGGAGCACCCCGGCCACCAGGTACGAGCCGGTGTTGATCACGAACGTGCCGACGGCGAGCACGAGCAGCCGGAAGGACAAGGAGATCCCCTCGGTGGAAATGGCCGGGAAGCGGAGAACCGCCCACGCGGACGCGGTGGGTGTTCGGTTGGCGGTGGCGTCGGACGGCCGGTCGAGAGGACCAGACCCGGGGCGGCCACCAAGCACGGCCGCGACGGGCCGCACCCGGAGTTTCGTCTCGCGCGGGCGCGCCGTTACGCCGTACCCGGAAACGGCTCGCCGCAACCGGATCCAGCGGTCGGCCCGCCGAGCCGAGGCGGTGGTCGAGCCCCCGCGGGCCGCCCGCAGCCCCGCCTTCGCGGCCGGAGCCGCCGCTGGTGGCCGACGGTTCGCGGGCACCCGGTGGCGCGGCTCGACGTGCCCGCGGTCCGCCGCGCCACCGGTGCTCCGGCCGCGACCGGGCAGCGGGGTCGCAGATCGGGCGCCCGGGTCCGATCCGGACGACTCATCCGGAGATGTGGGCGGGTGCCGGAATCGAGCGCGCGAGGGCGGTGCGGCTCCGGTGGCACGCCGCAGGCGGTCGCGATTCCGGCCGCGGGAACCGAGTCGGTGATCACCTTCTCGAATGGCGCGGTCGCGCATTCCTCCGCGATCACCCAGGAATTCGAATTCCTTTCAGGACAATGGCACCCGCACGTGGTCCGGCCAACGGGTCACACCATGACGCACCGTGCGAAAACCGTGCCCGCCACCTGAATTCACCGGAGTGAACACCTTGAGGTGAAAGGGGGTTCCGCGCACGGCGGGGAAATCGGCGGGGCGGTAGACAGGGTTCTGCGGTGATCCTGATCGCACCGCAGCATTGGTGATATCTCGACGAAAGGAACGCACATGCGTCCGCTTTCCCGTGCCGCTCTCGTCGGCGCCCTCGCGCTGCCCCTCGCCCTGTCCTCCGCTGGTCTGGCCTCCGCGTCCGGGGGATGGGACTGGACGAACACCGAGATCTGCAAGATCCTCTCGTGCAACCACCTGAACCACGAGCACAGCGAGAACCACGAGCACGAAGAGGTCAACATCGCGGGCATCAGCTGACGCGAGGGACCTGTCCGGCCCCGCCGCCTCCCCGGGCGGCGGGGCCGGACCACGTCCGGACCCGGCACGGCCGCCCGAGCGCTTCACCGGAACGGGTCATGAGTGAGGGGCACCTTCATCCGGCACAGTCGGATGAAGGTGCCCCTCACCTGGGTTACCACGTGCCGGCCGCACCTGTTCGTGTTCGGTGGTGGACCCTGGCCCGCTGGGTGCGCCTCGTCCGGCGGGGGTGCGGGTGCCGTCAGAGGGAGGGGTCGAAGCGGCCGTCGATGGCCGTCCAGCCGCCGTCGACGTGGTGCAGCGTGCCGGTGACGTAGGAGGAGGCGTCCGAGGCCAGGTAGACCACGGCTCCGGCGATCTCGTCGGGCGCGGCCCAGCGGCGCAGCGCGGTCTTGTCGGCGTAGGCGCCGTACCAGGTGGGGTCGGACTTGATCTGCGCGGTGAGCGGGGTCTCGAACGGACCCGGCGCGACGGCGTTGACCCGCACGCCCTGGCCGCCGAGCTCGGCGGCCAGCGCCTTGGTGAGCTGCACGACCCCGGCCTTGGTCGCCGCGTAGATGCCCTGGCCGGGCTCGACGACCTCGGCGCGGAAGCTGGCGAAGGTGATGATGCTGCCGCGCCCGCGCGCCGCCATCCGGGCGCCGAAGTCGCGGACCAGCCGGTAGGTGCCCTTGAGGTTGACCTCGACGACGCGGTCGAACTCCTCGTCGACGGTGTTCACCAGCCGCTTGCGGACGTTGATGCCCGGCGTGATCACCAGGACGTCGGCGGTCGGCTCCGCCTCGGCGAGCGCGGCGATGCCCGCCCCGTCGCGGATGTCGAGCTCCCGCGCCGTCGCGGAACCACCGGACGACTCGATCTCCTCCGCGGTCCGCCGCGCGCCCTCGGTGTCCAGGTCGGCGATCACCACCCGGGCCCCGCACCCGGCGATCCCCAGCGCACCGGCCCTGCCGAGCCCGCTACCGCCGCCGACGACGACCGCGGTGCGCCCGTCGAGCCGGAACAGGTCGGCCGCTGCGCCGCCCGCGATCCCCATGCTGACCTCCTGCCGACGGCCGCCGCCGCTGCGAGGCGGCCACTGCGCCGATCATCGGTCAGCGGGCAGCACCAGGGCAAGGGTGAAACCGTCGTAACCCTTCGCCCCCACCGTCTGCACCGTGGTGGCGAGCAGCCCGGGTTCCTCGGCGAGCAGGTCGTGCAGGCGGCGGACCCCGGCGACCGCCTCGTCGGTCGAGTCGGCGTCGGCCAGGGCACCGCCGCGCACCACGTTGTCCACGACGATCAGCGCGCCGGGCCGGCTCAGCGCCAGCGCCCACCGGACGTACTCCGGGATGGTGGCCTTGTCGGCGTCGATGAAGGTGAAGTCGAACGGCCCGGACAGCTCGGGCAGCACGTCCAGCGCCCGGCCGACCCGCACGTCGACGACCTCGGCCAGCCCGGCGCGGGTGAGGTTGCCGCGCGCGACCTCCGCGTGCACCGGGTCGGCCTCCACCGTGGTCACCCGGCCGCCGGGCGGCAGCGCGCGGCCGAGCCACATCGCGCTGTACCCGGCCAGGGTGCCGATCTCCAGGATCGACCGGGCCCCGACGGACGTGGCGAGCACCTGCAGCAGCTTGCCCTGCGCCGCCGAGACCGCGATCGGCGGCAGCCCCGATTCCGCCGCCGTCCGCAGCGCGGCGTCCCGCGCCTGGTCCGCGGGCGCCAGCCGGTCCGCGATGTAGGTGTCGACCGCGGTCCACTGCTCCTGGTCCATCCCGACCTCCCGGCTCGTCCCCCACCACCATCGCAGGCGCGGGCCGCGGTGCGCTCGCTGACGCGGGGAGTTCGCTGACGCGGGGAGTTCGCGCGGAGCGGGACTGCCGTCGTGAGCGTGTCCGTCGTGCGGCGCTGTCCACGTGGACGAGCCGCGAGGCTGCCGCAGGATTCCCAGCGGAGCCGCGGAGACAACGCGGCGGAGCGCCGCGCGGCAGGCGTCGCCCGCTCCGCGCGGGCTCTCAGTCCACGTGGAGGTCCGCGGTGGGCCGCTCGCCCCGGGTCTGCTCCGGGACGATCCGGCCCGACCAGCTCAGCACCGGGTCCCGGCCCACGAGGTCCGGGGTCCACTGCGCCGAAGCCTCCCGCAGCGCCTCGGCGATGGCGTCCCCGTCGGCGGTGCCGGAGGAGCCGATCACCGCCACCCACGAGCGGATCATCTGCTGCGAGAACCGCTGGCCCTCCTCGCTGCGCTGCCAGCGGATCGGGTCGACCACGGGTTCTCCGCGCAGGTGCAGGTCCAGCGCGAGCAGGGTGGCGTCCCAACCGGGGCCGGCGAACAGCGCACCAGCACCGCTGCCCGCCACGGCCAGCGGCACCGAGTGCTCCAGCTCCAGCGCGGTGGTGTCGTCGCACTGGGACAGCCGGAACTCCAGCACGCTGTCCTCGGAGCCGAACAGCACCTTGAGCCGGCGCGGCGGTGCGCACTTGAGGATGCGACCTCCCGCGTTGCCTTCGAGCTGGAACCAGCCGCCGACGCGGAAGTCGCCGTGGACCGGCAGGAACCAGCTCCGGAGCCGTTCCGGGTCGGCCACCGCATCCCAGACCTCCCGGAGCGGCGCCGCGAACCTGCGCCGGAGCAACATGCTCACCCGCTCGTCGTCGCCGAAGGTCTGCTGGTGCACCTGGCGCCGGGTGGCCGCTGCCTCGCCGGAAAAGTCGATCATCGGTGGTCCCCTCTCGGTTCGGTGGCTCACCTCCCAGGGTCACCGGAGTTCGGCGGATGCGCTGACCGGAACGGGCTCCGCGCCGGAATCGGCGATCCGCAGCGCCTCCACGAGTTCCCGGTACACCGGGTCGGCGGCCACCAGCTCCTCGTGGCTGCCGCGGGCGCGGACCTGCCCGTCCTCCAGGACGACGATGGTGTCGGCGTCGATCACCGTGGACAGCCGGTGCGCGATGGTGACCACCGCGCCCGAGGCCGCCCGGGAGCGGATGCAGTCGTGGATCGCCGCCTCGGTGCGGCCGTCGACCTGGGCCGTGGCCTCGTCGAGCAGCAGCACGTCGGGGGTCCGCAGGATCGCCCGCGCCAGCGCGATCCGCTGCCGCTCACCGCCGGACACCGACGTCTCGCCCAGCGGGGTGTCCAGGCCCTCCGCCAGCGCGGCGATCTTGTCGTCGAGCCGCACCTCCCGCAGCGCGGCGTCGATCTCCTCCTCGGTGGCGTCGGGGTGGGTGAACAGCAGGTTGTCGCGGATCGTGCCCGGCACCACCGGCGTCTCCTGCTCGACGTAGGCCAGCCGCTCGCGCACCTGCCCGTGGCCGAGCTCGGGGTACGGGTGGCCGTCGAGCAGCAGCTCCCCCCGCTGCGGTTCGAGGAAGCGCAGCAGCAGCGAGAAGATCGTCGTCTTGCCCGCGCCGGACGGCCCCACGATCGCCGTGTGGCCGCGGCGCGGGATGGTCAGGTCGACGCCGCGCACGGCGGGCGCCGCGTCCGGCCCGTACGCCGCGGTGACGCCGCGCAGCTCCAGCACCGGGGTGTCCGGGACCGCTTCCCGGCCGGCCGCGGCACCGCCCTCGGGCTCGACCTCCAGCGCGCTCACCTCGCGGATCCGGCCGGCCGCGGCGACGCCGGACTGCAACGCGGTGACGTTCTGGCTCAGCTCGGTGATCGGGTCCATCAGCCCGAAGGCGTAGAGCAGGAAGGCGATCAGGCTGGAGACCTCCAGCTCGCCCGCGCCGACCCGCCACGCCCCGACGCCGAGGATCAGGATGATCGCGAGCTGGATGCCGGTCCACGCGATCGTCCAGGACGCCGCCGTGCGGCGCACCGCCCGGATCGCGTTGCGGGTGGACTCCCGGGCGTGCGCCAGGACCCGCTCGGCCTGGCGCTCCTCGGCCCGGCTGGCCTTGACGGTGCGGATCGCGCGCAGCGTGCCTTCGAGCGCGCCCCCGAGCGCGCCGACGTGCTCCTGCGTCTTCCCCTCCGCCTTGGCGATGGCGGGCATCAGCACGCCGAACAGCACCGCCACGACCGCCACCGCGGCGACCGTGACGCCGAGCAGCACCACGTCCAGCACCGCCATCAGCACCAACGTGCCGAGCAGCATGATCGCGCCGTTGATCAGCCCGATCACGCTGGACGTGGCGGCCTCGCGCAGCAGCAGCGTGTCGGACGTGACGCGGGTGACCAGCTCGCCGGAGGGGCGCGCGCCGAGCGCGGGCACCCGCGCGCGGAAGAACCGCCGCACCATCGACTCGCGGGCGTCGAGCACCACCCGCTCCCCGAGCGTGCCGAGCATCGTCCACTGCGCGGCCCAGACCACCGCGCCGACCACCATCAGCACCAGCAGCGACGCGATCGGCCCGACCAGCGAACTGCCCGCGCCGACCGAGTCGAGCACCCACTTGGTGACCATCGGCGTGGCCAGTCCCATGCCGGAGCCGATCAGCGCCAGGAGCAGCCCGAGCGCGAGCGTGCGCAGGTGCGGTCGCGCGAACGACCACAGCACGCCCAGCCGACCGGATCGGTCGGCGGTGTTTCCCTCCGAAGCAGCCATGACCGGAAGTGGAACACATCTGTTCCACACCGGTCCAGCGATTTTCCAGAAGGGCACGCTCCACTAGGCTCGTCGACCATGAGCAGTGCGGAACGAGCCCTGGAGACCGCCACCCGCGCGCGCACCCGGCGCGCCATCCTGGACGCGGCGGTCACCGTGCTCTCCCAGGACCCCACCGCCTCGCTCGGCGACATCGCCGCCGCCGCGGGCGTCGGCCGCACCACGCTGCACCGGTACTTCCCGGAGCGCTCCGCGTTGCAGCACGACCTGGGCTCGGACGCGCTGGAGCGGATCGACGACGCGGCCGAGCGGGCGCACCTCGCGCGCGGTTCCGCGCCGGAGGCGCTCGGCCGACTCTGCCAGGAGCTGTTCGAGCTGGGCGACCTCCTCATGCTCATCTTCAGCGACCCGCAGTTCACCCAGTCCGCCGCGTGGACGGAGTACACCGCCTCCGACCGCGCGATCATCGAGCTCGTCGAGTCCGGTCACCGCGACGGCACCGTCGACCCGGAGCTGCCGCCGGAGTGGGTGCAGAACCTGCTGTGGTCGCTGCTGTACTCCGCGTGGCAGCACGCCAGCACCGAGCACGTCACCAAGCACCAGGCGCTGAGCCTCTGCCTGCGCACGCTGCGCAAGTCCATCGCCGCCTAGCAGCGGGTCAGCTCCGCAGGAACTCCAGCAGGTCCTTGTTGAACCGCTCCTTGTCGCCGGGGACCAGCGCGATGCCGTGCGAGCCGCCCTCGTACACCTTCAGCTGGGCGCCGCGCACCAGCTCGGCGGTCTTCCCGCCGCTGACCGAGTACGGCACCACCTGGTCGTCGTCGCCGTGCACGACCAGCGTCGGGACGTCGAACTTCGCCAGGTCCTCGGTGAAGTCGGTCCAGGCGAAGGCGTCCACGCACCGCACCCCGGCCTCGATGCTCTCCTGCATCGCCATGTACCAGAAGGCGTCCTCGTTGCCCCGGGTGGCGTTGCTGCCCGGGCGGTTGGCGCCGAAGAACCCGGTGGCCGTGTCCTTCCAGAACTGGGAGCGCTCCCCCAGGATGCCGCTCTTGAGGTCCTCGAACACCTGCCCGGGCACCCCGTCCGGGTTCCGGTCGTTCTGGCCCAGCATCGGCGGGATCGCCGAGAGCAGCACCGCCTTGCTCACCCGGGCGGTGCCGTGCCTGCCGATGTAGCGGGCGAGCTCGCCGCCGCCCATCGAGTGCGCCACGAGCGCCACGTCCTGCAGGTCCAGCGCCTGGATCAGGTCGTTGAGGTCGTCGGCGAAGGTATCGAAGTCGTAGCCGCCCCACGGCTGCTCGGAGCGCCCGTGCCCGCGGCGGTCGTGCGCGATGCCGCGGAACCCGTTGTCGGCCACGAGCTTCATCTGGTCCTGCCAGGCGTCGCCGTTGAGCGGCCAGCCGTGGCAGAACAGCACCGGAGGACCGCTGCCCCAGTCGTTGTAGAACAGCTCCACGCCATCACGGGTTCTCACGCGACCCATCGGTCCCCCCTCGAACGGAAATCGGCTCCGGGCCCCACGAATCCGCACCGCGGCGACCCGGATGGCGCCTCCGACGCTAGGGCCGCCCCGGACGTCCCGCAAAAGGACGAACGCGCGAGAACCCCCCGCCCACGGGGGAAAACCGGCCACGCGCGGGAGGTTCGACGATCTCGCCACCGGGGTAGGGGGCGGGGGCTCGATGAAAGCCCTCTCACGCGGCATTCAGCCGAAGATCATGGCCGCTTGACAGTCTTCAACCAGCCGCCGAGGAGAGCAGTGCGGCGGCCACCGGATACCACCGAGCGTTGAGGAGGACCTGTGCAGTCGACGGGACATCGAGTGCTG
Source organism: Saccharopolyspora cebuensis (assembly GCF_039542665.1). Taxonomy (NCBI): domain Bacteria; kingdom Bacillati; phylum Actinomycetota; class Actinomycetes; order Pseudonocardiales; family Pseudonocardiaceae; genus Saccharopolyspora; species Saccharopolyspora cebuensis. The sequence goes on from NZ_BAABII010000004.1 coordinate 245,611, forward strand.
ACCGTGGTGCTGGTGCTGGCGGGTCTGAGCATGGTCGTCGGCGATCTGGTGCTCACCCCGAGCGGCGGGGCGAGCTGGAACGAGCTCGGGCTCGGACTGCTGTTCCTCGGCCTGATGTCGGTGAGCGCCGAGCTCAACCAGCGCGTCGACGTGCTGAGCGCACCGGCGGTCCCCGCCCAGCGCCCCGCGCCCGAGGAGCCCGCCCGCCGACGCCGGCCCAGCAGCGCCACCCGCCGGATCCCCGTCGCCCACCGCTGAGCCGGGGGCTCGGGCACGAGGAGTTGCCGAGGTCGCCCGGCAGGGTGATGATGCTCGGCGCGCCGACATCCGACCACGAGACCCGATGCCGAGGTGACGACGATGCTCGATCTCGAACCCGCGGCCGTTCGGCTCCGCGCGCTGGTGCCCGACGCGACGGGGCGGCTCACCGCGCCCACCCCCTGCGCGGGGACCTCGGTGGGCGACCTGCTCGATCACATCATGGCCCTGGCGCTGGCCTTCCGGTACGCGGCGGACAAGACCGACACCGAGATCGTCAAGCGGCCCCCGCCGGAACCCTCGGTCTCGCGGCTGGACCCGTCCTGGCCGAGCCTGCTGCCGGAACGGCTGGACGCGCTGGTCGCCGCCTGGCGGGAGCCCGCCGCGTGGGAAGGCACGACCTGGGCGGGCGGGCAGAACTTCCCCGCCGCGGAAGCCGGTGCGGTCGCCCTCGACGAACTGGTGCTGCACGGGTGGGACCTGGCCAAGGCGCTGGGCCGCGGGTACCAGGTCGACCCGGCGAGCGCCGAAGCCGTGCACGCGTTCGCCTCGGCGGTGCCCGACGACCCGGAGGCGCGGGCGGGCCTGTTCGGCCCGGTGGTGCCGGTGCCTGCGGACGCCCCGCTGTTCGACCGGGCGCTCGGGCTGGCCGGGCGGAACCCGGCGTGGACACCACCGGACCGCGAGGGCTGATCCGCTCCGGCGGAGACGTGGTGGGGCGGCGACCCGGATGCGCACGACCCGCGGTCGGCAGCCCGTGCACGGCCACGGCGCCGGACCGGTTCCAGCCGACCCGGATCGATCCGGTTCCGCAGCCCGGCGCGGCGCGGAGTCAGCCGGAAGATCCGTTCACACCTCGATGTTCCAGCTCTCGACGTACCACCGGCCGTCCTTCTTGACGACGCCCAGGGACAGCGAGAACGAGCTGGTGTCGCCGGACGAACCGATGAGTTCCAGCTCGCGCAGGCTCCGGCCGTCGAGGGTGATGGCCGTGTCCGGCACCTCGACCTCCTTGGCCTTCTTCTTGACCGGCACGTCGACCGTCACCCTCCCCTCCGGCGGCAGTGTCACCCCGGGCTTGGCCCACGCATCGTGCAGCGAGCCCAGCGACCTGTGCATCGTCGGCTGCGCGCAGAAGACCGCGGGATCCTGGTCGGTCGGCAGAACCGGCGCATTGCCCATGCACCACTCCGCGTAGTTCTCGTTCAGCACCTGCGTGACGAAGTCCTTCACGGCCTCGTCCGGCTTGGCGCTCCCACCGGTCGGCTTGCCGGGGGTGGTCCGCTTCGATGGCGGCGCGGTGCGGCTCGTGCCGTCGCCCGAAGCAGGCGCTGCGACGTCCTTGCCCGCCGTCGCGCTCTGCGAGCCGCAGCCCGCAACGCTCATCGCGAGCACGGGCAACGCCACCAGCCATTTCCTGCTGGACGTCCGAACGCTACCGATCTTCACCGGACTTCCCTTCTGGTTCGTTCACCGCACCGAACGTGCCCGCGACCATCCGCAGACCATGCGCGGTTCCAGGTCGGCACAGACCGTGTCACACCCCGGAGGAGGAGCACGAAGTGCGGCGCCCGAGAAGGGGTTTCCCGCAGCTGCGGGGAATTCGAACGACAAGGCGGAGACGAATCGATTCCGGCGGGCGGAATGCGGCCCCGCTCGGCGCCACCGCCCGCGGCCGGCCTGGTCGGAACCCGGCGCGGACACCACCGGTCCGCGCGGGCTGATCCGCGCGCCGTCGAGGCGGTCAGCCGCCCGCCGGGAGCAGTTCGGCGAGCCGGGGCAGGACCCCGTCGCGCCAACCGGGGCCCATCCGCTCGCACGCGTTGCGACCGCGCTTGTCGTCGAGGTCGAACCCGGAGTGGTCGAGCAGGAGCCGCGTCCCGCGCCCCTCCGGGACCAGCCGCCAGGTCAGCGTCCAGTCGCCGTTGAAGCTGTAGGCGAACCGCTCGTGCGGCCGGGATTCCAGCACCTCGCAGGGGATCGACCCGAACCCGGGCATCTCGAGGTGGAACCGGTGGCCGACGTGCTCGGCGATGTCGCCGGGCGCCCACCACCGCGCGTGCAGTTTGGGATCGGTCAGGGCCCGCCAGACCTCCGCCGGCGGGGCGTCGATGAACTGGTCGACGGAGATGGTTCCGGTGCGGGCGTAGGCCATCAGGATTCCTCCTCGTTCTCCACGACGTCGGCCAGGCTGCGCAGGCGCTCCCGCCAGAACCTCTCGAACGGGTGCAGCCACTCGCCGACCTGCTCCAGCGGCTCGGCCTCCAGGTGGTACAGGCGGTGGCGGCCGACCGGCTCGTCCCGGACGAGCGCCGCGCGGCGCAGGACCTGCAGGTGCTCGGCGACCGCGGGACGGCTCATCTCGAACTGGGCCGCCAGGTCACCGGCCGTCCGGGGACCGTCCGCCAGCAGCTCCAGCAGACGACGACGGGCCGGGCTGGCCAGCGCGAGGAAGACGTCTTCGGACACCTCCGCACGATAGGTAAGCCGAATCCGACATGTCAACTGTTCCCGACACGTTGGCCGGGTGCTGCTCAGGCGGGCTTGCGGGCCTCGAACAGGGTGCGGGAGGAGTGCGCCACGAACGAGCCCTCGCGCTCGATGTGCTGGTGCAGCGCGTGCAACGCGTCGCGGTAGCCCTCGACGGTGAAGCCGGGCACGGTCCAGATCACCTTCCGCAGGAAGTAGACCACCGCGCCGATGTCGAAGAACTCCATCCGCAGCCGCTCGCAGCGCACGTCCACGACCGCCAGGCCCGCGGCCTCGGCCTCCGCGCTCTCGTCGTCGGGGTGGCGCTTGCGCCGCGCTTCGGGCTGCGGACCGAGGAAGTGCTCCACCAGCTCGAACGCGGTGGCCGGTCCGACGTGCTGGGCGAAGTAGGTGCCACCGGGGGCCAGCACGCGCGCGATCTCGCCCCACCGCACGGTGGCGGGGTGGCGGCTGGTCACCAGCTCGAACGCGGCGTCGGCGAACGGCAGCGGTCGCTGGTCCGGGGCCGCGACGACGACGACACCGCGCGGGCCCAGCAACCGCGTGGCCTGGGCGAGGTTGGGCGGCCACGACTCCGTGGCGGCCATCGCGGGCGGGAAGCGCGCTGCTTCCGCCAGCACCTCACCCCCGCCGGTCTGGACGTCCAGCGCGGAGGACGCCGCCGCGAGCCGTCGGCTCATCGACCGCTGGTAGCCCCACGAGGGGCGTTGCTCGGTGGCCCGACCGTCCAGCCAGGAGAAGTCCCACCCGTCCACGGCTGCCGAATCGGCCTCGCCCAAGAGATCGTCGAACGCGCGCGCCATGCCCCCATTCTGCTGCCCACGGGAGATCCCGTTCGACCGTGGACGCCGTCGGGGTCACCGGGGAGGCAGCGGCGGCACGCCCTCCTCGGCGCGGCGATCGGCGGGTGCGGCCGCTTGCGGACGTCGACCGCTGGCGAGCCGCGTGGCAGCGGTGACGACGGCGTGCTGCCATTCGGGCGGGATCACGGCGAACGTCCCGTCCTCGATCGTGGCCAGCGCCGCCGCGGCGATGTCCTCGGGCAGGACCCCCTCGCCGGACATGCCGGTCGCCACCAGGGCGGGGCACAGCATGCTGACGCCGATCGGCGTGTCGGCCAGCGCCATCGCGGCGTGCTCGGCCACGGCTACGACCGCGTGCTTCGAGGGGCCGTAGGCACCGCCGCCGGGAAACGTCGCGGCCCCGGCCAACGAGCCCGTGATCAGGACGTGCGCCGGCCGGTCGGCGGCCAGCAGGCGAGGCACGAACGCGCGCAGGCCGTTGACGACACCGCCGACGTTGACCGCGAACACCCGGTCCCAATCGGCCGCGGCCACCTCCCACGGCGCGCCGAGGTCCGCACCCACGATCCCGGCGTTCAGGCACACCAACCGGGCCTCGCCGGCAGCTCGGGCCAGCGCCTCGACCGATTCCGGCGAAGCGACATCGGTGACGACCGCCTGCGCGCCCAGGGACTCCGCGACCTCGCCCAAGGCGGCGGCGTCGATGTCGGCCAGCACCAGGTCGGCCCCGCGCGCCGCCAGCGCACGGGCCAACGCCCGCCCGATCCCGCTGCCCGCACCGGTCACGACCGCCGTCATCCCGTCCACCCCGGGAATCCTACCGATCAGCACCGGCCCCAGATCACGCCGCGACGCGCCGGAACCGTCGTCCTGCACGGCGACCAGGACCAACAGCAGTTGCGGCATGCATCGACCATGACGCCACCGGAGGTCACAATGTTGCCTCGGTGGCAAACACCCGGATCGGCTACACGTGCAGGCCCGCCCGGTAAGCCATGCCGCGCAGCTCGCGGCCGACGGCATCGCGTTTCGCCTTGGTCAGCAGCTCGGCGAGGATCGAGCGCATGAACGGGTGCCGGTGAACTCTCCCCGGTGATATCCGCTCGGCCCGGCGCAGCATCCTCACGGCCGCGGCCCGCTGCTCGGGCATGCGCAAGCGCACGTCCGTATTCGCGCCAGTAAGCGGCCTGCCGGGTCGGAGACGGCAACGCCGCTGGGTTGACCGTCCCGGCGATCTTGGCCGCTTCTGCTGGCTCGTCCGCCTCTAGCGCCACCGACATGCGCCATACGCCGACGTGGACGGCCCGAATCCGAACCAACGTCGCGCCCCCGGAAGGCAACGTACCCCGTGCTAGGGGGTACGTGCTGTCTCGACCAGACGCGCGCCCTTAGGGATTCGAACCCCAAACCTTCTCATCCGGCGTCCGCCATCATCGATGTCTGTCGTCACCCAACGAGCGCCACACCTGCCCTCGGAGCCTCGCCCAGGCGCCCCGGGCTGCGAACGCGACTGTGGAGGCGGGGTTGCTCCCCCGAACTACGGAGGCGCCGCGCTTCCGGCCAGCGCTTGACGGACGATCTCAGCATCGCGAGGTGTTCGCACTGGCGGGGAGCCAGTGTGCTGACGCCACTTTCGTGTTGTGCTCGTGTCACCGTCCCCCGGCGGGCGGGGTCGTTTTGTAGCGTATCGATCGCTCACGATCTTGGAAGGGCTTCCATGGCTACTGACGGCATCACCACAGGTAAGCGCTACTACCTGACCAACCGCGACCAGCGCACGGGGCTCCACGTAGCCGCCCACGGCAACTGGGATTGGGTATTCGCGGCCAAAGACGAGTACGACCCCGGTGAGCCGGTGATCTTCCACGAGTACGAGGGCGGCGGATACGTCATCGAGCACACCTACCGCCACTGGGACGGCCACAAGTACTGGGCGCGGCACAAGAACGGCGTCTACCTCGGCAAGTGGGGCCCCGCCACCGTCTGGCACACCCGTCCCACCGAGAACGGGCTCCTGCTCCACAAGGAAACCGACTTCGTGTCCTCGCCCGATAGCAGTGGCACCAAGTGGGTCGAGACCCGCGACTGGCCCACCTTCAGAATAGTGATCCGTAGGAGCTGGAGCATCGAGGGCGCACTGAACGAGTCCCCCGACGAGAGGAAGCTCTTCGAGTTCGAGCTGATCCCCGCATAACCCGCCGCCTCGAACCTGACCAATCGGGTCCGCCCTGCGGGCTTCGCGCCGACCTGCGGATAGCAAGAAACCCCCAGCGTGCTGGGGGTTTCTGCTGTCTCGACCAGACGCGCGCCCGTAGGGATTCGAACCCCAAACCTTCTGATCCGTAGTCCCCCACGGCTCGGATCGAGATAGGTCGAAGGGTGTCGCGCAGGGTCAGAACAGCAGGTCAACGGCTCGGCTGGGTGCCAGACGGTGACGCACTCGGCCGGGCCGGTCCAGTCCCGCACTCGACACGGACTCGACACGCTCGCGGACCTCGAACAGCGCTGGCACTGCGCCCGACCAGCGTGGTCCCTCGTCACCTGATCCGGTTCTCGCTACGCTGGCTGCACCTCTTCGCCGAGGTTGAGCCCCCGGGGTCGCTCCCCGGGGGCGGTGAAGAGGACGACGGCGAAGAGGTGAGCGGCGATGAGCGCCGAGGTAGGACGGCGGATCAAGGCGGCGCGCCAGCGTGCGGGCATGTCCAGGCCGGTGCTAGCTGGCTTGGTTGGCCGGTCAGCCGAGTGGCTGAAGGCGGTCGAGGTTGGGCGGCTTCAGGTGCCGCGGCTGCCGATGCTGATCAAGCTCGCGCGGGCGCTCGGAATCTCCGATCTCGCGGTCCTGCTGGCGCTGGTCGCGTGGGCGCTGATCTTCGGGCCGCTGTTCCTGCTGTGGTGGCTACCCGGGCACCGCCAGGTCGGCGCGCTCAAGCGCCAAGCCACCGAACGGCGTGCGCAGTCGGCGCCGAGTAGCACGCGCTCGGGCACGATGGCGGAGCGCTCCCGGCGCGTGAGCGCACGATGACCCGTCGGGACATGCAGCTCGCGGTGCTGCTGCGCTCGGGACAGTGGATGCTCGACGAAGCGGCCTACGAGGTCGGGGGCGGGCGCTACAGCGACCAGCAGAGACGCGATCTCGCCGTGGCGCTCGAAGAACTCGCCGGGGCGCTACGGGAATCGACCGGCAACGGCACTGCGCCGGTCGTGCACACCCTCGATGACGAGCGGCCGATGATCGTGGACGCCGAGCGGTGACCGGCCGGAAGCCGGGACGGCCGTGCTCGGCACGCTCGCGGCGCCCGATCGGCTACCTGACGGCGATGCGCGGTGATCTCGCCGACGTCCTGGCGGACGTGACCACGAAACGGCGGCACGCGCATCCACCCGGCCGCTGGGCGGAGCCAAGCACGGCGTTGCTCACCCGCGTGCTTGACGGGCTCGACCGGCTGTAGCCGTGCTGGAAGGGGCACCGTCAGGGGCGGGCACGAGCTGCCCGCCCCTGAGTGCCACGCACGCGCGTCCTCAACCAGGAAGGACGCCGGTGATCCTGATGACGGCCTCGGGGTTGGGTAGCACCAGGTCGGCGCGCATCTTGACCCGGACCGCGGTGCGGTCGCTGGTGAAGGCGGTGGAAGTGTCGACTTCGACGGCGACGTCCTGACGCATCACCGCGACCACCTGGGCGGCTTCGTAGACGTAGATCGAGTTCGTACCGGTGCCGGCGCCTTCTGCCTCGTCGGTGGAGAGCTGCGAAGTCAGGTGCACCGGCACGCCGTAGATCGACCGGCGGACGCCCGCGGTGGGCGAGCCTGCCCCGTCGACGATCACGGGCTTGGTGCTGGTGTCGGTCTCCTTGATCTTGGTGATGGCCTGCCAGTTGCGCGGGTGCATCACGATCGCGGTGCCGGTGGCGTTGGCCCCGGCGAGCTGGCCGAGCGCGTCGGCGAACGGATCGAGGTTGGTCAGCGGGCCGCCGTCGGTGCCCATGCTGTAGGTCTGGATGCCGGGTTGGTTGCGCAGTCCGGTGATCTCCGGGGCGGTGCCGGAGCCCTCGAAGAATCCGCGGTCGAGCTTCAGCGCGACGGCGCGGGCGAGGTTCTCGGCGACCATGTCCTGAGCTGCCGGGTTCGAGTCCGATACCAGTTCGTTGGACATGAACGACAGCGCGGCGAGCTTGCGCGGGGTCGCGGTGACCACGTCGGCGCTGGGGTCGCTGACGGCGATCTCGGCGCCTTCGGCGGTCCAGTTCGCGGCGCCGTCGGCCAGCAGGCGCGGGATCTCCAGCTTGGCCGCGGTGGTGTCGATGCGGCGGAAGCCGGAAGCCATGCCGACGGACTGCTCGACGAGCCGGTCGAAGAACAGGGATGCGGCATCCGGCGGGGCGAACGCGCCGCCGTCATTGGGCCGGGTGTGGGTGAGCCAGGTCATGCGGGGTGCCTCCGTGGGGCAGCGTGAGCCGGAAGGGTTGAGGTTCGGCGCGGTCGCAGACCGACATGCCGGGTGCCCACGGGGCGGAACGGTGAACGCGACGCGGCCACGGGCCAGCGCTCGCACTCGCGTTCGAGTGTAGCGCCGGGCCGTGGCCGCGTCCACTGTGGCGGGTCAGCCGCCGAAGATCGCACCCATGCGGCGCGGCGGGGTGTAGCTGCCGCCGGAATGCTCCGCGCTGGAACGAGTCGGGACGACTCGACGCTTCGCGTAGTGCGGCTTGGCCTTGATCAGCTCGTCGAGCGCGGCGCTCACCTTCTCCTCGTCGAGAGCGCCGCCGGCGTCGCGCAGCTCGTCGAGGGCCGGGGCGAAGTCGGACGGGTCAGCCAGCACCTCAGCGGCCAGGCGGTCGACCTGGCGGCGCTCCATCGTCGCCAGGCGCGCAGCGAGCGCGTCGCGCTCAGCCTCGGTGTCGCGGAGCTGTCGGCGGTACTTCGCCGCTTCCCTGTTCGGCTTGGCTTCCGAAGGGTCGGCGGCGTCGGCGGACAGCTCGCGCTCGGCCTGGTGCTCGTTGCCGACGGCCCGGTCGTCGCCCGCGGTCGGCTCCACGGGGAAACCGTGCTCGTCGGCCTGGGTGGTGTTCTGCTGCTCGGTCATGACTGCGGCTCCTGAGGGTCGGTGTTGCTGTGTGCGATCTGAACCAGAGCCCGGGCGATCATCGAGTCCTGGTCGTCCGGGGTGGCGCGGGCGAGTCGGTCGAGACGGGGATTGGCCCGGCCGTGAACGGCGTCTCTGAAAGCGGCGAGGAACTGCTGACCGCTCATGCGCAGGCTGGTGCCGTCAACCATCGACAGGGTCACGGTGCCGGTGGACAGCGCCCGCTCGACGGCGGCCAGCCGCTCGGCGATCTTGCGCGTCTGGCGGGCCGACATCAGGCACCCGCCATGCGTTCGGCGGCGGCGGACTCCAGCGCGGCAATGCGCTGGTCATGGTCGAGGGATTCCCGCATTGCCAGGACGAATTCGAGCATGACCCGTGCTGCCTGCACGGAGTTGCGGCCGTCGTCGTCGCTGAGTGCCCGCCGGAGCGCGGCCACAGCTTCCGTCGCGCCCGCGGTCAGCTCGCCAACGGCGGCGTTGAGCATGTCCATGCGCATGGAGCGGACTTCGGCCGCGAAGTCGGGATCGGCCAGCCAGCGGCGGATGGTGCGCGGCGAGATCCCCAGCTCGCGGGCGATGTCCTGCGGACGTGCTCCGCCTGCCAGGGACACGGCCACGGTGGCGCGGTGCTGGTGCTGGCTCACCGAGTCACCTCCTGATTCTGTATCCGATGGGAGGGTCGTTTTTCCTGGTCAACGTCGTATGCGCGGTGGTGTGTCGACTGCCGGTCAGCAGCCAAGACCGGTCCACCGTCACGACGCGCGCGCGTGCGCGGGACCTGTGCGGCCTCTGCCGGTCGGCTGGGCAGGGTGCCCGCGGTGTAGGCGCGGAGGATGCGCTTGCGTAGGACTTGGTCGTGACGGTGGATGAGGTACAGGCTGATCCCGAACGTGAACAGGATCAGGTCGAGTGCGGTCACTGGCCTCCTCCGACGCTGGTGTGGAAACTGTGGAAGGTGTGGAAAACGGGTCGGGTCACGAGACGACCCCGAGCTTCGGCGGGTCAGGTTCCACACTTTCCACGGTTTCCACAGGGGTGCGTGGAGAGCGGTACACGCCGCGTCCGGTCTTGACGACACGTCCGGCGTCGGCGAGGCGCCGCAGGTACTCGCCCGCGTGCTTCGCTTCAACGCCGATGAGTGCGCCGAGCTTGGTGGGACCGATGCCGTCGGGGTGCTGTCCGATGACGCGCACGATCTCGGTGGAGCGGTCGCCGAGTCCGTCGGACGCCTTGCGGGTGTCGGCGGTTGCTGCGGCGGCGTCGAGGTTGGCGCCGTCGAGTCGCCAGGTGGTGCCGCCTGCCATCGTCAGCGCGTAGTCGGCTTCGGTCACGTCGCGGCCGGTGACCTTCAGTGTGCCGCCGGATTCCCCGCGGGGGCGAACCAGAACGATGACGGTGTCGGCGGCTCCGGCGAGACCGTTGGTGCCGGATACCGACTCGACGAAGTCGTCGGAGGTTGCCTTGCGGTCGTGGTGGATGACCACGAGCGAGGCGCCGGGGAAGTCGTCGACAACACGCTTCAGACCCGAGCCGACCCGGTAGTCCCGCTGGTAGGCCGATTCCCCGCCAACCGCGGGAGGCATGACCTTGCCGAGGGTGTCGAGGATGACCACCGGGGCCGTGTCCTGCTCGGTGCGCAATGCCAACCAGGTACGCACGGTGTCCACCACGCGGCCAGGCTGGATACGGGTCAGGTACTCGAACCGGGCCGGGATGGGCTCGGCGCCGAGCAGTTCGCGGCACCGAGCCTGCATCCGCCGGTGGCCGTCTTCGAGGGCGAGGTACAGCACCGGGCGGGCCGCGCCCACGGCGATGTTGCCGAGGGCACGGCCACCAGCGGCCACCGCAAGGGCGAGATCAAGCACCATCCATGATTTGCCCGCCTTGGGCGGCCCGACCAGCAGCGCGAAACCTTCCGGCAGCACACCGGGAACGGCGTACCGCAGTGGCGGGAACGTCTGTTGGTCAAGCCAAGCGCCGTCGCGGAGACCGTCGAGCAGGTTTCGTGCCTCATCCCTGACCGGCTCCGGGTCGTACTGGTCGACGTCTACCGAGGCGTTGTGCTGGTGGGTCAGGGTCACGCGGCGGTCTCCTGGGGGTGGCTGTAGCCGGTGGTGACCCATCGGGCGACTACGTCGGGTGGGTCGATGGCGCGGGCTAGCGGACCGGGGGCGGCGCGGCGGCGTTCGAGCTCGGCGAACGTGGGGGCCGCGGCGATGCGTGCCCAGTTCTCGGCGGCTGCGATCGCCTTGGACGATGCGGAGGCGAGGCACCGCCGGTGCCATTCACGGAACGTCGCGCCAAGCTCGGCGTCGGCTTTCAGGGCCGCGTACTGCTCGCTGGTGAGAGTCACGGGCACCGCCGCCTCACCTCCGCGTGCGGGTCGCGATCGGCGAGGGTGCCGGAGCAGCGACCACGTAAGGGCGGGAGCCGGCGGGCGGCCTCCCGGCGACGCCGGAGCTGAGCGGCGAGCGAGTCACGATCGACCGAGGCGGGTGTGGTCACCGCTGCGCCTCCTCACTGCGGCGGATGCCTTCGACGACCCCGCGGAGCGCGGCGCCGGTGATACCCGCTTCGTGCAGCGTCATCGCTTCGAGCCGCTGCACGTCGGACGGGCCGCGACGGGTGAGGAACACCCGCGTGCCTTCGTCCGCACACCAGTACGCCTGCACGGCCACGCTGCCGCCCGGCGTCTCGACGTCGTAGGGCTCTGTTGCATGGAATCCGTCGCCGAGGTCGAGGACCGCCCACGTGGGTGGCTGTGCATCGCGGCTGGCGTCTGGGATACTGGGGTCCATCGGGCTGGTCATGGTGGTGATCTCCTGATCTTTCGAGGCGGCGCACTCTTGGCGGGGGGCGCCGCTTCTCTTTGTCTGAGGGCCGTTTTCGCGGTGGTTCTTGCTGGCCACGTGTCAGGCCGCGCCGCTGCTGGTCACGGGCGTGGTGATCCCGAGCAGGTCGAGCACTTCAGCGGTCGGCACGCGGTAGGCACTGCCGAGGCGAAGCACGCGCACCGGGAACTGTCCGGCCCGGGCCAGCTCATGCGCCTTGGTGCGCCCGATGCCGAGTGCGCGACCGGCGGTCACCAGGTCGATCGCGGCGGGCAGCGCAAGCAATTCTGCGCGGGTCATGGTTGCGTTTGCCCTGGTCGGGCCCGCTTGCTGCTGGGGCATGAATCCTCCCGTGTCATGCCACACCGAACATCTTCCGCCCGATGTGCGTTCTGCCGTGACCCAACCACGAATGTCGGTCGGTGTCAAACACGAACGGCTCGGTGTTACGCTCGAAATGACAAGGGAGGCTCGATGGACATTGCCGAAATGGTCGGGAAGCGCGTTCGCGAGACGCGCGAAGTCTGTGGATGGACACAGCAGCAGGTCGGCGACGAACTAGCCAACCACCTGGGAAAACCCTGGACTAGGCAAGCCGTGAGCGTCGCGGAGAAGGGCGGTCGAGCCTTCACCGTGGCCGAGCTCGTCGCGCTCGCCGCCGTGCTCGGGACCACCGTGACCAGGCTCCTAACTCCTGACCTCGAAACGAGCGAGGTAAGGCTTCCGGCCGTCACGTTCCGCACCGCCGTCTACACGGACCTGATCTCCGACTCCGAAGGCTCCGACGTCGGACTCGGGGAGATGCATGAACTTCTCCGGCGGGCGCTCGGCTACGCCGCGGACGCTGAGCGCGGCTACGCCAAGGCGGCGGTAGCCATGCGGGCGCTCGTCGAAATCTTCGATGTTCACCTCGACAGCAAGGTCGTCCAGCGCGCGATGCAGAAGGGGAACGAATGAGCAGCGGCAAAGGGCAGCTCTACAAGCGGTGCGGGTGCAGCGTGCCCGTGCTCGACGAGCAGGGGCAGCCCGTGCGGGACAGCAGGGGGCGGGCGAAGCGGAAGCAGGCGGGCGCGAACTGCCCGAAGCTGAAGCGGAAGGACGGGAGCTGGAACCCGCGGCACGGAACGTGGACGTTTTCCGTTGCAGCGCAAGGGAAAGGCGGCAAGCGAACCCAGGTCGTGCGGTCCGGTTTCGAGTCGTACGACGACGCCCAGGCGGCGCTCGACAAGCTGAAGCAGCGCGCCGCGGCCGGTGTGGTCGTCACCGACCGGATCACCGTCGGGCGGTACCTCGCCGAGTGGATCGAGCAGAAGTCGCCGGAGCTGCGCGCGGCGACGTTGCGCAGCTACCAAGGGCACATCGAGCGCATCCTGACGCCTGAGCTGGGGCATCTCCAGTTGGACGCACTGCGGGTCGAGCACGTCGGCCCGGTCCTGTCCGCCGTGCCGGGCTCGGACGCCACGCGGCAGCGGGTCCGGGCGACGCTGCGATCAGCGCTGACGGACGCGCAGCGGCAAGGGCTGGTGACGGTGAACGTCGCCTCTCTCGTCAAGCTGCCGTCCGGTCGGCGCCCGAAGGCGCTGGTGTGGACGCATGAGCGCGAACAGCAGTGGCGCGACCAGGTAGCCGAGCACGTCGCGGCCGGGAAGTCGGCGGGCAAGGCGCGTGAACTCGTCGAGCGGCCGTCGGCGGTCATGTGCTGGCGGCCCGACCAGCTCGGCGCCTTCCTGGACGCGGCGGGCGGAGATCGGCTGTACGCGCTGTGGCACCTCATCGCGCACCGCGGCTTACGGCGCGGCGAGGCGGCGGCGCTGCGGTGGGACGACGTCGACTTGGCAGGCGGCACGGTGACCGTCCGTCGGCAGCTCGTCGTGGTCGATTGGAAGGTCTCCGAGACGCCGCCGAAGTCCGAAGCGGGTGAGCGGGCGGTGGCGCTCGACCCCGGCACGCTGGCCGCGCTGAAGGCGCACCGGAAGCGGCAAGCCGCGGAACGGCTCGAATGGGGCCCGGCGTGGGCCGGAGCGGTCAACCGGGTGTTCACCCGCGAAGACGGGTCGGACCTTCACCCGGCGTCGGTGTCGGACCGGTTCGCCGAACTCGTGTCGGCGGCCGACCTGCCGCCGGTCCGGCTGCACGATCTGCGGCACGGCGCGGCGTCGCTGATGCTGGCGGCCGGGGTCGACATGAAGGTCGTTCAGGAGACGTTGGGGCACTCGCAGTTGGCGATCACCGCGGACACCTACACGAGCGTCTACCCGACCGTCGCGGCCGAAGCCGCGGCGGCTGCTGCGGCGCTCGTCCCCCGCTCGTCCGGAACGGCGCTCGACACATCCTCGACACACGCTGCCGAGGGGTGAAGGCGGTGGGCAACGTCGCGACCCCCGAAAAGCAACGTACCCCCTGCTAGGAGGGGGTACGTGCTGTCTCGACCAGACGCGCGCCCGTAGGGATTCGAACCCCAAACCTTCTGATCCGTAGTCAGATGCTCTATCCGTTGAGCTACGGGCGCTTGCTATTCTCTTGTCGGCCCCCGCCTCTCGGCGGGAACTCTGCGGAGGCTCCGGGATTTGAACCCGGGAGGGGGCGTAACCCCCAACCGCATTAGCAGTGCGGCGCCATAGACCAGACTAGGCGAAGCCTCCCGGTAGTCCTCTTCGCGGCCACCGGAGACAAGAGTACACACCCCTCGCACCCCGTTGCGAAGGGGGGTCCCGCTCCCCCGTCGTGGCCGTCCGACCTGGGCGTCGGCTCAGCGCAGGTGCAGGTCGAGCCAGTTCCTCGCGCGCTGCCACGCCTCGGTGGCGGCGTCCTCGTCGTGGTCGAAGCGGTGTCCGGCTCCCGGGTAGCGGACCACGTCGGTGACCACCCGGACCCGCTCGGCGGCCTCCCGGAGCTTGTCCACCTCACCGGCCGGCACCTGCTCGTCGTCGCCGTAGAGGCCGAGCCACGGGCAGGTCAGCTCGCCGACCACCTCGACCAGCGGTGGCAGCGCCGCCGAGACCGGTTCGCAGATGCCGGGCCCGCCGACGCTGACGGCCGCGCCGAGGCTGCGGCTGGCGGCCACCACGAGTGCCGCCGACCCGCCGAGGTCGAAGCCGACGATGCCCTGCCGGTCGGTGTCCACGCCCTGCTCGGCCAGCCACACGAAGGCCGCGTCGGTGTCGGCCAGCAGGTCCTCGCCGGAGAGCCGCCGGACGTGCTCGGCGACCTCCTCGGCGGCGAGCTCGTCGGCGCCGTCGCGGTGGTAGAGGTGCGGGACGACGGTGAGCCAGCCCTCCTCGGCGAGCCGGGCCGCCAGCGCCCGGACGCGGTCCGTGACGCCCTTGGCCTCGTGCAGCACGACGAGGCCGCCGCGCACCACGGTCTCCGGCCGGGCCACCGTGAGGCGCAGTTCGGTGCCATCGGTGAGCGCGATCGTCTCGGCGCGGGTCTGCGTCATACCGTGCAGGTAACCACGGGGATGGCCCGTCGGGGCAACACGTCATCCGGTTGGCGGAGCGAGTTCCACTGACCGTCACCGATCGGAGGCATGGTGTTGGGCCGACCGTCGCAGGAAGCCTTTCCGCTGGTCCGGGCACGGCGACGCGGAGCCACCGGTTAACGTCGCAGTAGGCCGAGAGCATAGGAGTCTGCCGATGAGCGTGCGCACGCGTGCCGATCTCGACGAGCTGCCCGCCTACGTGGCCGGGCGGACCGTGCCCGGCGCGATCAAGCTCGCCAGCAACGAGGTCTCGGAAGGGCCGCTGCCCAGCGCCGTGGCGGCCATCCAGCAGGCGAGCGCCGAGATCCACCGCTACCCGGACATGGGGGTCGGCGCGCTGACCGCCGCGCTGGCCGAGCACTACGCGGTCGCCCCGGAGCGGGTCGCCGTCGGCTGCGGCTCGGTGGCGCTGTGCGAGCAGCTCGTGCAGGCCACCTGCACCCCGGACGACGAGGTGATCTTCCCTTGGCGCTCCTTCGAGGCCTACCCGATCATCACGCAGGTCGCCGGGGCCCGGCAGGTGCGGGTGCCGCTGACCGGCGAGCACGCCCTGGACCTGGAGGCGATACTCGCCGCGATCACCCCCGCCACCCGGCTGATGTTCGTGTGCACGCCGAACAACCCGACCGGCACGACGCTGCGCCGCGACGAGCTCACCGCCTTCCTGGACCGGGTGCCCTCGGACGTGCTGGTGGTCCTGGACGAGGCGTACTTCGAGTTCGTCACCGACCCCGCCGCCCCCGACGGCATGGAGCTGGCCCGCGAGCGGGACAACGTCGCCTCGATGCGCACCTTCTCCAAGGCCTACGGGCTGGCCGGGCTGCGGGTGGGCTACGCGGTGACCTCCGAGCCGGTCGCCGCCGCGCTGCGCAAGGTCTGCATCCCGTTCAGCGTCAACGCCCTCGCCCAGGCCGCCGCGATCGCCTCGCTGGCGGCGCAGGACGAGCTGCGGACCCGGTGCGCCAACGTCGCCGCCGAGCGGGAGCGGGTGCACCGCGCGCTGGTCGACGAGGGCTACGAGGTGCCGGGGACGCAGGCGAACTTCGTCTGGTTGCCGCTCGGCGAGCGCACCGCGGAGTTCAGCGAGCACTGCCTGGAGCACAAGGTCGTGGTGCGGGCCTTCGCCGGTGAGGGCGCCCGGGTCACCATCGGCCGCCCCGAGGAGAACGACGCGTTCCTCGCCGCGGCGCGCGCCTTCCCGCGCTGATCCCGACCGGCACCGCCGCCCGTGCTCGGACGGTGCCGCTCAGCGGTCTTCTCGCGAGGACAGCCGTGACGCCGTGTACGCGCCTGGTACATCAGGAGCGGATCCCGCAGTGAGAAGGCCGCTGAGGTTCCGCCACCCGCACCGCCACGCGGGCCGTTGGCGAAAGCGGTCCTCAGGTGCGCCGGATCAGGTCCTCCGGCTGGTGGTGTCCGGCGAAGAGAGGGGGGAGTACTTCGCCGGACACCACCGCCCTGGGGGTGTAGCCGCCCGCGTCCGGCGGCCACTGGAGTGCGCAATGATCTGCGCAGGTCCGCAATCTAGCTGCGTCGCGACGACGTCGATCGACGACGCACCCGAGGAAGATCCCATCGGGTGGTCGTGATCAACCGTCCGCATGATCGGTCAGCCGGTCACCGCGTGGTGGCCCTGGACGGAGACCGGGGCCGGCGCGGTCGGCAGCAGCTCCCCCGAGAAGGACACCTGGCGCTGCGGCTGCGCCTCGCCCCGGCCCAGGATCGGGTCGGTCGGCGCGCCGGGCGTGCCCGGAGTGCCCGGCGTGCCCGGGTCCTGCGGCGTGCCCGGGTCCTCCGGGGTGCGCGGGGTCTCCGGCTCCTTCTCCTCGCCGCCCGTGCTCGGGTGGTCGACGATCGGGGCGTTCTCGCAGTCGCTGCCGAGCGCCGAGGCGATCGGCGCCACCACGCCCAGGATGGCGATGTTGTTGCCGCAGAGGTTGATCGGCAGCACGTTCAGGTTGTTGCCGTTGCCGACGTTGGCGCCGTCGTTGTCGGCGGAGTCGGCGAACGCCGGGGACCCGGCGGCCAGCATTCCGGCGCTCGCCGCGACGACACCGGCGATGGACGCAGTCTTGCGCATTCGTCGCACTTCCTTTTCCTCGGTTGCCCGGGCGGTCGGCGCCCGGAGGTCTGGTCGAGTCACCGGAGCAGGACCACCGTGCCCAGCGGCAGGGTGGTGAGCAGCTCCATCGCGTCGGCGGGAACCCGGACGCACCCGTCGCTGGAGTCCTGGCCGAAGACGGCCGGGTCGGGCCACCCGTGCAGCGCCACGGTGCCGGGACCACCGCCGTAGCTGTTGAAGGTCTCCGAGTGGGTGCCCAGCGGCAGGATGATCGGGCTGAACGTGGTCACGGTCTCCTCGATCGAGGCCATGATGTAGGTGCGCCCGCGCGGGGTCGGGGAGGCGGGCCCGCCCACCCCGACGACCCATTCGCCGATCGGCGCGCCGTCCCGGCGCACCACCATCCGGCGGGCGTCGACGTCGACGTCCACGACGTAGGGCGAGCGCGCCGCCTGCAGGCCGCTCGCCCGGATCCACCCGACCGAACCGTTCGGCCGGGACGGCAGCATCACCTGCGCCCAGTCGCCGCGCTGGTCGATCACCGGGACCCAGGTGGGGTTGTCGAGCTGGGTGGCGGGCAGCGTCGAGAAGACCTCGCCCGCCGGCGCGTCGTGCACGGTCAGATCCTCGGCGACCCGGAGCACGACGCCGTCGGTCTCGGCGCCCGGATCCGGGTCCTGCGGGGCACCGGGCAGCTCGGTGAAGGTGGTCGCCGCGGGGTGGCCCGCGACGGCCGGGGCCATCATGGCCATCGGCGGCGGCGCCGGAGCGGGACCGCATCCGGCCAGCGCGCCCAGGGCGACGCCGAGGGCGGCGATCCCGATGCGGCGTGCGGCTGAACTCATGCTCGGCTCCCGGAGGCGGCGCGGCTCGGACACCCGCTGATCAGGTGCCGTCCGGACGCTAAACCCCTGCTGACTCGCGTAGCACCGCGATCCGGACCCCGATGAAGGCCGGTGCGGATACGCTGACCAGGAACAATGACTCCCAGGCCGGGTCCGGCGTCGCCCTTGAGCGAAGGTTGCCCACTCCTTCAGGTGGCGTTTTTCGCTCTAGCGGGTGAACTTTCGTCAGTAGTGCAACGCGGTCGCGACGCGGTTCCGCACCGAGGCCGCCCCGTCACGCGATCGGCTGGCAGCCGGGTGCGCCCAGCGGGCACAGTGGAGGCATGGTCATCCGGATCCCCACCCCCGGCGACGTGCTCGGCTTCGCGCAGTCCACCGCGAGCTGGGCCGTCGACTCCGCCACCGCGCTCGCCGGTGCCCCGGCCCGCGCGCTCGGGCTGCTCGACAGCGCCGAATCGCTGCTGGCCCGCGTGCACGAGGTCGTGGGCCGGGTGGAGGAGCTGCTGGAACGCACCGATGGCCTGGTCGACGAGGCGCGCGGCACCGCCGAGGCCGCCGCCACCACCGTCACCGAAGCGCAGCGCATCTCGGCGGCGGCCGAGGCGCTGGTGCACCGGGCCGCCGGGATCGCCGACGAGGCGGCCCGCTCCGCCTCCACCGCCGACCAGCTCCTCCAGGCCTACGCGCCGATCGCGCAGCGGGGCGCCCCGCTGGCCGACCGGTTCGTCTCGGAGATCTCGGACAAGGAGGTGGACGCGGCGATCCGGCTGGTCGACGAGCTGCCGGTGCTCACCGAGCACGTGCTCACCGACGTGCTGCCGATCCTGCGCACGCTCGACCGGGTCGGCCCGGAGATCCACGAGCTGCTGGAGGTCACCCACGACGTGCGACGGGCCATCGTCGGCATCCCGGGCTTCCAGTTCTTCCGCAAGCGCGGTGAGGAGCGGGTCAGCGAGGAGGAAGTGGCCAAGCCGGAGACCGACCACTACGACCCCAAGCGCTCCGCCGAGAACACCTGAGGAAAGCCGCTCGCCTGCGGGCGCAGGCGAGCGGCGCGCCCGTCTCGGGGCTCGCCCTTCAGACGCCTGCCGCGACGTCCTCGCGGGGTCGCTGCGGAGCCGGGGCGGTGCGGACGTGCGCGGCTCCCGGGTGCCGCCGGTGCGGGACCGGCGCGGCGGGTGCCCGGTCGATCCGGCGGTGCCCGATCCGGCGGTGCTCGGCCCGGTGGTGCTCGACCCGGGGGCCGCCGAGGAAGCGCACCCGGGCGTCGACGACGGTGCGGGCCTCGGTGAGCACGGTCCGGACGAGCGGCCGGGTGGCAGGCGGCCGCCCGACCACCGCGGTGCGCAGGACGGCCAGGGCGACCAGCGGGACGAGCACCACGGCGGCGGCGCTGAGCCAGGAGGTCGCCGTGGTCAGCGGGAACCGTCCCGCCAGCAGGCCGACCGCCACCGCCGGTATCCCGGCGCCCAGGTAGAACGCCAGGTACAGGGCGGAGGTGACCGCGCCGCGCCGGTCGTCGGCGGCGATGGCGGCGCTGGCCCCGCCGTAGGCGAGCCCGTGCCCGAGCCCGGTGGCCACCGCCGCGAGCAGGGTCACCGGCACCGAACCGCCGCCGGTGAACGCCAGCGCGGCCAGGCCGACCGCGAGACCGGCGAGCCCGGCGAGCTGCGCCCGCCGCGCGCCGAGCCGGGGGACGAGCGGCTGGGTGAGCGCGGAGCAGAGCAGCACCGCGGCCAGGACGCCGCCGATGACGGCCAGGTCGTCGACCCCGGCCGCCCGGCCGAGCGCGGCCGGGATGACCGCCAGGAACAGGCCCGCCGCGGTCCAGGCGAGGAATCCGGTACCGGCGGCGGCGGTGAAC
This sequence comes from Saccharopolyspora cebuensis, assembly GCF_039542665.1. Lineage (NCBI taxonomy): Bacteria > Bacillati > Actinomycetota > Actinomycetes > Pseudonocardiales > Pseudonocardiaceae > Saccharopolyspora > Saccharopolyspora cebuensis. The sequence goes on from NZ_BAABII010000004.1 coordinate 265,329, forward strand.
CGCAGGCGGCTCCCCCGGGGGATGCGCGGCAGCTCCGGCCGCCACCGCCCGGAGCGCGCCCCGGGCACGGCGGCCACCCGGTGCCAGGCGATCGCGAGCAGCGCGGCGTGCAGCGCGTAGGGCAGCACCCGCGGCGCCGGGGCGTGCTGCGCGAGCAGCCCCGCCGCGCTCGGCCCGGCCGCGGTGCCGAGCACGAACGCGGTGCTGGCCAGCACCGAGGCCCGGTTCCGGTCCCGGCGGTCCGCGCACTCGGCGATCAGCGCGGTCGCCGCCCCGGTGCAGGCGCCGAGCGCCAGGCCCTGCGCCGCGCGGCCGACGAGCAACCAGCCCGGGTCCGCGGCGAAGGCGAAGCACGCGGAGCCGACGGCGGCCAGCGCGATGCCGCCGCGCAGCACCGCGCGCTTGCCCAGCGCGTCGGACAGCGAGCCGAACAGCACCAGCACCGGCACGCTGACCAGCGCGAACATCGCGTAGACGAGGGTCATGGTGAGGTCGCTGAAGCCGAACTCGCGCTGGTAGAGCGGGTACAGCGGGCTGGGCAGGTAGGCCCCGGCGGTGAGCACGACGAGCAGGTACAGCGCGGTGCGCGCCTCGCGCGCGCGGCCGGCGGCCCAGCGCACACCCCGAGGCGCACCGTCGTCGGAGATTCCCTTCAGCACCACGCCTCCAGCCTGGCGCGCCGGACCGCTGAGGAAAAGCGAACCTTTCCGAACGCGATCGTGCAAAATGTTCGCATGGTCGATCCGAAGCTGCGGGTGCTCCAGATGGTCGCCCACCACGGCACGGTCACCGCGGCGGCAGCGGCGCTGCACTACACGCCCTCGGCCGTCTCGCACCAGTTGCGCCAGCTCGCGGCGGAGCTCGGCGTCGAGCTGGTGACCCAGTCCGGGCGGGGCATCCGGCTCACCGCCGCCGCGACGACCGTGCTCCGGCACGCGGAGCTGCTCTACGCCCAGGAGGAACGGGCCCGCGCCGAACTGGCCGCCGCGGCCGAGGAGACCGGCGGCTCGTTCACGCTCTGCGGGTTCTCCACCGCCGCCTCGCACCTGCTGCCGCCCGCCGCGGCGGCGCTGCGGGACCACTACCCGCAGCTCGGCGTCCGGGTGATCGAAGCCGAGCCGGCCCGCTGCTTCGACCTGCTGCTGGCCGGGGACGCCGACCTCGCGCTGGTGATCGCCACCGCTCAGACCCCGCCCAGCTCGGACACCCGGTTCGACCAGCGACCGCTGCTCGACGACCCGCTCGACCTCGTGGTGCCCAGCGGGCACCCGCTGGCCGCCCGCGCGACCGCCACGCTCGCCGACGCCGCCGAGGAGCCGTGGATCGTGGGCCGCCCGGGCAGCACCTACCACCACCTGGTGCTCACCGCCTGCACCGCGGCCGGGTTCACCCCGAACATCGCGCACTACGCCGACGAGTGGGAGACCGGAGCCGCCCTGGTCGCCCACGGGTTCGGCATCATCCTGGTGCCCCGGCTGGCCCGGCTGCACGCGAGCCGGCCCGTCGAGCGCATCCCGCTGCGCGGCGAACCCGCGCCGGTGCGCCGCATCCTCACCGCCAGCCGCCTCGGCAGCCGCGAGCACCCGGTGCTCACCACGGCGCTGTCGGCCATCACCGGCGCCGCCACCGCCCTGCACCCGGGGTGAGGCTCACACCGGGCGCCGGGCCGGGAGCCGCGTCGGCCCGTCGCGGAACCGGTAGCCGGAGGAGCGCAGGTGGCGGTACTCGAAGAAGGCCAGCACCAGCGTCGAGACCAGCCCGCAGAGGTTCAGCCCCAGCCACAGCCAGTACGGCAGGCCCTTGGTGTCGCCCCCGTGGATCTCCAGCCCGCTGACCACCAGCACCAGGCCCACCGACGCCACCGGCGCGAGCAGCGGGTGCAGCTCGCTCAACCAGATGCTCGTCCGCGCGGCCCAGTAGAGCGTGCACGTCACGAACACGCTGGTCCATAGGGCCCAGAGGATCGCCACCGCGACGCCCCCGAGGAACACCACCAGCCGCAGCAGCGAATCCGCGTCGGTCCAGCCCTCGACCAGGGTGAAGAAGCCGACGAAGACGGCGAACCACACGATCGGCGACCAGATGGAGGCGAACCCGATCAGCGCGCGGCGCAGCAGCCGCGGTAGCCGGGCGAGGAGCCGGCGGCGGTGCGCGGAGCGGGTCACCAGGAGCAGGACGAGGAACACCGCGGGCAAGCCGATCAGGGCGTACTGCCCGGTCTGCTCCGTCTTGTCCCGGACGTTGCCCAGCACTTCGCGAACGGTCTGGTGCTCGTGGCTGGCGAACACGACCACGGCCAGCCCGACCGCCGCGCGCCAGAACGCGAGCCGGTCCAGCAGCCGACCTCGGGGATCGCGGCCCACCGCGGGCTTGTGCAGGAACTTGGCCGCCTGCCACGGCAGGAACATCACGGCCAGCACCCGCAGCGTCGTCCTCGGCGTGGTCAGACCACCGCCACCGCGCCGCCGGAACCGCTCCGGCTGCTGCACGACCACCGTCCGCACCCCCCATGCCGAAGGAGCAGTGCCGAAGCCGCGAGCGTAGCGCCGCCTTCGCCCGCACGAGGCGGAAATCGGGGAACTCCGACGCCGCCGCCCGCGCCGGGAAAGCGGATGCGTCCGGGGTCACCGCGCCGCCCGAGCCGCTGTGCTGCACCGATTCCGCCCGCGCCCCGCGGCCGCGGGTGATGAGGCTTGGAACCCGTCTCGCGGGCCGCTAATCTCTTTACCAAGCGTGATCATCCGTGTTCGCGACGTGAGGGGAATTGTGGCGCAGCAGGGGGAGGACCACGAGCGGCTTCTCGCCGAGCAGCGGGCGCGCTTGGCCCGGATCCGGGCGGAGGGCGCCGCGGCGACGGCGCCGGAGCCGGCGGACCGGGAAGCGCCGGACCTGGAAGCGGTGGGGACTTCCGGGGACGGCGCGGTGCGCGTCGTGCTGCGGGAGCGGCGGATCACCTCGGTCGTCCTCGGCGCGGGCGTGACCGGGCAGTCGCGCGGCGAAGCCGCCGAGCTGCTGCGGGAGGCGATCAACCGCGCCCTGACCCGGTCGCTGGCGCAGTCCCCGAAGGCCGGTGACCCGGGGCCGGACCTCGCCGCGCTCGGCGACCAGATGGCGGATTTCGCGCGCGAGAGCGGTCAGGCCATGCGCCGGATCCAGGGCGCGGTGGAGCAGTCGATGGCGAAGCTGGACGGGAAGGTCCAGCTCTCGGGCGACGCTTCCCCGCAGCACCTCGATTCCCTCTTCGACGAGGCGATGGCGGTCGTGCGGTCCATGCGGACCGCGCTCGACGACGGCTCCGCGACGCCGGTCACCGGCGCGGGGCGGGACGAGTCGGACGAGGTCATGGCCACCGTGTCCCAGGGCGAGCTGACCCGGTTGACCCTGAGCGGCTTCGCGCTGCGGATGTCGCCCGGCGAACTGGGCCAGGCGGTGCAGCAGGCGGTGAACGACGCGCTGGCGGAGTGGGAGCAGCGCAGCGCGGCGGTGGAGCGCGGACCGCTCGACCTGGAGGCGCTGGGGCGGTTGGCGGAGCGGGCCGACGCCGTCCGCGAGCGGAGCATGCAGCACTTGCGCACCTACACGGACAGCATGACCTCGATCATGCGCGATGCCGACTAGAGCGGGGAGGCACCACGGTGGCAGCGGGATTCAACGTCCATCCCGAGGACATGGGCAAGGCGGCCGACGAGCTGGCGGACACCGGGCAGAACCTGTCCGGCGAGATCACGGCGTTCCAAGCCGAGACCGCAGCCCTCGGTGACGCCTTCGGCGACGACGACCTCGGGTCGGCGCTCGCCGGGATCTACCAGGTCGCCTCCGAGGCGGCTTTCGAGTCCTTCCACGACAACGCCGGGCGCCTCAAGGAGATCGGCGAGAACCTGCGGTCCATGGCCGACGAGTACGCCGAGATCGACACCGCGAACCAGGACTCCTTCCAGCAGTTGGTGGGAGGGATGGCATGACGACCGGGCTCATGCTGCCGCCCGAGCTGTCCGCCGTGCTCAACACCCTCGGCTTCAGCTGGCCGCTCAGCGATGAGGGCAAGCTCTTCGACCTCGCCGGTCAGTGGTCGTCGTTCGGCGAGCGCCTCGAACCCGCCGCGGCCGGGGCGGACGACCAGGCCCAGCAGGTGCTGAGCAACAACTCCGGTGCGGCGGTGGAGCAGTTCGGGACGTTCTGGTCCGACGGCGAGGCGCCGAAGCAGAACCTCGACGACGGCGCCGCCGCCTGCGCGCTGATGAGCACCGGGCTCAACACGTGCGCCGGTGTGGTCCTGGCGCTGAAGACCACCGTGATCGCGCAGTTGGCGATGCTCGCGGTCCAGATCGCCCAGGCGATCGCCACCGCGGTGCCGACCTTCGGGGCCTCGCTGCTTCAGATCCCGGTCTTCCGGCAGATCACCGACCTGCTGCTGGACCAGGCGCTCGACCTGGCGATCAGCTCGGTGCTCGATGGGTAGCAGCAAGGGCAGCGGCGCGGGGAGCGCGGCGGGCAAGGCCGCGGCCGGTCTCCTGCAAGGGGTCGTGAAGAAGTCCCGCAAGAGCAAGCCGGTGCCCGGTGCCGTCAAGCCGCTCGACGTCCGGACCTACATCGAGAACAAGAAGCTCGAAAAGGTCGGCGACAAATTGGAGCACGACCACATCCCGTCCTCGGCCGCGCTCATCAGGGCCGCGGAAAAGAAGCGCGGCGGGCCGCTGACCAAGGCCGAGAAGCGGAAGATCCACAACGAGGGGAACACGATCGAGGTTCCCAGCTCCGTCCACGCCAAGAGCGACACGTACCGGGGCAAGAACACGCAGGCCCAGATCGACGCCGACGCGGCCGATCTCAGCGCGGCGGCGAAGAGGGACTATGCTACGACCCGCAGGAACCTCATCGCCGATGGTCACTCGCCCCAGGCTGTCGACAGGGCCCTCGACGAGTTGCGCGCCGAGAACAAGAAGAGGGGTATATGAGTACGGTCACCGGCGAAATGGCCGTGATGCTGGACCTGATGGGACTCCGCAAGGGCGATGACCGCATCCTCGAAGCGGTCGTCCTGGTCGGCCCCAAAATGGAGGTCGAGGAATTCGACTTCGGCGGTGAGAAGTCGACGCACTACACCTTCAACGATTCCGGCACGGAGCTGATGTTCGAAGAGGACGTCCTGATCGGCGCCGTGGTGCGGACGCAGCCCAACGACGAGGAGGAGCCCTACGGGGTGTACCCGCGACCGGCGGCGCTGGTGGAGGGGCTGTCCCCCACCGCCACCCGCGCCGAGGTCACGGCCTTCCTGGGCAGCCCGGAGCGGGTCGGGCCGGATTTCGACCGGTACGCGGTCAACAACCGCTACCTGCGTTTCGAGTTCGACGCGCACGACCGGACCCTCAGGCTCACCGCCATGCTCAACCCGGTCTGAGGACACCGCGATCGGCAGGTCGGGCACCGGGTGCCCGACCTGCCGTGCGGCCCGCGCCTCAGCCGACGGCGGGCTGCGGCCGGGCGGCGGGCTCGGCGGTCGGCCCGCTCCCCCGGCGCTGGGTGGCCAGCAGGACCGCGACGACGATCACCTGGAAGCCCATGATCATCGCCTGCGCCACCGGGGCGTGCACGCCCAGCAGGACCATCGTCGTGTTGGTAGCGAAGTGCACCGCGATCGCGGCGAGGACCCCGGCGCGCTCGTAGGCGCAGCACACCAGCATGGTCATCGGGATGGAGCTGACGGCGAAGAGCACGCCGCTCGGGCTCAGCAGACCGAGCTGGTGCTGGACGGTCCCGTCCAGGAAGAACAGCGGCAGGTGCCACACGGCCCAGATGACGCCCAGCACCAGGCCGATCCGGAAGCGGCCCATCGACGCGCGCAGCCGCGGGTAGGCGGTCCCGCGCCAACCCGGCTCCTCGGCCAGCGGACCGGCCACGACCATGTTGACCAGGAACACCGCGAGCCCGCCCGAGCCCTGCACCGCGGCCAGCGCGCCCTCCGCGCTCACGCCGGGGCCGCCCGCGACGTGCGCCAGCAGGACGGCCCCCAGCACGGTGGCCGAGGCGAGCACCAGCAGCAGCGGCGCCCCGACCAGGTGCGCCGGCCGGAACCGGACCGCGTGCTCGGGGACGGGTGCACCGCGCCGGGCGCGGCGGATCCGGAGCACCAGCGCGCCGACCATCGGGCCGAAGGCGCCGAGCAGGTGGGGCACGAGCGCGGCGGGGTTGGCCGCCGGGCCGCCGAGCGCGATCGCCACGGCCCAGGCCGCCCAGCTCGCGGTGAAGGTGGCGGCCATGAACAGGATCAGGTCGCCGCGGTGCGGGTTCGCGGGTGCGGACATGTCAGGACTCCTGGTGGTGTGGGTCGGGGGGTTCACGCGGCGTCGAGCCGGTGGGCGAGCCAGGTGGTGACGAGCGAGAGCAGGTCGGCGTCGACCGGCTCGCGCAGCAGCCGGGGGTAGGAGCGCAGGGTGTGCCGCCCGGTGTCGCGGCGCAGCAGGTGGGTGAGGTCCGGGACGCGGTGGACCTCGGCCCCGCCCGGCACCAGCCGCCGCATCACGTCCAGGTCGGCCGGGTCGACCTGGAGGTCCTTGGCGCCGGTGACGGCCAGCACGGGCGCCGTGGCGGCGGCGAGGTCGTCGCGGGAGTCGTGCACCAGGTTCTCGCGGAGCCAGCGGGAGCCGAGCGGGAATCCGCCGCGCTTGATCCGGGCGAGCACCCGCGGACCCGCGGCGCGCAGCGGGCGGCGCAGGAGCCGGACGGGGGCGGGCATGGTCCCGAGCAGCGAGCGGACCTGCCAGCGCATCGCCTCCTCGCCCGGGCGGGCGTAGCCGGCCAGCAGCACCGCCGCCCGCACGTCGTCGCGGGCGGCGAGGGCCGTGGCGTGCAGGGCGCCTTCGCTGTGGCCGACGACGGCGACGGCACCGGAGCGGATCTCGGGGCGGGCGGACAGGGCGCGCACCGCGGCGGCGGCGTCCTCGCGGTGGTCGGTGAAGCCGGTGGCCCGGGGGTCGCCGGGGGTGGCACCGACGCCGCGCCGGTCGTAGCGCAGCGTGGCGATGCCGCGCGCCGCGAGGGCGGCGGCCAGTTGCGGACCGAGGTCCACCCGGAGCTTCCGGGTGTTGCCGTCGCGGTCCAGCGGCCCGGAGCCGTGCAGCAGCAGGACAGCGGGGTGCGGTCCGGTCCCGGCGGGCAGGGTCAGGGTCCCGGCCAGCGGGGTCCCGTCGGCCGCGGTGACCGTCATGTCGACGTCGGACAAGGCTGCGCTCCACCTCTCATTGTTCTCAACGTTGAGAACGTTATCAGATGTGAGACCATGAGGGCATGGCAACCGCGGATCTCCTCCTCCACCCCGTCCGGCTGCGGATCCTGCAGACCCTGCTCGGCTCGGGCGAGCTCACCACCGCCCAACTGCGCGACCGGCTGCCCGACGTCGCCCCGGCCACCATGTACCGGCACGTCGCCGCCCTCACCCAGGCCGGGATCCTCGACGTGGTGCGGGAAACGCCCGTGCGCGGCACCGTCGAGCGCAGCTACCGGGTGCGCCAGGACCAGGCCCTCGTCGACGACGACGCGCGCACCACCATGACCAAGGACGACCACCGGCAGGCCTTCACCGTCTTCACCGGGGCCCTGATGGCCGACTTCGACCGCTACCTCTCCCGGGACGACGCCGAACCCGCCCGCGAAGGCGTCCTCTACCGGCAGGGCGCGGTGTGGGTCACCGAGGAGGAGTTCGCCGAACTCGTCGACGAGCTCGAAGCCGCCGTCGAACGCCGCACCACGCCCGGCGACGGCCGCACCCGGCACGTCATCAGCCTGGTCCTCGTCCCGGACAAGGCCACCGAGGGCTGAGGCCGCGCGCCGCCCGCCCGCCGGATGCCCCGCCGAACGGGCTCGCGCTGCGGCAGACTCGGCGCATGGACGGGAGCAGGTGTGCCGTGCTGGCACTGCACTGGCAGGTCAACGTGATCGAACCCGAGGGCTTCTTCGGCGGCATGCTCGCCGAGCCGGTCGCCCGCAGCGGCGTGGTGGAGCGCGCGGCGCGGTTCCACGCCGCCGCGGCCGAAGCGGGCGCCGAGCTGGTGTTCACCCGGTTCACCGTGCCCGCGGGCGGCGGCGAGCTGGTGCGCAACACCGGGTTCATGCGGGCGGTCGACGACGCGCGCGAGTCGTTCCGGCCGGACTCGCCGGGATCAGCCCTGATCGCCGCGATGGCGGACCAGCCGGACCTGGTGGTGGACAACCAGAAGCTCTCCGGGCTCGCGGGCGGCGACCTCGCCGACCGGTTGCGCGCCCGGGACATCGGGACGCTGCTGATCACCGGGGTCGCGACGAACCTGACCGTGGAGCAGACCGCCCGCCACGCCACCGATCTCGGGTTCCACGTCCACGTCGTCCGCGACTGCGTGGCCGCCGCCGACGAGACCGCGCACGAGGCGTCGCTGGCCGCCCTGGAGCTGACCACGGCCGGGTGCCGCACCGCCGACGACGCCGTGCGGCTGCTCGCCGCGGGCGGCGGCCCGCTCATCCGGTGAGCACCTCGGCGCGGTCGTGGTCCCGGTGCGGGTGCTCGCCCCGCAGCGCCCGGACGCAGCACAGCCCGGCCACCGCGCACGCGGCACCCAGCAGCGCGATCGAGGCGTGGGTGGGCAGGACGACGGCCATCGGACCGGCCAGCAGCGGTCCCGCCGATTGGCCCGCGAGCAGGAAGCTGTTGGCAGCGCCCACACAACCGCTGCGACGTTCCTCCGGGGCGTGCTTGCCGACGTGGAAGAACAGCGACTGGGCCAGCGCGGCGAAGCTCGCCCCCTGCACGATCCGCAGCACGACCAGGCCGGCCGCGCCGAGCGGGAGCGCCTGGGCGGCGATGCTCACCCCGCAGGCCGTCGCCGCGATGGCCAGGGCGCGCACCGGGCGTTGGGCCCGGTCGTTGTGCCGTCCCCACCAGAACGAGGCGATCAGCGTCGCCCCCCACGTCACCGATTGGAAGACCCCCACCCAGAGCCCGGCCTGGCCGGACGGGAACCCTCGCTGCACGTGTTCGGCGAAGACCGGGATCAGCCCGTAGACGCCGAGGTAGGCGGCGACCGCGGCCACCGCCAGCGGTGCCGCCCCGGGGACCTGCCAGAAGCCGGTCCGCCAGAACCCGGGCCGCCGGGAGCGGTCCTGCGGTGCGGGGCGGGTTCCGGGCCGGGCGGCGCGCGGATCGCGCAGCCCGAGCGCGCAGGCCCCGGCGAGCAGGGTGGCGATGGCGGCGATGGCCAGCATCAGCCCGTCGAGCTGACCGGCGCCGACGAGGGCGCCGCCGAGCACCGGCCCGGTGAGGGAACCGGCGGCGGTGGCGCTGAAGGACTTGCCCAGCGCCGAGCCGCGCTTGTCACCCGGGCCGACCGCGCTGGCGAAGGCTTGGGCGGCCTCGACGACCCCGCCGAGGGTGCCTTGCAGCAGCCGCCCCACGACCAGCGCGACCGGGTTGCTCGCGACGGCCATCACCACCATCGACGCGGCGAGCCCGACCAGTGCGCGCACGACCATCCAGTGCCGTCCGACGCGGTCGCCGAGGCGGCCCCACAGCGGGGTCGCCACGGTCAACGCCAGCGCGGGCGCCGCGATCGCCACGCCGGCCCACGTCTGGACCTCGGCCGTGCCGCGCACGCCCATGCCCTGCACGTAGAACGGCATGATCGGCACGAGCACCATCAGGCCCGCGGTGTTGGTGAACTGGCTCGCCCACAGCAGCACGAGGTTGCGCCGCTGGACGCGGTCGGCCGTGCTCACGGGGCCTCCGCCAGGTCGTCGCGGGTGGCCTCGTCCTTCAGCTCCTCGACCCAGGCGTCGTCGTAGACCGTGTCGAGGTAGCGCTCCCCGCGGTCGGGCAGCAGCGCGACCACCCGCGCCGGACCGGACAGGCGTCGCACCAGCCCGTCGAGCGCGGAGATCACCGCACCGGAGGAGCCGCCGGCCAGGACGCCTTCGGTCTCGACCAGCCGCCGGCAGCCCGCGGCCGAGTCCAGGTCGGCGACGTGGACGACCTCGTCGATGTCGTCCGGGTTGGCGATCTCCGGCACGCGGCTGGCGCCGAACCCGGGGATGCGGCGCTTGCGCGGCGGGGCCCCGAAGATCACCGAGCCGACCGCGTCGACGGCCACCACCCGCAGCCCGGGGTTCGACTCGCGCAGCCGCCGCGCGGTGCCCTGCAACGATCCCGTGGTGGACACCGGGCCGACCAGGTAGTCGATCGGCCCGGACACCTGCCGCAGGATCTCGGGGCCGACCGTGTCGTAGTAGGCCTTCCAGTTGCGCTCGTTGGCGTACTGGTTGATCCACACCACGTGCGGGTCGGCCTCGGCGTGGCCGCGCGCGCGGTGCACCCGGGTGTGCAGGTAGCCACCGGCCTCGTCGGGTTCGGTGACCATGTCCACGTCGGCGCCGAACAGGTCCAGCAGCCGCAGGTTCGTCGCGGAGGTGTTCGGGTCCACCACCGCCGTGAACGACAGCCCGTGCATCCGGGCGGCCACGGCCAGCGCCACGCCGAGGTTGCCGGAGGTGCTCTCCACCAGCCGCATCCCCGGCCGCAGCGTGCCCTCGCGGACGCCCTGCTCGACGATGTAGCGCGCGGGGCGGTCCTTCATGCTCCCGCACGGGTTGAGCATCTCCAGCTTGGCCAGCACCTCGACCCCGGGGCGGGGGAAGCACCGCCGCAACCGGACCAGCGGGGTCGAACCAACGGCGTCCAGAACGGATTCGTACGTCACGACAACCTCCCGGTCGGCCACCACGACACGCGCGCGGGGCCGAACGCATTCACGTCAACGGAACCGACCGCGATTTCGACGCGGGCGGTGAACGAATTTCCGACCGGCTGCGCGCAATGGCGGCAGCAGCGAAGTCGGCGATATCTGAGAAAGGAAGTGATGTCTCTCAGGAATTGTTCAGCGAGAGTTCACATCATCCTGCGGAATGCGATCAGGTCCGCGACACGCCGAGGGCGAGCAGCAGGCGGAAACCTGAGAGGAAGGTGAGCGGTCGGGTCGACCACCACCGGGCCCGCGCCCGGGCATCGGGCCGCACGGCGGCGACCGCGACGAACAGCGCCGCGAGAAGTCCCGCGAGCAGCCCCTGGACCGGCTTCACCACGTCCGCCACGTGCCCGTTCGTCGCGTGGCACACCGGCGCCGGATGGTCCTCGCCGCCATCCGGGTGATCCGCGTCCGATGCCGCAGCGGCGTCCGCGGCGGAGGCGTGGCCCGCGGACGCGGACACGCCCGACCGCGCGGATTCCTCCGCCCACGAGTGGTGCGGCGAAAGGAGGCACACCAAGAAGGCCGAAAGAGCGAACACCATGACGAACGCGGTACCTCCGCGCCCGGGGATGAATGCTCGCAGCATGGTTCCCCACCCTAACCAGAACCGGTCCGACTCCGGCGACCGGCATGGGTCTTATCACCCCGGGAACTCAATCGAACCCCGCCTTGTCGGCCGAACACGGTGAATGCCCGGAATCCGGGTCGCGATGCGCCGGACCGGAGGGCTAGCCCTCCTCGCCCTTCTTGTCCTCTTCGCCCTTCTTGTCCTTCTCGCCGCGGCCCTTCTCCTCGCCACGGCCCTCCTCCTCGCCGCGGCCCTTCTTCTCCTCCGCCTTCTCGTCCTCGTCGGGCGCGGGCCGCTCGATGATCAAGGGAGGCGGGGGCGGTGCCGTCGTCTCGCTGCGGACGACGGTGTCGGACTCGATCAGCGGGGTGCTGGTGTTCGGGGTCATGCCGAGCCGGTGGAACTCGCGGACCGTGCTGCCGTCGGCCATGCGCAGCTCGACCCCGACGTGGACGTCGTGGCCGGTGGCCCGCGGCGGTTCGATGACCCCGACCGCGTGCACCGCGTTCCACCGGTCCTCGTAGGCGCCGTGCCCCCGGGCCCGCAGCGCGGGGCCCAGCCTCGTCCACGCATCGCCGGGACGTTCGGGCAACAGCGCGTAGTAGTCGGCCACGACCCGCTCCAGGTCCGCGGGTGCCGCGACCGGCGCGGGCCGAGGCGGGGGGTCGTCGCGCTGCGGGACCAGCACGAGCGCGAGGACGACCGCGACGAGCACCGCGCCCAGGACGGACAACGGCGTGCGGTGCCGCCGGACCGCAGCGCCGGCCGACGCCGCGGTGACCTCCCGGGCACCGGCCGGGTGCTCCGCGACCCGCGTGCCGCTGTGCCGGGCGAAGGGCCTCGGCGCGGTGGCCGCTTCGCCGAACACCGGGAGCGGCTGGGTGCGGGCCTCCGGCGAGCTGTGCTCGGTCGCCACCGGCGACCCGTCCGCCACGGCGCGGAGGAATTCGCCCGCCTGCTGCGGCGTCGGCCGGGCCGCGGGGTCGTCGTGCATCATCCCCGCCAGCAGCGGGAGGAGGGCGCCGGCCCGCTGGGGCGGCGGGACCTGCCCCGCGGCGGCTTGGTGCAGCACGGCCAGCGAGTTCTCGGTCTCGTCGCCGAAGGGAGGGCGCCCTTCGAGGGCGGCGTAGAGCGTGGCGCCGAGCGAGAACACGTCCGAAGCCGGTGTCGGCCGCTGCCCGCGGGCGATCTCCGGCGCGAGGAAGGCGGGCGTGCCGTTGAGCATCCCGGTCTGCGTCACCGACACGTCACCCGCGGCCAAGGAGATCCCGAAGTCGGTGAGCTTGACCGTGCCGTCGTCGCCGAGCAGCACGTTGCCGGGTTTGACGTCCCGGTGGATGATCCCCGCCCCGTGCGCCGCGGCCAGCGCGGACGCCGCTTGCGCACCGATGGTCGCCACCGTCCCGACCGCCATCGCGCCCGACTCGGCGAGCACGTCGGCGAGGCTGCGCGACGGCAGGTACTCCATGACCAGGACGGGTAGGCCGTCGTGCTCCACCACGTCGTGCACCGCGACGACGTTCGGATGGTGCAGCCGCCCCGCGATGCGGCCCTCCCGCAGCGCGCGCTGCTGGGCTTCCTCGGAGCGCGCCGGATCGAAGCCGGTCCGCACGATCAGCTGCTTGACGGCCACGGGCCGCCGCAACCGCTCGTCGGTGGCGAGCCACACGACGCCCATGGCCCCGCTGCCGAGCCGACGTTCGAGCCGGTACCGGTCGGCGAGCAGGTTGACCACCTGGCTCACGATCGTCCCTCCTCCCCGGGCCGACCTCGGCTGCCCGCGCAGGGCACGAGGCCACCGCGGCCCGAGCACCAGCATCCCGACCGGGCCGGGCGCCCCGGGAGCGGGGGTCGCACCCCCGGGGCGCGCTGCTCAGCGCCGCAGGGCCTTGATGACCAGCTGACCGATGACCAGGTACACCAGCGCGGCCAGCCCGTAGTTGAGCACCAGGCCGAGCAGTGCGTCGTCCGGGGTGAACACGTCGCCGAGGCCGAGCACGAAGACCTTCGCCGCCCCGTAGACGAACGTCACGAAGCCGTTGCCCTGGTTCGCGTCGAAGACCACGAACAGGACGTGCAGCACGAAGATGGCGACGATCGCGCCGATCACCACGCGCACGACGCCCGCGACCGACTCCGAGTCCGCCCGCTCGCGATGGCGCTCGCCGTCGTGATCGCGGTGGGGCGGCTGTTCTTGCCGTGGGTAGTGGGGCTGATCGCGCGGCGCGCGGCCCTGGGGGTGGTAGCTCATCGCGGGCAGTTTCAAATGCCGCGTTCGAATGCGCAATACCTCTCGGTCAGCACTTCGTGAGAGCACCCCCACAACCATTTTATGTGAAATTCATTCACGCCCTACTCCTGGTAACCGCGAACGACCCGCCGCACCCCTGTCCGCGATGTGCGAAATCGCCGAATCGGACCGTGCCCGCCGCCGACCGGATCGCCACCGCGGTGGCCACCTTCCGCGGACGCCGTCTTCGCAGGTGGATCGGGTCGGATGCGGTCGCCGTCCGCCGTCCGGAATGAAGCCCCGGCGCGCGCGTTCGGACAATTCCGCGGTCGGCCCGACCCCTTCTCCCGCCCATTGGTGAATGCCATTAACCGAATCCGAATTCGACCACCGACCGCAACCGTCCCCGCGGCAGCACCGGCCATTCGGCACCGCCGGATCAGTCGTCGAGCTGTGGTGCCGGTCGCGCCCGCGCCGCTCGGGTTCGTGCCACGTGGATCAGCTTGAGCACGATGGCGACTCCGATGATCCCGTAGAGGGCGAGGGCGACGGGGCTGTCGAAGAGGATCCCGATGTCGCCCTGGCTGATGGCCAGCGCGCGGCGGAGTTCGCTCTCGGCCAGCGGCCCGAGGATCGCGCCGATGAGCACCGGGGCGATGGGGAAGCCGTGGCGGCGCAGCACGAAGCCGAGCGCGCCGATGACGTAGAGCAGCACGACGTCGGTGAGCGAGGACTTCGCGGCGTAGACGCCGAGGGTGGCGAACACGACGATGCCCGCGTAGAGGTAGTTGCTCGGGATGCGCAGCAGCTTGGCCCAGACCGGGGCGAACGGCAGGTTCAGCACCAGCAGCATCACGCTGCCGACGAACAGGCTGGCCAGCAACGCCCACACCAGGTCCGCTTCCTCGGTGAACAGCAGCGGCCCGGGTTGGATGCCGTACTGCTGGAAGGCACCGAGCATGATCGCCGCCGTGGCGGAGGTGGGCAGGCCGAGCCCGAGCAGCGGGACCAGCGAGGTCGCGACCGTCGCGTTGTTGGCGGCTTCCGGACCGGCGACCCCTTCGATCGCGCCGGTGCCGAATTCGCTGCGCCCGCGGCGGGCGGCGAGGTGCTTCTCCGCGCCGTAGGACAGGAACGTGGGGATCTCCGAGCCGCCGGCGGGGATCGCGCCGAACGGCAGCCCGAGGATCGTGCCGCGGATCCAGGGGCGCCAGGACCGGCTCAGGTCGTCGCGGCTCATCCAGGGGCGTCCGGAGGCGATGGTCCCGGTGGCCGGTCGGCTGCCCGCCGTGGAGGCCACGTGCAGCACTTCGCCGATGGCGAGCAGGCCGACGGTGATGACGACGATGCTGACCCCGTCGAGGAGTTGGGACGAGCCGAGCGTGAGCCGCACCGCGCCGCTCTGCTCGTCGATGCCGACCATGGCCAGCGCCAACCCGATCCCCAGCGAGACCAGTCCGCGCAGCGCATCGCCCGACACCACCGCGGAGGTGGCGAGGAAGGCGAACACGGCGAGCGCGAAGTATTCGGCCGGGCCGAAGTTCACCGCCAGGTCCACCATCGCCGGGGCGAAGAACGACACCAGGGTGACGGCGGCGATGCTCGACAGGAACGAGCCGAGCACCGAGGTGGCCAGGGCTTGCGGCGCCCGGCCGCGCTTGGCCATCTGGTAGCCCTCGAACGAGGTGACCAGCGACGAGCTCTGCCCCGGGGTGTTGAGCAGGATCGCGGTGGTGGAACCGCCGAACTGCCCGCCGAAGTAGACGCCCGCGAACATGATGAACGCGCCGGTGGGGTCGAGCGTGAAGGTGACGGGCACGAGCAGCGCGACCGCCATCGCGGAGCCGAGGCCCGGCAGCACCCCCACGGCGGTGCCGAGCACCACTCCGATCAGGCACCACAGCAGGTTCATCGGGGTCAGCGCGTCGGCGAATCCGCCGAGCAGCAGCGAGAAGGTCTCCACGTCACACCACTCCCAGCAGGATTCCGGCGGGCAGGTTCAGGCCGAGCCCGGCGGAGAAGCCGAGTTGGACCGCGGCCGCGACGACGAAGGAGATGCCCAGGTCGCGCAGCACGCGTCGGCTGCCCAGCGCGTAGGAGACGCCCCAGAACAGCAGCGCTCCGGCGATGATCCAGCCGAGCACGTCGAGCAGCAGCAGGTGCAGCAGCAGCGTCGCGCCGACCACGCCGAGCGGTTTCCAGTCGACGCGGTCCCGCGGCGGCTCGGCGGCCGTGCGGCCCCGCCAGAACGTCCGGATGGCGGACAGGACCCCCAGCCCGGCCAGGAACGCCCCGACCGCGGTGGGGAAGAAGCGGGGACCCAGGAACCCCGCGGTGTCGGGCACGTCCATGGTCGCGGCGCCGTGCAGCAGGAAGGCGCCGATGCCGGTCACCAGGGCGGCGACCAGGAGGTCGGCGGTGCGTCGTGGCGGCGCAGCGCTGCTCGTCTCGTCCCTCGCGGCGGTCATGACAGCCCCAGTTCTTCGCTGATCCGCTCGATGCGGTCGGTCTCGTTGCGGACGAAGCGCTCGAACTCGTCCCCGGTCTGGAACGTGTCCTGCCAGGAGTTCGTCGTCAGCGTTCGCCGCCATTCCGGCGTGCCGTGGACGTCGGCGACGAGCGATTCGAGTTCCTGCCGCTGCCCGCGGTCGATTCCCGGCGGTGCGAACAGGCCGCGCCAGTTCGCCAGTTCGACGTCCACCCCCTGCTCCCGGAACGACGGCACCGGGATCGCCTCGACCGGCCGGGCAGCGGAGATCCCGAGCGCCCGCAGCTGTCCGGACTCGAACTGCCCGGCGAGTTCGGTGTAACCGGACACGACCACGTCGAGGCTGCCGTTGAGCGCGCCCGCCACCGCCTCACCACCACCGGCGTAGGCGATGTAGTTGAGGTCCCGGGGGTCGGCCCCCGCGGACTTGCTGAGCATCCCGGCGAGCAGGTGGTCGGTGCCCCCGATCGAGCCGCCGCCGACGACCACGCCCGCCGCGTTCGCGCGCCAGGCGGCGAGCAGGTCGTCGATCCGGGCGAACGGCGATCCGGCGGGCACGGCGACCACGGCGTAGTCGTCGGCCAGCCGGGCGATCGGGGTGGCGTCGCGCAACGTGTGCGGCGAACCGGTCACTTCGATGCCGCCCATCATCACGGTCCCGGTCATCATGAGCGTGTCCCCGCGACCGGCCTGGTTGACCAGCCGGGCCAACCCGATCGTGCCCGCGGCCCCCGGCACGTTGAGGATCTCGATGGTGCCCGCCAGCGCGTGTTGCTGGGCGACCGCCTGCACCTCGCGCGCGACCGAGTCCCAGCCACCGCCGGGTGCCGCGGGCACCAGCAGGTGCAACCGGTCCCGAGGTCCGGCGCCACCTCCGGCCCCGCTCCGGGCGTCGGCGAATCCGGCGCCGACCACCGCGGTGCCCAGGACGAGGGCCGCCGCGTTGGTGAGCAGCCGCCGACGCGAGGTGCCGCCGGGATCCGGCGAAGCGCCCGAGGGCGGTGGGGCGGGTGGTTGCATTGCGTGCTCCTTGGCGTGCGTCGTCGAGCGCCTGACCCACGGCGGGTCCGCAGAGTGGTCCGTTTGAACCGCCTGATGGTTCCGGCTACTGTAGGGCTCACCCGGACGGGTGGCAACAGTCACGAGGGGAGAAGCCCGCCATGAACGCCAAGGACGACGGCCCGGCCGAGGAGGCCGGGGTGCGCAGCGTCCTGCGCGCGCTCGACCTGCTCGCGCTGTTCACCGAGGGAAGTTCGCGGTGGAACGTGCGGGAGCTGGCCGAGGCCAGCGGTCTCGCGAAGACCACCACGTTGCGGCTGGTCAGCACGTTGGAACGGCGTGGCCTGCTGTGGGCGGCGGGAGCCGGGGAGTACTCGGCCGGCCCCGGGTTGCTGCGCTGGTCGCGGCTGGCCCGCTCCGCCTGGCAGCTCTCCGAGCCCGCCCGCCAGATCATCCGGGACCTCGCCCAGCACTGCGGGGAGACGGTGAACGTCTACGTCCGCAGCGACATCCACCGGGTGTGCGTCGCCCAGGAGGAGGGGCCGCAAGCCCTGCGCCACGTCGTGCGCGTCGGCGACGAACTGCCGCTGTGGTCGGGCGCGGCAGGCAAGGTGCTGCTCGCCGATGCCGACGACGCGCTGCTCGAACGGATCAGCGCCACCGCCGAGGTCGCGGTCGCGGACCTGCGCGCCCAGGTCGCGCACGCCGCCGAGCAGGGCTACGCGGTCACCCACGGGGAACGGGAACTGGGCGCCTCCGGGCTGTCGGCTCCGGTGCTCGACTCGGCGAACCGGGTGGTCGCCGCGCTGGGCCTGGGCGGACCGACCCCGCGCTTCACGGACGAGAAGGTGGTCGAGTTCGCTGCGGCGGTCCGGCGCGCCGCCGACGAGGTCTCCCGCATCGGACTCGTTCCGGGCAGCTCCCAGTAGATCGGAGGGATAGCAGTGCCACTCGACGAATCGGCTCCGCCGGAGGTCCTGGCGGGCGTGCGGGTGCTGGACCTGACGAACGTGCTCGCCGGCCCGTTCGCGAGCTACCAGCTCGGCCTGCTCGGCGCGGACGTGATCAAGGTCGAGCTGCCCGGCAGCGGTGACCTCGCCCGCCAGCTCGGCGCGGACGCCGAGCTCAACGGGCGGCTGCTCGGCACCTCGTTCCTCGCGCAGAACGGCGGCAAGCGCTCGATCACCCTCGACCTCAAGTCGCCGTCGGGCAAGGAAGTGCTGGAGCGGATGATCGCCGGCGCCGACGTGCTGCTGGAGAACTTCCGCCCGGGGGTGCTGGCCCGGCTCGGGTTCTCCCAGGAGCGGCTGCACGAGCTCAACCCGCGGTTGGTCTACTGCGCCATCTCCGGGTTCGGGCAGACCGGCCCGATGCGGGACCGGCCCGCCTACGACCAGATCATCCAGGGCCTGTCCGGCATGATGAGCGTGACCGGAACGCCCGGCACCACGCCGCTGCGGGCGGGTTTCCCCATCGGCGACACCCTCGGCGGGATGGCCGCGGCCTTCGCCGTCTCGGCGGCCCTGGTCCGGGTCGAGCGGACCGGGCGGGGCGCCTGCCTCGACCTGTCGATGCTGGAAACGGCGATCACCGCGCTCGGGTGGGTGGCGTCCAACCACCTGATCGCCGACCGCCAACCGACGCCGATGGGCAACGAGAACGCGACGGCCGCGCCCTCCGGCACCTTCCGCACCGCCGACGGCCACCTCAACATCGCCGCCAACAAGCAGGAGCAGTTCGAGGAGCTCTGCCGCCGGGTCGGCCGCGCCGAGCTCATCGACGACGATCGGTTCGCCGAACGGGAGTCCCGCAAGCAGCACCGCGAGCAACTGCGCGCGGAACTGGAGGAAGGACTCGTCCGGCATCCGGCGCTGCACTGGGAAGAGGTGCTCTCCGCCGCCGGAGTACCCGCCGCCCGCGTGCTCGAACTGCCGGACGTGCTCGCGCTGGACCAGCTCGCGGAGCGCGAGTTCGTGCACGACCTGCCGTTCCCCGGTGCCGCGGCGGACACCGTTCAGGTGGTGGGCAACGGCGTCCGCATCGACGACAACCCGTCCGCGCCCGCGGGGCCGCCGCCGTTGCTGGGCGAGCACACCGACGAGTTGCTGCGGGAACTCGGCTACGACACCGCCGCCATCGCGGCGCTGCGCGAGGAGGGAGCGGTATGAGCTCGGAGACGACCGCCTGGTGGTCCACGGACCTGGTGCGCGTGGAACCCGGGAAGATCGAGCTTTCCGGCTACCCGGTCGAGCAGCTCATCGGGGACGCCTCGTTCGTCGACACCATCTGGCTGATGCTGCGGGGAGAACTCCCCGACCGCAGCAGCTCGCGGCTGCTGGAAGCCGCGCTGACCGCCGGGGTCGACCACGGGCCGCAGGCCCCCTCGATCGCAGCGGCCAGGATGGCCGCGACCTGCGGGGTGGGGCTCAACAACGCCGTGGCCACCGGGGCCAACCTGCTCGGCGACGTGCACGGCGGAGCCGGTCAGCAGTGCATGGAGTTGCTGGCCGAGGTGGTGCGGCGCACCCGCGACGGCGAGGACCTCGATCCGGTCGTCGCCGACGTGGTGCGCAGGCACCGCTACGTGCCCGGGTTCGGGCACCGCTTCCACCCGCGCGATCCGCGTCGCGACCCGCTGCTGTCGCTCGTCGAATCCGCGGTGTCCGAAGGCGTCGTCGACGGGCACCACCTGCGCGCGGCCCAGGCCGTCGAGCGGGCGTTGGCGCGGGGCCGCAGCAAACCCGTGCCGATGAACATCGACGGGGCCACCGCGGTGATCTACTCCGAACTGGGGTTCGCGCCCGAACTGGGCCGGGGGCTGTTCGTGCTGTCCCGCTCGGTGGGCGTCCTCGCCCACGCCTGGGAGGAAAGCCGCAGCGGAACCCGCATCAAGGGCCCGATCCCCCGCTCCCTGCTCGCCGACTACACCGGTCCGGAACCCCGCGACGTCCCCCACCGCGACTGACCCGGCAGCGGTGGGCGCGTCTGGCCGCGCGTTGCGGATCGAGGGATCCCCCGCGCCCCACGCGCGATCGGCGCCGACGGCCGACCGCGCGGCGACCCTGGGATCGTGAGTGCGAACCACCCCGTCGCGGTGCCCGAGTGGCAGCAGTTCCTCCGCGACTACAGCGACGAATACCTGCGAACGGCCACGAACGAGGACTTGTCCCACGTCGATGCCCGCCAGCGCGAGAACCGCTGGATGGGCTACGAAGCGGCCACCGAGGAAGCGGTCCTCGCCACCGAGGAGCGGCTCGGCGTGCGGCTCCCGCCGAGCTACCGCAACTTCCTGCTCGTCAGCAACGGCTGGCGGGACGTCGATCCCGAGATCGGCGAGCTGCTCGGGGCCGACGAGGTCCAGTGGTTCGCGGAGCGGGACGCCGACCTGCTCGAAGCCTGGGCGGACGCGGATCTCGACGAGATCATCGAGGTGGTCAAGCCGTGCCTGGTGGTGAGCGACCACTCCGGTTGCGCCGTCCACTGGCTGCTCGACCCGACGAAGCCCGGGCCGGACGGGGAAGCGATCGCCTACGAATGGGCGACCGGTGACGGCTCCGACCCCGAGCCGTTCCCCAGCTTCGGCGCGCTCGTGGCGAGGGGCCGCACCGCCAACGCGCATCGAGCGGCG
The DNA here is from genome assembly GCF_039542665.1 of Saccharopolyspora cebuensis. Taxonomy (NCBI): domain Bacteria; kingdom Bacillati; phylum Actinomycetota; class Actinomycetes; order Pseudonocardiales; family Pseudonocardiaceae; genus Saccharopolyspora; species Saccharopolyspora cebuensis. The sequence continues at coordinate 286,008 of NZ_BAABII010000004.1, forward strand.
ACCGGCGCGACCGTGAAGTCGGGGCCCGAGGAACCCGCGGCACCGGCCGATGCGCGGGCGAACGGGATCACCAGTGCCGCGCGCATCGACCGGCTCGACGACCTGGTCCTCGACGTCGCGGACCGGGACGCCACGATCGACTTCTACACGCGGGTGCTCGACGTCGACGTGGTCGCGCACGAGGGACGCACGGCGCTCGCCTTCGGCGACACCCGGATCGACCTCCGCGTGGTCGGGCAGGACGCGGAGCGCTCCGGCCCCGTTCCGGGCACCGCCGAGCTCGGCTTCGTCGTCGAAGAGCCGGTACTCCTCCTGATCGACAAGCTCCAGGACCGCGGCGTGCGCATCGAGGCGGGCCCGGTCAGCCGCACCGGCGCACGCGGCACGCTCCACAGCCTCCACCTGCGCGACCCCGACGGGAACCTGATCAAGCTCGGCAACTACCTCGACTGAGCGGACCGCTGTTCGCCGGACAGCCGTGGTGGACCCCGCGCGATCGGGCGTGGCACGAAGGACTGCGCAAGCCGTGCTTGAGCTACTACTGCCCACATGCCGATTTGGCACCCGCTCGCACCACTCTTGCCTCAAAGGCAGCACCGGAGGGGCGGGAAATATTTGCTTCCCACCCCTCCGATATTCATCGGGACAGCGCTACAGCCTTCCGCCTTTATGGCGAGAAAACCAATGGCAAGCGCCGCACAGCCAAAACCATACGCATGACCGTCAGGGCGGAAAAGCCCACCTCACTCCCCAGGCCCGGAACCAACGGGGGCACCCTTGCAAATCCCGGAAAAAGCGCCACAGAAGAAAGGACTGAGTAGACTTTTCCCCCGGCTCCGTGACCTTCTCAAGGCATGGCCGCCGAATTCTTTCACATACTGGCCACTGCGGCGCCGCCGCACGATCGTCACCAAGACTTGACGGCCTTCGTGAACAGCCTCCTTACCGCTCACCCGAGTTCCGCCTCTTTCGCGCCACAAGCAAGACCAAGGCCGACATCACGGATAAAAAAATAGATGAGATAAATACCGAAAGATTTTCGGAGAAGGCACCGATAGTCAGGCTAACGCATGCGAGCGCCATGGCAATCAGCCCTAGAATCTCACCGACCACAATTCGACTCATCGTAGCCCCCTTGGGCAGTTCAATCAATCGCATGCTGCGGATATGGATCGCCTGGTCGCTCGGGCGCGGCGGTGGGGCTGATACCGCGCCAAAGTACATCAACCCCACCGGAGGTGGCAGCACCTAAACAATAATGACTACCGGACCTATACCATTCCTTCCGACCACGGAGCCCTACATCGACAAACAGATTGGGCAGAGCCTCTACTTATCTTTCCCTCGTGGCCGTCGGGCCGCATAGGTCGCCAGAAAGACTACCACAGCTATAGACGAGAATACAATAAACGGAACAGTCTTCTGAGCGCCTCCCCACGGCACAACCCCTGAGAGCTGTAATATATACAGCAGTGCCGAAATGCACAGAACAATCAATGATGAACTGATCCCAACAGCCACCAAGTCGCGCTCTTTTTTCATGAAATCAACCAATCCATTCAGCAAACAAATTGCGAAATTGCCAGCCAACCGCCGCCAGCGATGACGGCGCCCCAAGGACCGAAGGCCATGCCCCACGTAAAACCTTGGTAGATACCGACACCGCCAATAACCCACTCGCAAGTGGGCGATTCTTTATCCCCTTTGGCCTTCCCTTCAAGCTTTACGGCCTTACCCTCAAGGCCCGTTTCCTTCTTTTTAGATCCCGAGGGGTACTGCTGTCAATAATTTCCAGCTTGGTAAGCCACGATTACGACTTCGTGTTCAGCGGACTCGGGAGCATTTTGCATGGCTTCTTGGTATTCGGCTTGGCGCTGTTCATCGCTCCACAGCCTCCACCTGCGCGACCCCGACGGGAACCTGATCAAGCTCGGCAACTACCTCGACTGAGCGCGGGGAGCGGTCGTCACCGGGCCCGGCGGACGTGCGGGCAGCCGCGACCAGGTGGGCCACGGCGGCGGACACGTGCCGACGGTGAGCACCGGGTGCCTGCGACGGTCGGCGGGCGTCCGCCCTCCCGTGCCGTTCGCGGGACGACCTGCGCGGCCCGCACCAGGCCGTCCCGACCAGGCGCTCGGCGCACCGGGGCTCGGGACGACCGAACCCGCGAAGGCATCGCGCGGGTGCGAACTCGGCCGCACCGCCCTGCTCCCAGGGCGGAGGCACCCGCTCGACCGGAGCACCGGCGCCCTCATCGACGGGTCCTGGTGGCCAGCGCGATCCACACCAGCGCGACGACGGCGGTCAGCACGTAGGTGTTGCCGACGAGGTGCTGCACCGGTGTCCAGGTCAGTTCGGCTCCCCCGACGCTGGGCGGGAAGTGCCACGGAGCCGTGATGGCGACCAGCGCGGTCGCGACCACCGGCAGGTAGCCGCACCGGTGCCGGATCGCCGCGCCGCACAGCAGCAGCAGGCCGGGCGCGGCCCACACCCAGTGGTTCGACCAAGAGGTCGGAGAGACGAGCACGGCGAACAGGCCGACGGTGACGAAGGCGGTCGGAGCGCTCACCCGGGGCAGGATGCGGGCGGTCAGGACGAGCAGGCCGAGGCACAGCAGCGCCCACCCGGCGTGCTGCGCGAGCGGTGGCAGGTCCAGGCGGCTCAGCGCGCCCGACACCGACTGGTTGCTGTTCAGCACGTGTCCGGCGACGTCGGCGGCCGGGCCGTGGCGGAACCAGTAGTCGACCGACGCCGTGAAGTCGACGGCGAAGCCGATCGCGGTGCACCCGGCCGCGGTGATCACTGCGGTGAGGGCGGCGCGGTAGTCCTTGCGGAGCAGGAAGAACAGCAGGAACGCCGCCGGGGTCAGCTTGATGGCGGCGGCGATGCCGACCAGCAGCCCGCGCGGCCAGCGCGGCGCGCGGGCCAGGCAGTCGAGCGCGACCAGACCCATCAGCGCGATGTTGACCTGGCCCTGCCCGAAGCAGGCGTGCACGGGTTCGAGCAGGAAGGTCAGCGGCAGTCCGGCCGCGGCCACCGAGAGCGCCCCCCGCGTGCCCGCGCTCGGCCACGCATGGCGGGTGACCAGGTAGAGCGTCGCGCCGAGAGCCAGCACATCGACGGCGTTGAGCATGCTGAGACCGACCGTCGAGGGCACCACGGCGAAGGGCGCCAGCGGTAACAGCGCGAACGGCGGGTAGACCCACGGCAGCGGATCGGGGTTGCGGACCGGCGACCTGGTGTTGATGAAGTCGCCGCCCGCAAGCCAGGTGTGCACGGCCCACCGGTAGACCTCGAAGTCGCCCCAGAACGAGTACAGCGACACCAACGTCCCCAGGCAGCAGGCGAGCGCCAGTGCGGACACCACCAGGACCAGGCGAAACCGGCGGTCGATCCACGGCGGAGCCGCTCGCGGCAGCGTCCGCTCGGCCTCGTCGGTCCTCGCGGCGCCGTCCGGACCCGCATCGCCCGGCGTTCCGGCATTCCGCGTGCGCGCCCCGCGGCTCTTGCCCGTTCGGGCACCGGCGGCGGTCTCCATGCTCTTCCCCATTCCTGATGTCGCAGTTCCACCGAGCGGGCGTCCTGCTCGCTCGCTCACCACCGCACTGGCGCCTCCGCCCGGCGCCCCGGCGGGTCAGGGCGGCAGCGGGTCGCCGGTGCCGCCCTGCACGGTCGTCACCGAGCCCTGAGCAGGCGCGTTCGAGCTGATCCGTCGTCGCTGCTCGTGGAGCCCCGCAGGTCGAGACCGAGGCGGACGTGTCGTGACCGCCCGCGAAGGCGTCCGGGATGCGCGGGTCGTGATCACGAGTGCTGCTGGATTTCCTCTGCGCGGAGAGCGCGGCCGCCAGCGCACCGGTGTTCTCCACGCACCTGCTGCTCCGCCACCGACGAGGTGACGGGACCGTGCAGGTCAGCGGGCGGGCATGGCTGCCTCCTTGCCCCGGCGGCGGGTCAGCAGCGCCGCGACCGCGGCGGCGACCACCGCACCGACGACGTTGTTCAGCAGGTCCTGCGTCTCGCACACACCTCGGTTCGCGATCTGCTGCACGAGCTCGATCACCACGCCGAGCCCGATGGCCGAAGCGAGCACGGGGAGCGGCCTGCGCGTGGCGAGGACGGCGAAGAACACCAGCGGCACGAACAGCAGCACGTTCCACAACTCGTTGCCGCCCATCATCGAGAACCCGTTCAACTGGCAGAACGGTTCCTCGATCACCCGCACGCCGGGCATCGAGGCGTAATCCGGCCGGGTGCGGGAGAGCGTCACCCCCAACACCGCACCGAGGCTCATCCCGGCCAGCACCGAGGGCACCGGCCGCCATCCCCAGCGACGCGCCGCCACCAGCCCTGCGGCGCCCAGCAGGACCACGCCCACGAGCATTCCAACGAGGATGAGCGGGTTCGACAACGTGTTCTCCACGGTCGAGAACACCGATTCCAGACTCAGCACAATCGCACTTCTCATTCGTCGACTGCGTGTACGAATGAAAGGTAACGACGACTCCCGGGAAAATGGGACTCCGAACAAGCAAGGGAGCCGCGGAGCCGATGTTTACGGCCGATCGACCATTTCATATTAGTGAGGTCGGGCCGATCGACTGATGACACGGCAGTGGGCATCGGCCGATCGGCCGATGCCGCGCGGCTGCCGACGGCACGCGACAGCTTTCCGGCCCGGGGCAGCCCCCGACGGGCCTGGCCGCCTTGGTGACCACCCCGGACGACACCGGACCGGCTGCCTCGTGCGGACGGAAATGGGCTCGGGTGGCGGAACCGCGACCACAGCCGCACGGCCATGCACGTGGTCGAACGCGTTGATGGCGAGGCGCTTACCCGCACGTGAACGGGACCGTGCGCGGATCGTCGCCGACCAGATGGCGCACAGGTCGTGGGCCGGGCCGCGAACAACGGCCAGCGACGACGGCAAAGCCCAACGGGACCAGGACCGAGGCCAAGGGCGGTGGCGGTCGGCGCGGGGGCGTCGGCCGCCGCCGTGCCTGGTCACCAGAGCGGAAGCGGGGGGATTCGAACCCCCGGTCCCTCTCGGGACGCTCGCTTTCAAGGCGAGTGCATTCGGCCGCTCTGCCACGCTTCCAGGGCGCAGCGTAGCCAATCCGGGCGGGCTGCGGGCCCGGTGGGGTCAGTCGTCGACGTCGTGCAGGTGGTCGACGAGCCTGCTGAAGACGGTGGCGAGGACCTGCTGCTCGTGGGGTTCGAGGAGGTCGATCAGGTGCCTGCGGACCCCGGCCACGTGCATCGGTGCGGCGCTGCGCAGCTTGGCCATGCCCTTGTCGGTGAGTTCGGCGAGGACGCCGCGGCCGTCGCTGTCGCACTCCACCCGCCGGACCAGGTCACCGGATTCCAGGCGGCGGATCTGGTGCGAGACGCGGCTCTTGGAGTGCGCGACGTCCTTGGCCAGCTTGCTCATCCGCAGCCGGCGGTCGGGTTGTTCGGCGAGCCGGACGAGGATCTCGTAGTCCGCGATCGACAGTCCGTGCGCGGCGTGGAGCTCCTTGTTCAGGCGGTGTTCCAGCAGAGCGCTGCCGTCGATGTACGAACGCCACGCGGCCATTTCGCCTTGGTCGAGCCATGCGGCTTGCCGTTCGTTCACCCGACCAGATTACCCCTCCTCACCCGGAGTGGCCGGTCCTTCGGCGAACGGACCAGCGGCCCCGGCGCCGCTCCGGCAGCCGGCGGACCCACGTCGCGCGCCACCGGTAGCCGTCCTGCTCGGCCGCTTCGACGCGCAGCCGCACCCGGTCGCCCTCGGCCAGCGCGCGGAAGCCGGTCGCCTCCAGGCGCGAGAAGTGCGCCCAGACCTCCTCGCCCGCGACCTCGACGACGCCCCAGCCGTACTCGGTGTGCCACACCCGGACCCGTCCGACGTGCTCACCTTCGGTGTCCACACCGACACGGTAGTCGACTCGCCGGGCGGAATTCCGGTTGCTCCGGGACGGGTGCCGCGGGTTACCGTCTGGCGTGCCCGAAGCCGCTGTCGTCGTCAACGAGCTGGTGAAGCGGTACCCCAAGAGCCGGACGAACGCCGTGGACGGGATCAGCTTCCGGGTGCCGCCCGGTGAGGTGTTCGGCCTGCTCGGCCCCAACGGCGCGGGCAAGACGACCGCGGTCGGCATCCTCACCACCCGGGTGCTGCCGACCAGCGGCAACGCCGTCGTGGCGGGGGTGGACGTGGCCGCCGACCCGGTGGGCGCGCGGCGCAAGGTCGCCGTCGTCCCGCAGCGCAACAACCTGGACCGCTCGCTCAACGCCCGGCAGAACCTGATCTGGCACGCCACCTACCACGGCGTCCCGCGCGCCGACCGGCACCGGCTCGCCGACGAGCTGCTGGACCGGATGGGCTTGGCGGCCAAGGGCAAGTCGCAGGTCGACGACCTCTCCGGCGGGCAGGCGCAGCGGCTGATGATCGCCCGGGCGCTGATCCACCGCCCCGAGGTGCTGTTCCTCGACGAACCGTCCACCGGGCTCGACCCGCAGGCCCGCCTGTTCGTGCACGACCGGATCGCCGACCTGCGCGCCCAGGGCGTCACGATCGTGCTCACCACGCACGACATGGACGAGGCCGAGAAGCTCTCCGACCGGGTCGGCGTCGTCGACCACGGCAGGCTGCTCGCGCTCGACACCCCGCGCGCGCTGATCGGCACGCTGCCCGCCAGCGGGACCATCGACGCCTCGGTGCGGCCCGACGGGCTCGCCCCGGAGCGGGTGCCGGAGCTGCTGCGCGGGGTCGCGGGCGTGTGCGGGGTCGAGGAGGTCGGCGTCACCACCGCCGCCGACTGCGTCACCGAGCACCGGCTGCGGCTCTACGTGGACCGCGAACCGGCGTCGCTGCTCGGACCGGTCGCCGGGATGCTGGACGAGCACCGGGTGGCGCTGAGCGGTCTGTCGCTGGGGTCGGCGACGTTGGAGGACGTCTTCATCGGACTCACCGGGAGGGAACTGCGATGAGCTCGGCGCGGGCGTTCTTCGCCGTCCTCGGCCGCGACGTGTTCGTCACCGGCCGCGAGCTGCCCAGCTTCCTGGCGCAAGTCCTGGTGCAGCCGGTGGCGCTGCTGTTCATCTTCGGCAAGGTCCTGGGCGAACTCGGGTACGTGCAGCCCGGCTACGCCCAGATCCTGCTGCCCGGGATGGTCGCGCTCAACGCCTTCCTGGTGTCCCTGCAGAACACCTCGTTCCCGCTGGTCCTGGACTTCTCGTACTCCCGCGAGATCGAGGACCGGCTGCTCGCACCGCTGCCGATCAGCGCCGTGGCGGTGGAGAAGATGCTGTTCGGTGCCCTGCGCGGGCTGGTCGCCGCGCTGCTGATGGTCCCGATCGGGTTCTGGATGCTCGGCACCGTCACCTGGGACCTCGCCGGGTTGCCGTTCGCGTTCCTCTGCATGGTGCTGGGCTCGCTGTGCGGCGGGGCGGTCGGCCTGACCGTGGGCGCCGCCGTGCCACCGCGCCGCATCAACATCATGTTCGCGGTGATCCTCGCCCCGCTGATCTTCACCGGCGCCACCCAGTTCCCCTGGATGCAGCTCGACGACCTGCGCTGGTTCCAGGTGATCTGCGCCTTCAACCCGCTCACCTACGTCAGCGAAGGGATGCGCGGCGCCCTGCTCCCCCACGTCCCGCACCTGCCACCGTGGGTCTGCGTCCTCGCCCTCGTCGGCTCCGGGCTCCTCTTCGGCGGCCTCGGCATCCACTTCTTCCTCCGCCGCGCCCTGGACTGAGCACCCGGACCCTGCTCGGCGCGACGGTTGCGGGCATCAGCCGGTGATGTGGCGCAGGTACAGGCTCGGGTCGGTGAGGTAGCGGCGCCAGTGGTCGACCACGTCGAGGTCCTCCCACGCGACGCGGCGGCTGCCGTGGTCGCCGACCTCGACGATGTCCGCGCCCGGAGCGGCGGCCAGGATCGGTGAGTGCGTCGCGCAGACCACCTGGGCCCCGGTGCGCCCCAGCTCGTGCAGCAGGGCGACCAGGCGCAGGCAGGAGTCGAACGACAGCGCGGCCTCGGGTTCGTCGAGGACGTAGAAGCCGCGGTCCCGGAACATCGCGTCGAACACGGTCAGGAAGCCCTCGCCGTGCGACATGGTCGAGGTGTCGTCCTGCCAGTAGCCGTAGCCGCCGTTGACGGCGTTCATCAGACCGAACGCGGTTTCGGCGCGGAGGAAGAACCCCTTCTTCCGCAACCGGGGGCCGGACCGCATCCGCCCGCCGGCCGGGGTGGTCTCCAACGCGATCACCTCGCCCAGCGGCGTCTTCGGGCGGTCGTTGGCGTACTTGCGGCCGGCGCGTCCGCCGTGCGCGTCCAGGTCGAAGCCCTCGGCGATCGCCTCGACCAGCGTCGACTTCCCCGATCCGTTCTCCCCGACGAGCATGGTCACCGGGGCGGTGAAGGTCAGACCCCGCTCGACGAGCTCCGCCACGCAGGGCACCGTGTAGGGCCACGCGTCGAACGCCCCGGGACGGCGGGACTCGGGGATGTAGGCGCGGCGGACGAGCATCGACCTTCCCTCACAGCAGAGCGGATGCGCCGAGGGTCGCACACCTCCGCCCCGAGCCGCTCCCGCCGGGCGGTCGCGGCTTTCGAGGCCGGACCGGCTACCGCTCGGCCAGCGCCGCGCGCAGCGCCTCGACCTGGTCCTCGTCGAGCTCCGACCGGGGCGGCGCCGGGTCGTCCAGCGCCCGCCCGAGCGCGTCCGCCGCGAGGTACACCAGCCCGCCCGCGATGCCGAGCAGCACCAGGACGTTCCCGAACCGGCTCACGACGCGGCTCCCGGCGGGACGGTGCGGTGGTGGGCGCGCAGCAGCACGACGAGCGCGTCGGCGAGGTCGGGCCACGAGTCGCGCAGCTCCTTGAACCGGTCGGGCGCGCTCTCGACGGCGTGGAGCACCGCGGCGGTCGAGCTCGGGGCGTACGGGGTCACGGAAGCTCCTCGCTGATCGGGCGGCTTCATCACCTGGAGTGCTCGGGACATTACCGTCCGTCCCCGACCGCCGAGCACGCCGCCCCGCCCACCCGTCAGCACGGGCGCGGCCAGAACGTTCCCGGCCGGGTTCACCGTCACCCGTCCGAGGAGAACACGAATCTCCCCGCTTCAAGGATGTCGTCGATACCCGTGACGCCCAGGAACGTGAACACCGAGGCAGCGATGCCGGACAGCACGGTCCAGTACACCTCCCAAGGCATCCTCCCCCGCTGCACCTCTTTGCGGAACTGGTCTGCGATCAAACCAAGAACCGCCGCCGGGCCGAACATGCAGGCAAGCATCAATAGTCCCTGCGACAACGGCAATTCTTCGTCGCGGGCAACTCCGAGAAATTGGATGTACTTCGCCGTCAGGGCCACCCCGGCGACAGCTCCCAGGATCCACCAGATCACGTCTATGTCACCGTTGATCTTGTCCTTGTTCTCGCCGTTGCCATCCGTCATGCGCCCACTCCCCGCTTCGGCTTGATCACGCGGTATGCCAAGACATGCGGCCTACGTCGAGCACCAGGCCATGCGGCCAGGGCGGCGGCTACGGTGATCACGAGGTTTGCTGGCGGCCGCTGATCCGCCGACGAGATGAGAACCCTGAGGCGTCGCTCCATGTCCCTGATCCTGGCGCAACGCACGTGGTCGCAGGGGATTTCCGCCAAGGTGAGCGCTACGGCCGTCGAGGCCGCACACCGTGCGGTCCAGCACGATCACGCCGCGGGCGTGTCCGGCCTCGCGCATCATCGCGGCGCACTCGGCCCGGAATGGGTAACCATCGACGGCGCCCCCGCATCGCTGCAGGGGGCGAAGCTGGACACGTGCCCGTCGGCTGGTGCGGCCCCGCGCGAGGGCTCGCCCGGGAAGTGGCTGCACCACTCCCAGCACGACCGCGATCAGCAGCAGCCGTGCTGGTCGGGCGGCTTCATCACTGGGCGCTACTCGGGACATTGCCGTCCGTTCCGAGCACGCCGACCTCGCCCGGCGCGGTCAGAACCACTCGCCCGGCTGCCACCGCACGCACGTCGGCCGCGCCCCGGTCCGGCAGAACTCCGCGATGGCGCCGCGAACCTGGTCCAGCGGCAACGACGCCGAGCGGGGGAACAGCAGCCCGCCCTCGTCGTCGAACAGCAGCACCGGCGCGGACTCGTCGGTGTCGGGGTTGAACGAGTCGACCAGGTCACCATCCGGAGTGCCCGGGTGCATGTAGTTCAGCGCGCCCCATCCGTTCTCGCGGTCGGTGGTGATGCGCAAGCGCCCCGGCGGGAACTCGTGAACCGTGCCGTCCTCGGACTGGCGGCACGGCCGGTCCCACACGTAGACCTGCGCGAACTGCTCCGGCTCTCCGTAGAGGATCGCGTCGACCAGGTCCCGCGCCTCGTCCGGCGTCCAGGCGTAGCGGAACTCGTGGCCGAAGATTCCGGTGATCACGGACCGCGCCTGCGTTGTCGTCATGGTCTGGCCTTTCCGGGTGCGGGGATGGCCGACCGGTGGGCGGGGTTCCGTGCGGCGCTCGTGGTCGGGGCGCGTCGTGCGGCTTCGACGTAGGCGGTGATCAGCGGGATTTCGTCGGTGGTCCAGGTCGACGGGGGCGGCAGCGGCCGTGCTGCCTCGGCGGGTTTGGGTGGGCCGGTGGCGTTCGCGGCTTGGTAGAACTCGCGCTCGGTGCCGCCGGTGGCGACGCAGGATTCGCACGGCACGTGCTCTCCCGGGCGGATCGCGTCGAGCCGAGTGGTGCGCGCCCAGTCGCCCCGGAGCGGGTGTCCGCACACGGCCAAGCCGGGCAGCGTGCTCAAGTGGCACCGCGTCTGATCCGGCGAGATCACCCAGTGCGCTGCGGCGACTCGTTCCGGTTCGGCCACGTGCCCGGATGCCGGTGCGGACACGCGCGGGGGCTGGTCTGGGAAGTGGTGCTCGGTCATGCCCAGCACGAGCGCGATCAGCAGCAGCAGGCCGTCGAAGACGACCAGGCCGCTCATGGCCGCACCGGGTTGCTGTCGATGACCAGCGGGGCGCCGGTTCCGGCGGCCTCGCGCAGCCGGGCCGCCAGCAGTTCGGCGGTGCGGGCCTGCTCGGTGAGTTGCGCCGCGGTGGGCCGGTAGCCGCATTCGAGGTTCTGGGCCATCGCCCCGAGCCCGATCACGGCGGCCTGCATGGTCAGCAGCAGGCGCCGGAGATCCTCGCTCACCACACACCCGCCCACCGCGACACCACGACCGGGCCGCTGCCCGGCATCGGCACCCCGGCCAGCTCGTGCGCCTTCACGTCGCACCGCGGGCAGGTCCACCACAACCACGCCTGCGCCGAATCGACCGCCTCCACACCCGCCCCGCACAACGCCACGACCCGCTCGCCGTGGCACCACCCCGGCGCCGCCGTCGCATGCCGCTGCCCCGCAGCAGGAACCCAGCTGAACGGATAAGTCCGCCATGTCGACATGGTGATCACCTCCTGTAATCATGTGGACACTAGGAGCGCTTGGTGGTCCGGAAGGACAACGAAGGGACAATGCGGTCATGGGTGGAGACGGCGGGGTCGGCGACCGGATCGCTCGCCTCCGCAAGTTGGCCGGGTGGACCCAAGCGCGACTGGCGGCACACGCGTTCGTCTCGGTGAGCCTGGTGAAGAAGGTCGAGCAGGGCAGGACCCCGCCGAGCCCGGCCTTCGTCGCGGCGTGCGCCTCGGCCTTCGGGGTGGAGGTGCGCGAGCTCTACGGGGTGGAGGTCGCCGACAGCATCGCCGAGCTGCACAGCGAATCGGCGGAGATCGCCGCGCTGCGCGAAGCCCTCCAGTCCTTCGACGATCCGCTGCCCGAGGGGCCGGAGCTGGGCCCCGCCGCGATCCGGGCCCGGCTGGACCGCGCCGAAGCGCTCCGGAAGAAGGAGAAGTACGCCGACCTCGCCGTCGTCCTCCCGCCGGTGCTGCACCAGTTGTTCGTGCGCGCGACCGAGACCTCGCCCGGCACCGAACCCGGCGAGCGGGTGCGGGCCATGCTGCACGACGCCTACCGGTTGGCCGCGACGGTCGGCGGGCGGTTCGGCCATCCCGACATCGCCGCGACCGCCTCGGAACGGCACCGAGCGCTCGCCCCCGCGACCGGGGACCCGCTGCGCGCCGCGGTCTCCGACTGGCACCGGTCGAGCCACTTCCTGCAGAACGGGCACTACGCCGCGGGTCTCCGGCTCCTCGACCGGGCGCTCACCGGGGTGGACGACCGCGCGCCGGACGGCGCCGCGCACGGCATCGCCGCACAACTGCACCTGCGTGCCGCGGTCATGTCCGCGCGCCTGGGGGACGGCGCCCGCGCGGACGGCCACCTCCGGGAAGCGCGCGCCCGCGTGGCGCGCGGGGCGGTGCCGGAGCCGTACTACAACGTCGATGCCAGCGAGCTCAACGTCCTGATCCACTGGTGCGCGGTACCGGTCGAGCGCTACGACGGCACCGAGGCCGTGACCCGCGCCAGCAGGGTGACCATCACCGACCGGACGCGCCCGGAACGCGTCGGGCACCACCACATCGACCAAGCCCGCGCCTGGACCCTGCACGGCGATCGGGAACGGGCCCTCGCCGAGCTCCACCAGGCACGCCGGATCTCGCCGCACCGCACCCGAACCCACCCGTCGGTGCGCGAGACCGTGCGGGCCCTGGCCACCGCCGACCACCGGACGACCCGGAGCCTGGCCGGATTCGCCCGCTGGGCCCGCGTCCGACTGTGACCCCGGCGGACGCCGCTCCGGCCCGCTGCCCGCCAGCTCGTGCGCCCGCACATCGCACCGCGGGCAGGTCCACCACAACCACGCCACCCCGCACAACGCCACGACCCGCTCGCCGTGGCACCACCGCGACGCCGCCGTCGCATGCCGCTGCCCCGCAGCAGGAACCCGATGGAACGGATGGAGCATGTCTTCACCTCATTCTTCACGCGCCTTCCGCCCGAGGGGAAGGCAGGAGCAGGACCGAACAAGACCGACTGTCGTGGCGGTGAGGGCCCGGTGGAACGTCACGTTCGGTATGCGATATGCGCGTGACGCATATTCGCCCAGCACTGTCCGGACCCGGGCGTATGCTGAGCGTCCGCACTGCGGCTGATGGGGAGTTGGCGTTGCGCTCACATGCGAGGCGGGTGTGCAGGACCTGCGGCAAGGGACTTGCAGCGGACAACACCGCTTCGCTGTGCAGCGCATGCCAGCGCAGGGATGCCGCGACTGTGCCGGAAACCAAACCCGACGTGTTCTGGCGACGTCCGGCGTTGGCGGAGGCGTTGAAGACGCGCCACTTCGGTGCCGTGCTCTACGCCTACCGGTACGAACACCGGCCGGTGCTCACGCAGGCCGTGGTCGCGCGCTGGCTCGGCCTCACGCAGGCGCAGGTCAGCCGGATCGAGCGGGCTCCTCGTCCACCTGCCGACCTGGACAAGTTGGCGGCGTGGGCGGAAGTGCTGCACATCCCGGAGAATTTCCTGTGGTTCCGGCTCCCCGATCGGAGGACCGCTCGTGACCGGGGCAGCGGAGCGGCCTTCGGCTGGTTCAGCGGGCCCCCGCCCGTGCTCACGGCCGCATCCGCTACGCCGGTCGACGTGACATCGATCCGCCAACACACGACGATGTTCCGCAGGTTCGACAACCGCTTCGGCGGCGGCCACGCCCGGTCGGCGGTGAGTACCTACCTCAGCGCCGAGGTCGCGCCCGCGCTGACCGGGTGGCGAACCGCGAACCCGGAGTTCGCCGGTGCTGTCGCCGAGCTCAACCAACTCGCGGGATGGATGGCCTACGACGTCGGTGACGCCCTTTCCGGGCGCCGGCACCTCCAGCACGCGTTGCACATGTGCCAGCACGCCGGTGATGCGGCGCTCGGCGCCGAGATGTTGGCCGGCATGAGTCACCAAGCGGCCCATGCGGGCAACGGGGCCACCGCGCTGGCGCTCGCCACCGCAGCACGCGACACCGCCAAGCGAACGCCCTTCGCAGCCCTGGAGTCGGAGACGGCCGCGATGGCAGCTCACGGTCACGCCTTGGTGCGGGACAAGCCGGCGGCGCTCCGCGCCTTGCACGATGCCGACGCGGCGTTCGCCCGCGCTGCGGGCCAAGCCCATCCGGAGTGGCTGAGCTACTACGACGCGGCGTACCTCGCGGCGAAGTCGGCGCACTGCCTGCTCCAACTCGGCGATCACCGGCAGGCGGAGCAGTTCGCGCGCCGGTCACTGCGCATGAGCGCCGGGTACGACCGGAGCCGGTTGTTCAACACGGCCCTGCTGGCCTCCGTGCTCGCCGCGCGGGGGGCCGTCGATGAAGCATGCGCGGTGGGACGCGAAGCGGTCCGCCTGGCCGGTGCCGTGCAATCGGCCCGGGGCCGGGAGTACCTGCGCGATGTCGCACGCCGCCTCCGCCGCTACCGTTGCGCTCCCGCTGTGGCCGAGTTCGTGGCCGACCTCGCGCAGCTCGGCGTCACCGCCGGGCCGCGAGGAGCTTGAACAGCGCGACCTGGGCCGCCGCTCCCGGAATCTCGCCGCGGGCGACCATCGCGGGAACCTCGTCGAGATCGATCCACGCGACCCGGGCGGTCTCGTTGACGTCGGCGGCCGCACCCGTGTCCTCAGCCCCCTCGGCCAGGAACAGCAGGTTCTCGAAATCCGCCGTTCCGGTGATCGGCTGGAACGCCCCGAACGGCTCGACCGACAGCGGGCGCCATCCGGTTTCCTCCTCGACCTCCCGAGCGGCGGTCAGGGCCGGGTCCTCGTCCGGGTCGACGTAGCCGCCGGGCAGCTCCCAGACCCACTTGTCGAGGATGAACCGGTGCCGCCAGATCATCAGGACGTGACCGGAATCGACCACGACCGTCATCGCGGCCTTCGGCATCCGCAACACGTACTGCTCGAACGTCACACCGTCCGGCAGCTCCACGGAAGCGACGCTCAGCTTCAACCGCCGGGTGTCGTCCAGCAGCTTTTCCCCGTGGATCGTCCACGTCGTCAGCACGGGTTCGGAATCGGTCGCCACGGGGCGCGACGCTACCGCAGCGGGCGGTGATGACGGCAGAGCGGACTTCGCACCGCCGGGCAGAACTGCCACGCTCCTGCCTGCGCCATCACCCGCTGAGCTCCTTGTGCCCGTACCGGCCCTGGCTGATCCTGTCGTCAGGACGTCCGGAGGTGCGGCGACTCAGGTGCAGACGTCGGGTGCGAGCCTGCGATCGGGTCGGCCTACGACGTGTCCCGTCCGGGAGGCGTTGAGCAGGCTGGCGGAGGACGGAGTGGTCACCATCGAACATGGCAAGGGCGTGTTCGTGACCCCGCCGCGGGTCGTGAAGCGGCTCGACTCGCGCCAGCGGCTGTCCCGGGCGCGCCGGGAACAGGACAAGGGTGCGTTCCTCGCCGAGGCGGACGACCAGGGATTCGCGGCCGGTCCCAGCGTCCGCATCCGGGTCGAGGAGGCCGGGGACTTCGCCGAGGTGCTGGGAATCGCGCCCGAGGCGCAGGTGTGCGTCCGCGATCGGGTCATGCGGGCCGACGGGATGCCGGTGCAGCTCGCCACGTCCCGGCTGCCCCGGTCGATCACGGAAGGCACGGTGCTCGAAGAGGTCGTCACCGGGCCCGGAGGCGCGTACGCGCGCATCGAGGAGATGGGCTTCGCGCTGAGCGACTTCGAGGAGATCGTCTCCGCCGGTGTGAGCACCGCCGAGGAACGGGCGGTCCTCGGGGATCAGGTCCGCGCCGTGCTGCGCGTCCGGCGCATCGCGCGGTCCGGAGAGCGCGTGGTCGAGGTGAACGACATGGTCATGCCCGCCGGGCAGTACGAACTGCGCTACACCTTCCCAGCGGAGTGACGCGGCAGGAGCAGCTTCGCAGCGGGAGCCGGGATGGTGCTGGGGTGGGATCTGCGGGCCGCTCGGGAGGCGGCCGGGTTGAGCCTGGGCCGGATGGCGCTGCGGACGCACTTCGCCCGCTCCTACCTCAGCATGATCGAGACCGGGAAGCGTCCGGTGGTGCGCGCTGTCGTCCTGGCCTACGAGCAGGTGCTCGGGGTGCCGTTGGCGGACGCGCCGGGTGAGCCGCTCCGCGTGGCGCACGAGTGGTTGCTCGCCGAGCCCCCGCCCGGCCGCGCGGGTCGGCGCATCGGTGGTTCGGACGTGGCCGGGCTGGAAGCGCGCGTGGTCGAGCTTCGGCACCTCGACGACGTGGTGAGCAGCGCCGATCTGCTCCCGGTCATCACCGGCGAGCTGGCCCGCGCCGAACGGCTCGCCGACGACGCCTCGTGCACCGAGGCGATCGGGCGGCGCCTGTTCACCGCGCTCGGCGAGTTGTACCAGCTCGCCGGATGGGTGGCCGACGACGCCGGGAACCACGCCGACGCCCGGCGCCACTACCTGACCGGGGTCCGGGCCGCGAACAACGCGCACGATCGCGTCCTCGGCGCCCAGCTCCTGTCGAGCCTGAGCTACCAGATCGCCAACGTCGGCGACCCGGTCGACGCGTCGCTGCTGGCGCGCACCGCGGTGCGCGGCGCGGACGGGGCCACGCCCGTGGTGCGCACGCTGCTGCTCGAACGGGCCGCGTGGGCGGCGGCGCGGTCCGGCGACGCGGAACTGACGTGGCGCACGCTGGACGCGGTCGACGACACCTACGACCGGCGCGGCGGCGACGAGCCGGAATGGACCTACTGGCTCGACCGCGGCGAGATCGACGTGATGGCCGCTCGCTGCATGGTCGCGCTCGGCCGCCCGCGGGACGCCGCGCCGCTGCTCGCCCACGCCATCAGCGGCTACCCCGCCGAGCACGCGCGGGAGGTCGCCCTCTACCTGACGTGGCTCGCCGAGTCCCACGCCCGCGCCGGTGAGCTCGACGCCGCGCGCAGCACCCTCGCCGAAGCCCGGCGCCGCGCGGCGGCGATGCCGTCCGCCCGCACGGCGGCCCGCATCCGGGAAGTGCACCGCCTGGTCTGATGTCCCGCGGGAGCCGGCGCCGGTCCCGGCGAAATCAGTTGTTCGCGGGTTCCTGGCGTGCTTGGGTCATGCGGACCCATCCCCCACCACGACGCGGGAAGCCGGTGGTGTTCGTGAACGTGTACGGGGAGCCGGAAGACGGCCCGTACCCCTGCCCTTGCTGCGGATTCGTGACGCTCGACGAGCGCGGCGGCTTCGAGGTCTGCTCGGTGTGCTTCTGGGAGGACGACGGCCAGGACGACCACGACGCGGACCGGGTGCGCGGCGGCCCGAACGGCTCGCTGAGCCTCACCGAAGCTCGCCGCAACTTTCGCACCATGGGGGCCTGCGACCTGCGCTGCACCCAGTTCGTGCGAGAACCGTCGGCGTGGGAGCGCCCGCCCGGGTGAGGCCGGTCGGGCCGGTGCTTGCGGTGGTCAGTCGGCTCCTTCCGGGTAGCCGTCCTTCTCCTTCCACAGCTCGGGCCGGTTGCCGGTGAACTCGTGCACGTACCCGCACCGCGCGCAGATCAGCCCCATCGCGGACTGGTTCGCCCACGCCACGTTGAACAGCTCCGCGCCGGTGGAGTTCAGCTTCACCTCTCGGGACGAGAACCGGGCGTGCCCGCACACCAGGCATCGGAACGCCCGCCCCAGCACGGTGGCGAGCTTCGGCTTCTCCTCGAACAGGCCCATGGCACCGATCGTGCCAGCCCGGCGGGGCCACCGGCGGTGGAATGCTCGGCGCTATTGCCCGGAGGTGATCGTGCTGTCGGGGGTGAGCTCCCGGCAGCCGTACTGCCGCGCGAGGTCCGGGTCCAGCGACACCGACCCGTACCCGCCGTCCGAACCCTGCGCGAGCACGTCCCGGACGGCGGAATGCGGCGGGATCGCGATGCACTCGGTGACGCCCGACCCCGGGTCGCCCCACTCCCATTCCATGAAGTAGATCGTCCGGTCCAGGTCGTTCGACACCGACCGGACCCGGTTCGTGGCGTCGGGCACGAACGGCTGTCCGGTGACCGGGTGCTTCCGGAAGTCCTTCCACGCGCCGTCGTGCTGCCACACCTGCATCAGCGGCGGCGCCCCGGGGCCTTCCTCGTTGTAGTTCTTCGACTCGTAGATGCAATAGGTGCCCCGATCGCACACCCCCACGCCCGCCCCCTGGAACGCGAGGGGATGGGTGGAACGCTCAGCGCCGGAGGCCGCCGGCGCCAGGAGCGCGGACAGCGACAAGCCGACCACCGCGGCCTTCGCGAGCAACGCCGACGAGTTCATCCGATCCCCTTCCACCGAACCTCTCCCGCCGAACACTCGCACTGGTGCGCCCGACGCGGCCGGGTGGAAGCGCGCTCAGCAGCCGTCCGGGCGATGACCGTTCATCCTTCCGCTGGCCACGCGCACACCCGCCGGTGCTCAGCCGAGCACGTCGACCCACACGAGGCGGTGGTCCGAAGCCTCGGCCAGCCTGCCGGACGGCCAGAACACCCCGGAGCGCAGCGGGAACAGCGAGGGCAGCACGTAGTCCACCCGCAGGTTGCCGGGGGCCTCGTCGGCGAAGTCGGCGGTGTCGAACACGGAGAGCCCGCGGTGCTGGTCGTTGGCGCCGCCCTGCTCCTGGCTGGCGCGGGCACCGCCGAGGCTCGCGGGCAGCGGGTCGATCACCCTCGGCGCGCGCAGCAGCTCGCGGATGCCGGTGCTGCCGCCGTCGACCGGGTCGGAGTTCTGGTCGCCCGCGACGACGAACCGCGCGCCCGGTGCGAGACCGCCGCGCCGCCCCTCGTCGTCGTGGACGTAGCCGGACCGGCCCGGCGTGACGTAGTCGGCCCAGAACCGGATCTCGTCGGCGTTGCGCAACCCGTTGCGGTCCTCCGCGCCGTCGAAGCTCGGCGGCGTGGGGTGCGAGACCAGGAAGTGCACCGGCTTCCCGCCGACCCGCACCGGCACGTCCCAGTGCGACTTGGAGGACAACCGCAGCACCCGCTTCGCCTCCGGCGAGTACCAGTCCCCCGGCTCCGGCGTCGCCGGGTCGTCCGGCCAGGACGCGCCGGGCAGGTCGGCCCAGCGGAAGTGCTGGAAGGTGCGGACGTCGCCGAGCGGGTACTTCGACAGCACCACCATGCCGTACTGGCCGGGGAACTGGCCGAAGCCGTGCGCGTCGTCGGGGCCGCCGACCTCGCCGTCGCGGTTGAGGTCCACACCGGACTGCACGCCGGTGTTCACCGGGGCGGTGAAGGCGTGCGGGTAGTGGATCGGGTCGGCGCCGCGCTGGCCGACGGCGAGGTAGTTGCGGCGGAAGGCGTCCACCGCCGCGCCGCCCGCGACGTGGTCGAACTCGTTGAGCAGCAGCACGTCCGGGCGGGTGCGCTGGACGACCTCGGCGATCGCCCGGGCCTGCTCGTCGTCCGGTGTGGACAGGTCCGCCAGGAGTTCGCCTTCGGCGGGGCGGTTCAGCGACGCGTTGAACGTCGCGAACCGGATCGGGTCGGCGGCCGCCGCCGGGGCGGCGGGGACCAACGCGGTCGCGGTGACCGCGAGGGCGGCGAGCAGGGCGCGGCGCACGGGTGCTCCTCGTTCGGTTGTGCCGTCGGACCCCGTCCGGGGTCCGCCCGTCCCGCAGGATCCCAGCGGCCCCCGCACCGGACAACGCCGACGTGGTGAACAGCAGGTGCACGTCGGCGTGCCCGCGGCGCGGGGGCCGGGCCCGGATCAGGACAGGTCGTGCCCGTGCGGGACCTTCGCGGTGTCGAGCCGGGCGGCCATCAGCGAGCCCTGCGCGGCGCGCAGCTCCGCCCGCTCCGCCCGGGTCCGCATCCCGTTGACCGCCTCGGTGCTGCGGGCGTAACCGGCGACGACGTCGGCCAGGCCCTTGGTGTTGAGCTTGAGCGCCCGCCGGTCGACGTTGCCCAGGTCATCGCCCGCGGTGTGGTAGTGCGGGTCGTAGGACTCCCCGGCGGTGCCGCCCCACAGGGCCGCCTCCTCCTCGGTCTTGACCCCTTCGGCCCCGGTGAACAGACCGCCCGCCGGGATGCCGACCGCGATGAACTCGCCGTAGTCGGAACGGCCGTTGAAGTCGGTGCCGCGCAGCTCCACGCCGCGCCGCGCCATCGCGTCGATGAAGTCCTGCTCGATCTGCGCCGAGCCGTAGGGGCCCTCACCCGCGCCGACCCCGTCGGAGTCGTCGCCGTCGAAGGTGAAGTAGCCGGCGTTCGGCGAGCCGATCATGTCGAAGTTCAGGTACAGCGCGATGTCGAGCTGCTGCTCGAAGCTCAACCCCTGCACGTACTTCGTGGAGCCGACCAGACCGGACTCCTCGGCACCCCACCAGGCGAACCGCACCGCGTTGTGCACGTCCGGGCTGCCGCCCATCTCCAGCGCGGCGGCCAGCAGCCCGGCGCTGCCGGTGCCGTTGTCGTTGATGCCCGCGCCGTCCGGCACGCTGTCCAGGTGGGCCCCGGCCATCACCACGTTGTCGGTGCGGCCGGTCCGGGTCTGGGCCAGGACGTTGCGGGTGGTCACCGACTCCAGCCGGGACTGCACGTCGACGGTCACCTCGGTGCCCGCCCGCCCGGCGAGCTGCTCGCCGACCTGCCGGGTCACCCCGGCCGTCGGGATGGTGGCCGCCGCCGGGTCGCCGAGGGTGCCGTTGAGCGGGCCGTCGACGTTGTTGTAGACGATCGCGGCCTCGGCGCCCAGCTCGGAGGCCACCCGGGCCTTCTCGGAGAAGTTGCACGCCCCGCGCTGCACCAGCACGACGGTGCCCGCGAGATCGGTGCCCGCGTAGTCGGCGGCCTCGCAGCCCGGCGTGTCGTCCACCGGCGCGACCGACAGCGGCGCCGTCACGCCGCCGGGCGGGGTCGCCGGGGAGTACTCCAGCGCGTCGCCCTCCACCGGCTGCCCACCGGCGCTCAGCGCGAACGAATCGAGGAAGTACGCCTGGTAGCTGAACTCCGGCGTGCTCACGTCGAAACCGGCCGCCCGGAGCTTGCCCGCCACGTAGTCCACGCTCGCCTCGTAGCCGGGATGCCCGGAGGCGCGGTTGCCGTGGATGTCGGCGATCCGCTGGAACGCGATCAGGTGACGGTTGACCTCGTTGACGCCGATCCGGTCGCCGAGCTCCCGGTCCGGTGCCGCGGCGGCCGGGGCCGCGGCCCCCAGCACGGCGACGAGTGCGATCGCCGTGGCGGCGCTACGACGGGATCTGATGGTTCGAAGACTCATCGTGCTCCCCGATTCGGGTGGGTTCTGTGGTGGTCGTCAGCCTTGGCAAGGTCACGCAGCGGCGTCAAGCACTTACCCGGAAGAGTTATTTTTCGGGAACCGATTCCCGTTTTTGCCGGTTTGGGCGATCTCTCGGAGTCTGCTCCTGACGCGCCGCGCCCGCCATCCCGCCGCGGCGCATTACGGTCGGGGCATGTACGCGATCGCGATCCGAGAGCCGGGCGAGCCGGACGTTCTGGAGTGGACCGAGCACCCCGACCCGCGACCGGGTCCGGGCGAGGTGCTGATCGACGTGGCCGCCAGCGCGGTCAACCGCGCCGACCTCAACCAGCGGCAGGGCAACTACCCGCCGCCGAAGGGCGCCAGCGAGATCCCCGGCCTGGAGTGCTCCGGCACCGTCGCCGAGCTCGGCGCCGACGTCACCGGCTGGCAGGTCGGCGACGAGGTCTGCGCGCTGCTCGCCGGCGGCGGCTACGCCGAGCGGGTCGCCGTCCCGGCCGCGCAGGTGCTGCCCAAGCCCACCGGGGTGGACCTCGTCGAGGCCGCGGGCATCCCGGAGGTCGCCTGCACCGTGTGGTCCAACGTCGTGATGGAGGCCGGGCTCGCCGACGGGCAGCTCCTGCTGGTGCACGGCGGTTCCGGCGGGATCGGCACCTGCGCCATCCAGATCGGCCGCGCGCTGGGCGCCCGGGTGGCCGCCACCGCCGGTTCCGCGGACAGCCTCCGGCTCTGCCGGGAGCTCGGCGCCGACCCGGCGATCAGCTACCGCGACGAGGACTTCGTCGCCGTGGTCAAGGAGCTCGGCGGGGCGGACGTCGTCCTGGACAACATGGGCGCGGCCTACCTCGACCGCAACCTCTCCGCGCTGGCCCCCGACGGGCACCTCGCGGTGATCGGGATGCAGGGCGGGCGCAAGACCGAGCTCGACATGGGCAAGATGCTGGTCAAGCGGCTGCGGATGTCGGCGCTCGGGCTGCGCGGCCGTCCCCTCGGCGGACCGCAGGGCAAGGCCACCATCGTCGCCGACGTGCGCAACCGGCTGTGGCCGCTGGTCGAGTCCGGCCAGGTGCGCACCCTGGTGCACGACCGCATCCCGATGGCCGAAGCCGCCCGGGCCCACGCCACCCTCGAAGCCGGCGGCGTCCACGGCAAGATCCTGCTCGTCCGCTGATCACCCGTTCGGGACGTGAGTGAGGGGCACCCTTGACCAAGTTACTGGGGCAAGGGTGCCCCTCACCTGGAAAAAGTTCACCCTGACGTGGGCGCGGACCCGGGCGTGGGCGCGGGGACGGCTCGGCTCAGGCTAGTTCGGCTACCGCTCTGAGGAGTTCCTCGACCTCGTGGGCGTTGGTGTAGTGGGCCAGGCCGACGCGCACCGCGCCGCCGACCTCGCCGACGCCGAGCACGGCGAACACGCCGTGGGTGCCCGGGTCGGCGAAGGCGCAGACGCCCCGGTCGGCCAGGTGCTCGACGGCGTCCTCCGCCTTGACGCCGTTGATGGTGAACGCCATCGAGGGCACCCGGCGCATCGCGTCGCCGATGACCATGACATGACCCATCCGGCGGAGGCCGCTGGTGAGGTGGGCGAGCAGGCCCGCCTGGTAGGACTTGACCGACCCCATCGAGGTGAGCAGCCGCTCGCGGCGCGGGCCGAGCGCGGCGTCGTCCAGGCCCGCCAGGTAGTCGACGGAGGCCACCAGCCCCGCCAGGTGCGCGTAGGCGTGCGGGCCCAGCTCGAAGCGCTCCGCCCCCCGCGCGCCCGCCTCCAGCGCCACCGACGGGAGCTGGTCGAGCATCGCGGGGTTGCGGAAGGCCAGCGCGCCGACCGGCGGCCCGCCCCAGGACGTCGCGTTGACCGCCACCACGTCGGCGCCCATCGAGGTGATGTCCACCGGCACGAACGGCGCGGCGGCGGAGGCGTCCACCACGACCAGCGCGCCGTGCTCGGCGGCGGCCGCCGCGGCCGGGCGCACGTCCGGGCGGGTGCCGACCGACCCGGAGGCCGCGGTCAGCGCCACCACCTTGGTGCGCGGGGTGATCAGGTCCTGGTACTGCCAGGTGGGCAGCTCGCAGGTCTCGATGTCGACCTCGGCCCACCGGACGCTGCTGCCGGAGCGCTGCGCGGCGCGCTGCCAGGGCGCCACGTTGGCCGGGTGGTCCAGGCGGGAGACGATCACGTCGTCGCCGATCATCCAGCCGTCCCCGAGCGCGTCGGCGAGCCGTTGCAGCAGCACGGCCGAGCTCGGGCCGAGCACCACCCCGGCCGGGCTGGCCCCCACCAGGTCGGCGATGGCCCGACGGGCGGCCTCCACGATGGCCTCGGCGCGCTGCGACGCGGGGAAGACCCCGCCCGGCCCGGAGACCGGCGCGCGCATCGCGGTCGACACCGCGGTGGCGACCTGCTCGGGAACCTGCATGCCCGCCGGGGCGTCGAGGTGCACCCACCCGTCGCCGAGCGCGGGGAACAATCCGCGGACCGCAGCGACGTCGAACGCCATGAGTCCACCGTACGGAGCCGCACCCCCGATCTCGCCGCCGGGTGGTCTCTATCGCATCACGGATCGGCGACGGCCCCGTGCGACACGCGAGGGCGTCCCAGGCTCCCGCCGCGCGCGCCCACGCGCCAGGATGGAGGCATGAACGGCGATCGGAACGAGGAGAAGCCCTCGGTGTTCGTGGTCGGCGAGGACGGCTCGCCGGTCGGTGCGGCCTCGGGCGAGGGCGCGGAGCACGGCGAGGCCATCGGGGACCTGGTCGAGCAGCCCGCCAAGGTGATGCGGATCGGCACGATGATCAAGCAACTGCTGGAGGAGGTGCGGGCGGCGCCGCTGGACGAGGCCAGCCGCAGCAGGCTCAAGGAGATCCACCAGTCCTCGATCAAGGAGCTGGAGCAGGGCCTGGCGCCCGAGCTGATCGAGGAGCTGGAGCGGCTGTCGCTGCCCTTCGCCCAGGACACGCCGTCCGAGGCGGAGCTGCGGATCGCCCAGGCCCAGCTCGTCGGCTGGCTGGAGGGCCTGTTCCACGGGATGCAGACCGCGCTGTTCGCGCAGCAGATGGCGGCCCGGGCGCAGCTGGAGCAGATGCGCCGTGGGCTCCCGGCGGGCAGCGGGGAGTCGGAGCCCCCGCAGCGCGGCGGCCAGTACCTCTGAGCCCGCGCGCCCGCCCGCACCCCCGGGAACGGCCTCGGGGGTGGGCGCGGCACCGCCCGGGGCACCCCCGGCCCGGCCGCCACGGGGGGTCGCGCCCGTTTTGCGGCAAACCCGCATCGAGTGACGCCCAGCCCTCTGCTGCCTACCGACGGTCGGTACTCTGACGCACTGTGCAGGCCACGAGCACGCTAGACCGACCGTCCGCGCCGGCTGAGAGTTCGTCGCGGAGCTGGCGCAAAGCGTTCAAGGACATCACTGAGGGCCTCTCGCAGCGGCAGTTGTGGGCGCACCTCGGTTGGCAGGACATCAAGCAGCGGTACCGGCGCTCCGTGCTGGGCCCGTTGTGGATCACGATCGGCATGGGCGTCACCGCCGCCGGTCTCGGCATCATGTACTCGACGATCTTCGGGCAGGACCCGAGCGAATACGTCCCGTACATGACCACCGGGTTCATGATCTGGTACTTCATCCAGGGCTGCCTGACCGCGGGCACCGAGGTCTTCATCCGCAACGAGGGCCTGATCAAGCAGCTCCCGGCGCCGATCACCGTGCACGTGCTGCGCACCGTGTGGCGGGAGTTCCTGCTCTTCCTGCACAACCTGGTCGTCTACCTGGCGATCCTGGCGATCTTCCTGCCGCCGGTGAACTGGACCCTGGTGCTGATGGTGCCGGGCCTGGCCCTGCTGCTGTTCAACGGCGGCTGGGTGATCATGCTGCTGGGCGTGGCGAGCACCCGGTTCCGGGACATCCCGCCGGTGGTCACCAGCTTCATGCAGCTGCTGTTCTTCATGTCGCCGATCGTCTGGCCGATCGAGCTGCTGGAGCAGAACGCCGGGCCGCGGGCCGCGCTGGCCCAGATCAACCCGATCTACCACTTCGTGGAGATCCTGCGGGCCCCGATGCTCGGCGAGCCGATCGCGTGGCACCACTGGTACGTGGTCATCGGCTTCACCGTCGGCGGCTGGCTGCTGGCGCTGCTGGTCCTGCGCAACTACCGCGCGCGCGTCGCGTACTGGGTCTGAGCGGGGAGGCTGAGAGACTCATGGTGAGCATCGACGTCTGGAACGCGGCGGTCGACTTCCCGATCTTCGACGCGAAGTCCCGTTCGATGAAGAAGGCCGTGCTCGGCAGGGCGGGCGGCCGGATCGGCACCGACAGCAAGGTACCGATCATCGAGGCCCTGCACGACATCGACCTGTCGCTCAAGCACGGCGACCGGGTGGCGCTCGTCGGCCACAACGGCGCCGGGAAGTCCACGCTGCTGCGCCTGCTCGCGGGCATCTACGAGCCGACCCGGGGCAGCGCCCGGGTGGTCGGCAAGGTGGCGCCGGTGTTCGACCTCGGCGTCGGGATGGACCCGGAGATCTCCGGTTACGAGAACATCATCATCCGCGGGCTGTTCCTCGGCATGAACCGCAAGCAGATGGAAGACCGGATGGACGAGATCGCCGAGTTCACCGAGCTCGGCGACTACCTGTCGATGCCGCTGCGCACCTACTCCACCGGGATGCGGGTGCGGCTGGCGATCGGCGTGGTCACCTCCATCGACCCGGAGATCCTGATCCTGGACGAGGGCATCGGCGCGGTCGACGCCGACTTCCTGGAGAAGGCCCGCACCAGGTTGCACGACCTGGTCAAGCGCTCCGGCATCCTGGTGTTCGCCTCGCACTCCGACGAGTTCCTGGTCGAGCTGTGCGACACCGCGCTGTGGATGGACAAGGGCAGCATCAAGGAGCAGGGGCCGCTGCGCACCGTGCTGACCCACTACAAGGGCTACGACCCCTTCGAGAACCTCAGCCAGGAAACCCTGGCCCGGATCGGCGAGTCCGCGGCCACGATCGGGAGCAACGAGAGCCCATGAACGCAGACTCCGCCCAGCAGCTTCCCGCCGGCTCCGTGGTCGCGGTGATCGTCACCAGACATCGGCGCGAGCTGCTGGCCGAGTCGTTGAAGGTGATCGCCACGCAGACCCGCCTGCCCGATCACCTCGTGGTCGTGGACAACGGCCCGGACCAGTCGGCCCGCGACGTGGTGGCCGACTGCCCGATCCCGTCGACCTACCTGCCCTCGC
The DNA here is from genome assembly GCF_039542665.1 of Saccharopolyspora cebuensis. Classification (NCBI taxonomy): domain Bacteria; kingdom Bacillati; phylum Actinomycetota; class Actinomycetes; order Pseudonocardiales; family Pseudonocardiaceae; genus Saccharopolyspora; species Saccharopolyspora cebuensis. The sequence goes on from NZ_BAABII010000004.1 coordinate 312,345, forward strand.
AGCGCAACCTCGGCGGCGCGGGCGGGTTCGCGCTGGGGATGCTGCACGCGCTGTCGATCGGCGCCGAATGGGTGTGGCTGGGCGACGACGACGGCCGCCCGGCCGACGAGCAGGCGCTGGAAACCCTGCTGGAGGTCGCCGAGAAGCGCCGGCTGGCCGCCGTGTCGCCGGTCGTGGTCAACATCGACACCCCGGACGTGCTGGCCTTCCCGCTGCGCCGCGGGCTCACCTGGAAGCGCCGGGTGAGCGAGCTCGGCGAGGGCGACTTCCTGCCCGGGATCGCCTCGTTCTTCAACGGCGCGCTGTTCCGCGCCGCCACGCTGGACGTGGTGGGCGTGCCGGACTACCGGCTGTTCTTCCGGGGCGACGAGGTGGAGCTGCACCGCCGGGTGGTGCGCTCCGGGCTGCCGTTCGGCACCACCTTCCGCACCCGCTTCCTGCACCCGGACGGCTCCGCGGAGTTCAAGCCGATGCTCGGCGGCCGGTTCCACGCCCAGGACCCCTCCGACGACACCAAGCGCTACTACACCTACCGCAACCGCGGGTACCTGCTGTCCCAGCCCGGGATGCGCAAGATCGGCGCCCTGGAGGTGCTGCGGTTCGGGCTGTACTTCGTGGGGCAGCGCAAGGACCCGAAGGCTTTCCGCGAGTGGTTGAGGTTGCTGAGGCAAGGACAAAAGGAACACTTCTTCCGTCGTTAGGGCGGTGTTGTGGTCCGGTTGCGTAGGGGTGCCGGTGGCGGAACCTCAGCGGCCTTCTCGCTCCGGGCGCCCTTCCTCATGTACAAACGCGTACACAGCGTCAGGGCGTCCTCGCGAGAAGACCGCTGAGAACCCGCGGCGGTGCAAGTTGCTTAGGTGGGGTGAAGCGAAAGCGGCTTCGCCGCTTGCCTGACGAGGGTCCCGTTCGGCGCGTGCGTGGGGTGGAAGCGGCTTCGCCGCTTGCCTGATGGTCGGTTGGCGTGTGCTTGGCTTTGCCGGTTGTGGGGCTTCCTCTGTGGACTGGTGCTCGGGGTGCGGGTGGGTCTACGGGGTGTTTCCGGGAGATCACTGCGCGGTCTCGGGATGCTGAGACCCGCCTGAGAGGCTGCTGAGTTGCCTGCTCACAGCCCTCGTGTCGCGGGCCGTCGGCGGCGGTACGGAATGCGCCGGAAGGCCCCGGACCTGGGGATACTATTCTCGCCTGCGTGCTCAACGGCCACGGAGATAACCGCCGATCGGGCGATGACGACATGGCATCGAACGACGATCCGGCATCCACCGGAACGACACCGCGCCCGTCGGCGACGCGGCTGAAGGTCTTCGCGTCGGTGCTGGGACTGCTCGGAACGGTCCTCGCGCTGTCGATCCCGTTCCTCCCGGTCCACCACGACATCACCACGTTGCGGTGGCCGACCGCCGAAGGCACCAAGTCGGTCTCCGCGCCGCTGGTCGCCTACTCCCCGGTGTGGCTCGACGCCGAGGTGCCCTGCGCCGCGGCGCGCAGCCTCGACGAGCGCACCGAGGGACCGGCCGTGCTGCTGAGCACCAACCCGCCGTCCTCGGACTACGGCCACCTCACCGGGCTGATCCTGCAGGTCGACGGCGGGCAGCTCACCATGATGAACAAGGGCCAGCAGGTCGGCACCGTGCCCTTGGCCGCGGGCGACTGCACGATCTCGGTGCACTCCGACGGCTACGGCTTCAAGGCCAGCGTCGGCGACCAGTCGCTCGCCAACTTCGCCGGTGACGCCCGCCCGCAGGTCACCGGCATCTACTCCGCGCTGGACGAGAACATCGACCCGGTCAGCGGGCTGTCCTTCGAGGCCCGCGTCGACAACCGCTACGAGAGCTACCCGACCGCGCTGAAGGTGGCCGCCATCGTGCTGGCCATCGCCGCCTTCATCGGCTCCGTGGTGTGCCTGCGGCGGCTGGACGTGCGCGCCGGGCGGCGCCCCCCGAAGCTGGTGCCCGCGGGCTGGTGGAAGCCCACGTTCCGCGACATAGCGGTCATCGGCGCCCTCGCCGTCTGGTGGATCATCGGCGCGATGACCTCGGACGACGGGTACATCCTGAACATCGCCCGAGCGCGCGAGAGCGCGGGGTACGTCAGCAACTACTACCGCTGGTTCGCCGTCCCCGAAGCCCCGTTCGGGTGGTTCTACGAGCTCTACGCGCTGTGGGTGCAGGTCTCCACCTCGGTACCGTGGGTGCGGCTGCCCGCGCTGCTCATGGGCATCGTGTCCTGGCTGCTGCTCAGCCGCGAGGTGCTGCCCCGGCTCGGCCAGCAGGTGCGGCGCAGCAACGCCGCCGGGTGGGCCGCCGCCGCCGTCTTCCTGGCGTTCTGGCTGCCCTACAACAACGGCCTGCGCCCCGAGCCGGTCGTGGTGCTGTTCTCGCTGCTGGCGCTCTGCGCGGTGGAGCGCGCGGTGGCCACCGGCCGGCTGATGCCCGCCGCGCTCGGCCTGGTGGTGGCGGCGCTGTCGGTCGGCGCCAACCCGCACGGCCTGGTGTCGGTGCTGCCGTTCGTCGCCGCGATCAAGCCGCTGTTCCTGCTGGTGCGCAAACGCGCCCAGGAGTTCAGCTGGACATCGGTGCTGGCGCCGATCTCGGCCTCCGGGTTCGTGATCCTCACCGTGGTGTTCGCCGACCAGACCTGGCAGTCGGTCATGGACGCCACCGACCTGCGCACCGACCTCGGCCCCAGCCAGAGCTGGTACGAGGAGCTGAGCCGCTACAGCCTGCTGTTCAGCCCCACCGCCGACGGCTCCATGACGCGCCGCTTCCCGGTGCTGCTGGTGATCCTGTGCCTGGCGGTGTGCGCGGTGGTGCTGCTGCGCCGGGGCCGCATCCGGGGCGCCGCGCTCGGCCCGAGCCGGCGGCTGCTGGCGATCACCGCGCTGTCCTTCGTCGTGCTGATCATGACCCCGACCAAGTGGTCGCACCACTTCGGGATCTACGCCGCGATGGGCGGGGCGCTGGCCGCGCTGACCGCGCTGGCCACCAGCAGCACGGTGCTGCGGTCCAGGCGCAACCGGGCGATCTTCTTCGCCGGGCTGATGATGATCCTGGCCTTCGCCGCCACCGGGCCCAACGCCTGGTGGTACGTGTCCGGCTGGGGCGTGCCGTGGTTCGACAAGGCACCGCAGCTGTCCGGCTACCACTTCAGCACGCTGTTCCTGGTGGTCGCGGCCATCGCGCTGATCGTGGCGTTCGTCGAGCACCTGCGCATCGACGAGAACAACCCGAAGGTCGTCGACGAGCGACCGCTGGAGAAGCGCAGCCGGGCGCTGCGGCTGGGCACCGCCCCGCTGTCGATCCTCTGCGCGCTGCTGGTGGTGTTCGAGCTCGCCAACTTCGGCAAGGTCATCCAGGAGCAGTGGGGCAGCTACAGCCTCGGCGCGGACAACATCAAGCAGCTCGTCGGGTCGAGCTGCGGGCTGTCCGACTACATCTACGTGGAGACCAACCCGCAGAGCGGGATGCTGCGGGTCGCCCCGGAGCAGCCGGCCACGGCCGCGCCGTCCCGGGACCCCGACATCGGGATGCCGCCCGAGCGGCTGGAGGGCCGGGAGAACGCCGACGAGTACCTCGGCGCCAAGCTGGTCGGCTTCAACCGGCCCGGCCTGCCGCCGGGCGACGGCTCCGACCCGCAGGAACCCGACTGGAAGCCGCCGCACCAGTTCGGCACCGACGACGCGCCGGTGTGGGGCAGCTACGACCCGGCCGGCGCGGGCACCGGTGAGCTGCGCACCCAGTGGTACGAGCTGCCGGAGCGGGCGATCAACGGCGAGGTGCCGATCGTGCTGTCGCTGGCGGGCGCCGAGCTGGGCGCCAACTCGCTGGCGCTGGAGTTCGGCCGGGACACCGAGGAGGGCTTCGAGGTCATCGGCAGGCACTACGTCACCCAGGGCGCCGCGCCGCCGTGGCGGGACTACCGCTACACGATCTCGGGCAAGTCCGAGGAGGCCACCAAGATGCGGGTCGTGGCCACCGACAACTCGCTGGGCCCCAACGGCTGGCTCGCGGTGAGCGCGCCGCGCGCGCCGCAACTGGTCAACATGACCGACTTCGTCGGCGACCAGACCGCCTTCGTCGAGTGGACCGCGGGGCTGGTGCACCCGTGCCTGAACATCCCGGGCATCCACAACGGCATCGCCGAGATCCCGAAGTTCCGGGTGCAGGCGGGCGCCGAGGTCCGCGACATCGGCCAGGGCTGGTCGTCGCCGGACGCGGGCGGGCCGTTCGGCTGGCTCAACGTGTCCACCAGCATGCGCGAGCTGCCGACGTACCTGCGCAACAACATCCACCGCGACTGGGGTTCGCTGTACGCGGTGGACCAGTACGAGCCCGACGCGCTGCCCGCGCAGGCCGCGATGGAGGTGCACACCGAGACGAAGTGGGGCACCTGGACGCCGGGACCGCTGACCAAGACGGTCCAGCTCCCCGGTGACGTGCCGAGCTCGGACGACCGCAACGACGTCCGCGTCTTCGAAAGCCCCGAGGAGGAGGGCACCGAGGAGTAGCCACCCGCGACTCGTCCGGCGCACCCGTCCGGGTGGTTCTCGCGGAGTGAGGGGCACCCTTGCCCAAGTTACTGGGACAAGGGTGCCCCTCACTCATCTCCCGAACGGGTGAGTCTTGCCTGGTGAGGGGCCGGGTGATGCCGGGGTTCCCCGTGCTGCTGGGGTGCCGGACGTCGGGTCGGGGTGCTGGTGCGGTGGCGCGGGGTGGGATTGCGCTGTGGGCGGATCCCGGTCCGCCGTGGGCGAACCGGGGTGTCGCGGGGAGCCCGGACGTGGTGCTCTCGGAGGATGACGAGTGAGACGCGCCCAGGACTGGTACTGCACCTCGCCGGCGTCGACCAGCCGGTGACCGTCGCGCTCGCCGCCGCGGAAGCGGAGGCGCTGCGGGACGTGCTCGCCGAGCTGATGGCGGCCGGCCAGACGAAGTCGTTGGCCACCGCCGACGGCGGGCACTTCGCGATCAACTTCGGGCACGTGGCGACGGCGCACATCGAGACGACCCGTTCGGAGTCGAACGCCTACGGGGCACCGTCGCGGCAGACCGGGTTCCGCCGGTAGCCCACCACGGCGCGGTGACGCGGCCACCCCGCTCGAGAGCGGTTTCGCCAACGATCTGCGCCGCGGCGCGGAACTCAGCGGCCTTCTCGCCCCGGGCGCCCGCCGAGGGCGTCCTCGCGGGGGGACCGCTGAGAACCGCGCGAGCTGCGTGCCACACCGCGATGCGGCTCCACCGCATCGCGGCAGGACCCTCAGTCGCGGAAGATCAGCAGCTTCAGCATCACGAAGTTGATCATCGTCCCGAGACCCTGCGCGATCACCCAGAACAGGGTGAACTGCCACGGCTCGGTGGCGTCGAAGATCTGGACCAGCGCCTCGTTCGAGCCCATGTTGACGAAGAACGTCGTGGTGTAGAGCACGGCGAAGGCACCGGCCCGGGCCTTGGTGTTGCCCTTGCTCGCGCCCTGGAAGGTGAACTTCCGGTTGATCACGTAGGACGCGGTGGTGCCCAGGATGAACGAGATCGACTTGGCCAGCCAGGACGGCCAGCCCACCGCGCCCAGCAGCAGCGAGTAGGTGCCGAAGTCGATGAGCGCGCAGCCACCGCCGATGAGCCCGAATCGGAGGAGCTGGTGCACGACGCCCAGCCGGGCGGTCTGGGTCGCAGCGGCGGGTTCGGCCACGGTCACTGATTCACCTCGGGCGGTCGGCACCACAGGGGTCCCCGGGCGAACCGGGTCCACCGGAAGTGTAGCGATGACCCACCGCACATCGCCGGAGACCGGCCGCTACCCGCCGGTACCCACCGGTCCGGCGCGGATAGACTCGGCTGGGTGGGATCGGTAAAGGACGAGCTTCAGACGCTGACCGGTTGGGGGCGCACCGCGCCCACCCGGGCGCGAGTCGTCAGCACCCCGGACGTCGAGGAGATCGCGCGGGCGGTCCGCGAAGCCGGTGACCGGGGCGTCATCGCCCGCGGTCTCGGGCGCAGCTACGGCGACCCGTCGCAGAACGCCGGCGGCACGGTCATCGACATGACCGCGCTGGACCGCGTGCACAAGATCGACGTGGACGAGGCCACCGTGGTGGTCGACGCCGGTGTGTCGCTGGACACCCTGATGCGGCGGCTGCTGCCCTACGGCCTGTGGATCCCGGTGCTGCCGGGCACCCGCCAGGTCACCATCGGCGGCGCCATCGGCTCGGACATCCACGGCAAGAACCACCACTCGCAGGGCTCGTTCGGCAGCCACGTGCTCGCGCTCGACCTGCTCACCGCCGACGGCCAGGTGCACAGCCTCACCCCGCGGGGCGAGGGCGCCGAGCTGTTCTGGGCGACCGTCGGCGGGATGGGCCTGACCGGCATCATCCTCAGCGCGACGATCCAGCTCAAGCGCGTCGAGACGGCCTACTTCGTGGTCGACAACGTCCGGACCAAGAACCTGGACGAGCTGATCGAGCACTTCACCGACGGCTCCGACCAGAACTACGTCTACTCGGTGGCCTGGTTCGACTCGCTGGCCCGCGGCGACCAGATGGGCCGCGCGCTGCTCACCCGGGGCAACTCCGCGAAGCTGGAGGACCTGCCGAAGAAGCTGCGCAAGGACCCGCTGAAGTTCAACGCCCCGCAGCTCATGACCGCGCCGCCGGTGTTCCCGAACGGCCTGGTCAACAAGTACACCATCACCGCGTTCAACGAGGTCTGGTACCGCAAGGCGCCGACGAAGTACGGCGCGGTGCAGAACATCACCCAGTTCTTCCACCCGCTCGACCTGGTCGGCGAGTGGAACCGGATCTACGGCCCGAACGGGTTCCTCCAGTACCAGTTCATGGTGCCGTTCGGCCAGGAGGACATGTTCCGGCGCTCGATCGACAAGATCAGCGCGTCCGGCCACGCGTCGTTCCTCAACGTGCTCAAGACCTTCGGCCCGGGCAACCAGGCGCCGCTGTCCTTCCCCCGCGAGGGCTGGACGCTCACCGTCGACATCCCGATCACCCCCGGGCTGGACCGGCTCTGCCAGGAGCTCGACGAGATGGTGCTGCACGCGGACGGGCGGCTGTACCTGGCCAAGGAATCCCGCACCAACGCCGAGATGATCGAGCGGATGTACCCGCAGATCGACCGGTGGCGCGAGGTCCGCGCCGCGGTCGACCCGGCCGGGGTGTTCCGCTCCGACCTGGCCCGGAGGCTGAACCTGTGACGACGACCGTCCGGAACCTGACCGGCTGGGCCCGCACCGCGCCCTCCCGGGCGCGGGTGCTCAGCACCACCGACCTCGACGAGATCGCCCGCGCCGTGCGCGAGGCCGACGAGCGCGGGGTCGTCGCCCGCGGCCTGGGCCGCAGCTACGGCGACGTCGCGCAGAACGCCGGCGGCGTGGTCATCGACATGACGCGGCTGACCCGGATCCACGAGATCGACCCGGACACCGCGATCGTGGACGTGGACGCCGGGGTCAGCCTGGACCAGCTGATGAAGGCGGCGCTGCCGCACGGCCTGTGGGTCCCGGTGCTGCCGGGCACCCGCCAGGTGACCATCGGCGGCGCGATCGCCAACGACATCCACGGCAAGAACCACCACAGCGCGGGCAGCTTCGGCAACCACGTGCTGTCGATGGAGCTGCTCACCGCCGACGGCCAGGTGCGCACCGTGACCCCGGACGGCCCGGAGTCCGAGCTGTTCTGGGCCACCGTCGCGGGGGTCGGGCTGACCGGCATCGTGCTCCGGGCGAAGATCCGGATGACCCGGACGGAAACCGCCTACTTCCTCGCGGACGTGGACCGGACGGCCGATCTGGACGAGACGATCGCGCTGTTCGACGACGGCTCCGACGACAGGTACACCTACTCCTCGGCGTGGTTCGACTCGATCTCCACCGGCCCGAAGCTGGGCCGCGCCGCGTTCGGCCGGGGCTCGCTCGCCACGGTCGACCAGCTACCGCCGAAGCTGCGCGCGAATCCGCTCAAGTTCGACGCCCCGCAGCTGCTGACGCTGCCGGACGTGTTCCCGCCGCGGCTGGGCAACAAGCTGACGTTCAGCGCGATCGGTGAGCTGTACTACCGGAAGACCCCGAAGCGCGGCCGCGGCCTGATCCAGAACATCAGCGGCTTCTACCACATGCTCGACCTCGTCGGCGAGTGGAACCGGGCGTACGGCTCGCAGGGCTTCGCGCAGTACCAGTTCTCCGTGCCCTACGGCAAGGAGGAGGACCTCAAGCGGATCATCCGCCGGATCGCGCACTCCGGGCACGTCTCGTTCCTCAACGTCATCAAGAAGATGGGCGAGGGCAACCGGGCCCCGCTGTCCTACCCGCACCCGGGTTGGATGGTGTGCCTGGACTTCCCGATCGTGGACGGGCTGGGCCGGTTCTGCACCGAGCTGGACGAGGACGTCCTGGCGCTCGGCGGTCGGCTGTACACCGCGAAGGATTCGCGGACCGCGGCGGAGACGTTCCACCGGATGTACCCGCGCGTCGAGGAATTCCGCAAGATCCGCCAATCCGTTGACCCCGAAGGCATTTTCGCCTCAGACATGAGCCGGAGGCTTGAGCTGTGATTGACGCCGTTGGAAACCCGCAGTCCTTGCTCGTCCTCGGTGGGACCTCCGACATCGCCCTGGCCACGGCCGAGAAGTACGCCGCGCAGCGCCCGCTGCGGATCGTGCTGGCCGCCCGCGGGTCGGACCGGCTGGAGGCGGCGGCCGAGCGGCTGCGCGCCACCGGCAGCACCGTGACCACGCTGCCGTTCGACGCCCGCTCCCCGGAGACCCACGGCGAGGTGGTCGACAAGGCCTTCGCCGACGGCGACATCGACGTCACGCTGGTCGCCTTCGGCGTCCAGGGCGACAACGAGCAGGGCTGGACCGACGTGGAGGCCGCCCGCGAGGTCGCCGAGATCAACTACGTGGCGCCGATGACGCTGGGCGTCCGGCTGGTCGAGAAGCTGCGCAAGCAGGGCCACGGCCACCTGGTCGCGATGTCCTCCCCCGCCGCCGAGCGGGCCCGCCGCTCGAACTTCGTCTACGGCTCCTCGAAGGCCGGGCTGGACGCCTTCTACACCGGGCTGACCTACGCGCTGAGCGGTTCCGGCGTGCAGGTCACCGTGGTGCGGCCGAACTTCGTGCACACCAAGCTCACCGAGGGCCTCAAGCCCGCGCCGATGGCGCAGACCCCGGAGCAGGTCGCCGACGTCATCGTCGACGCCGTGCGCAAGGGCAAGGAGCAGGTGTGGGCGCCGGGCCAGATGCGCTGGGTGATGACCGTGCTCCGGCACGTCCCCCGCGCGATCTTCCGCCGCCTCCCCTTCTGAGCCCGTTCCCCGGGAACGGGCGCCGGTGGCGGCCAGACCAACCACCGCGTCACCCGAAAGTTTCGTGAGTGAGGGGCACCCTGTACCCCGTGACTTGGTACAGGGTGCCCCTCACTCATGTCCGGCCGGGGACGGGGCTCGTCCGTTCGGGTGAGGTGAACCCGGACGTGCTGCTCCAATGCAGCGAATCGGTAACAACGGGCAACCTTCCGGGCTCGCCGCGCGATCACGTGGTGGACGCGTCCGAAAGGGGAAGTTGTGAGGATCAAACGACACATGGGAGCGGTCGTCGCCGCCTCGGCGGTGCTCGCCCTGACCGCCGCTCCGGCGCTCGCCCAGGAGACCCCGGGCAGCACCGAGCCGCCGACCAGCTCGTCGGCGCCCGTCGACCCGCCCACCAGCACCACGACCGAGGAACCGGCGCCGGAGCCCACCGACCCGCCGGAGAGCTCGCAGCCCGAGGAGCCCGAGCCGACCGACCCGCCGGAGGAGCCCGAGGACCCGGAGCCGGGTGCGGGCGCCATCCAGGAGCGCTACGAGTCCCTCACCCCGGAGGAGCGCGAGCAGCTCGGCGCGCCGCAGGGCGAGGAGGTCGTGGAGGGCGACTCGCTGCGCTGGCAGGCCTACGCCAACGGCCGCTTCTACTGGACCCCGGAGCGCGGCGTCACCGCCGTCTACGGCGGGATCTACGTGCACTTCCTGTCGCTGGGCGCGCACGGCACCCTGGGCGTGCCGGTGGCCGACGAGCAGATCGGCGAGGGCGGCAGCCGCTACAGCGACTTCGACGACGACGGCGCCCTCTCGGCGATCTACTGGACCCCGGCGCACGGCGCGCACCTGATCAGCGGTCCGGTGCTGGAGCACTACCGCGCCCTCGGTGCCGACCTCGGCTTCGGCGTCCCGACCACCGACACGGCGGCCACCCCGGACAGCCGCGGCACCTACAACCACTTCGTCACGCCGTCGGGGCACGGCGCGTCGATCTACTCGACCGTCGAGACCGGCACCCACGCCGTCCAGGGCGCGATCCGGGACAAGTGGGCCGCCTCGGGCTGGGAGCAGGGCCCGCTGGGCTACCCGACCACCGACGAGACCGACGCCGGTGACGGGGTCGGCAAGTACTCGATGTTCTCCGGGGACGGCACCTACCCCGCGGGGATCGTGTGGAGCCCGGAGACCGGCGCGCACAGCGTGCAGGGCGTGATCGCGGAGCGCTACGTCGGACTGGGCGGCCCGGCCGGGATCCTCGGCTACCCGACCACCGACGAGACCGCCACGCCGGGCGGCACCGGTCGCTACAACCACTTCACCGGCACCGGCGGCGCCTCGATCTACTGGTCCGCGGGCACCGGCGCCCACGAGGTCTACGGCGGCATCCGCGCGCACTGGGCGAACCTCGGCTGGGAGCGCTCCTACCTGGGCTTCCCGATCAGCGGCGAGCACGAGGTCGAGGTCGGTCGGGCCGTGGAGTTCCAAGGAGGGATCATCACCTGGAACCGGGAGACCGGTGAGGTCGTCGACGCCCCGCGATGACACGGATCGGTAACGCGAGCAACCCGCGAGGGGGTTCGCACCGACCCTGACACGGGAAGGCACCCGGCGCGCGCCGGGTCGATGACGGGCGTCGCCCCGCGGAGTGGGGTCCGCGGGGACCGCCTCGGGCCGCGGGTCCTCGATGCGCCGAGGGCCCGCGGCCGCGTCCTACCGGGATTCGAGCACGAAGTGCGCGGTGCCCGACCACGGGGAGCGCACCGTCCACCTCGGATCCGGCCCCGGTCCCGGCACCCGGCGCAGCACGAGGTCCACCGGCCGGGGTTCGGTCGGCTCGAAGTGCCGGTGGTTCCAGGCCAGCAGCGCCCGCTCCAGCGATCCCGCCCGGTCGAGCCGCTGCCGGAGCCGCTCGTCCAGGTAGCCCCGGTCGGAGAACTGGTCGACGATCCGGCACCCGCAGAAGTACGCCAGCGTGCCGATCTCCCCCGGGCTGGACACGGTGCGGTCGCCGACGACGCGGCCCAGCTCGGTGCCGATCCGGGCGTACTCGGCGGGGGCCGCCCAGTTCGTCGTGATCGCCGCGGAGCGCCACGGCATCCCGTGCTGCACCGCGAAGGCCGCCGAGACCGCGAGCACCCCGACCGCCGCCACCAGCACGGGCACCACCGCGAAGCGGTGCGGGGCCATCGCGCCGATCCCGCCGGCCAGCAGCACGCAGAGCCCGACGACCGCCGGCGCGTAGTACCAGTGGTACGGCGGCACGCCGAGCAGCGTGTAGGCGTAGTGGTGCAGCACCGCACCGACGCCGAGCAGCGTCCACGGCCACAGCTCCGGCACCCGCCCCCGGATTCGCAGCAGCACCAGGAACACCGCGAACCCGGCCCCGGTGTAGGCGGGCACCGCGGACAGCAGCACCGCCGCCGGGAAGAAGTCGACGTAGAGCGCGATGCCGTCGCGCACCGTCCAGCCGCCCCAGGACTCCTGGAGCTGCTTGATCAGCAGCGTGTCCGGCACCGCCGAGCCGAAGTGCAGCCAGCTCCACAGGAACCAGGGCAGCGCCAGGGCGGCGATCGGCAGCCACCGCGTCCACCCCCGCCACAGCGCGGGCCGCCCGAGCAGCACCACGACCGCGAACAGCAGCAGGTCCAGCCGCAGCAGCGCCAGCGCCCCGGTGGCCAGCCCGAACAGCACGGGCCGCGGGCGCACCGCGCTGAGCAGCAGCACACCCAGCAGCGCGGCGGCGGGCGCCACCTCCAGTCCGGCGCTGGACAGCACCAGCGGGTTGAGCAGCACCAGCCCGGCGCCGAGCGCCCCGGTCCAACCGGGCAGCCCGGTCTCCAGGGCGGCGCGGCGCAGGCTCAGCGCGAGCACCACCGCCGAGAGCACGAACAGCACGCCGAGCGCGGCCACCGGGCTGCGCAGCAGCGCGGTCCCGGCGGCCAGCAGCAGCACGTTGAGCGGGGCGGTCGCGGTGTTCGCGGGCTCCTCGGCGATCAGCCCCCAGTGCCCGTGGAAGGCGAGGTTGCGGGCGTAGCCGAGCGCGATGTAGCTGTCGTCGATCAGCGCGTCGTGGACCAGCCAGAACAGCGCCGCGGCGAGCAGGCCGACCCCGCCGGGCAGCAGGAACGACGCCGCGGTGCGGGTGCTGGGCGGGATTTCACCAGAGCGGGTGAGCGCGTCGACGGCCATCCGGCACCATCCGGGTCGCGGGCGGCGCACAACAGTCCTCAGTGGAGGGTTGTGCCGGGATGCTCCGATGGTAGGTCGGCGCGCGGCGTCCGGCGCTTCGTCGGCCAGCGCCGGACCCCCGATCCGGCGACCATGACCGGCAGCACGCGAACGCGGTCGGGGAGCGCCGGTGGACAGGTGGAGCAGCCCGGCACCGCCGACGTCGACCACCGACGCCGGGCGGAGCCGGAACCGCAGGTGGGCGGCCTGGTGCTGGCACCTGCTGGCGCTGTGCGCCGGGCTCGCCGGGATCGGCTGCGCGGTGGCGCTGCCGTTCGCCCCGGTGTGGGCCGAGCGCACCGAGGTGCACTGGTCGGGCGAGTCCACGACGGCGCTGTTCGCCCCCTACCGGCCCGCGGAGTTCACCGCATCGGTGCCGTGCCCGGCGCTGCGCGGGACCCCGGACCGGCCGACGACGGTGCTGAGCACGGTGTCCGAGGGCAGCGCCCGCGACGGCCTGGTGCTGACCACCCGCGACGGCGAGCCGCACCTGGTGCTCGGCCAGCGCGAGGTGCCGCTGCCCGCCGGGACGTGCGGGCTGCGGATCGAGTCCGGCGCGCACGGCACCGCGGTGCGCACCGGGATCGCCCCGCCGATCCTGCTGCCCGAGGTGCCCGCCCCGGAGGTCTTCGCCTTCCGCACCGACCTCGACCCGGCCGCGGGGGTGTCGGTCACCGCGCGGCCGTACTCCTGGTTCGACACCGCGCCGACCCGGGGCAAGTCGGACCTGGCGGTGACCGCGGTGGTGCTGGCCGCCGCGTCGCTGCTGCTGCTGGTCGCGCACGGCCCGCGCGCGCCGGCCGCCGCGCCGCGGTGGCGGTCCGGACTGCGGCTCCCGGTCGACCTCGCGGTGGCCGGGGTGCTGGCGCTGTGGCTGCTGATCGGGCCGAACACCGAGGACGACGGCTTCGCGATGATGACCGTCCGCAACTACGAGGCCGACGGCTACATCGGCAACTACTACCGCTGGTTCAACGCCGCCGAGGCGCCGTTCACCCTGGTCCAGCACCTGATGCGGGCGGTGGCCGAGGAGGGCCCCGCGGTGCTGCGCGCCCCCAGCGCCGTCGCCGGGCTGCTCACCTGGCTGCTGCTCAGCCGGGGGATCGTCGCGCCGCTGTGCCGGGGCAGCCGGGCCGCGGTGCCGCTGGCGTCGGTGTTCTTCCTGGCCTGCTGGCTGCCGTTCGGGCTGGGCATCCGCCCCGAACCGGCGGTCGCGCTGGGGCTGACCGCGACCGTCGCGGCGCTGTTCAAAGCCGACCGCTCGGCGGCTCCGGCGGGCTGGCTCGGGCTCGCCGCCGCCTCGGCCGGGCTGACCGTCGCGGTCACGCCGACCGGGATCGCCGCGCTGGTCGCGGTGGCGGCGTTCGCGCCCCGCGTGCTGCGGCTGCTGGCCCGACCCGGCGCGGTGCTCCTCCCGCTGGCAGTGTCCGCGCGGCTGGCGGCGCTGGGCTGCCTGGGCTGCCTCGGTCTGGTGGCGATGTTCGCCGACTCCACCTGGACCGGGGTGCGGCGGGCGACGCACCTGCACGAGGCGTTCGGGCCGAGCCTGGGCTGGTACCAGGAGCTCAACCGCTACGCCTCGCTGCTGTCCACCGGGACGTGGGGCTCGGCGAGCAAGCGGCTCGCGGTGTTCCTGGTCCTGGTGGCCGTGCTGCTGGCCGCGGCGTGCGCCCTGCGGCGGCTGCACTACTACACCGGGATTCCCGGGCTGCCGCCGCTGCTGGGCTCCGTCGTCGGGGTGTTCGCCGTGCTGGTGGTGGTCCCGTCGAAGTGGACGCACCACTTCGGCGCGCTGGCCGGGGTCGGCCCCGCCCTGCTGGCGGTGGTCGTGGTGCTGCTGGCGCGGGTCGGCGCGCTGGAGCGGGCGCGGCGGGAGGCGCGGCTGCTCGGGGTGGTCGGCGGGCTCGCCGCGGCCGGGGCGGCGGCGTTGGCCTTCCGCGGCCCGAACGCCTGGCCGTTCCCGGGCGAACTCGGGCTGCCGTGGGCCGACACCCCGGTCCGGCCGCTGGACAGCCCGCCGCTGTGGCTGGCGGTCGGCGCGCTGGCCGGGCTGGGGACCTGGGCCGCGGTCCGGCGGCGCGCCGGTCCGGGGTGGACGGCGATGCCCGGCGCGGTGCTCGGCTCGGCGGCGCTGGCCGGGGTCCTGGTGCTGCTCGGCTCGTTCCTCACCGCGCGCGACGACCGGGTCTCCACCGCCGACTGCGGGCTCGCCGAGGCCGTCGAGGTGCTGCCGCTGCGCGCCGCGCTGCACCCGGTGCCGGGCAGCGCCGCCGAACCGGACGGCTTCACCCCGACCGACGTGCCGCTCGAACCCGCGCCGCCCACCGCGTCGGCGGCGGTCGAGGCCGTGCGGGCCACCCCGCACGCGTGGGCCTCCACCGCCCCGGGCACCGGATCGCTCAGCACGCCGTGGTTCGCGCTGCCCCCGGTGCCCGACGGTCACGTGGTGGCGCTGCGGGTGGCGGGCCGACCGGGCGACGGCACCGCGCTGCGGGTGGAGTTCGCCGCCGGGGACCGGACGCTCGGCACCCGCGAGCTGCGCGATCCGCCGCCCGCCGCCCTCCCCTACGACGACCCGCGACGCGGCCGACCGGCCCCGGGACGCGCGGAGTGGCGGGTGTTCACCCTCGACGCCCCGCCGCCGGGCGCCGACCGGCTCCGGCTGCGCGCCGAGGACCGCAGCACCGCGGCGGACGGCTGGCTGGCGGTCGGCGGGCCGGTGCTGCGCGAGGTGGTGCCGCTGCACCGGGTGCTCGCCGGGGCCGGGCCGACGCTGGTCGACTGGCCGCTGAGCTTCCACTTCCCGTGCCACCGGGCGTACCCGCGGGTCGGCGGCGGGACCGCGGCGAGCCCGCGCGCGCTGATCACCCCCGCCGCCGGGGAGGACTCGATGGCCTACGACCCGACGATGGGCGGCGTGTTCGCCGGGGTTCCCGCGCTGGCCGAGCGGTACGAGCTGCCGAGCCGGTTGCGCGGCGCGCCCGGCGCGGTGTGGGGCCACCTGCTGCTGGCGTCCTACGGCGACCTGGCGCGGGACGCCTACGCGACCCGCGTGCACCGGGAGCGCATCGGCGGCGCGGCGGGCGATCCGCCTTACCCGTTCGGCGGATGAGCCCTGAGCTGATGGACCCTGGGCTGCTGAACCCGGGCGACTTCACCGCGCTGACCTCGGACGGTGCGGATACTCTCGGTGTCCGGGTGCCGGCGGCGTGGGGGTGCCGCCCGGCTGAACCCGAGGAGCCGGATTGGCCTGGGGGTGCGCCATGTCCGACATGCTGGGGACCGAGGTCCCCGTACCCGTCCCGGTGCAGGCGAGCACCGAACCGGCGGAACCGCCGCTGGTGTCCTACGTGCTGCCGGTCTACGACGAGATCGGCGCCATCCGGCGGTTCCACGAACAGCTCGCCGGGGCGGTGGCCGAAAGACCCGAGTTCGACTACGAGTTCATCTACGTCAACGACGGTTCCACCGACGGATCGCTGCGCGCGCTGCACGACATCGCCAAGAACGACGAGCGGGTGCGGGTGGTCGACCTGGCCCGCAACTTCGGCCACCAGATCGCCATCACGGCGGGCCTGGACCACGCCGACGGCGACGCGGTGATCACCATGGACACCGACCTGCAGGACCCGCCGGAGGTCAGCCTCGCGCTGCTCGACGAATGGCTCGACGGCGCCGAGATCGTCTCCGCCCGGCGCGGCACCCGGCAGGACTCGAAGTTCAAGCGGGCCACCGCGCACGCCTACTACCGCGTGCTGCGGCGCTGCGCCGACGTGAAGATCCCGCTCGACACCGGCGACTTCCGGCTGCTGGACCGGCGCGCCGCCGAGGAGCTGCGCGGCTTCCGGGAACGCAGCCGGTTCATCCGCGGGATGGTCGCGTCGATGGGGTTCGAGCAGTCCGAAGTGGTCTTCGACCGCGACGAACGGGTCACCGGCAACACCAAGTACCCGCTGCGCAGGATGCTGCGGCTGGCCGCCGACGGCGTCACCGGGTTCTCCACCGCACCGCTGAAGCTGATCACCCGGATCGGCTTCGCGGGGCTGGTGCTCTCCGCGATCGGCATCCTCTACGCCGTGGGGATGCGGGTGTTCCTGCCCGAGGTGACGGTGTCGGGCTGGACCATGCTGATGGTGGTGCTGCTGTTCGTCGGCGGGGCGCAGATGCTGTCCCTCGGCGTGATCGGCGGCTACATCGGACGGATCTACCACGAGGTGCAGCAGCGTCCGCTCTACATCGTGCGCGACGTGGTCCGGTATGACGCGGACTGAGGTGCGCGTCCCGCGCACCCTGGCGCTCTACGGCGTGATCGGCGTCAGCGGGGTGCTGCTGGACTACCTGGTGTTCCTGCTCCTGCTCGGCCTCGACGCGCTGCACCCGCAGGTGGCCAACGCGATCAGCACCACGGTCGGGATCACCAACAACTTCCTGCTCAACGCGCTGCTGAACTTCCGCACCCGGGACCGGTTCGCGGTGCGGTTCCTGCGCTTCTACGCGGTCGGCCTGACCGGGCTGGCACTGACCTTCGTCGTGCTCCAGGTGTTCTCCGGCTGGCTGGGCCTGGACCCGAGGTGGGTGAAGGGCGGCGCGCTGCCCGTCGTGGTGTTCCTGCAGTACACCGTGAACAAGAAGTGGAGCTTCGGATGAAGCTGGGCATCGTGGGGGCGGGGGCGACCGGGCTGACGGCGGCGCACGACGCGGTCAAGGCCGGGCACGACGTGACGGTGCTGGAGGCGGCGGACGAGCCCGGCGGGCTGGCGTCCTCGATCGAGGTCGCCGGGACCCCGCTGGAGCGGTTCTACCACCACAGCTTCCGCACCGACCGGGCGCTGATCGAGCTGGTCGAGGAGCTCGGCCTCGGCGACCGGCTGCGCTTCCACCGCCCGAGCACCGGGGTGTACCGGGACGGGGCGCTGCACCCCTTCGGCACCCCCGGCGAGATGCTGCGGTTCCCGGGGTGGTCGGTGCCGGACCGGCTGCGCTTCGCGGCGTCGGCCGCGGTGCTCAAGGCGGTCCGGGACGGCTCGCGGTTCACCGAGGTGCGCGCGCTGGACTGGATGCGCCGCTGGGCCGGACCGCGGGTCACCGAGACGATCTGGGAACCGCTGCTGACCGGGAAGTTCGGCGCGCACGCCGCGGACATCTCGATGGCCTGGCTGTGGGCGCGGATCCACTGCCGCACCTTCGAGCTCGGCTACCTGCACGGCGGCTTCGAGCTGCTGTACCGGGCGCTGCTGGACGCGGTGACCCAGCGCGGCGGCAAGGTCGAGACCGGCAAGCCGATGACGGCGATCGAGCAGGTCGGCGCCGAGGTCCGGGTGCGCACCGCCGACGACAGCGGGTACCTGTTCGACCACGTCGTCGTCACCGTCCCGCAGCCGGTGTTCGCCGAGGCCGCCGGGATCGGGGCCGACCACGTGCTGCGGCGCAACCGGTACCTCGGCGCGACCTGCTTCGTGCTGGAGTGCGACCGGAGCCTGATCCCGCACTACTGGCTCAACATCAACGACCCGGCGTTCCCGTTCCTCGCGGTGGTCGAGCACACCAACCTGGTGGACCCGGCCGAGTACGGCGGCAGGCACGTCGTCTACGTCGGCAACTACGTGCCGCGCGAGGACTGGCGCTTCACCGCCGACCCCGCCGCCGTGCTGGAGCACTACCTGCCGTGGCTGCGGGCGCTGAACCCGGACTTCGAGCGGTCCTGGATCCGCGACTGGCACTTCTCCCGGGCCCCGTTCGCGCAGCCGATCGTCACGCCCGGGTACCGCGCGGGCATCCCCGGCCACCGCACCCACCTGCCGGGCGTCACCCTCGCCACCATGGCGCAGATCTACCCGCACGACCGCGGCCAGAGCTACGCGATCCGGATGGCCCACGACGTCATCCGCGACCTAGGCCTCCACCACCCGCCCGGGTGACGCCACCGGGTCGGGACGTGAGTGAGGGGCACCCTTGTCCCAGTTACTTGGGCAAGGGTGCCCCTCACTCAGCACACGTCCGGGTGACGTGGGGGCCGGGTGGTCCGGCTAGAGGTAGAAGGCCAGGAAGAGGAACCCGGCCAGGACGACGCCGAGGACCATGAGGACCTTGTCCTTGAGGACGACCTCCTCCGGCTCGCCCGCGACGCCCTTGTCGATGTCGACCGCGTAGCGCAGTATCGCGATGACCATCGGGATGATCGAGATCAGGCCCCACCGGGACTCCTCGACCGTGCGGATGTCGTAGGCCCACAGCGCGTAGGACATGATCGTGATCGCCGCCGCGATCGCCCACACGAAGCGCAGGTAGGACGGCGAGTACGCCTTCAGCGACTTGCGGATCTTCGCGCCGGTGTCCAGCGCCAGCTTCACCTCGGCGTAGCGCTTGCCCGCCACCATGAACAGCGAGCCGAACGCCACGATCAGGTAGAACCACTGCGTGATGACGAGCCCGGCGGCGGCACCACCGGCGATGGCGCGCAGCAGGAAGCCGGAGGCCACGATGCACAGGTCGATCACCGGCTGGTGCTTCAGCCCGAAGCAGTAGCCGAGCTGCACCGCGATGTAGACCGCCATCACGGTCAGCAGCGGCACGCTGGTCAGCGCGGAGATCACCAGCGAGCCGCCGAGCAGCAGCACGCACACCGCGTAGGCGATCGGCACCGGGATCAGCCCGGCGGCGATCGGGCGGTTGCGCTTGGTCGGGTGCTGCCGGTCGGCCTCGACGTCGATGGCGTCGTTGACGAAGTAGATGCCCGAGGCGGCCATCGAGAAGACGATGAAGGCGATCACCGCGTCCAGCAGGATCGCCGGTTCCAGGATGTGGCCCGCCGCGAACGGCACCGCCAGCACCAGGACGTTCTTCACCCACTGCTTCGGGCGCAGCTCCTTGACCAGCCCGGAGACCAGTCCGGCCGGCGTGCCCGCCTTGGCGGTGACCTTCGCGTGGTAGGCGTCGGACGACTTGTCCTTGACGTCGTCCGAGGCCGCCGCGCCGGGCTCCAGCACCTCGTCGCCGAACTCGGCGCCGATGGTGCCCTCCGAGTCGGTCTCGACCTCGGCCTCTTCGCGCTCCAGCTCGGTCCGCCGCGACGCGCTGCCGTTCACCGAGGCCCCGTTCGTCGAGGCGCCGTCCTTCGCGGCACCGCCGTTCGAGGCATCGTCGTCCGTGGCGTCGTCGTCCGTGGCGTCGTTCTTCGCGGCCCCGTTGTTCGAGGCCCCGTTGTTCGAGGCGACGCCGTTCGACGACGCGTCGGCGGTCGTCCCCTCGTCGTCGGTCTTCGCAGCGGTGTCGACCTGGAGGTCGTCCGGCCGCTGCTCCTGTTCGTTCTTGTCAGGCACGGTTCCTCCGCCGTGTCATGAATCGCCGGACGCCCAGCGCGACGGCCCCGCCCAGCGCGGACCCGGCGACCACATCGCTCGGATAGTGAACCCCCAGGACAAGACGGCTGACCATCATCGGCGGCACGAGCACCGGGGTCAGCTTCTTGCCCGTCAACCCGCCGTAGAGCACCGCGGCCGCCGTCGTGGAGGTCGCGTGCGAGGACGGGAAGCTCAACTTGCTCGGCGTGCCGACCAGCACCCGCACGCCGGGGTCGCCCGGGCGGCGGCGCCGGACCACCCGCTTGACCGCGATCGACGCGGCGTGGGCGGCGGCGACCCCGGCCGCGGCGGTGAGCCACTCGGCGCGGCGCGGGCGGTCGGCGACGGCGCCGATCGCGCCGATTGCCAGCCAGCCGCCCGCGTGCTCGCCGAACAGCGACATCGCCCGCGCGGCCTTCACCACGGGCGGCTTGGCCAGGGCGCCCTGCACCGAGCGCAGCGCCCGGGTCTCGGTGGTGACCTCCGGCGCCGGTTCGTCGTCGGGCACGGCGACCGGCACGTCGGGGGCGGTCGCCGAGGTCAGCTCTGCAGCCACTTCATCTCCGGGGGGTTTCGGGGCCGGGTCACTTCTGGTCGAAGACCTGCTTCCAGGACTCGGCACTGGTGAGCTCGGGAAGCGCGGCGCGGTAGGCCGCGCGCAGCCGGGACCACTCCTGGCCCAGCTTCTTGTAGTTGGCCATCGCCCGGAGCCCCAGCCGCCGGAACTCCTCGGGGTCGCGACGGCGGAAGGCCACGCCGCTGCCGTCGGCGTTGGACACGGTCGCGCTGTCCAGGTTGCCGAGCAGGAACCAGCGGGCGCTGGCGGCGGGCACGTTGAGCTGCGGCCGGTCGGAGGCCTCGCCGGAGGGCTCCTTGAGGTTGTGCAGCAGCGCCTTGGACGCCCGCGCCGCGATCACCGCCGGGTTCACCGGCGGCTTGAGCAGCCCCTCGGCCATCACCGGGTCGGCGAAGGGCTGCGGGAACTCGCGGGCCGAGGGCAGCGTCCGCGCGTCGTCGTAGTCCTTGCGCAGCTCGCGGACCTCCGGCAGCGCCGTGCGCAGGCTCTCGAACAGGCCCTCCGGCCCGGCCATGAAGTCCTCGATGGCCCGCTGCTGCACCGCGACCGTGGAGTACTCCATGGACAGCAGGTGCCGCAGGGTGAGCTTGAGGCCCTGCTTGACGATGCCGGTCTTGACGTCCTCCGGGCTGTGCAGCGCGGCCAGGATCAGCCGGTTGCGGGTGTGGAAGTACGCCGTCCAGTCGGTCGCGTCGTTCTTGTCGGTCCACGGCATGTGCCAGATCGCCGCGCCCGGCAGGGTGACCGTCGGGTAGCCGTGGCCGCCCGCGCGCAGCGAGTACTCCGCGTCGTCCCACTTGATGAACAGCGGGAGCGGCAGCCCGGTCTCCTCGATGACCTCGCGCGGGAACAGGCACATCCACCAGCCGTTGTAGGTGGAGTGGATCCGCGGGTGCAGCTTGGGAGACTTGCGCAGCGGCTTCTTGGCGAAGTCGTGGTCGGTGACCGCGCCGGGCGCCGCCCGCCACATCGCCCCGCCGAGGTCGACGACCTCGCCCATGGTGTGCAGCCGGGACCGGGCCTGCAGGTTGAGCATCTGGCCGCCGACGATCACCGGCTGGGAGGCGGCGCGGGCGAACGCGTTGGCCCGCAGCACGCCGTCCGGCTCCAGCGCGATGTCGTCGTCGATGACCATGACTTGCTCGGCGTCGGAGTGGTAGACGCCCTCGTACATGACGCGGGTGAACCCGCCGGAACCGCCGAGGTTGGCCTGCTCGATCACCTGGAGCTTGTCGCCGAGCCGCTGGGCGGCCAGGTCGAAGCCCTCGGTGTCGCGGATCTTCTGCGGCCCCTGGTCGGCCACGATGACGCGCTCGACGACGTCCATCACCTGCGGGTCCTCGCCGAGGGTCTGCAGCGCGAGCACGCAGTCGGCGGGCCGGATGGTGGTGGTGCCGACCACGACCTGCTGCTTGGGCAGCTCCAGGTCGGTGGTCCAGGAGCCCTCGTCGATCTCCAGCGCGGCGTCGTTGGTGAAGACGTCGAACCAGATCCAGCCGCCGTCCTCGAACGGGGTCAGCGCGACCCGGAACTCCAGCGACTTCCAGGACTTCGGGCTGGACACCGGCGCGCCCTGGAGGTGGACGCTGTCGCCGTTGGGCTTGGAGCGGTAGACGTCGAGCCGACCGGCGCCCTTGACCTTCAGCCGGAGCACGACCTCCTCGACCTTCGTCCAGCGCTTCCAGTAGCTGGCCGGGAAGGCGTTGAAGTACGAGGCGAGCGAGATCTTGCTGTTGGCCGGGACCTTCAGCGAGCGCCGCGAGAGCACGGTGGCCGCGCTGCTGCGGGCCTCCGGCTCGTCGAGGTACAGCGCCCGCACGTCGAGGGGGTCCTCACCGCGCGGGAACACGATGCGCTGCAGCACCTGCTCGGCGGCCACCGCGCCGGTGCCCGCGCGCATCGACGTCGCGTCGCTGATCTTGCTCTCGCCGACCGCGGGTCCCTTGGCGGGAGCGGTCCTGGTCGCGGCGCGCTTGCTCGCGGCCTTGGCGGCGCCGGGGTCCTCGGGGGCGGTCCGGTCGGTCACGTCAGTCCTCCAGGGAGCCGTCCAGCGAACGTCCCTCGGTGAAGTAAGGGGCGATCTTGTTGTCGAACATGCTCAGCGCCGAACCGATGGCCATGTGCATGTCCAGGTACTTGTACGTCCCCAGTCGACCACCGAAGAGCACACCGCGCTCCGCGGCCTCCTGCTTGGCCAGCGCGCGGTAGGCCTCCAGCTTGCGCCGGTCCTCCGGGGTGTTGATCGGGTAGTACGGCTCGTCCCCGCTCTCCGCGGCCCGGGAGTACTCGCGGACGACGACCGTCTTGTCCGACGGGTAGTGGCTCCGCTCCGGGTGGAAGTGCCGGAACTCGTGGATCCGGGTGTAGGGGATCTCCTCGTCGGCGTAGTTCATCACCGGGGTGCCCTGGAAGTCGCCGGTCGGCACGACCTCGCTCTCGAAGTCCAGGGTGCGCCAGCCCAGCTCGCCCTCGACGAAGTCGAAGTAGCGGTCCAGCGGGCCGGTGTAGACGACCGGGACGTCGGCGGGCAGCTCGTCGCGCACGTCGAAGTAGTCGGTGCTCAGCCGCACGTCGATGTTGTCGTGCTCGGCCATCCGGGTCAGCCAGGCGGTGTAGCCCTCGACCGGCAGGCCCTCGTAGGTGTCGTTGAAGTAGCGGTTGTTGAAGGTGTAGCGGACCGGGAGCCTGCTGATCGTGGCGGCGGGCAGTTCCTTCGGGTCGGTCTGCCACTGCTTGGCGGTGTAGCCGCGCACGAACGCCTCGTACAGCGGGCGCCCGATCAGCGAGATCGCCTTCTCCTCGAGGTTCGCGGCCTCGGCGGTGTCGATCTCGGCGGCCTGCTCGGCGACCAGCTCCTTGGCCTCGTCCGGGCTGAACGCGCGGCCGAAGAACTGCGACAGCAGGCCGAGGTTCATCGGGAACGAGTACACCTGCCCCTGGTGCTTGGTGAACACCCGGTGCTGGTAATCGGTGAAGTCCGTGAACTGGTTCACGTACTCCCACACCCGCTTGTTGGACGTGTGGAACAGGTGGGCGCCGTAGCGGTGCACCTCGATGCCCGTTTCGGGCTCCGCCTCGGAATAGGCGTTGCCACCGATGTGGTCACGACGGTCCAGCACCAGCACCCGCTTGTCGAGCTGGGTGGCGGCGCGCTCTGCGATCGTGAGGCCGAAGAATCCGGAACCAACGACGATCAGGTCATAGCCTGCGAAGCTCACGGCGACGAGGGTAGCTGGGGCGGCGCGACGCTCCGAAACCGCGTTGACATTAGCGGAGGGACATCGTTACCCGTAGTGGTGATATCGCCGCGTTGCGGAGGACGAGAACCGCGTGTCCTGCAATTTTGTCCACCGTATCGAGTGACGAACCGCGCACTCCCCGAAGCGACCGCGACCAATCCTGACCGGGCCGGATGACCAGGCCGGCGAGTTCGCATTGGGTAGCATCGCGGCGGCGCGACCCCCGGGGTGATCCGCATCGTCCCGCGATATCCGATTCGCCGGTCCATCCGGTCGGCGGGCGCGCCACCGGGACGCGGGGAAAGGTGATCTAGGAGCGTGACTTCCGCACGCGAGCGATCTCTGCTGGCCGTGGCGATCGTGCTGGAAGTGGTGGCGATCTGGTTCGTGCACTGGATCGACACCCGGGGATACATGGACGCCGAAATTTACCGACTCGGCGCTCGCGCGTGGCTTCGCGGCAACGAGATATACGGCGGTGACCTCACCCCGGAAACGCCGGATTCGGGCACCCTGCCGTTCATCTACCCGCCGTTCGCGGCCATCCTGTTCACCCCGCTGACGTGGTTGTCCACCGAGGGCGCGGTGGTGGTCGTCTCGGTGCTCTCGCACCTGGCGATCCTGGCCACCGCCTACGCGCTCGCCCGGTCCAGCCGCTACTTCGCGCCCCGGGCGGGGCAGGTCGCGCTGGCCACCGCGCTGCTGCTGCCGTGGTTCACCGTCCTCGAACCGGCCCGCGACACCATCAACTACGGCCAGATCAACCTGCTGCTGATGGGCCTGGTCGCGCTGGACTGCCTGCTGCCCCGCACCCCGTGGCCGCGCGGGCTGCTGGTCGGCCTGGCCGGGGCGATCAAGCTGACCCCGCTGGGCTTCCTGCTGCTGTTCCTGCTGCGCCGCGACCTGCGCGCGATGGCGGTGACCGGGCTCACCTTCCTGGCCACGGTGCTGATCGGGGTGCTCGCCGCGCCGCGCGACTCCGCGGTGTGGTGGCTGGAGGAGATGGTCGCGACCGGCGACGAGCACGGCCTGGTCTACGCGGGCAACCAGACGCTGCGCAGCCTGCTCGCCAAGCAGGAGCTGACCGACGCCGCGCTGAACGTGCCGTGGCTGCTGGGCTGCGCGCTGCTGCTGGTCGTCGCCGTGCTCGCGATGCGCTACGCGCTGCGCACCGCCAACGTGCCGCTGGCGCTGATGTTCAACGCCGTCCTGGTGCTGCTGGTCTCGCCGATCTCCTGGTCCCACCACTGGGTGTGGGCGGCGCCCGCGCTGGCGCTGGTCGGCGCGATGGCGGTGCGGCACCGCTGGTACGGCGTGCAGCTCACCGTCGGCCTGTGCGCGCTGGCGGTGGCGATCGGGCCGCACTGGTACCTGCCCTACACCAACGACCGGGAACTGGACTGGACGTTCTCGCAGCAGGTGGTCGGCAACTCCTACGTGCTGATCGGGATCGGCTTCCTGATCGCCGGGGCGATCGGCCACCTGCGGTTCACCCGGTACCGGCCGGCGGCGGCCACCGAGGCGCCGACCTACGGCAGAGCGTGAGCCACGTCCGCCGCACCGGCGACGGCGGCACGTCACCCGGACGGCTCGACGTTCACCGGAAGGCGCGGTGATCCACCCGTCCGGGTCGGCTTTGATCGCCTGATCGGCGGTAAGCAGCACCATCCGAACGGAGGGCGCCCCATACTCGGCCGCGCCCCCGACCGAGCACCGCCGCCGCGGTGCGCTCCCGCGCAGCGAGGTACCCATGCGCCGCCGGCTCGTCCTGCCGCTCGTCCTGCTGGCCACCGCCGCCCTGGCTCCCGGCGCCCTGGCTCCCGGTGCCCTGGCGCCCGCGGCCACCGCCGTCGAACCCGGCCCGCGCGTCGAGCGCGTCGCGCTGGGCGAAGTGCCGACCGCCCGCGACGCCACCCGCGAGGTCCGCACCGACCGGCCGTTCTCGATGCTCGGCGTGCGCTGGTCCGGCGCCGCGCCCGACGAGGTCGCGGTCCGGAGCCGCACCGACCGGGGCTGGCGGCCGTGGACCCCGCTGGAACCGGCCACCGACCGGGCCAGCGAACCGCTGTGGACCGGGGACGCGCGCACCGCGCAGGTCCGCGCCACCCGCGACGGCCGCGACGTCACCGCCGAGCTCCAGCTCATCGCGCTCGACCCGGGCCCCGCCCCCGCCGCCCGGCAGGCCCCCGCCGCCGGACCGGGCGGGCGACCACCGGTGGTCGAGCGCGCCGGGTGGGGCGCCGACGAGAAGCAGACGACCTGGGCCGGGCAGGCCACCACCACCCGCGCGGTCGCCGTGCACCACACCGCCGGGAGCAACGACTACCGCTGCGCCGACTCGGCGTCGGTGGTGCGCGGCCTGTTCCACTACCACGCCGTCGAACTGGGCTGGGGCGACATCGGCTACCACGCGCTCGTCGACAAGTGCGGCACCGTCTTCGAGGGCCGCCGGGGCGGGCTCGACGGCGACGTCATCGGCGGGCACGCGCTCGGCTTCAACCACGAGACCTTCGGGGTGGCGATGCTCGGCAACCTCGAACAGGCCCGGCCCAGCCCCGAGATGCTGGACGGCGTCGCCCGGATCAGCGGCTGGAAGCTGGACCGCGCGGGCGTGCCCGCCGACGGCACCGTCGTGCTCACCGGCCAGGGCGGCTCGCTGCACGCGGCGGGCGCGCGGGTCACGCTGCCGACGATCTTCGGGCACCGCGACGTCGGCCGGACGCTGTGCCCGGGGAGGTTCGGCTACGCCGCGCTCGGCGACATCCGCGCCCGGGCCGCCGCCGCCCAGCATCCACCCGCTCAGGACCCGCCCGCCGAGGAGCCGCCTGCCGAGGAGGATGACGCCGCCCAGCAGGCGCTGTAGCTCACCACCAGCGCTCCAGCACCGCGGCCACCCCGTCCTCGGCGTTGCTCGGCGCCACCTCGTCGGCGACCGCGAGGACGGCGGGGTGGGCGTTGCGCACCGCGATCCCGCGGCCCGCCCAGCGCAGCATCGGCACGTCGTTGGGCATGTCGCCGAAGGCGATCACCTCGCCGCGCGGCACCCCCAGCTCCTCGGCGACCTCCGCCAGCCCGGTCGCCTTGTCGACACCCGGCGCGGACAGCTCCAGCAGACCCGAACCCGTCGAGTAGGTGACGCCCAGCCGCGCGGCGAGCACCTCCTCGGCCGCCGGGGCCATCTCGGCGCTGGTCAGCTCGTCGTGCACCACCAGCAGCTTCACCGCGGGCTTGCCGGTGAGCTCGTCGGGCGGGGCCGTCCGCACGTCCACCGCCCAGGACCGGCGGAAACCCGGTTCGGCGAGGAACTGCGCGGCCGTCGTCCCCCGCGCCCGGTCGCCGACCCGCTCCACGGCGAAGGTGCACCCCGGCAGCTCCTCGCGCAGGTCGTGCACCGCGTCGTGCAGCACCAGCGGGTCGATGAGGTGGCTGCCCAGGATCCGGTCCGCCGCCACGTCGTAGCGCACCGCCCCGTTCGCGCAGACCGCGAACCCGACCCCGCCGAGCTCGTCGACCAGCGGCCCCAGCCAGCGCGGCGGACGGCCGGTGACCAGGACGAACGGGACTCCGGCCGCGGTCGCCCGGCGGACGGTCGCGGTGGTGCGGGCGGTGAGGCGTTCGAGCGGGCCGAGCAGGGTGCCGTCGACGTCGGAGGCGATCAGGCGAGGAGGGCGCATCGCTGCATCGTCCCCCGCCCGCGCCCGGCAGCGGTACGCCGAGCCGCAGCCGACGCACCACACCCGTCCGGGTGATCGGTCGCTGAGTGAGGGGCACCCTCATCCCAGTTACTCGGGCAAGGGTGCCCCTCACTCAGCTCCCGATCGGGTGACGGCGCTCGGAGCGGAGGTCTCCCCGCGGGATGTCCTCGTCCGGCGGGCTCCTGGGTGGTCGGGACGGACGTACCGGGCGGTTTCGCCCGCCCGAGCGATTGCGTCCCGGGCATCGGCGCACAGCGCGTTGGCGTCATCGGGTCGATCCCCCGGGCGCGTACCGATACGGTCGGAGCCGTGCGAGTTGGGATCGTGATTCTGCCCGAACACCGGTGGTGGGCCGCCGAGCCGCTGTGGCGGATGGCCGAGGAGTACGGCTTCGCCCACGCCTGGACCTACGACCACATCGGCTGGGGCGAGCTGGTGGACAAACCGTGGTTCGACGCGGTGCCGACGCTCACCGCCGCCGCCACCGTGACCACGACGATCCGGCTGGGCACGCTGGTGGCGTCGCCGAACTTCCGGCACCCGGTGCACTTCGCCCGCGAACTCACCGCGCTCGACGACATCAGCGACGGGCGGCTCACCCTCGGCATCGGCGCCGGGGGCCCGGGCTTCGACGCGGGCGTGCTGGGCGCGCCCGAGCTCACCGCCGGGCAGCGGGCCGACCGGTTCGCCGAGTTCCTCGACCTGCTCGACCGCATCCTGACCTCGGACCGCACCGACTACCAGGGCGAGCACTACGCGGCCGTCGGAGCGCGGCGCAGCCCCGGCTGCGTGCAGGTGCCGCGACTGCCGTTCGTCGTCGCCGCCAACGGCCCGCGCACGATGCGGCTCGCGGCCCGCTACGGCAAGGGCTGGGTGACCACCGGCCGCCCCGCCGACGACGTCGAGTCGTGGTGGCGCTCGGTCGCCGACCTGTCGCTGCGGTTCGCCGACACCCTCGCCGAGCACGGCCGCGAACCGGCCTCGGTGGACCGCTACCTCCAGATCGACGCCGGACCGGCCTACGCGCTGTCCAGCGCCGAGCACTTCCGCGAGGCGGTCGGCCGCGCGGCCGAGCTCGGGTTCACCGACGTCATCACGCACTGGCCGCGCCCCGAGGAGCCCTACATGGGTTCGGAAGCCACGGTCGAAGAGGTCGCCTCCGAGGTCCTGCCGGAGCTCTAGGTGTCCGGCGCACCCGGCGGAGCGGTGCGGGTGGCGGAACCTCAGCGGCCCCCTCGCTGCGGGATCCGCTCCTGATGTACCAGGCGCGTGCACGGCGTCGCGGCTGTCCTCGCGAGGGGACCGCTGAGAACCCGCGGCGGTGCCGGTTGCGTGCGTGGGGCAAAGCGGAAGCGGCTTCGCCGCTTGCCTGACTGTGAGGGTGGTGTTGGCGTTCCGGCCGTGTCCGGACGCTCCGCGGCCCCCTGACCGCCACGCCACCCGCACCGGCACGCAACCGGACCACGACACCACCGAACAACCCTCATTCGGCGAGGGTTGCTCCTACCGCCAGGAACTCCGCGGGTTCCCGGCCCACCGCCGAGAGCCGGTGCGGCACCCGGGAGCTGAAGCTGACGCTGTCGCCCGCCCGCAGCGTCGTGGAGTCCTCGCCGAACTCGACCAGCAGCTCCCCGCTGAGCACGTACAGCCAGTCGTGCCCGACGTGGCGCACCGGCCGGACGCCCTCGGCGGTGCGGGTCAGCCGGTAGCGCGCCGCGTACATCCCGGGGATCACCGCGCGCGGCGTGAGCACCTGGAGCACCAGGCCCTCGTCGACGACCGTCCTGGCCTCGTCGCCGCGCAGCACGACCACCGCCGGGCCCGGCTTGGTGTCGGTGAACAGCTCGGAGAGGTCGATGTCCAGCGCGTCGGCCAGGCGCGCCAGCACCTCCAGCGCGGGCGTCGGGCCGCCGCCTTCCAGGTCGCCGAGCTGCGCGGTGTCGAGCCCGGCGCGTTCGGCCAGCGCCGCCGGGGCGAGGCCGCGCTCCTCGCGCCGGCGGCGGACCCGGTCGCCCAGGCCCTCCAGGGCTTGCCCCGGGGGCTCCGGCCCGTCCGCTCGATCAGCCACGCCCCCACCATAGGACGGCCGCGCCCGCTCCGCCGCGACGTCGGGTGTGCGCTGGTCGGACACCGGGTAGGCCGACGACCAGGAGGTGATGGCCGATGGCCACGAAGCAGGCGAAGCGCACCGCGCAGGTCCCGGCGCAGCGCGGCGGCACCGGGACGACGGCTCGGCGGCTGCTGGAGCGCGCGGGCACCACCTACGCGGCGGAGGCGGGCATCACGCTGGCCGACAAGCCGTCCCCGCTGTACCGGCTGCTGACCATGTCGGTCCTGCTGTCCACCCGGATCAAGGCGGGCATCGCGCTGTCGGCGACCCGCGAGCTCAAGGGCTTCGGCACGCCCCGCCGGATGCGCGAGGCCACCTGGCAGCAGCGGGTCGACGCGCTGGTCCGGGGCCACTACCGGCGCTACGACGAGAGCACCGCGACCGCTCTCGGCCAGGGCGCCGATCTGATGCACCAGCGCTACGGCGACGACCTGCGCAAGCTCCGCGCGGAGGCCGACGGCGACCCGCGCGCGGTGCGGCGGCTGCTCCAGGAGTTCCCCCGGCTCGGTCCGGTCGGCGCGGACATCTTCTGCCGCGAGGCGCAGGGCGTGTGGCCGGAGCTGCGGCCCTACTTCGACCGCAAGGCGCTCCAGTCCGCCGAGCGCATCGGCCTGCCCACCGACCCGGACGGCTTGGCGAAGCTGGTGCGCGCCGCCGACCTGGACCGCTTCGCGGCGGCGCTGATCCGCGTCGACCTCGAACCGGACCTGCTCAGCTGACCCGCCCCTCACCCGTTCGTGAGCTGAGTGAGGGGCACCCTTGCCCCAGTTACTTGGGCAAGGGTGCCCCTCACTCACGTCACGTTCGGGTGACGGCCCCTTCGGAGCGGAGCCGCGGTGCGGCACCCGGTCGGCACCGCGGCGGGTGCTCAGCGGCCCTCTCGCGTGCATCACGGGGCGGTTCCGGGTGCGACGCTGCGGTCCCGCTGTCCGGGACCGAGCCCCTGAGCGGGGTGCTCAGCCCTTCGGCTCCAGGACCTCGACGCCGCCGAGGAACGGGCGCAGGGCCTCGGGCACCCGGACCGAGCCGTCGGCCTGCTGGTGGTTCTCCAGGATCGCCACCATCCAGCGGGTCGTGGCCAGCGTGCCGTTGAGCGTGGCGCAGTGCTGGGTGCGGCCCTCGTCGCGGTGGCGGACGTTGAGCCGCCGCGCCTGGAAGGTGGTGGTGTTCGACGTCGAGGTCAGCTCGCGGTAGGTCTGCTGGCTCGGCACCCACGCCTCGCAGTCCAGCTTGCGGGCCGCGCTCGCGCCGAGGTCACCGGCCGCCGTGTCGATGACCCGGTAGGGCACCTCGATCTTGGCGAGCATCTCCTCTTCCCACGCGAGCAGGCGCTCGTGCTCGGCCTCCGCGTCCTGCTCGGCGCAGTAGACGAACATCTCCAGCTTGTTGAACTGGTGGACCCGGATGATCCCCCGGGTGTCCTTGCCGTACGACCCGGCCTCGCGGCGGAAGCAGGTCGACCAGCCCGCGTAGCGCAGCGGTCCGCCGGAGAGGTCCACGATCTCGTCCGCGTGGTAGCCGGCCAGCGGCACCTCCGAGGTCCCGACCAGGTAGAGGTCGTCCTCCTCCAGCCGGTACACCTCGCCGGCGTGCGCGCCGAGGAACCCGGTGCCGTCCATGATCTCCGGGCGCACCAGCACCGGCGGCACGACCAGGTCGAACCCGGCGGCGGTGGCCTGGGCGGCGGCCATGTTCAGCAGCGCCAGCTCCAGCTGCGCGCCGACGCCCTTGAGGAAGTAGAACCGGGCGCCCGAGACCTTCGCGCCGCGCTCCATGTCGATCGCGCCGAGCCCGGTGCCCAGCTCCAGGTGGTCCTTGACCGGGAAGTCGAACTCGCGCGGGGTGCCGACGTGCTTGAGCGTGACGAAGTCGGCCTCGCCACCGGCCGGCGTGCGCGGGTCGATGACGTTGGAGAGCCGACGCTGCGCCGCGAGCAGCTCCTCGTCGGCCGCGGACTGCTCCGCCTCGGCGGTCTTCACCCGCGCGGCGAGCTGCTTGGCCTCGGCGAGCAGCCCTTCGCGCTCCTCGCCCTTGGCCCCGCCGACGAGCTTGCCCAGCCGCTTCTGCTCGGCGCGCAGCGTGTCGGCCTGGGACACCGCCGACCTGCGACGCTCGTCGGCGGACAGCAGCGCGTCCACCAGCGCCGCGTCCTCGCCCCGGGCGCGCTGCGAAGCGCGCACCGCTTCCGGATCCTCGCGTAGCGTCTTCAGGTCGATCACAGCAGGTCAGCGTAGCGGCCCGCGCACCCCCGACGGCCATCGGGTGCCACTGGGCAGCAGCGCCCGACCCACCACCGGTTTCACCCCGAAGTGAAGTGAGTGAGGGGCACCCTTGCCCAAGTTACTGGGACAAGGGTGCCCCTCACTCAACTCCCGAACGGGTGAGAGCGGGATTGGGTGAGGGGCACCCTGTACCCAGTAATGCGGTACAGGGTGCCCCTCACTCGGGAAAGCGTCACCCGGTCAGGAGCCGGGGATGCGGTGCGGGACGAAGGCGGCGCCGTCGTCGGTGATCAGGCCGGCGGTCTCCCGGATGCCCAGGCCCGCCGAGGAGTCGCCGACGATCCAGGCGCCCAGCGCCGGACGCATCCCGTCGAACTCGGGCAGCGGGTCGAACGCCTGGTAGACGTAGCCCTCCTCGCCGTAGACGCCGCCGGTCTCGGTCTCCCAGCCGGGGGCGACGACGGTGATGTTGCTGCCCTCGCGGCCGAGCCGGGGCTTGCGCACGTACTCGGTGAGCAGGCCGGGCTGGTCGAGGAACGTGGGCAGCAGGTTCGGGTGGCCCGGGTGCATCTCCCAGAGGATCACCAGCAGCGCCTTGTTCGACAGCAGCATCTTCCACAGCGGCTCGACCCACTGCGTCTTGGGCAGCGCGCTCACCGCGTGCTTGCCGAACTCGTCGTCGACCATCCACTCCCAGGGGTAGATCTTGACGGCGGTGTTCATCGGGGACTCTTCGAGGTCGACGAACCGCTCCAGCAGCGAGTCCCAGCCGATCTCCTCGATGGGCAGCCCGACGGTGTCCATCCCCGCCTCGGCGGCGGTCTCCTGGAGGTAGGCGGCGGTGAGGTTGTCCTCCCCGGAGGTGTCCGAGGACGACCAGGTGAAGTGCACCTCGCGGGTGGCGAGCTGGTCGCTGATCTCCTCCCAGCGCTCGACCAGCTTCTCGTGGATCGAGTTCCACTGGTCGTCGCCGCCGTGCACCTCGGTCAGCCAGTGCCACTGCACGACCGCCGCCTCCAGCAGCGAGGTCGGCGTGTCGGCGTTGTACTCCAGCAGCTTGGCCGGGCCGCTGCCGTCGTAGCGCAGGTCGAAGCGGCCGTAGAGGTGCGGGTCACCGCGCCGCCACGACTCGGCGATGTGCGGCCAGACGTACTCGGGGATGCCGAAGTCCTTGTACCGCTCGGTGGTGATCACGTGGTCCACCGCGTCCAGGCACATCGAGTGCAGCAGCTCGACGTCGGCCTCCAGCGAGAGCACCTCGTCGAGGCCGAACTCGTAGTGCACGCCCTCGTCCCAGTAGGGCCGGGCGGTGCCGTCGGCCTCGCGCGCGGGGGTGCCGAAGACCAGCCCCAGCTCCTCGACCTTCGCCTGCCAGTCCGGCCTGCGCTGACCAGTCCTGCGTCGCACCCGTCAGCTCCCGCTTCCGCCCTTGTTGGTGATGCCGAAACCGCCGCGCTGGATGGTCTGCCCGCGGGTGTTCTTGATCTGCGAGTCGGTCGGCTTGGTGAACGAGGAGCCCTGCACGGTCTGCCCCGGAGTCGGCGCCGGCGCGCCGGGCTGGGTGTAGCCGTAGCGGTACTGCGGCGTCGGCGGACCGAGCGTGCCGCCAGGGAGGATCATCGGCATGAAGAACATCCCGCCGCTGACGTAGCCGCCCTGCGACTCGGCGTACTCCGGGGTGCACTTCTCCGGGTCCTGCGCGACCGGGTTGTTCGGGTCGTTCGACGCGCAGAACTCGGTGACGGCGGTCGCCTCGTTGCGGTACTCCGAGGCGGAGTACATCGCGGCGACCAGCGCCACGACGCCCACCGTCGCGCCGCCGCCGATCATCACCCGGCGCCGCTTCCTGGTCTTGTCCGCGGCGGCCTGCACCTCCGCCTGGCGCTGTTCCTCCTGCCGCTTCTCGGCGGCGATCCGGGCGCGCTTCTCCGCCAGCGTGGGTTCGCGAGGTGTCGTCGTCTCGGCGTCCTGGTAGCGGATGCGTCCGCGGCGGGCCTCGTCGGCTCCCGCCTCGGACTCCTCCGGGACCCCGTTCGGCTGCTCGTCGTCCCGCTGCGGCCGGTCGTCATCTGCCACTGCTAGCCATCTTCCCTCGTAGCCACTCCCGGTAGCCACATTACCCATCCCCACCAGCGCGCGGGTCAAGAATCGGTTCCGAGGTGCCGCGCGGCGCCGCGAGCGAACGGGCATGATGTTCGTGTGGCCGAGTCAGCTCCCCCTCCACACCAGCGCCGGAAGAAGCCCGACACCCGGCTCGTGATGATCTCCGCGGCGCTCGGTGCGCTGCTGATCCTGGTGGTCAGCGCGCTGCTGAACTGGCCGACCGGCGGTGGTGGCGGCGGCTCGAACCGGTTCGGCGCGAACCCGGCCCCGCCCGCGGTGTTCGACGCCACCGCGGGCACCTGCCTGACCTGGCGGTCGGCCGACGCCTCCGACATCGGCAAGATCGGCTGCGAGCGCCCGCACCTGTTCGAGGTCACCGGCAAGGCGGACCTGGCCGCGCAGTTCCCGCCGAACGCGCCGTACCCGCCCACCGAGCAGTGGCAGCAGCTCAAGATGGACCACTGCACGCAGGTGGCGCGGAACTTCCTGGGCGGGCGCTTCGACCCCAACGGCAAGTTCGGCGTGGGCGCGTTCACCCCCAGCGAGGAGAGCTGGCAGCGCGGCGACCGGACCCTGTTCTGCGGGCTCCAGCAGCCCGGGCCCTCCGGCAGGCTGCACCCGATCACCGGCGACGCCGCGCGGATCGACCAGTCCAACACCTGGCCGGTCGGCACCTGCCTGGGCATCAACGGCACCGAGCCGTGGGACCCGGTGGACTGCGCCCAGCCGCACTCGCTGGAGATCACCGGGCTGGTCAACCTCGCCGAGCAGTTCCCCGAGGGCTACCCGCCGGTCGAGGAGCAGGACGGCTTCCTGGCCACCCGCTGCGAGGAGATCACCGCCGAGTACGCGGGCAGCCCGACCGCCGCGCGGGACAAGGGCCTGGTGGTGTCCTGGGACACCCTGGCGCAGGAGAGCTGGGACGCGGGATCGCGCGAGGTGAACTGCAAGGTCGGCGCGACCCTGCCGGACGGCAGCGGGCTGGCCCCGGTCACCGGCAGCGTCAAGGGCGAGGTGCAGGTCGGCACCGAACCCGCGCCGGTGGACCCCACCCCGCCGCAGCCGGGCGCTCCCGCCACCGAACCGCGCTGACTTCCACGGCGCTGGGCGCCCGCTGGTGCTACGCCCACCCGAGTTCGTGAAGGCGCTGGTCGGAGATGCCGAAGTGGTGTCCCACCTCGTGGATCACGGTCGTCGCGACCTCGCGCACGACCTCGTCGTGCGTCGAGCACATCCGGAGCACCGGCTCGCGGTAGATGGTGATGTGGTCCGGGAGCACTCCGCCGTAGGTGCTGTCCCGCTCGGTCAGCGCGATGCCCTCGTACAAGCCGAGCAAGCCCGGGTCTGAAGGGTGTTCGTCCTCGACGAGCACGACGACGTTGTTCAGCAAACGCATCAGCTCTTCCGGGATCGTGTCCAAGGCATCCGAGACGAGCTCGTCGAACTCACCGCGCGTCACGTTCATGCGCCCATGATGCCTTCGGCGCCGCGCTGCTCGGCGCCACGAGGCGAGCGGTCCGGGTGAACCCGCCGGTCGAGGCGGTGGCCGCGGGCCCGCCGCCGTCCGGGATCGAGCAGCAGCACGAGCCTCGCCACCTGGTCGAGTGACGACACGACCCGAGTTCACGCACCTGCCGGGAAATCGGGATCAGCTCCACTGCTCTCACGCCGCGAACCCGCCCGCGTCACCATTCGCGAGGATTGCTGATGAAACGGATCACCGGAGCACGAATGGCGCTGGCGGTCGCGGCGACCGTGCTGACGTCCCGGTCCAGATCATCGACCAGAACGGGGTGGTGCGGGACACGTATCGCCCCTTCGTCATCATCGCCCACCAGGACACCAAAATCATTGCGGCATACCCGGCGCGATAGCCCTCGGGTGAGGACCGGGCATGGATGATGACGAGCTGTACGCAGAGCTGATCCGACGGCTCGGCGGCGGTGCCCACACCGCCGACCGGTCCTCGGGCCCGGTGATCGAATTCGTTCCGGCCGCCGATGGGGAATCGACTCCGGTGCGCCTGCACATCACGCGCGACTCCTTGGGCGAGCACCTGCGCTCGATGGCCGGTGACGGTGACCGCGCGTTCCCGGGCGAAGCACCGCTGGTGGGCGCTCTCCAGCTCTTCCTGGTCCACATCGACGAGGCGGTCAACACCCGGCAACCCGGTCAGGACGACCTCGTCGTCAGGCCCCACGGGGTATGGGCCTCCAGCTCGGAGCGGTGAAGGCGGTGCCGGCCCCTCAGCCGACGCCGGGCGACTCCGACCGACGCGCCGACGCACCAGTCCCAACACTGAGTGAGGGGCACCCTTGCTCCGGTTGGGGAATGCGGCGGAGCCGCATGCGGTGAGGCTGTCAGCTTGCACCGCCGCGGGTTCTCAGCGGTCTTCTCGCGAGGACAGCCGTGACGCCGTGTACGTCGTTGGTACATCAGGAACGGCTCCCGGAGCGAGAAGACCGCTGAGGTTCCGCCACCCGCACCGCCACGCAGGCCATCCTGAAAGCGGTCCTCACTTGGGCGGGGCTACAGGTCCAGGCCGTCCCAGGTGGTGCAGGTCCAGCCGGTCGCGGCGTCCGGGTCGGCGTCGAGCACGATGAGGCCGGTGTTGGGCAGGTGGACCGCGTCGGCCATCTCGCCGGTGACGTTGGCCGCCAGGTGCTGTCCCACCATGCGCAGCATCGCACCGTGGCTGACCAGCACGATCGCCCCGCCGGACACCCCGTCGAGGGTGCTCCGGGCCGAGTCGAGGAACCGGGTGAGCACCTCGCGGCCGGTCTGGGCGCCGGGCATCCGGACGTCCAGCTCGCCGAGCTGCCAGCGCCGGTAGACGTCCTCGAAGACGCCCATCGCCTCCGGGTCGCCGCGGCCCTCGTAGTCGCCCGCGCCGATCTCGTGGGTGCCCTCGGCGATCTCCACCGGCAGCCCGAGGCGCCGGGCCAGCGGGGCCGCGGTCTCCTGGGCGCGCCGGGCGCGGCTGGCGTGGATCGCGGCGATCTTCTCCTCGCCGAGCCGCTCGGCCAGGGTCAGGGCCTGCCGGGTGCCCAGTTCGGTGAGGCCCGGTCCGGGCGGCAGGGTGTCGAGCACGTGGTGCACGTTGGCGATGGTCTGGCCGTGCCGTGCCAGGACGAGCCGCGCGCCCGCCGGTGCTTCCAGGGTCATCCGATCGCTCCCGCTCGCAGGTCGTCCACCCACTGCGCCGAGTGCCGGAACACCTGCTCGGAGGCGGCGGGCCGGACGGTGGCGGGCGACCGGTCGGCCTTCGGGTAGGACCCGAGGAACCGGACCTCGCTGCACCGCCGGTGCAGGGCGCTGAGCGCGTCCCCGATCCGGGCGTCGGCGATGTGGCCGTCGAAGTCCAGGAAGAAACGGTACTCGCCGAGGCGGTCCTTGGTCGGCCGCGATTCGATCCGGCTCAGGTTGATCCCGCGCAGCGAGAGCTCGGCGAGCAGTTCGGTGAGCGCGCCCACCTCGTCGCCGATCACGGCGGCGATGGACGTCCGGTCCGCGCCGGTGGGTTCCGGGGGGATCCCGGGCCGGCGCAGCAGCAGGAACCGGGTCACCGCGTCGGGCAGGTCGGCGATCCCCTCGGCCAGCCGCACCAGCGACGGGTACTCCTCGATCGCCGTGGGCGCGGTGACGGCGGCGTCGTGCTCACCGGCGAGCACCTCGGCCGCCGCGGCGGCGGTGGACCCGCTGACCCGCACCTCGGCGCCGGGCAGGTGCTCGGCGAGCCAGCCGCGCACCTGCCCGAGGGCGTGCGGGTGGCTGGCGACCGAGCGGACGTCGCGGGTCCCCGGCCGCACCAGCACGTCGAACCGGATCGGCAGCATGGCCTCGCGCACCGCGACGAGCGGATCGCCGGCGCTGAGCGCGTCGAGGGTGGCGGGCACCGAGCCTTCCACCGAGTTCTCCACCGGGACGGCCGCCGCGAGCACCTCGCCCGTCCGCACCGCCCGCAACGCCTGCGACACCGCGTCGAACGGGACCAGCTCGGCGTCGAAGTCGTCGGTGAGGCAACGGGAGGCCTGCTCGGTGAAGGTGCCTCGGGGGCCCAGGTACGCGACTAGTGGCACCTGCACAGGGTACGGCGCGGCGCCACCGCACCCGCCGACGGCGCCTCACCCGCGGGTTCACCCGGGCGGGGCGGCCGACCGGGTGACGTTGGTGCGGCCGGTGTTGTGCGCGGCACGTCGGTGCGTTCTCCTCGCTGGTCGGAGCGGGCCTCCGAACGGGTGTGACCTACCCGATGCCACGCCCGCGGACATTCCTGCGATGCTGTCAGGCGTGACCGCAGACTCGGAGCGCTCCACGACAGGGGCGGAGCCGGAGCTGCGGCTCGTCCTCTGCGCCGTGGACGAGCCGCTCGCCGCGGCCTGGCACGAGATCGCCGACCACCGCGAGGGTCTCGCCGTCCACCGGGGTTCGGTGCTGGACCTGCGGATCGACGCGGCGGTGAGCCCCGCGAACTCCTACGGCTGGATGCGCGGCGGCATCGACGCCGTGTACGCCGCCGCCTTCCCCGAGGTGGAAGGGCAGGTGCGCAGCGCGGTGCTCGCCTACCACGGCGGGGAGCTGCCCGTCGGCGAAGCGCTGCTGGTGCCGACCGGCGTCCCCAACCCGATCTGGCTGATCAGCTCGCCCACCATGCGCCAACCCGGCGAACAGCTCCCGGCCGACACCGTGCACCCCTACCTGGCGGCGCGCGCGGTGCTGCGGCTGTGGGCCAGCGCGATCCTGGAGAACGGGACGCCGGTGCGCCACGTGGTGCACTCGATCGCGATGCCCGGGATGGGCACCGGGATCGGCGGGGTGGCGCCGGAACTGTGCGCGCGGCAGGTCGCCGCCGCCTGGGACGAGGTCTTCGCACCGGTCGACCAACGCTGACCGGACCGTCCCACCGACGGCATCGGTGCAGCTCAACGGGCCTGGTGCGGCTTTTCGGCGGACACCTCCCGGGTACTTTCGGAGCAGCGGTGAAACCGGGCGGAGCGGCGGTGGAGTGCGTACCGTCGGGCCCACCGGCCGACCACCGAGGAGGTCACAGATGCTCGTTCGCCGACTGGCCCGCCCGATGCTCGCCGCCGTGTTCGTCTACGGCGGCATCGGGGTGCTGCGGGACGTGCGCAACCACGCGAAGGCCGCGTCGCACCTGATGGAGAAGGCGCCGTCGTCGGTGCAGGACTCGGTTCCCGAGCAGGTGCCGTCCGATCCCGAGACGCTGGTGCGCATCGACGGCGCGGTGAAGATCGGCGGTGGCGTGCTGCTGGCGCTGGGCAAGTGCCCGCGCTTCGCCGCGCTGCTGCTCGCGGGCAGCCTGGTGCCCACGACCCTGTCCTCCCACGCGTTCTGGGAGCTCGACGACCCCGACGAGCGGGCGGGCCAGCAGATCCACTTCCTGAAGAACCTGGGACTGCTCGGCGGCCTGCTGATCACCGCGGTGGACCACGAGGGGCGTCCCTCGGTGGGCTACCGGGCGCGGCACCGGGCCGACCGGGTGGCCGCCCAGGCGCACCAGGCCAAGGGCGCCGCGAAGCTCAGCGCCGAGAAGGGCAAGCGGAAGGCGGGGCTGAAGTAGGCCGACCCTCGCGCGACCTGCTCCGGAGCCGGTCAGTAGCGTGGAGGCCGTGCCGGTGCGGGTGCTGTTGGTCGACGATCACGAGGTGGTCCGGCGAGGTCTTCGCGACCTGCTGGACACCGAGCCCGACGTGTCGATCGTGGCGGAGGCGGGCGGCGTCGACGAGGCCGTGGTGCGCGCCCAGGCGGGACGGCCCGACGTCGCCGTCGTCGACATGCGGCTGCCCGACGGCGACGGCCTGGAGCTGTGCCGGCGGCTGCGCGCCCTGCCCGACCCGCCGCGCTGCCTGGTCCTCACCGCCTTCGACGACGAGCAGGCGCTGGTCGGCGCGATCAACGCGGGCGCGTCCGGCTACCTGCTCAAGCAGGTGCGCGGGCAGGACCTGGTGAACGCGGTCCGGGAGGTCGCCGCCGGGCATTCGCTGCTCGACCCGGTGACCACGGCGCGGGTGCTCGACCGGCTCCGGCAGTCCGCCAACCCCGAACCCGACGAGCTGGCGGCGCTGACCGAGCGGGAACGCCGCGTCCTGGAGCTGATCGGCGAAGGGCTCACCAACCGCCAGATCGCCGAGCGGCTCTTCCTCGCCGAGAAGACGGTGAAGAACTACGTCACCTCGGTGCTGGCCAAGCTCGGCATGGAGCGGCGCACCCAGGCGGCCGCCTGGGTCGCGCGCAGGCAGAACGACGCCTGAGGCGCCCCCGGGCGTCAGCCCAGCGGGACCTCCCAGGTGATGGTGGTCCCGCTGTCCGGCGAGGAGGTGATGGCGCACTGCCCGCCCGCCGCCGTGGCCCGCTCCTCCATGTTGCGCAGCCCGCGCTTGCTCACGTCGCGCGGGATGCCGCAGCCGTCGTCGACGACCTGGAGCCGCAGGCCCCGGTCGGAGCGGCGGACGCGGACCAGGACCGAGCGGGCCCCGGAGTGCCGCACCACGTTGGACAGGGCTTCGCGCAGGGCGGCGCGGGCGTGGTCGGCGACGGCGACGGGCACGTCGGTGAGGTCGCCGGACAGGTCGAGCTTGGCCGGGCGCCCGAGGAGCTCCCCGGCGATGCGCACCTCGGAGCGCATCGACTCGTCGAGCGCCGGTGCCTGCGCGGAGGCTTCGGGGTCGGCGGAGCGCAGCGTGCGGGCGGTGGCGCGGACCTCGGCGATGGCCTGGTCGATCTGCTCCATCGTCTCGGAGAGCCGGTCCGCGTCGGTGCCGTCGAGCCGCCCGGACAGCCGGCGTTCCAGCACTTCGAGCTGCACGCCGGCCGCGTAGAGCCGCTGCACGATCACGTCGTGCAGGTCGCGGGCGATGCGCTCGCGCTCCTGGTAGACGGCGATCCGCTGGCGGGCGGTCGAGCCCTCGGCGAGCACCAGGGCGAGCCCGGCCTGCGCCGCGAACGAGGTGAGCACGTCCACCGCGACGCGGGTGAAGGTGCTCGCCCCGCGCCGCCGGTACACCGCCAGCGCGCCGAGACGGCGTTCCCGGGTGCCGAACGGCGCCACGGCGAACGGCCCGTACACCCGCAGCGACGGCGGCACGTACGGGGCGGTCAGCGGATCGTCGATGAGGTCGTCGACCACCACCGGGACGCCGCTGCGCGCCACCCGGGCGGCGGCCGAGCGCGACGACAGCACGGTGCCGACCGGATCGGCCAGCGGCCCGGTGGCCGACGGGGCGCCGTAGGTGGCCTCGACGGCGACGCGGCCGTCGTCGGTGCGCACGGTGACCAGCCCGAGGTCGGCCTCGGCGAGTTCGGCGGCGCGGCGCACCACCAGCGGCAGCACCGCGTCCGGGTCGTCGGTGGACAGCGCGACCCGGGTGATCTCGGTGGAGGCCGCCAGCATCCGCTTGGCGAGTCTGGGTTCCATCTCGCCTCCGAGGCTAACCGCGCCACCACCTCACCGGGTGAGCTCCGGACGCAGCTCACAACCCCTGGCAGACCCGCCGGGCGGACGGTCCTGGGCTGGGACGCGGAGGCTGCACGACCGCCGAGGCGGGATCACCGAGGCCGATGCGGAGGCCGTGGTCGAGGCGATGCCCCGCAGCGCACCGGGCGCGTTGCGCGCCGACGCGATTGCGGGATGCCGGAGAACCACCCCGCCCGGCCGGATCGCGAGGGGGACGGCGCGCGCCTGCGTGTCGTGCCCGGTCAGCCGGGGTGGAGGGCTCGGTCGAGCAGGGTGGTGAGCTGCCGCAGTTCGGCGTCGGTCAGCACCGCCAGCGGGGTGCTCCGGAGGGCGTCCCGGACCACCTCGTCGCGGACCCGGCGGCCTTTGGCGGTCAGGACCAGCACTCGGGACCGGCGGTCGGCCGGGTCCACGGCGCGCTCCACCAGGCCGCGGTCGACGAGCTGGTTGGTCATGAAGGTCAGGTTCGGGGCGTTGCAGTACAGGCGCTCGGCCATCGCCTTCATCGAGGGTGGCGGCTCGGCCGGGTCGATCACCCACAGCGCCTGGAACGTCGCCGGGGTCAGGCGGTGCCCGGCCAGTGCCGACCCGGTCTGATCGACGGTCCGCATCCAGACGTCGTAGGTCGCGGCGAGCGCCGCGTGGAGATCGGGCGCGGTCATGCCGTCATCCTACCGTTGATTCGAGTGTCGAAGTACTATGCTGGCGTCGATGCTTCGAGACTCGAATCAACAGGAGGTTGACGTGGGAGAGGGCTATCGCGGTGTCACCGCACTCGTCACCGGCGCGTCGAAGGGGCTGGGACGGGCGTACGCGCTGGAGCTGGCCCGTCGGGGAGCGCGGGTGATCCTGCTGGCCCGCTCGGAGGGCGACCTGCGGGAGCTCGCCGCGCACATCCGGGAACAGCACGGCGGGCCGGACGCCGAGGTGATCGTCGCCGACCTCGCCGCGCCGGACGGCCCGGAGCGGGTCCTGCGGGAGCTGCGCGACCGCGACCTGTCCGTCGACCTGCTGCTCAACAACGCCGGTACGGGCAGCGCGGGCCCGTTCCTCGGCCGTCCGCTCGAACCGCAGCTGCGTTCGGTCGCGCTCAACGTCGACGGCCTGATCGCGCTGACCCACGCGATCGGCGCCGAACTGGTCAGCCGCGGTCGCGGCGGCATCATCAACGTGTCCTCCACCGCGGCCTTCCAACCCATGCCCTACCAGGCCAGCTACGCCGCGACCAAGGCGTTCGTGCTCTCCTTCACCGAGGCGCTGGCCGAGGAACTGCGCGGCACCGGGGTGCACGTCATGGCCGCGCATCCCGGCCCGATCGCGACCGGCTTCTTCGACGGCACCTCCGCCACGATCAACCCGGTGGCGGACACTCCGGCCACCGTCGCGGCCCGGACCCTGGACGACTACGCCCGGCGGCGCGCGGTGTCCTACCCGGGCCGTGCCGTCACCCGTGCCGTGAACCGGGCCCTCACCTGGCCCGCGCGCGTGCTGCCGCGCACCGTCGTCGCGCGGGTGGCCGGTGCGTTCAACCGCCGAATGCGCCTGCACGAGGTCGTCGACCTCGCCTGATGCACCACCGGCGCAGCTCACGGCCCGTCCCGACCGGGTGATCGTGACCAGGTGAGGGGCACCCTGTACCCGGTTACTCGGTACAGGGTGCCCCTCACTCACCACCCTTCCGAGTGGCGAGGGTTCCGGCGGTGCCGGGGCGGAGTCAGAGGCGTACGGGGCGCCGGTGGGACGACGAGTGGTGCTCCGGCGCTGGACGGCACCGCGGTCGCCCCGAACCGCTGGACCGCTGCTCGGCGCCCGGCCGCACCGCCTCAGCGGGTCCTCGCCATCAGAGCCGCACGTACCCGAGCCCGCAGTACGCGAAGACGAACGCCGTGGCGATGGCCGCGGCTCCCGCGACCGCCACGGCGAGGGGCACCGCGCCCCGGATGCGGCGGGCGATCATGCCGACCAGCAGCGTCGGCCCGACCAGGCCGCAGCAGGTCGGGTCGGTGGTGTCCCCGAGGACGGTGAGCCCGTAGCGCGTCTCGCCCGACGCCGATTCCGGCGACCACCACGCCCCGGCGCCCGGCTGCCGGAGTTCGATGCGCGTCGACGACCTCGCCACCGGACCGACGTCCCCGCTCCCCTCCGGGCAGACCGGTTTCCCGTTCGGACAGAGGCGAACCCGCCGCGCAACCCGAACCGGACCGGCACGTCTCCCACGGCGAAGGACGCGGCGGGCGATCGACCGCCCGCCGGAGGCAACGACGACCGACGTCCTGCACGACCGCGAGTTCTGGAGGAACACCCATGCGCATCAAGAAGTTCGCCACCACCCTGGTGCTGACCGCCGCCGGAATGTCCGTGCTGGGCGCCGGAACCGCGCTCGCCGCCGAGTACCGCAACGAGGTCTGGGCCACCGGTCTCACCCATGAGCAGTGCCAGCAGCGCTTGGACACGGCGATCAACCACGACCACCGGGTCCACGGCGGCGGCTGCTTCGACTGGGACAAGGACGGCAAGTGGAACCTCGAGGTCATGGTCAAGGCCTGAGGACGGAACCGGTGACCGGCTTCGGGTCCGGTCACCCGCCGACGTGCTCCGCGCGGAGCCGTTGATCGCGTCCGCGAATCCAGCGGGGCCTCGGCACCGGCCCCCTCGC
Organism: Saccharopolyspora cebuensis; assembly: GCF_039542665.1. NCBI lineage: Bacteria > Bacillati > Actinomycetota > Actinomycetes > Pseudonocardiales > Pseudonocardiaceae > Saccharopolyspora > Saccharopolyspora cebuensis. The sequence goes on from NZ_BAABII010000004.1 coordinate 356,287, forward strand.
CCCTCGCGTTCCGGCGCCCGGGGGAGGGGGCAGCGCCCTTCCCGCCGCACGAAACCTGCTGCACCCGCACCCGACCCTCGGCGGAGGCACCTCCGAGGCTCACCGCGCCACCACCCCTCCGAGGTGAGCTCCGGACGCAGCTCACCGCCGGTCGACCACCGTGGCAGAGTGGTGGCATGACCTCGATCCGAAAGGACGTTGCCGCGTAGGCGACCGGGCGCGGTGCGGGCCGACCGCCACCGCGTCGGGCTCATCCGGCGGGGATGCCACCTCCCCGGTGCGGGCCGCGGCCCCCGGTCCGCGATCGACCCGGTCGTGGCCCGCAGGCAGTGGTGGCTGCTCCACGTCGCCCACCCGCTCGGCCGGTACCGGCGGCTCGTGCGGTCCGGCGACCGGATCGCCGCCTCCCTCGCGGACCCGTACTGCGGTGTCGCCGCCGTGCGCGACGAGCTGGAAGCAGCGCGGTCGCTGCTGCCACCCCGGTCCCGGGCGGAGCTGCGCCGGGCGCTGGCTCCCCTCGACGAGGAGTTCCGCAGGCGCACCTACCGCGATCCCCGCCCGCTCATCTGGCCCGGCGGGATCACCGCACCGTGGTGGTGGCGACGGCTACCCGACCGATGACCCCGGGAACTCGCGCGTTCACCCGGAAGGGACGTGAGTGAGGGGCACCCTTGTCGCAGTTACTTGGGCAAGGGTGCCCCTCACTCAGCTCCCGGACGGGTGACGCGGGCTGGTCAGGGGTCGAGGCGGTGGGTGATCCGGGCGTGCAGCTCGTGCGGGACGGCCACGCCCCAGCGCTGCTCGGCTTCGCCCGCGAGTTCCCGGCTCCAGCGCCAGCTCTCCCGCGCCGCCGCGCGGATCGCGTCCGGTTCGGCCGCGGCGGTGGTGGTCGTGTAGCGGACCTGGTCGGCGGCGGGCAGGTCGGCCTCCAGGGCCCGCGAGGGCGTGAGCCAGTGCCGGGTGCTGCCCCGGAGCAGGCGGCAGAGCTGCAACTGGTGCGGCGCGACCAGCGTGGTCAGGGCCGCGTGCGCGCGGGCGGTCTCGCCGCGGTCGAGGAGGTGGGCCAGCAGCAGCGTCCAGTTGGTGAGCTCGTCGACGCGCTGCCGGGCAGTGCTGCCCGGTTCCGGCGGCACGAACTCGGCCAGCCGCGCGACCTGCTCGGTGAGCCGACCGCTGCGGTCCAGCAGCACCGCCCGCTCCGGCTCGGGGAAGTGGACCAGGCCGCGCCAGCCCGCCATCGCCGCGATGCCCGGCCCCGCCGGTCCGAAGTGGAACTCGCCGCGCATCAGGTCGTCGAAGACCACCGCGCGCACGCCGAAGGAGTTGGTGCAGGCCAGCGCCAGCGGCGCGACCCGGGCGAGGAACGCGTCGCCGTCGAAGTCCGCGGCGTGCTCGTCCCGGACGAAGACGTAGGCCTCGACGTCGGAGTGCTCGTCGGCCTCACCGAGGGTCCACGACCCGTACAGCACCACCCCGTCCAGCCGGGGTTCGGCCGCGGCGACCTCGGCGAGCCGGTCGATGCGCGCGGCGAGCGCGGGGGCGCGGTTCATGGTCCTCCTCGGGTCCGGGGGCGCCCATCCTCCCGGACCCGGCACCCCGGTCCTCACCCGTTCGACACCTGAGTGCGGGGCACCTCCATCCGGCTGTGTCGGATGAAGGTGCCCCGCACCTGCCCGGGAACCGGTCGCGGTCACCCGGTCGGGCGGTCAGGAGAAGAACCCCTGGTAGTCGTAGACGCGGTTGCCCCCGCCGCCCAGCGTGTCGGTGCCGAAGCCGCCGACCTCGACGAGTTCCGGTGCGATGTAGTCGTGCCCGTCCATCCCGACCTCCTCACCAGTGCGCGGCCGGATCGCCGCTGATCGCAGCATCAGCGGCCGACGGCGGCGGTGCAACGCCGCTCACCCGGTTCCCGCACCGAGTTCCGCCCGATCGGTGAGCAGGCCGCGCTCGACGCGCAGCACCCGGTCGGCGTGCCGGGCCTCCGCGGGCCGGTGGGTCACGTGGACCACGGTGCGGTCCGGCAGTTCCGCGCGCAGCCGGTCCAGCAGCGCCTCGGCCGTCGGGACGTCGAGGTGGGCGGTCGGCTCGTCGAGGACCAGCACCGGGGCGTCGGGCAGCAGCAGCGCGCGGGCCAGCGCGAGCCGCTGCGCCTCCCCGCCCGAGACCGCCGCTCCCCCGGCGCCGACCACGACGTCCAGGCGGTCCGACCAGCCGGGCAGCCCGGCCAGCCGCAGCGCCTCGGCGAGGGCGGCGTCGTCGGCGTGCGGGTCGGCCAGCCGCAGGTTCTCCCGGACCGTGGTGGACACCAGCTGCGGTTCCTGCGGGCACCAGGCGACCCGGCCGGGCAGCCGCACCGTCCCGGATTCGGCGGGCAGCAACCCGAGCAGCACCGCGACCAGGGTGGACTTGCCGCTGCCGGACGGGCCGACGACCGCGACGTGCAGACCCGCCGGGACCTGCGCGGACACCTCGTGCAGCGCCGGTACCGCCGAGCCCGGCCAGCGCGCGGTGACCCGGTCCAGCACCAGCTCGGGACCGGTCTCCGGGCGCGGCGCGGGACGCTCCGGGACCGCCAGCAGCGGGGCCACCCGGTCGTGCGCGGCGCGCAGCGACCGCCACTGCTGGGCGGCCGGGGGCAGCAGCCCGATCGCCTCGGCGGTGGCCAGCGGGACCAGCGCGAGCAGCGGCGCCAGCTCCGGCGCCAACCTCCCCTGCGACACCGCCAGCGAGCCCAGCACCACGCCGCCGACGACCGCGACGCCGACCAGCAGCGTGCTCACCGCCGTGGCCGCCCCGGCGCCGAACGCCGCCCGCCTGGCCCGCGCGGCCAGCAACCGGTCCTGTTCGGCGAGATCGTCCCGGCGGGCGCGGTGCGCGCCGAAGGCCAGCAGCTCGGCGGCCCCGTCGAGCAGCGCCAGCACCCGCTCGGCGACCCGGCGCCTGCCCGCGGCGACCGCGCTGCTCGCGCGCCGCTCGGCGGCCACCGCGACCAGCGGGGCCAGCACCAGCGCCGCGCCCAGCGCCACCGCGGCCACCAGCCCGGCCGCGGGCAGCACCACCGCGAGCAGCACCACCGAGGCCAGCACCACGACGACCGCGACCAGCGGCGGCACCAGCACCCGGGGCACCAGGTCGCGCACCTCGTCCACGTCGTCGACGAGCCGGCTCAGCCCGTCGCCCCGGCGCAGACCCGCGGCGCGCACCGGGCCGAGCCGCACCAGCGCGTCCCACAGCCGCTCCCGCAGCCCGCCGGAGAGCCGGAACGCCGCGTCGTGGGTGACCAGCCGCTCCAGGTAGCGCAGCAGGGCGCGGGACAGCGCGAAGGTGCGCACCCCGACCGCGGCCACCGACAGCGACAGGATCGGCGGCTGCTGCGAGGCGCGGGCGATCAGCCACGCCGCGGTGGCCGTGAGCGCGATCCCGAACAGCAGCGACAGCGCGCCGAGCAGCACGCCCCACGCGGTGCGCCGGGTGATCAGCTCGCGCAGCCGACCCCGCACCGCGGGCAGTTCCGGGGCGGCGGCGGGGGGTTCGGCCGCGGTCCGCTCCGGCCGGTCCCCGGCGCCCGCGCCCCGGTGGCTGGCCAGCACGACGGTGGCGCCGGAGGCGGCGGCGCGGTCGATCGCCTCGCCGATCCGCCGCCCGGTGGCGCCGTCGAGGTGGGCGGTGGGCTCGTCGAGCAGCAGGATCGTGGCGTCGCCGCGCAGCCGCAGCAGCGCCCGGGCCACCGCGACGCGCTGCCGCTCCCCCGTCGACAGCTCGTCCACCCGGCGGTCCCGCAGGTGCCCGGCGGCGGCGTCGGCGAGCGCCGCGTCCCGCCACCGCGCGGTGCCCTCGGGCTGGTCGGCGACGGCGAGCAGCAGCTCGTCGGCGACGGTGCCGCCGCTGAACGTCGGTTGCTGCGGCACCCAGGCCAGCCGTCGCCGCCACCGCGCCGGGTCGAGCTCGGCGACGTCCACGCCGCCGCAGGTGACCGCACCGCCGTCCGGGGCGGTGAACCCGAGCAGCACCGACAGGGCGGTGGACTTGCCGCTGCCGCTCGGCCCGATCCCGTCGAAGCCGTCCAGCCGGAGGACCTCGCCGGGGCGCGCGGTGAAGCTCAGCCCGTCCGGGGCGAACCCGCCGCGCCTGCGCACCCGCAGTCCGGACACCCGCAGCACCGAGTCCGCGGGCACCGCGCGGGTCCCCGAGGTCGCCGGGGCGCGGTCGACCACCTCGTCCACCCGGCGGACCGCCTCCACGCCGTCCTCGCTGGCGTGGTGCGCCGCCCCGGCCGAGCGCAGCGGCAGGTAGCACTCGGGGGCCAGCACCAGCACCAGCAGCCCGGTGGCCAGGTCGAGCTCGCCGCCGACCAGCCGCACCCCGATGCTCACCGCGATCAGCGCCACCGACAGCGAGGCCGCCAGCTCCAGCACCAGCGCGGACAGGAAGGCGATCCGCAGCGTGCCCATGGTGGTCCGCCGGTGCGCCGCACCCGCCCGGCGCACCACCCGGCCCTGCGCCGCCGCCCGGCCGAACGCGGTGAGCACCGGCTGCGCCCGGATCAGCTCCAGCAGCTGCCCGGACAACCGCTGCACGGCGTCGGCGGCGCGCGCGGTGCGCTGCTCGGTGAACTTGCCGACCAGCCACGCGAACAGCGGGATCAGCGGCACCGTGATGAGCACCAGCAGCGCCGAGAGCCAGTCCGACAGCAGGATCCAGCCGCCCACCAGCAGCGGCACCACCGCGGCCGTGACCAGCGCGGGCAGGTACTTGGTGAAGTAGGCGTCCAGCGCGTCCAGGCCCTTGGTGGCCAGCGCGGTGAGCTCCGCCGGGCCCCGGCCGCGGATCCACTCCGGCCCCCGGCGCAGCGACGCGTCCAGCAGCAGGGCGCGCAGCTCCTCCTTCGCCCCGGCCGCCGCGCGGGCCGACACCGACTCCGTCGCCCAGCCGAGCACCGCGCGGGCCAGCACCGCACCGGCCAGCCAGCCGACGTGGTCGGCGATGCGGTCCGGGTCGGCGCCCGCGGTGACCACCTCGGCCAGGCCGTGCGCCAGCGCCCACGCCTGCACGATCAGGGCGACCGCGTTGAGCACCGCCAGCCCGCCGGCCAGCAGCAGCGCCCGGCGGGCGGAGCGGGACAGCTTCGGGAGCGCGCCGAGCGGGTTCATGCGGGCGTGTGCACCGGCGGGATGTGCCGGGTCCCGATGCGCTTGCGGAACACCCAGTAGGTCCAGCCCTGGTAGACCAGCACCGCGGGCATCCCGAACGCGGCGACCCAGGTGATGACGGTGAGGGTGTAGGGGCTGGAGGCGGTGCCCGCGATGGACAGCGACCACGCCGGGTCGAGTGTGGACGGGATGACGTTCGGCCACAGCGCGCCGAACAGCGTCACCACGGCGGCGGCCAGCGCCACGCCCTGCAACGCGAACGCCTGGCCCTCGCGCCAGGCCGCCATCCGGGCCAGCGCGGCCGGCCCGGCGACCAGCACCAGCGCCAGCGGCACCCAGGTCCAGGCGTGCCCCTCGGTGAGCTGGGCGAGCAGCACCAGCGCGACCACCGGCGCCAGCAGCACCAGGCCGTAGCGGACGGCGAAGCGGTGCGCCCGCTCGCGGATCCCGCCCTCCGTCTTGAGCGCGAGGAACACCGCGCCGTGCAGCAGCGAGAACCCGAGCACGGCCAGCCCGCCGAGCACGCTGGGCACGGTGAAGATCTGCCACCAGCCGCCGACCCGGTCGCCGCCGGCGTCCAGCGGCAGCCCGAACACGTTGGCCGACAGCACCAGCCCGACGACGAACGGCGCGGTCCACGAGGCGATCACGATCACCGCGTCCCAACTGCGGCGCCACCGCGCGGAGTCGTGCTTGCCCCGGTACTCGAAGGCCACGCCGCGCCCGATCAGCACCAGCAGCAGCACCAGGAACGGCAGGTAGGCGGTGCTGAGCAGGGACGCGTACCAGCCGGGGAAGGCGGCGAACATCGCGCCGCCCGCCACGATCAGCCACACCTCGTTGCCGTCCCACACCGGGCCGATCGTGTTGATCAGCACCCGGCGCTCGGACTCCTTGCGGGCCAGGACCGGGCCGAGCATCCCGACGCCGAAGTCGAAGCCCTCCAGGAAGAGGTAGCCCAACCACAGCAGGGCGATCGCGCAGAACCACAGAGTCGGCAGATCCACCTCGGCTCCTCGTCAGTAGGCGAAGGACAGGGATTCGTCGTCCGGATCGCGGTCCTTCGGCTTCGGCGGCATCACGCCCTCGATGCCGCCGCGCACGAACTTCGCGATCAGCCAGATCTCGACGACGGCCAGCACGCCGTAGAGCGCGGTCAGGGCGATCACCGAGGTCAGCATCTCGCCGGCGGTGACCCCGGAGGACACCGCGCTGGCGGTGTACATCCACACCCCGTCGATGCCGGACGGATCGGGGTTGGGCGCCACCACGAACGGCTGGCGGCCGAGCTCGGTGAAGATCCACCCGAACGCGTTGCCCAGGAACGGGGTGGCGATGCTGGCGATGGCCAGCGGCGCCCAGTACCGGCCCTTCGGGAACCGGCCGCGCCGGGTCAGCCACAGCACCGCCACCGCGCCGAGCGCCGCCACCGCGCCGAAGCCGATCATGAACCGGAAGCCCCAGTAGGTCGCGGGCAGGTTCGGCACGTAGTCGACCGGCTGCCCGGCCAGCGAACCCAGCTTCGGGTCGTCCGGGTAGTGGGTGCCGAAGCGCTCCTGGTACTCCGGCAGCAGCTCCTGGACGCCCTTGACCTCGCTGTGCAGGTCGCCGTTGGCCAGCGCGGACAGCACGTAGGGCACCGTGACGCTCTTGACGCTCTCGCAGTCGGGACGGCTGACGTCGCCGACGGCGAACACCGAGAAGCCCGCCGGGGCCTCGGAGTGGCACAGCGCCTCGGCGGAGGCCATCTTCATCGGCTGCTGCTGGAACATCAGCTTGGCCTGGAAGTCACCGGAGATCGCCAGCCCGGCGAAGGCCACCACGCCGACCCAGGCGCCGAGCCGGATCGACCCGTGCCAGACCTTGCGGTCCTCGTCCTCCGGCGAGGAACCGCGGTGGTTCTTGGCGAGCTGCCAGGCCGCGATGCCGACCAGGAACGCCCCGGCCACCGCGAAGCAGCCGAAGATGGTGTGCGGGAACGCCGCCAGCAGCGTGTTGTTGGTCAGCACCGCCCAGATCGAGTTCAGCCGGGGCGTCCCGTCGACCACCTCGACGCCCACCGGGTGCTGCATCCACGAGTTCGCGGCCAGGATGAAGTACGCCGAGGCGACCGTGGCCAGCGAGAACGCCCACACGCAGGCCAGGTGGACGCCCTTGGACAGCCGGTCCCAGCCGAAGATCCACAGGCCGAGGAAGGTCGACTCGACGAAGAACGCGACCAGGCCCTCCATCGCCAGCGGCGCGCCGAACACGTCGCCGACGAAGCGCGAGTACGCGCTCCACGACATGCCGAACTGGAACTCCTGCACGATCCCGGTGACCACGCCCATGGCGAAGTTGATCAGCATCAACTTGCCCCAGAACTTGGTCATCTTCAGGTAGCGCGGGTTGCCCGTCCGGTACCACGCGGTCTGCATCCCGGCGACCAGCACGCCGAGCCCGATGGTCAGCGGCACCATCAGGAAGTGGTAGACGGTCGTGATCCCGAACTGCCACCGTGCGATGTCGAGCAATTCCACGGGTCCACCCTGCGTCCGGGCGGGGACCGCCCCGCAGGGGCGGGCGTCCCGATGTCACCGGACCAGGGGCCTGAGATCAGCGGGACCAAGGTCCCGCCGGGCGCCGCACGCGTCCTCCCGTTGTAGCACCCGCACGCCGACGGCGGAAGGCCTTCCAGCATCGCCACTGGTCAACGCGGAACCCGGCCGCGCGCACCGGAACCCGCACGGCGCCCGTCCCGGCGCGCGAACCACCCGATCGGGTGCGGAGTGAGGGGCACCCTTGACCGAGTGAGGAGTCCTTTCACAATGCGGCGGAGCCGCATGCGGTGAGGCACGCAACTTGCACCGCCGCGGGTTCTCAGCGGTCTTCTCGCGAGGACAGCCGTGACGCCGTGTACGTCGTTGGTACATCAGGAACGGCTCCCGGAGCGAGAAGGCCGCTGAGGTTCCGCCACCCGCACCGCCACGCAGGCCATTGGCGAAAGCGGTCCTTGTCAGCGGAGGGTTTTCGCTACCGCCTCGGCCGCTTCCACGACCAGGGGGCCGATCTCGTCGGACTTGAGCGGTTGCAGCGCGACCACGCCGACGCTGGCGCGCAGGCCGGGGACGCCGCGGACCGGGGCGGCGATGGCGCAGGCGCCCGGCTGCGGATCACCGGTGCTGCTGAGCCAGCGCGGGCCGCCCGGCGGCAGGTCCACCGCCCGGCCCGCCGCGCCGCGCTGCACCGGGTGCCTGCTGCCCACCCGGTAGGACACGTGGTAGCTGGTCCAGGACGGTTCCACCACGGCGATGGCCTGCGCCTCGGCGCCGTCGGCCACGGTGAGGTGCACGGTGGCGCCGACCCGTTCGGCCAGCGCGCGCAGCGCGGGCAGCGCGGCGGCGCGCAGCTGCGGCAGCACCTGCCCGGCCAGCCACAGGACGCCGAGCCCGAGGCGCACCTTGCTGCCCTCGCGGCGCACCAGCCCGCGGCGCTGCAACGGCCCGAGCAGCCGGTACACGGCCGCCCGGCTGACCCCCACCCCGGCGGCGAGCTCGCTGATGGTGGGCGCCTCGCTGTCGGCGTCGGCGATGGCCTGGAGCAGGCTCAGGCCGCGTTCGAGGGTCAGCGAGCTCTCCTTGGGCTGCGGGACCTCGCGCTGACCGCCCATCGGGGTGCGGATCGGTTCCGGGGTGGGCGGGGCCATCACGTCACCTCCGCACCGCGGCCAGGACCGTGCCGGTCACCTCGCCGAGCCCGACCACGGATCCGTCCGGGCCGGGCGCGGTGCCGCTGATCGACACCCGGTCGCCGTCCTGCAGGAAGGTGCGCTGCTCGCCGTCCTCCAGGGTGATCGGCTCGGCCCCGCCCCAGGTGAGCTCCAGCAGGCAGCCGCGCTGCTCGCGCTCGGGGCCGGAGACGGTGCCGGAGGCGAACAGGTCGCCGGGCCGGGCGGTGGCGCCGCCGACGGTCAGGTGCGCCAACTGCTGCGCGGGCGTCCACGCCATGTGCTCGAACCGCGGTCCGGCGACGGGGGTGTCGTTGCAGCGCACCTCCAGCCGCAGGTCCAGGCCCCAGGGCTGGTCCTCGACGAGGTAGTCGTGCAGCGGGTGCTCCGGTTCCGGCGGGCTCACCCGGGCGTGCTCCAGCGCCTCCAGCGGGGTGATCCAGCCCGACAGCGAGGTCGCGAAGGACTTCGCCAGGAACGGGCCGAGCGGCTGCGACTCCCAGAGCTGGATGTCGCGGGCCGACCAGTCGTTGACCAGCGCCACCCCGAAGACGTGGTCGGCGAAGTCGGCGGTGCGCACCCGGGAGGTGGGCGTCCCGCCGCAGACGAACCCGACCTCGGCCTCGAAGTCCAGCCGCCGGGTCGGCCCGAACGCGGGGTTGACGTCGCCCGCGGCGCGGCGCTGACCGCTGGGCCGGTGCACGTCGGTGCCCGAGACGCACACCGTGCCCGCCCGGCCGTGGTAGGCCACCGGCAGGTGCGCCCAGTTCTCCGGCAGCGTCGCGGCGGCCCGCCGGAAGATCCGGCCGACGTTCTCGGCGTGGTGCCGGGAGGAGTAGAAGTCGACGAAGTCGGCGACGGTGAACGGCATCGCCACGGTGTGCCAGTCGGTGCGCACCAGGGTGGCGCCTGCCGGGGCGCGGTCGGCGGTGACCAGTTCGGTGAGCCGTTCCCGGAGTTCCCGCCAGGCGTCCCGGCCCGCCGCCAGCAGCGGGTCGAGCGAGGCGGCGGCGACGGGTTCGGCGAGTCGAGGACCCAGGTGCTCGGCGATGCCGCGCAGCGGGATGGCGTGGCGACCGACCCGGACCGCGACGCCGGGACCGGAACCGGTCACCAGCACCCCGTAGGGCAGCGTCTGCGGCCCGAACGGCCGGTCCGGGCCGAACTCCGGGTCCTCGATCCAGCTCACAGCAGTCCCAGTCCTTCCAGGTCCGCGACGGGGTCCGTCAGCGAGCAGCCGCCGTAGGAGGCGAAGACGTCCCGCACCGCGTTGGCCGCGTCCGTCGACAACGACCCTGCCTCCTCGGCGAGCGCGGCGCCGTCCGTGGTGACCAGGGCCTCCCGCACGTCGGTGCCGGACAGCGAGCGCGCGGTGGCCACCAGCAGGTTGAGGAAACCGTGGTGCTCGACGCCGGAGCGTTCCGCGCGCACCGCGGTGTGCAGGCCGGTGGTGGCCTTGAACGGCACGTCGAGGCTGCTGGCCACGACGAGGAAGTCCTTCACCACCTCGGCCGGCGGCACGGATTCGGTGGTCGGCCCGGAGACGCGCAGCTTGGGCCAGCAGCCGTGCTCGGCGACCCGGCGCACCCCGTCGAGCCAACCCTCCCCGCCGCGGCGGGGTTCGACGACGCGGATGACGTCCTCCGGCACGAATTCCGAGACCCGTTCGAGCCAGACGTCGTCGACGTCGGACGGCGCGGGCATCTCGACCATCCGCAGCGAGAGCAGTTCCTGCCGCCCCTCGATGATGGACAGCGACTTCGGCACGCCGCCGAGCCCGCTGTCGCAGACCAGCGAGAGCGGGACGGGTTCGGCGGGCTTGATCTTCGCCAGTTCGGTGATCAGCTCGGCGAGCCGGGACGCCTGGCACAGCATCGGTCCCAGCACACCGGCGAACTTGCCGCTGCGCGCGTCGAGGTGGGCGCTCACCGCCTCCGGGACGGTCGCGGTTCCCGGTGGGAACAGCGCGGCGTCGTCGACCAGTCGGGCGAACAGGGGCGGGATGCCGCGCGGACCAGGCGCGCGAAGCTCAACAGCGCTTGACACGGCTGACACGCTAGTGCCGCATCGCCCAGCGAACAAAGGCGCCCGGAAAACGGACGTCGAAACGGACGCGGTCCGCACCGGAACCCGCCGGGCGCCCCCATCATCCCCGCTTCGCCGGATTGGTCCGGTCCGGGCCCGCGAACTCACCCTCCCGTGCCTCCCGGCACGCCTGATGACCTGGTAGGACGGAACGACGACTTTCCTTCGCCGAGTGGTCTAGGTTAGGCTTACCTAAGTTGGAGGTGATCCCGTGGGCGAAACGACCACCCGGCGGCCCGCCACGCCGAGCCCCGCCGAACGTGCCAGGAGCATCGCCAGGCGCGGCGGTCGCGCCGCGCTGCTGCCGTCCGGAGAGACCTCGGCGCGGATCGTGCCCCTGCTGCACCACGTGCACCGCGACGGCACCGCCACCGTCCTGCTCGCCGACGAGCACCCCCTGGTCGCCACCACCTGGCACGCGCCGCAGCGCGAACTCGCCGCCGTGCTGGAGGTCGCCGACCCCACGCCGGTGCGGCTGCGCGAACCGGTGCGCGGCCTGCTGTGGCTCACCGGCCTGCTGCGGCCGGTCGAGCCCGAGCAGGCGCGCGAGCACGCGCTCGCCGTCGCCGAGGAGCGCCCCGACAGCCGGCTGCTCGACGTCGGCCACGGCGCCAGCCTGCTGCGCCTGGACGCGGCCTCGATGGTGCTCGCCGACGCCGAGGACACCGGCCCGGTGGTGGCCGAGGACTTCCGCGCCGCCGCGCCCGACCCGTTCTGCCTGATGGAGGACGGCTGGCTGCGGCACCTCGACCTGGCCCACCGCGACGTCGTCGGGCTGCTGTCCCGGCACCTGCCCGAACACCTGCGCGGCGGGCACATCCGGCCCCTCGGGCTCGACAAGTGCGGTCTGCGGCTGCGCGTCGAGTCCGGCGACGGCGACCACGACGTGCGGCTGGCGTTCTCCCGCCCCGCCATGACCACCGACGACCTCGGCCGGGAACTCCGCCACCTGGTCGGCTGCCCCTTCCTCGCCCAGCAGCGCACCGGCTGACGCCCCCGGGGGGTCGCGCTCGCCGTTGCCGACCCATGACGTGACGATGGCGCCGCGCGGACGGGGACCGGCCAGGGTCGTGGGCATGAAATTCCGTCCTCGATCCGCCGCGCTGCTGGCCGGGCTCACGCTGGTGACGACGATTGCGGGCGCGGCCCCCGCGTCGGCCATCATCGGCGGCACCGAGTCCACCCAGCCGTACCCGTTCATGGCCTCGTTGCAGTACGACTCGCCCCGCCCGGACGGGCACCGCTGCGGGGCGGTGCTCATCGACCCGGAGTGGGTGGTGACCGCCGGCCACTGCGCCAACACCCCGACCGGCGCGACGGCCGGCGTCCCCCGCGGCTGGCAGGTCCGGGTCGGATCGCCGGACGCCGCCAGCGGTGGCGAACTCGCCGAGGTCGACAGGTTCTACCGGCGCCACAACTCGTACAACCCCGCCGGGGAGGACATCGCGCTGCTGCACCTGAGCGAGCCGGTGCAGGCCGAACCCGTGCGGCTCGCCGGGACCACACCCGCCGTCGGCACGCCCGTGCGCCTCCTCGGCTGGGGCGCGACCTCGTCGGACTGCTTCAGCGACTACACCGACCCCACCTGCTACCCCAGCGAGCTGCGCGAAGCCGACACCGAGATCGTGCCGCTCGACCGGTGCTTCGACGACGACGGGCACACCCTGCCGTTGTGCGTCGGCCAGGCCGATCCTGCCGTCGGGGCGGGCAACATGGACTCCGGTGGTCCTGCTCTGGTCCGCGAGGGCGACGGCTGGGCGCTGGCCGGAACGGTCATCGGCCCCGGCATCCGGGGCGCCGACCTGCCCGTCATGTACACCGACGTCGCGAAGAACGCCGACTGGATCGGCGGCATCGTGTCCGGGACCGACGTGCCCCCGCTCAGCCCGATCCCGAACGTCGAAGGCGTGGCCACGGTGGGCAGCTGCCACGGGTCGGTGGTGCGCACCGCCACCGCGCGCCCCGAGGACCCGGCGCTGGCGCTGACCAACGGCCACTGCCTGCCGAGCGGGCGTCCCGCGCCGGGAACCGCGGTGGTGGACCAGCCCTCCGACCTGGCGAACCCGGTCACCATCAACGACTCCGCCGGTTATCCGCTGACCAGCGCCCGCGCGACCCGGCTGGAGTACGCGACGATGACCGGCACCGACATCGCGCTGTACCGGCTGGACAAGACCTACGGCCAGCTCGCCGCGGAGGGCGCGAAGGTCTTCGAGTTGTCCACCGCCCCGATGCGCGCCGGGGACGAGTTCCTCCTGGGCATCCGGAGCAGCCGTCCGGAGTGCACGGTGGGAGCCGTGGTTCCGCACCTGCGGGAAGCCGGGTACCAGCAGGACGGCGCGGTGCGCTACGCCCCCGGCGACACCTGCGCCAGCAGGCCCGGCCACTCCGGCGCGGCGCTGCTGAGCCCCGACGGGAACACGGTCGTGGGCATCAACAACACCTCCAACCGCGCCGGCGAGCGGTGCACCGAGGGCAACCCGTGCGAGGTCGATCGGGACGGGACCGTGACCGCGGTGCGGGGCCGCAGCTACGGCCAGCAGGTCCACCGGATCACCGACTGCCTGACCGAGGGCTCGCGGGTGGACCTGTCCCGCGCCGACTGCGCCTTGACCGGGGCCACCACGCACCGCTGACCGGATTCGAGCCCCGGCCCGGGCGCCTCAGCGCAGGTCGGGCCGGGGCATCGGGCGGAACCGACCGTCGCTGAACCGCAGCGGTTCCGCGCCGCCGCCGAACAGCACCGCCTCCTCCACCCGGCCCCACCGCGTGATCACCCACAGGAACGAGTGCGCGGCGATCCACGCGCGCCCCGCCGCTTCCGCGTCGAGGAACCGCACCGCGAGCCCGGCCGGACCCACGCCGCGCAGCTCCACCAGCACGCCGTCGCGCAGCCCCACCAGGTCGGCCGCGCCCAACGGCCCGTCGAGGACCTGGAACGGGCGCAGCGCGGTCATCGCCCGCACCGCGTGGTCGGCGTCGGCCCCGCCCCACAACAACACCCGCAATCCGTCCACACCGCTCCTCACCACCGCCACCACTGGTGTCGACGCCCAGCCCGGCCGCCGCGTTGTGCCGGGATCCTCACCGGATTTCCCGGTACCGGTAGTCTCGGCGCGCGTGAGCGGCACCCTGCGCAGTTGGCTCGTCCCGGCGCGTCCCCCGGAACCGCCCTCGGTGGTGGACCCGGCCGAGCGCCGCGCGATCGTCATCGAGCTGCTCGTGGTGTTCACCGTGACCCTCGGGCTCTCCGCGGTGCAGAGCCTGCTGTCGCTGATCGACGCGCTGCTGCGGCCCGAACCGCTGGCCGCCCAGAACGCCGCGATCAACGTCTCGCGCGCCGACCTCGGGATGCTCGACCTGCTCCAGCAACTCACCAACGTGCTGCGGCTGTGCGCGTGGGGCGCGCTCGGCGCGCTGCTGCTGTGGCGCGGCGGGATGGCGCTGTGGCGGATCGGGCTGGACCGGTCGCGACCGTGGCGCGACGCGGCGGGCGGCGCCGGGCTCGCCGCGCTGATCGGCGTCCCCGGGCTCGCCTTCTACCTGACCGCGCACACGCTCGGGCTGAGCCTCACCGTGCAACCGTCCACGTTGGACGAAGCGTGGTGGCGGGCGCCGGTGCTGGTGCTGTCGGCGTTCGGCAACTCCTTCGCCGAGGAGGTGCTCGTCGTCGCCTACCTCATCACGCGGCTGCGCCAGCTCGGCTGGTCGGAGAACCGGTCGCTGTGGTTCGCCGCGGTGCTGCGCGGTGGCTACCACCTGTACCAGGGATTCGGCGGATTCCTCGGCAACGTGGTGATGGGCCTGGTGTACGGGCGGGTGTGGCAGCGCACCAACCGGCTGTGGCCGCTGGTCGTCGGGCACGCCCTGATCGACGTGGTCGCCTTCGTCGGGTACGCGGCGCTGCGCGGCAGGGTCGGCTGGCTGCCCTGATCCGGTCGGGCACTGAACCGGTCGGGCCCTGATCCGGTCGGGCACTGAACCGGTCGCGGTCGGGAACCCGTCACGGACGGGTGATGGCGGGCGTCGGCGGCTAGGCTGCGCGGTGTGAGCGAACCGCAGGTCCGAAGCGAAGTAGGCCCGCTGCGCACGGTGGTGCTGCACCGGCCGGGCACCGAGCTCAAGCGCCTCACCCCGCGCAACAGCGATCAGCTGCTGTTCGACGCGATCCCGTGGGTGGACCGGGCGCAGCGGGAGCACGACGCCTTCGCCGAAGTGCTGCGCGGGCGGGGCGTGGAGGTGCTGCTGCTGCGGGACCTGCTGGCCGAGGCGCTGGCCGACGAGCGGGCGCGCGCGGCGGCGGTGCTGGCCGCGGTCGACGAGCTGCGGGTGGGCACCGACATCGCCGACGCGCTGTCCTCGCACCTCGCCGGGCGGGACGACGCCGCGCTGGCCGAGGTCCTGATCGGCGGGATGACCTTCGAGGAGCTCCCGGCGGGCGACGGCCGTTCGCTGGTGCGGCGGATGCACCACCCGCACGACTTCGCGATCGAGCCGCTGCCGAACCTGCTGTTCACCAGGGACTCGTCGATCTGGGTCGGCGAACGGGTCGCGGTCGGCTCGCTGGCGCTGCCCGCGCGACGCCGGGAGGCCGCGCTCACCGATCTGATCTACGCCTACCACCCGCGCTTCGCGCACGCCGGCCGCGCGTACGGGGCGCATTCGGCGCCGGTCGAGGGCGGTGACGTGCTGCTGCTGGACCCGGGCGTGGTCGCCGTCGGCGTGGGCGAGCGGACCACCCCGGCGGGCGCGGAGTCCTTCGCCCGCTCGCTGTTCGCCGACGACCTGGCGCACACCGTGCTCGCGGTGCCGATCGCGCAGGCGCGGGCGTCGATGCACCTGGACACGGTCTGCACGATGGTGGACCGGGACGCCGTGGTGATGTACCCGGCGGTGCAGCACTCGTTGCAGGCCTACGTGCTGCGCCCGCACGACGGCGGGATCGACGTGGCCGGGCCGGAGCCGTTCCTGACCGCGGCCGCCGAGGCGATGGGGATCGACGCGCTGCGGGTGATCGACACCGGGCTGGACCCGGTGACCGCCGAGCGGGAGCAGTGGGAGGACGGCAACAACACGCTGGCGGTGGCGCCGGGCGTCGTGGTGGCCTACGAGCGCAACGTGGAGACCAACGCCCGCCTGGAGGAGGCCGGGATCGAGGTGCTGCGGATCGACGGCTCCGAGCTGGGCACCGGCCGGGGCGGGCCGCGCTGCATGTCCTGCCCGACCCACCGCGACGCCCTCTGAACCACCTCGCTCACCCGAACGGGGACGGAGTGAGGGGCACCCTTGTCCGAGTTACTTGGGCAAGGGTGCCCCTCACCTACGGTTGTTCACCCGATCGAGCAGCGGTGCGCGGTTGGGTCGGGCCGGATCGGTCGGGCCGGTGCGGTTCCGGTGGAAGCGCGGGACACGCCGCGCGCGAGCACCGGAATGGCGTTATCTTTTTCCGCGGCGCGTTCCGTGACGGGGGACTCATTCCGCGAAGCGCATTCGCGTAGATCATTCCCGGGCGCGCCGGGGAATGGAACTCCAGAGTGGTGATCATGGCTCTGACCTGCGGTTGCGGCATGGCGCGGGGGGTGGGCTCGGTGAGGTTCGGTTTGCCTTGGTGAGGTGAGCCTTCCTTTTACGAAATGAGGGTCACCGCATTCTTCTTAGGTTACCCTGGGATGAAACTGGACTCATTCCAGAGTAGCTTGGGGACATGGCATTCAGCGCGAAGAAGATCGAGCAGCACGAATCCGGTTTCCACCGCCTCCTCCAGGAGCAGGTGGCCAACGAGTTCGCCGCGTCGCAGCAGTACATCGCGCTCGCGGTGTGGTTCGACAACAACGACCTCCCCCGACTGGCGAAGCACTTCTACGCGCAGTCGCTGGAGGAGCGCAACCACGCGATGATGATCGTCCAGTACCTGATGGACCGCGACGTCAGCCCGCGCATCCCGGGGATCGAGCAGGTCCGCAACGACTTCGGCGACACCCGCGAGCTGGTCGCGCTCGCCCTGGAGCAGGAGCGGGAGGTGACCCGGGAGATCGAGGCCCTCGCCCGCACCGCGCGCGAGGAGAACGACTACCTCGGCGAGCAGTTCGTGCAGTGGTTCCTCAAGGAGCAGGTCGAGGAGGTCTCCCAGATGTCGACCCTGCTCAACGTGGTCGACCGCTCCAACGGCAACCTGTTCGACGTGGAGAACTACCTGTACCGGGAGTCGGTCGGCGACGCGGGCGAGGACGCCACCGCGCCGCCCGCCGCGGGCGGCGCGCTCTGAGCGCTCAGCCGGCGGGCTTGTCGTCGCGCTGGCTGGGCTGCGTCGTCGGCGGCTGGTCCTGGGACGACGGGACGTCCTGGCCGCTCGACTCCGGGACCGAGGAGGACGTCGGCGGCGGGGCGCTGGTCGTCTCGCTCAGCACCACCGGCTCCGTGGTCGTGGTGACCGGCGTGTGCCGGGGCGGCTCCCAGTCCGGCGGCTCGGGGACGAACGGCGGCGGCTCCTCGACCGGCGGCCGGGTCGTCTTCGGTTCGGACTCCGAGGTGGAGGTGACCACCGGGTGCGGCACCGCGGGCCGCCGGTACTCCGGCCGGTCGGGCATCGCGACCAGCGCGATACCGCCGCCGAACAGGGCCGCGGCGGCGACCGCGCCCCCGGTCAGCGCCGCGACGTGGTGGCGCCGCCTGCGGCGACGTGCGCGCTCGACCAGCGACCACTCGACCCCGGTCCGCACCGGGACGTCGAGCCGCTCGTCGTCGGACAGGACGCGACGGAGCTCGTCCTCCAGGTCCATCACACGTCACCTCCCTCCGCCAACGGCCCGAGCCGCTTGCGCAGTGCCGCCAGCGCCTTGCTGGCCTGGCTCTTGACCGTCCCGGCGCTGATCCCGAGGCTCTCGGCGATCTCGGCCTCGGACAGGCCCTCGTAGTACCGCAGCACCACCACGGCGCGCTGCCGCGGCGGCAGCGCCCGCAGCGCCGCCCACACCGGCTCGTCCTCCAGCCGGTCGTGGCGGGACGCGGCGGGCATGTCCGGGAAGTCGGCGAGCAGCGTCTCCCGCCGGGTCCGCCGCCAGCGGCTGACGTGGGTGTTGGCCATCGCCTTGCGCACGTACGCCATCGGATCGGCGCAGCTGCGGTTGATCTTCGACCACCGCGCGCCCACCTTCTCCAGCACGGTCTGGACCAGGTCGGCCGCGTCGTGCGGGTTCCCGGTCAGCGCGTGGCCGTAGCGCATCAGCCCGGGCAAGGCCACCCGGACGAATTCCGCGAAGTCGTCTTCCGCCGACGCCATGTCCCCTCGACGCGCCCCCTCGCGCCACGCGCCCGTCGCTTCGGGAACGGCGGGCGCAGCGGGAAGCTGCGCGGTCATCCGCACCACCCCCTCCGCATCCACCGGCCGTACCCGAGCACGTCAGCGCGGTCCCCACGGTTGCCCGCGAAACCCGGATACCACCCGTTCAGGGCAACGTGGTCTCCAGTTGATCGTCCGCCACCAGTGGACCACGGGCGGTCACCGCGACCGCCACCGGCACCCGGACGGGTGGTACGCGCAAGGTGAGGGGCACCGTCATCCGACGGGGGACCGTTCCGCCGATGGCCTGCATGGCGGTGCGGCTGGCGGGACCTCAACGGTGCGAGTTGACGACCGCACCACATGCGGCTCCGCCACCCGTTCGGAACCTGAGTGAGGGGCACCCTTGCCCAAGTTACTGGGACAAGGGTGCCCCTCACCTGATCCCCGTTCGGGTGAACCGCGCGGTCGAACGCCGGGCACCACCCGTCCGGAACTTGAGTGAGGGGCACCCTGTACCACGTCACGGAGTACAGGGTGCCCCTCACCAGTCAGGGCTTGTCCCGCCCGCGGGCCGGTGGGCGCTCGGTCAGCGGATGGTGACCTGGCGGCCCCGGAGGCCGTCGCGGGCCCGGCGCTCGGCGGCGTCCAGCGGCTCGGACTCCAGCGAGGCCAGCGCCTCGTCCAGTCGGCGGCCGAGCGCGGCGGCCGGTTCGTCCCACTCGCGGGCGTGCTTCTCGCGGTCCAGGTCCCACACCGGCACCAGCAGGCCGTGCGCCCGGAACGAACCCGCGTACCGGCTGTCCTCGTCCAGCGCCAGCTCGCCCCGCGCGCTCAACCGGGCCAGCGCCGCGACCAGCTTCTCCTCCGGCTCCGGCCGCACCCAGCGCAGGTGCGCCTTCTCCCCGGCGTCCACCCAGTACGCCGAGGTCACGCCCTCGGCCCGCAGCCGGGAGGTGGGCATGATCGCGGCGTTGGCGCGCTCCAGCGACAGGGCGACGTCGCCGGTGGGCTCCACGTCGTCGGGCATCCACCAGGAGAAGTCCTCGTGCACCTCGACGTCGAGCTCGGCCGCCGGATCCACGAGGTCCTGCAACCGGACCAGCTCGCCCCCGCCGGTCTCCGGCCCGACCACCGGCAGCGACGCGCCGGTCTCGGCGGTGCGCACCCACTCCACCGCGCGCGCCAGGTCGCGGCTGATGTCACCGGACTTGGTCTGCACCTGGAGCCCGACGAACGCGCGGTCGTCGTTGCGGCGCAGCGCCGCCGCGGCCATCGGCAGCACCGTGGCCAGGGTGAGGGACCCGCCGTCGCGCAGCGGCAGCGGCGCGGTGCCGGACGGCACGAACTCCCGCAGCGCGACGAGCTCCGTCTCCGCCGCCAGCCCCTCGAACGGCCGGGTCACGATGACGTCGGCCGCCCCTCCCGCGGCACCGTGGCAAGCCTTGTAGCGCTTGCCGGAACCGCACGGGCAGGGCTGGCGCCGACCGATCCCGCCGTCCTCGCGGGTGGGGGCAGTTCGCTTGGCCACGGAAGTCTCCTCGTCGTCGGCGCTGCTGGAGCGCCGACGCTACCGAAACCCGGTCAGGAACCGGACAGGTGGGAGCGGGTGGTGGCGGGCGCGTCGGTGGCCACGAACCGGACCCCGGCGTCGCGGCACAGCGCCACGTCGCGCGGATCGTCCACCGTCCAGCAGTAGGTGTCCCGGCCGTGCGCGGCGATCCGCGGCACCAGCCCGGGATCGCGGCGCACCACCCGGATGCCCGGCCCGGCGAGATCGGCCCACGGCGGCAGCACGCCCCGGCGCAGCGCCCCGCGCGCCTGCTCGAACAGCAGCACGGTCGGCACCCCGGGGGCCTCGGCCCGGAACCGGCGCACCGCCGCGGCCGAGAACGACATCATCAGCACCGCCGACTCGTCCCGGACCGGCGGCGCGGCCAGGCCGTACCGGCGCAGCAACCGCGCCAGCTCGCGCTCCACCAGTCCCCGGTAGCGCACCGGGTGCTTGGTCTCGATGAACAGCCGCACCGCGCGCCCGTGGTCGCGGACCAGGCCGAGCAGCTCCTCCAGCCGCAGCACGCCCTCCGGGCCCGTCGGCGGGGCCAGCCCGGCCGAGGAGCGGAACCAGCCGGTGAAGTCCAGCGCCGCCATCGACTCCGCGGTGCGGCGGCTCACCACCCCGCGACCGTCCGAGGTGCGGTCGATGCGGCGGTCGTGCACGCACACCAGGTGCCCGTCGAGGGTCACCCGGACGTCGCACTCCAGCCCGTCGGCGCCCTGCTCCAAGGCCAGCTCGTAGGCACCCCGGGTGTGCTCGGCGCGCTCCGCCGACGCCCCCCGGTGCGCCACGACTTCGAGGCTCCGCGTCGACACGCCGCCATTATGCGGAACCCGCTCGTCCACCGGCTCACCTCACCCTCACCCGTTCGATCGCTGGGAGGTCTTCGAGAATGCGGCGGAGCCGCATTGCGGTGCGGCACGCAGCCTGCACCGCCCGCCCGTGCTCGGACGTTGCCGCTCAGCGGTCCCCTCGCGAGGACGCCGTGCACGGAGCGGGTACATCAGGAGCGGATCCCGCAGCGAGGGGACCGCTGAGGTTCCGCCACCGGCACCGGCCACGCAGATCAACGGCGAAAGCAGTCCTGCGCGAGGGGCTCGGAAACCTCGGCGGGGGTCAGCGGGGGGTGTCCTGGGGGCGGGGGGCCTTGGTGGGGCGCGGGGCGCCGTGGACGTCGAGGACGCGGAGGCGGCGGAGCTCGGTGGGGTCGACGGGGGCGACCAGCGCGGTGATCTCCTTGATCAACCGGAGGGTGAGCAGCGCGAGGACCACGACCGCCGCGTTGTTCACCGCGTGCAGCAGCACCCCGTCGGCCATCGCCTGCACGCTGGTGCGGAACGCCCAGGCGAACGACAGCCAGCCGAGCAGCAGGGTCGTCGCCCACGCCGCCCACCAGAACCGGACCAGCAGCGACGGGGACGGCCGGGTGCCGGGGGCGCGGGCGCCCTCGCCGACCAGCACGGTGTGCTCCAGCTCGGCCAGCGCCGCTCCGGGCACGACGAGGTTCAGGCCGGGCACCAGGGTGCCGACGACCACCTGCCAGTCCGGGCGGGCGCTGGTGACGCCGACCCGTTCGTTGGCCGCCACCCGGGTGCGCAGCGCCCAGACCAGCACGATCACCGCGCTCACCGCGCCGAGCAGCCAGGTGAGCAGGCCGGTGGTGCCGACCAGGGCGTCGGAGACCGTCAGCACCACCCGGGACAGCGCCTCGTCGCGGCTGCGCAGCAGCAGCAGGTAGCGCCACACCTCGGCGACCGCCGCGAGCCCGGCGACCCCGGTGGTGATCCACAGCGCGGTCACGGCGGTGGCGCCGGAGGACTCCGCGCGGACCGTGGCGTCGGCCTGCGGGCGCAGCGGCAGCGCCAGCGGCCAGCGCCAGGCCAGCAGCGGGAAGCCCCACCGGGGGACCGCCGGGTACGACGGCGGACCGGTGTAGCGCGGGCGCCGGGCCGGGCGGCGGACGGGACGCGGGTCGCCGGGTGGCGTGGCCACCCACTCCACCCGGGTCCGCGGCGGTCGGCGGGTCACAGCACGCAGGGCTCGCCGGGGCCGTCGGACACCAGCGGCCTGCCGATGGCCGCCCAGCCGTTCATCCCGCGCTCGACGTTGACCGCGTCCCAGCCGTTGGCGTTGAGGTAGGCGGTGACCCGCGCCGACCGGCCGCCGGAGCGGCACACCACGTAGAGCCGGTCGGCCTCCGGGATCTCGTCGAGCCGCTGCGGCAGCTCGCTCATCGGGAGGTGCACCGCCTCGGCGGCGTGCCCGGCGCGCCACTCGTCGTCTTCGCGGACGTCGAGCAGGGCGCTGCCCTCGGGGAGGTCCGCGGGCAGGTCTTCGGGCTGGACGCCGGGGATCTGATCAGGGGGAACCGGAGTAGTCACGCCCCCGATGCTGCCACGCGCGGCGTGGTGCGGGTGTGAGGACTGCCCCACGTCCGCGCGACCCCCGTTCGGGAGGTTCCTGCGGGGTGCTCATCACCCGGCACGTCCGCTCGGCCGCAACGATCACTCGGTCAAACGTTCGGGTGGGTGTCAGCCACTCGTTCGTATGACTTGACGGAATGTCGCACAACCGAAGGGACTTCCGACTGCCTACGGTTCGCGGGTTCGAAATCGCTCCGATGGGAAGAAGGAATCTCGTGTCTCGACGTGCCATTCTGCGGTGGTCGGATGAAGGCGAGTGGGGGCACCTCGCGGTCGTCGAGGAAGGCCGGCCGCGATTCTGCGGCTTCGTGCGGCTTTCCGAACCGCGCCTGCAGGTGCTGCTCGACCGCTCACCGGCCAGCCTGGACGACACCGAGGTCTGGGAGCTGTCGGTCCCGCTCATCGCCGGGCAGCCCACCGCCGCCTGAGCGCCGGACCCGCCGCGCCGAGCCCCGCGGCCGCCCACCGGCGACAGCGCGCCGCGGCACCGCGCGACCGCCGGACGCGGACGGCCGGGACCGGGGCGGACCCCGGTCCCGGCCGTCGGCGCGGGTTCAGTGCGGGTTGGCCTTCTCCGCGCCGGCGCCGGTCAGCGAGCGGACCTCCATCTCGGCGTACTTCTCCTCGTTGAACGGCTCCTTGCTCAGCACCGTGCCGAGGTAGCCGAGCAGGAACGACAGCGGGATGGAGACCAGGCCCGGGTTCTTCAGCGGGAACCAGGCGATGTCGATCCCCGGGAACATCGCGGACTCGTTGCCGGACACGGCCGGGGAGAACACGATGAGCACGATCGTCACCGCGAGCCCGCCGTAGATGCTCCACAGCGCGCCGGTGGTGTTGAACCGCTTCCAGAACAGCGAGTACAGCAGCGTCGGCAGGTTCGCCGAGGCCGCCACCGCGAACGCCAGCGCCACCAGGAACGCCACGTTCTGCCCGTTGGCCGCGATGCCGCCGAGGATCGAGACCACGCCGATGACGACCGCGGTGATCCGGGCGACCCGCACCTCCTGGTTCTTGTCGTCGACCGCGCCCTTCTTGATCACGTTGGCGTAGATGTCGTGCGCGAAGGACGCCGAGGCGGTGATGGTCAGGCCCGCGACCACCGCGAGGATCGTCGCGAACGCCACCGCCGAGATGAAGCCGAGCAGCAGCGGACCGCCGAGTTCGAGGGCCAGCAGCGGCGCCGCCGAGTTCACCCCGCCCGGGGCGTCCTGGATGGCATCCGGCCCGACCAGTGCCCCGGCACCGTAGCCGAGCACCAGCGTGAACAGGTAGAACAACCCGATCAGCCAGATCGCCCAGACCACCGAGCGGCGGGCCTCCTTGGCGGTCGGGACGGTGTAGAAGCGCATCAGCACGTGCGGCAGACCGGCCGTGCCCAGCACCAGGGCGATGCCCAGCGACACGAAGTCGAGCTGGGTCGCCGGGCTCTCCCCGTACTGCGCACCGGGGTTGAGCAGCGCCTCACCGCCCGGTCCCGCGGTCTGCACCGCAGCCCCGAGCAGCCCGGAGAGGTTGAAGCCGTGCAGCGCCAGCACCCAGACGGTCATCACGAACGCGCCCGCGATGAGCAGCGCGGCCTTGATGATCTGCACCCACGTGGTGCCCTTCATGCCGCCGACCAGCACGTACAGGATCATCAGCGCACCGACGACGGCGATCACCGCGGCCTGCCCGCCGGGGTGGGTGATGCCCAGCAGCAGCGCGATCAGCCCGCCGGCCCCGGCCATCTGCGCCAGCAGGTAGAAGAACGTCACCGCGAGCGTGGACAGCGAGGCGGCGGTGCGCACCGGGCGTTCCCGCATCCGGAAGCTGAGCACGTCGGCCATCGTGTAGCGGCCGGTGTTGCGCAGCAGCTCGGCGACCAGCAGCAGCGCCACCAGCCAGGCGACCAGGAAGCCGATCGAGTACAGGAACCCGTCGTAGCCGTAGACGGCGATGGCTCCGGCGATGCCGAGGAACGACGCCGCCGACAGGTAGTCGCCCGCGATGGCGATGCCGTTCTGCGGTCCGGTGAACGCCCGGCCCGCCGCGTAGTAGTCGGAGGCGGTCTTGGTGTTCTTGCTGGCCCGCAGCACGATCACCATCGTGACCGCGACGAACACGGCGAAGATGCCGATGTTGAGCCAGCGGTTGTCCGCGGTCTGGTTCTGCGCCAGCGCGGTCAGCGCGAGGTTCACTGCGCCGCTCCTTCCACGCGGTCCCGGATCTCCTCGGACACCGGGTCGAGCTGCCGGTTGGCGTAGCGGACGTAGAGGGTGGTGATGACGAAGGTGGAGACGAACTGGAGCAGGCCCAGGACGAGGCCGACGTTGATGTTGCCGACCAGCCTGATGCTCATGAATCCGTGCGCGTAGTCCGCGAGGAGCACGTACACCAGGTACCAGGCGAGGAAGAGACCCGATACCGGGAAGACGAAGGCGCGCAACCGCCTCCGCAACGTGGCGAATTCAGGACTGCGCTGCGCGGCCGCCCAGGTTTCCGCGTCGATTTCCGATTCGGACCCGCTCTGGCCCGTGCTGCTCACGGCGTCCTCCCCCGCGTGCATGGCCCGGCGCACTACCGCCCGCGACCTCGTCGTTCGTTGATCAAGGCGAAAAACTACGGAGTCGCGCGGGAGCTGTGAAGGCCCGTTGGGAGCAGTGCGGCTAACGATCGAATGAAGAAGTCCTGACCCATTGAGATCACCGAAATGCCCTTTTCGAAGCAGCATTGCGCCGTTCAGCGGATTGCATTCGGAAGAAATTCGCGCGCGGAATTGGTGGTTCGGGATCCTCGGGTCATTCCACGCGGCGCTGGTGCCTGCCACCGGTGGGCGGCACCGTGTCCTCGCCCGGGCGGCGGGTCTGGTCGCGGACGAAGCCCAGCCGGTCGGGCGCGTGCATCCGGAGCATCTCCCGCCCGACCCCGGCCGGCACCCGGTTGCGGGTGGCCCGGCTGACCACGACCGTCACCGCGAAGGCGAGCGGCACGGTGAGCAGCGCGGGCTGCTCGATCAGGGTCGCGTACCAGGTGCCGGTGGGGCCGAACACCCGGTTGACGACCATGGCCAGCGCCACCAGCACGCCGCCGACGGTCATCCCGGCCGCCGCGCCCACCGCGGTCAGCCCGCGCCACCAGATGCCCAGCACCAGCAGCGGGCTGAACGTCGAGGCCGCCATCGCGAACGCCATCCCCACGCTGCGGGCGACGTCCTGCTCCAGCCCCGGGAACGCCAGCACGACCGGCGGCACGCAGGCCAGCACCGCGACCCACCGGAAGTCGCGGATCCGCCCGCGCAGCACGTCGGTGGACAGCACGCCCGCGACGCTCATGATCAGCCCCGAGGAGGTGGCCAGGAACGCCGCGAACGCACCGGCCGCGGTGACCGCGCCCAGCAGGCCGCCGACCCAGTTGCCGAGCATCGCGTGCGGCAGCATCAGCACGGCGGCGTCGGTGTCCCCGGTGACCAGGAGCTGCGGCACGTACAACCGGGACAGCAACCCGAAGATCGTGGGGAACAGGTAGAACGCGCCGAGCATCGCCAGCACGTACAGCGTGGTGCGCCGGGCGCCCTGCCCGCTGGGGTTGGTGTAGAAGCGGGCCAGCACGTGCGGCAGGCCCATCGTGCCCAGGAACGTCGCGATCAGCACCGAGTAGGTCTCGATCAGGCCGGTGGGTCCGCCGTGCTGCGGGCGCAGCCAGTCGGCGTTGTTCGTCTCGCCGCCGACCACCACCGGCACGGCGGCGCCCTCCGGGAAGTGCAGCACCGAACCCGCCGGCACCGAGTACTCCCCCGGCCGCAGGTACAGCGCGTCCGGACCGTCGGCCAGCCACACCGGCGCGGTGACCTGCAACCGCACGTCGGTGTGCACGTGCACCGAGGTGTCCTGCGGGAACACCGGCGGCAGCGGCCGGTCCAGCGCCTGCGCGCGCGGGCCGCCGGTGGACAGGAACACCACGAACAGCGCGAAGGCGGGCAGCGTGATGGCGAACAGCTTCACCCAGTACTGGAAGGCCTGGACCAGGGTCACCGCCCGCATCGCGCCGGAGACCACGCTGGTCAGCGTGATCACCGCGACCACCAGCAGCGCGACCCAGTACGGCATCGGCAGGATCGCCGAGAGCGTCAGGCCGGCGCCCTGGAGCTGCGGCACCAGGTAGAACCAGCCGATCACCAGCACCAGCGCGGTGCACAGCGAGCGCAGCGGGCGCGAATCCAGCCGCGCCTCGGCGAAGTCGGGCAGCGTGAACACGCCGGAGCGGCGCATCGGCGCGGCGACGAACAGCATCAGCGCGAGGTAGCCCGCGGCGAAGCCGATCGGGTACCACAGCGCGTCGGCGCCGTCCTTGAGCACCAGCCCGGCCACGCCGAGGAACGAGGCCGCCGACAGGTACTCGCCGGAGATGGCCGCCGCGTTGCGCTCGGCCGGGACCATCTGCCGCGCCGTGGAGAAGTCCGAGGTGGTGCGCGCCGACCGGGAACCCCAGATGCCGATCGCGAATGTCGCGACGACGATCAGCGCGACCCCCACGAGCGACCAGGCGTTCGGATCCATCGCACCGCCCTCGTTGCCAGCCGTCACCATCGGGCCCAGCGGGCCGACCCGATCATCCCAACCGCGTCGCGGCGGTCATTGCTCGACCATGTGGACGAAATCGCGCTCGTGCCGCTCCGCCGTCCGGGTGCACAGGTAGCCGGCGACGACCAGGGCCGGGTACGCGAGCACCCCGAGCAGCAGCCAGGCCAGCCGGATGCCGAAGACCTCGTAGGTGCCGAACGCCGGGAAGAGGTAGAACGCGGTGGGCAACGCCAGCATCACCAGCGCCACCGCCCCGCCGAGCAGCAGCGCGCTGCGCAGCTGGACCCGCACCAGGTGCTGCACCAGCACCTCGCCGACGCTGGTCTGCTCCTCCAGCTCGGACATCGTGCGGGCCACCTGGCGGGTGCGCCTGCGGTCGGCGAGCACCACCCGCCTGCGGCGCGGCCGGGCCGGTTCGCCGTTGCGGTTGCGCAGCTCGAAACCGTGCTCCGGGCTCAATTCTGCTGCTCCCAGCCCTGCCGGGGCGCCCGCACCAGGCGGTCCTTGAGCTCGCGGGTGTGCCTGCGGCTGACCGGCAGTTCGCGCTGCGGCCCGCCGCCGAGCACCACCGAGTAGCCCGAGGACGACATCCGCAGCTCGGTCACCAGCGGCAGCGCCACCAGGTAGGACCGGTGGATCCGCAGGAAACCGGCGTCGGACCAGCGTTCCTCCAGCTGCGCCAAGGGGATCCGCACCAGGTGCGAGCCGTCGGTGGTGTGCAGCCGGGCGTAGTCGCCCTGCGCCTCCACCCAGCGCACCGACGACCGGGGGACGAGCTTGGTGGTGCCGCCCAGCTCCACCGGGATGACCTCCTCCTCGTCCGGGGCCTGCGCCGGGGCGGCTTCCAGGGCGCGCTTGACCCCGGCCTGGGCCTTGCGGCGCTCGATGGTGCGCAGCGCCCGGTCCACCCGCTCGGCGTTGGCCGGTTTCATGATGTAGTCGAGCGCGCCGACCTCGAAGGCCTCCAGCGCGTTCTCCTCGTGCCCGGTGATGAAGACCAGCGCGGGCGGGTGCTTGAAGGCGGTCAGCACCCTGGCCAGTTCCATCCCGCTGAGCCCGGGCATCGAGACGTCGGCGAACACCGCGTCCACCACCGGGGCGTCCTGCTCCGGACCCGGTTCCTCGGTGCGCAGCTCGCGCAGCGCCTCGGCGGCGTCGAACGCCGTCAGCACCTTGGTGACCCGGGGGTTGCTGCCGAGCAGGAACTCCATCTCGTCCAGCCCGGCCGTCTCGTCGTCCACGGCCAGGACGACCAGCCCTCGCGAACTCCCCTGTGCGGTCACCGCAACGTCCATCCCTGCCATGCTCGGATGCCCCGTTCCCACCCCGTTGGATCACTCTGGCACCACATCGGGCCGGAGAGTGAGCTGAGTCACTCATGCGCGGTTCCACGCTAGTGGTTCACCCGGCGCGGCCGGACACCAGGGGCCCACTTTCCCCTTTCCCCAACGGAAAGACACCCATGATCGCCCGAAAAGAGCAGTGCCGTGCCATCTCCCGGGTGGTTCCGACCCCGAAAGCACGAACCCGAGCCGCCGAAGCACGGCCCGCTCACGCGTTCGAGAGCTGAGTGAGGGGCACCTTCCGGATGAAGGTGCCCCTCACTCAGGAAATCCGGACTCGGGAAATCCGGCGCGCGCGGTCGCCGGGGAGGTCACAGGCCGAAGCGGCTCCAGTGGGCCTTGTGCTCCAGCGCCTGGAACGCGGCCAGCAGCGATTCCGGTCCGCGCACCGAGTTCGCCACGCCGAGGCGGGCCAGCAGCGGCTTGCGCGGTTCGACGGTGAGCAGGTGGGCGTCCGGGAACTTCTCCTTCACCACGGTGCGCAGGGTGCCGAGGCCGTCGACGAGCCCGAGCTCGCGGGCCTTCCGCCCGGTCCACACCTCGCCGGAGAACAGGTCGTCGTCGGAGCCGGCCAGCTTGTCGCCGCGGCGCTGCCGGACCCAGTCGCGGAACTGGCCGTGCAGCTCCTCCTGCATCCCGTGCAACCACCGGACGTCGTCCTCCTTCTCGGGGAGGAACGGGTCCAGCCGCATCTTGTTGGTGCCCGCGGTGTAGACGCGGCGCTCCACGCCGAGCTTGTCGAGCAGGCCGGTGAGCCCGAAGCTGGAGCTGATCACGCCGACGGAGCCGACCATCGAGGTGGGGTGCGCGTAGATCTCGTCCCCGGCGCAGGCCAGCCAGTACCCGCCGGAGGCCGCGACGTCCTCGCAGAACGCGAGCACCGGGACCTTCTTCTCCTCGGCCAGGCCCCGGACCCGCTCGGCGACCAGCGCGGACTGGGTGGCCGACCCGCCGGGCGAGTTGATCGCCAGCGCCACCGCGCTCAGCCGCTCGTGGCTGAACGCGCGGCCCAGCGCGGAATCGACGTTCTGCAACGAGATCGACTGGCGGTTCACCGGGGTCGGGTTGGGCGTGATGACCCCGTGCAGCTTGACGACGGCGACGACCGGACCGCGCTCGGTCCGCTCGGCGAGCTTGCCGGGGAGCTTGGCGGACAGCTTCTCGCTGAGCGCGTCGGTGAACTTCTGCGGAGCCTTGTCGGTCATGCCCCGACGTTACCGGCTGGCAGGCGCTCCGGCCGCGAGGTCGAGACCCGGGTCGTCGAACTCGTGCGCGGCCAGCGGGCGCACCCCGGGCGCGTACTTCGGCACCCGCATGATGACCTTCATCCCGGCGCCCTCGTTGGTCTCCACGACCAGCCGGTACTCGTTGCCGAAGGTGGCCCGCATCCGGCTGTTGATGTTGCCCAGCCCGACGTGCGCGCCGGTGAGGTGGGCGTCGGCGAGCTCGGCGTCGAGCCGGTCCGGGTCCATCCCGATGCCGTCGTCGTCGACGCTGATCAGCGCCTCCGCCCCGTTGTCCTCGGCGACCACGGTGAGGGTGCCGCCGCCGGGCTTGTTGGCCAGCCCGTGCCGCACCGCGTTCTCCACCAGCGGTTGCAGCGCGAGGAACGGCATCACCACGGGCAGCACCTCGGGGGCGATCTTGAGCTGCACCTTGAGCCGGTCCGGGCCGAACCGGGCGCGCTCCAGGATCAGGTACCGGTCGACGTTGCGGATCTCGTCGGCCAGCGTCGTGTAGAGCCCGTTGGTGCGGAACGAGTAGCGGGTGAAGTCGGCGAACTCCTGGAGCAGGTCCCGCGCGTGGTCCGGGTCGGTGCGGATCAGCGAGCTGATCGTGTTCAGCGCGTTGTAGATGAAGTGCGGCGAGATCTGCGCCCGCAGCGCCCGCACCTCGGCCTGGGCCAGCCGCTCCTTGGACTCCTGGAGCTCGGCGAGTTCGAGCTGGGTGGACACGAAGTCGGCCACCGCCGCGGAGGCGCGCAGCAGCCGCTTGCGGTCGAAGTTGGCGATCAGCGCCAGCGCGCCGACCGTCTCGCCCTCGACCTCCAGAGGTACCACGATGGCGTGGCGCATCGGGCACGGCCGGTGCGGGCACAGCAGTTGGCCGTGGTCGAGGAACTCCCGCTTGCCGGTGCGCAGCACCGCCTCGATCCTGGTCCGCAGGTCCGCGTAGTGGTGGTTGGCCTCGCCGTCCCAGCTCAGCAGCGTGCCCTCGGCGTCGATCAACCCGACCGCCACGCAGGCGCCGAGTTCCCGCAGGTGGGGCGCCGCCCGGTCGGCGGACTCCTGGGTCAGGCCGTCCCGCAGGTGGGGGGCGGCGCGGGTCACGCGTTGCAGCGCCGACAACGTGGCGTCCTCCACCGAGGTGGACACCCGTCTGGCGCGGCACAGCATGACGAACATTCCGAGCACGGCGAGCGCGGCGAGCGAGGTCAGCACCGTGCGCTCCGTCAACAGCTCCGGCACGGCACCAATCTTCGTGGTCGGCACGCCCGGAATCAAGGCGACTACGCTGGGTGTCGCCATTCCATCGGTGAGCGGTCACCCGTGTTCTGGTCAGCGGAACCCGGTATCACCGTCCGGAGCAGCGCCGGGCCTCTTGAGGACTGTTTTCGCCAATGGCCTGCGTGGCGGTGCGGGTGGCGGAACCTCAGCGGCCTTCTCGCTCCGGGCGCCCTTCTTGATGTATGCCCATACACGGCATCAGGGCGTCCTCGCGAGAAGACCGCTGAGAACCCGCAGCGGTGCCGGTTGACGGCCGCACCGCATGCGGCTCCGCCGCATGCTGAAAGGACCCCTTAGCGGCTCGGCGGGAAAGCCGCGCTAAGCGGTCCTTCACTTCAGCAGCCGCGACATCCGCCGGTCCGCGAGCGGCTTGCCGCCGGTCTGGCAGGTGGGGCAGTACTGCATCGAGCGGTCGGCGTAGGACACCTCGCGCACCGCGTCGCCGCACACCGGGCACGGCAGCCCGGTGCGGGCGTGCACCCGCATCCCGGAGCGCTTCTCGGCCTTGAGCCGGGCCGCGTCCTGCTCCAGCGAGCGCCGCAGCGCGTCCTGCAGGATCTCCCGCAGCGCGCCGTGCAGCCGCTCCACCGCCGCCCGGTCCAGCTTGGCGGGCGTGGCGAACGGGGACAGCTTCGCCGCGTGCAGGATCTCGTCGGAGTAGGCGTTGCCGATGCCGGCGATGGCCGACTGGTCGGTGAGCAGGTTCTTCAACCGCTCGGTGCGGCCGGACAGGATCGCCGCCAGCTCGTCGAGCTCCAGGCCCAGCGCGTCCGGACCGAGCCGCCCCAGCCGCTCCACCTCGGCGGGGCGGTGCACCACCCAGGCGGCGAGCTTCTTCTGGGTGCCCGCCTCGGTCAGGTCGAACCCGGGGCCGCCGAGGTGCACCCGCAGCGCGATCGGCCCCCGCCCCGGCTTCGGCGGCGCGGCCGGGAGCGCGTCGGACCAGCGCAGCCACCCCGCCCGGGCGAGGTGGAACACCAGGTGCACGCCGTCGCAGTCGAGGTCCAGGAACTTCCCCCAGCGGGTCGCCCCGGTGACCTCCCGCCCGGTGAGCTCGGTGATCGGCGGCTGGAAGGTCTTGAGCACGCTCATCGACACCACGTCGACGCGCGTCACCGCCCGGCCCACGGCGTGCTCGCGCAGGTGCTGGGCCAGCGCTTCGACCTCGGGGAGTTCCGGCACTCCCCCAGTGTGCCCCAGCGCGGCCCGGCGGTCGCGCTACTCGGTGGGCTGCAGCTCCCCGTTCATGTCCGGCTCGGCGTAGAGCTCGATGTGCCGGGCCACCTGCGCGACCTCCTGGCGCACGTTGAGGAAGCCGCGCACCACGCCGACCCAGGTCTCCGGCGGGTTGTCGTCGGCGTCGCCGGGCGTGGACGCGGTGATCGTCCACGGGCGGCGCACCAGCCAGCGGACCGGGAAGAAGGCCGCCGCCGCGATCAGCGCCAGGACCAGCCAGATCGGCACGTACACCGCGGGCGGCGTCCACAGCACGAACAGCACCACCAGGAACAGCAGCGCGCCGCCCATCAGGATCGCGGGGGCCGAACCGCCGCTGACCTCGTGCTCGAAGTCGTCGCCGGTGATCGGGTTCGACCACTCCAGGTTCGCCTTGATGTTCCACACGCGGCCGTCGGAGCCCCGGACACCCCGGTTCATCGTCGCCTCCCCGCCCACCCGGGCTGGTCGCATCGGATCTCGTCCCGCCGGGCCGACCTCCGGTCACCGAGCGTGCTGCCACGGTACCGCGTGCGGCATGGGCCCGATGGGTGAAAGTGAGCCCATTGTCGATCATGCACCCGCCCGCGCCAAGCCCGCCGCGCGCCTACCGTGGAACCGTCCCCGACGAAGGGAGCGGCCGTGGACCTCGACGAAGCCCACCGGATCGTCGCCGAGCAGCACCGCGCCGTGCTCGGCACGCTGCGCGCCGGCGGCGAACCGCAGCTCTCGCCGGTGCTGATCACCACCGGCGGGCCGGGCGTGCTCGCGGTGAGCACCAGGGCGGGCGCGGCGAAGGTGCGCAACCTGCGCAGGCACCCGCGCGCCTGGGTGTGCGTGCTGCCCGAGGCGTTCTTCGGGCGGTGGATCCAGGTGGACTGCGACGCCGAGGTCGTCGACCAGCCCGAGGCGCTGCCGCTGCTGGAGGACTACTACCGCTCGATCTCCGGCGAGCACGAGGACTGGGACGCCTACCGCGAGGCGATGCGCAGCGAGGACCGGGTGCTGCTGCGGCTCACCCCCACCCGCGCCGTGGGCTGACCGACCCCCCTCCGAGGGGCTTGTCCGGATGGGTTAGAGTATTCCCATCACGCCGACAACGGCGGTGCGGATGTAGCGCAGCTGGTAGCGCATCACCTTGCCAAGGTGAGGGTCGCGGGTTCGAATCCCGTCATCCGCTCGTACCGACGAAGGCCCCGTCCGCGGACGGGGCCTTCGTCGTTCGCGGCTCATTCGTCCAGGCGGAAGCCGATCTTCAGGCCGACCTGGAAGTGCCCGACCTGCCCGTCCTCCACGTGGCCCCGGATCGAGTCGACCTCGAACCACTCCACTTCGCGCAGCGTCCGCGACGCGCGTTCGATGCCCTTGCGGATCGCGTCGTCGATCCCCTCGCGGGAGGAACCGACGACGTTCGTCACCCGGTAGATGTGGTCGTCCATGCCCGCAGCGTGGGACCGCCCCGACCACCCCGCAACCGCGACCGCCCCGACCTCGCACCCGCTCGCCGCCGCACCGCACCCGAACGTGAAGTGAGTGAGGGGCACCCTTGTCCGAGTTACTTGGGCAAGGGTGCCCCTCACTCAGCTCCCGAACGGGTGAGTGGCGCCCGTGCTGGGGTTCGCTCATCCGTTCGGGTTGTGAGTGAGGGGCACCCTGTACCACGTCACTTGGTACAGGGTGCCCCTCACTCGGGTTCGGGTGGACTCGATCGGGTCAGGTGGAGACGCCGGTGCCGATCGGGCAGGCGACGCCGGTGCCCGCGATGCCGCAGTAGCCGTTCGGGTTCTTCGCGTCCGAGAGGTACTGCTGGTGGTAGGTCTCGGCGTAGTAGAACTCGCCCAGCGGCGCGATCTCGGTCGTGATGTCGCCGAGGTGGGCGGTGCGCAGCGCCTCCTGGTAGCGGTCCCGGCTGTTCTCGGCCTGGATCCGCTGCCGGTCGTCGGTGTAGTAGATCGCCGAGCGGTACTGGGTGCCGAGGTCGTTGCCCTGCCGCATCCCCTGCGTCGGGTCGTGGTTCTCCCAGAAGAGCTGGAGGACCTGCGGGTAGCTGATCACCTCCGGGTCGAACACGACGAGCACCACCTCGGCGTGCCTGGTGCGGCCGGAGCACACCTCCTGGTAGGTCGGGTTCGGCGTGTGACCGCCCGCGTAGCCCACCGCCGTGGTCCACACGCCCTCGGTCCGCCAGAAGATCCGCTCCGCGCCCCAGAAGCAGCCCATCCCGAGCA
Organism: Saccharopolyspora cebuensis; assembly: GCF_039542665.1. NCBI lineage: Bacteria > Bacillati > Actinomycetota > Actinomycetes > Pseudonocardiales > Pseudonocardiaceae > Saccharopolyspora > Saccharopolyspora cebuensis. Next base: position 390,343 of record NZ_BAABII010000004.1, read on the forward strand.
CCGCGACGGACATTCCCTCCGGGAACGGGGGCACGATCCGGCGATCCGGGAACACCGCGTGCTGCGGATCCACCGCCAGCGCGGTCGAACGCCCGGGCAGCGCCTCGTCCGCGTCGATCATCCGGGACTTGTCACCGAAGAGTGCCATGCCTCCAGGGTACGCGGTCAGCGCCGGTCGATCCGGTCCGAACGCGGGTCCCGGAAGCTGGGCCGGGTGGCCTCCTCGGCGGGCTCCGGCGCACGACCGTGCCTGCTCCCCGGTGGGCGCGGCGGCGCCCCCGGGCGCTCGGGAGGCGGCGGCGCGAGGTCCCCGGACAGCGACGCCTCGTCGGGCGCGCGCCACGGCCCCGGGCGGGGCGCCGCCGGACGTCCCGCGGGCGGGCGGGCGGCCGGACGCCGGGCCTGCGCGGGCGGTCCCGGAACGGGCAGACCGTTCGCGGGGGTGCCTGGGGCGGGAGCGCCGTTCACCGGCGGGCCGGGAGTCCGAGCACCGTTCGGCGGGAGGCCCGGAGCTCGACCGCCGTTCGGCGCGGCGCCTGGGCCTGGAGCGCCGTTCGGCGGAGCGCCCGGCGCGGGGATGCCCGGTGCGGGAGTGCCTGGTGCCGGAGTACCCGGCGCCGGAGTACCCGGCGCGGGAGTGCCCGGTGCCGGAGTACCCGGTGCGGGAGTGCCCCGCGCGGGAGTGCCCGGCGCCGGAGTGCCCGGTACGGGAGTGCCGGGTGGCCGCGCACCGTGTCGGGGCGGGCCGCCCCGGCCGGGCGCGGGCAGGCCGCCCGCCGGGGTGCCGGGGTTCGGCAGGCCCGGGGGCGGAGTCGCGGGCGGGCGCGGCGGACCCGGGCGCCCCGGCTGCGGACGGCGGTGCGTCGGCGGCTCGGGGCGCACGTCCTCCTCCGGCTCCTCCTCGAAGTCCCCGTGGTCCTCGTAGTCCTCGTAGTCGTCGTAGTCGTCGTAGTCCTCGCGGTCGTCGAAGTCGTCGTCGTCGAAGTCCTCGTCGGCGTCGTCCTCGTCGTCCTTCGGGCCGACCGAGTCGTGCCGCGGCGAGCGCTGCGGGGCGATGTAGTGCCGGAGCTGCATCGTCGGCTCCTCGACGAACTTCCACGACAACGTGCCCAGCACGTAGGCGATCGGCATCGCGCACACCAGCATCAGGTACTGGTTGGCGACCCCGGCCATGGCGAGCAGCTGCTGCACCGGGAAGCCCCACACGTAGACGCCGTAGCTGCCGTTGACCCACAGCCCCGGCACGGTCAGCCGGGCGGGCCAGAAGTGCCCGACGACGATGACCGCGTAGCCCACCACGAACGTCATCAGGAACGACGCCGCGACGCTGTTCGGCATCATCGCCACCACCGCGATCCCGGCGAGCATCGCGGTCGGCGACAGCGGGATCCGGTAGAGGTTGAGCACCACGCCCAGCGCGAAGGCCACCAGGAACGCCACCAGCGACTCCACCGGGACCGCCAGCAGCGAGCCCGCCGACTCCGGTTCCGGCTGGTGCTCCAGGTGCCGGTCCCAGACCACCAGCGCGACCAGCGCCGCCACCGAGATCCAGCGGAAGCGGTGCTTGGCCGCGCCGATCAGCAGCAGGGCGTAGAGGCCGGCGTAGGCCAGCAGCTCCATCGGCAGCGTCCACAGCGAGCCGTTCACCGCGTCCGGCCACGGGTTGTCGCTGAACACGCCGGGGAGTTCGTGCTCCAGGGTGAGCAGTCCGGCGTTGTTGATCACGTAGCCCCAGGTGTCCCGGGAGCCGAAGTAGTCGCCGAGCGAGAGCGTGGTGATCAGCGGCCCGACGATCAGCGCCATCCCGATCGACACGGTGAGCATCGGCGGCCACAGCCGCAGCACCCGCTTGACGGCGAAGCGCAGCGGGTGCGGATCGCGCATCCAGCTCTCGGTGATCTGGAAGCCGCTCATGGCGAAGAACCCCATGAGCACGCCCTCGTCCGGCTGCACCGGCCACTCCGGCGGGAACAGCTCCCCGGAGCCGACCAGCGGCGAGCAGTGCCCGTAGATGACCAGCAGCGCACCGATCATCCGGATCCAGGCGAAGCCGTGGTGCGGCTGGGCGAACGACTCAGGGTTGGTGTGAACGACCCGAGCGTCACCCACTCAGATCACCCCATCAGCTAAAAAAGGCCCCCACGACCTGCACGACGCCGGGTAGCGTATCTCCCACGAACGGGTTTGGGCGGTCATTGCCGCCAGTCGGACGCACCCGACCAGCCACCTGCTCCGATCGTTATCCGGCCGGTGCACCCGCGAACCTCGGCACCGTGCAGAATGGCGATCGATCGCATGTGGGGGCGTTTCGCGCGAACGGGAAAGGGCGCATCGGTGACCTGGCAAGACGAGCTGCAGAACCTCGACGCCGAGCTCGCGGCGGGGCGGATCTCAGCTGAAGAGTACCGCCAGCGGCGGGACGCGGTGCTCGGGCGGGCCCAGAACGGACCGTCCTCGGGCGGCTTCCCGCAGCAGGGCCCGAACTCCGGCGGCTTCCCGCAGCAGGGGCCGAACTCCGGCGGTGTGCCGCAGCAGAACCCGTTCCCGCCCGCGTTCAGCTGGGGCGAGGCGGCGCAGGCCGCCCAGCAGGACAACAGCACCCAGGTGGTGCCGAACCCGAACTCCGAGAGCACCCAGGTGGTCAACGTCGGCCAGCAGGGCTGGGGCCAGCAGGCGGCCTGGGGACCGCAGCAGTCGAGCTGGGGCAACGAGAGCGGCAGCACGAACACGCCGTGGGGCGGATCCGACATGCCTCCGCCGCCGCCCCCGCAGGACCGGGGCACCGAGCCCGCCTGGATGCGGCAGGGCCCGGAGGTCTTCGAGTCCGCGGGCAAGTCCAAGAAGGGCCTGTGGGTCGGCGTTTCGATCGGCGCCGTGCTGGTCGTGGTGCTCGTCGTCGCGGGCGTCTTCTACTTCACCAGCGGCGGGGAGGAACCCGATCCGCAGGCGCAGCAGACCCAGCAGGCACCTCCGCCGCCGCCGACGCCCGAACTGCCCGCTCCCCCGGCGGCCAAGCCGGCCCCGCCCGGTTCGGCCGAGGCGCTGATCCCCGCGCCGGGCCCGCCGCACACCTGGAGCGGCCCGCTCGACGTGCCCGCGCTGCAAGGCGCCAAGGGCGGTCTGCTGATCCCCGAGGTGCTGGAGCCCGCGTTGCAGGCCGGGCTGGTCGACGGCTGGTTCAACGGCAGCGACCCGAACGCGCCCGCGCCGCGGGTCACGCTGCTGGCGTTCCAGATGCCGGACGAGCAGGCCGCGCTCGACGTGGTCGAGAACTACATGGACCGCCAGACCGGGCTGTCCGAGGTGGACGACCTGTCGTACCAGGGCGTGCCGGTGGTGACCACGGGCGACACCTTCCGCACCGCCTACGTCGGCCACCAGTGGGCGGTCATCGTCGACGTCTCCGCCGACCAGGACGCGCAGGCCAAGCAGGTCTTCGACGACCTGCTCACCCAGCAGCTCAACCACCTCCCGCCCACCTACCTGGGCGAGTGACCACCGAGGGGGTGCCTCCGGCCTGCCGGAGGTACCCTCACCAGGGCTCGGGCCCGGGAGAGGCCATCGCCGACCGGGTGAAGTCCATCCGGTAGGAGGACGGCAACCGGTCCCGCAGGATCGGCCGCAGCTCCGCCCACACCCCGGTCCGCTGCCATTCGGCCAGCCGCCGCTGGCAGGTCGCACCGGAACCGAACCCCACCTCCGGCGGCAAGTGCTCCCAGCGGAGACCGTTGTAGAGCACGAACAGGACGCCCTGCAACGTCGTGCGGTCGTCGGGATCTCCGGGGGACGTGTCCTGCGGCCAGGGCAGCAACGGCTCGACCATCGCCCACGTCCCGTCGTCGACCTCCCACGGCTTCTGGCGTGCCACGGCACCTCCACGAGCACGGGTGCGGATCAAGGCGCACCCCGACCGTGCCACACCCCGCGAGCCGGATTCAGCCCGAACGCACCCGGCACCTGCCCTCACTCGAACGTGACATGAGTGAGGGGCACCCTGTACCACGTGACTTGGTACAGGGTGCCCCTCACTCAAGGCACGAAGAGGTGCGGTGACCGGGGCGTCACCCGTTCCGGTGTTGAGTGAGGGGCACCCTTGCCCGAGTTACTTGGGCAAGGGTGCCCCTCACCTGGATCCGGTGCTACGCCGGGCTGGTGCTATGCCGGGCTGGTGCGGGGGTCGGGGGTGGTGCGGAGGTCGGCGGTGGTGAGGCCGTCGACGGTGGTGAGCAGCTCGGTGAGGCAGCGCTTCGAGACCTCCGGGCCGAACTGGGCCTCGATGGCGTCCCGGCCGGAGGCCGACATCCGCAGCCAGTGGTCGTCGTCGGTGAGCAGCCGGATCACGGCGGCGGCCAGCCCGGCGGCGTCGTCGGCGACCAGCACGTCGCGGCCGTGGTCCAGGTGCATCCCCTCGACGGCCATCGTGGTGCCCGCGACCGGCACGCCCAGGCTCAGGCTCTCGCCGACCTTGCCCTTCACCCCGGCGCCGAAGCGCAGCGGCGCGAGGGTGGCGCGGGCCCGGTCGTACATCGGCCCCAGGTCGGCGACCCAGCCGTGCACCTCGACGCCCGCTCCGGCCAGCGCGCGCACCTCCTCGGTCGGGTTGCTGCCCACCACGTGCAGCACCGCGTCCGGGCAGACCTCGCGGACCAGCGGCATGATCTCCCGCGCCGCCCAGCGGGCCGCGTCGGTGTTCGGCGGGTGGTCGAAGCCGCCGACGAACACCACGTCGCGGCGGCCGTCGAGGGTCACCGGCGTGCGGTCCGGCAGGTGCACGTTGGACAGCACCCGCACGTCGGCGTCGGGCACCAGCTCGCGCAGCAGGCGCTGCTCGGCCTCGGAGACGACCAGGGTGACGTCGCAGGACCGGGTCAGCCCCAGCTCCATCTCGCGGGAGGCGAAGGACTTGCGGCGCAGCGCGGCGGCGCGGTCCCGCTCGCCTTCCCGCTCGGCCAGCTCCGCCTCCCGGTCCAGCCGCAGGAAGTGCACGTCCACCGTGTCGTAGGCGATGACGGCCTGGGGAGCGCAGGTGCGCAGCTCCTCGACCAGGCTCCACGCGACCTGCGGCCGGGACAGCAGCGCCAGCGAGATCTCCTGGCCCGCCTCGGCGAGGAACGCCTGCTGGAGTTCCGGGGCGGGCAGCACGGTCACGCCGAGCTGCTGCAACTCCTCGGTGTAGCGCTTCGGCGCGGCGTGGTTGGCGGGGAAGAACACCACCCGGCAGCCCAGTGCGACGAGCTGCTCCAGCACCCGGCTGATCCGCACCGAGCCGGAGTCGAAGTCCGGCCGCGGCACCTGGTGGTCCTTGACCAGCACGAGCGGCCCGCGGTGCCCGCGGGTGCCGCGCTGCCGGGCCAGCCACAGCGCGGTCGGCGAGGCCTCCGGCAGGTGCTCGGCGGCCAGCACCTCGCCCCACTTCTCGACGAACACCTGCCGGTTGAGCTCTTGGTGCTTCTTCACCCCGGTGGTCTCGTCAGTGCCGTGGGAGACGCCTTCGTGGTGCACGACGACGGCCTTGGGCTGCACCACCGTGCGGTACCCGGCGGCGCGCACCGCGAAGGCCAGGTCGGTGTCCTCGTAGTAGGCCGGGGCGAAGCGGGTGTCGAACCCGCCGAGCTGGTGGAACACCTCGGCGCGCACCAGGATCGCCGCGCCGGAGCAGTAGTCGACGTCGCGCAGCACGTTGAACTCGGCGCCCCCGGCGGTCCGGTTCCGGCCGTAGTTCCAGCCGGTGCCGTCGGACCAGACGATGCCGCCGGCCTCCTGGAGCGTGCCGTCCGGGTAGACCAGCTTCGCCCCGACCAGCCCGATCCGGTCGTCGGAGTTCATCGTGTCCATCAGGACGTCGAGCCAGGACTCGGTGACGGTGGCGTCGTTGTTCAGGAAGAACAGGTGCTCGCCCCGGGCGTGTTCGGCGCCGAGGTTGCAGGCGCCGATGAACCCGAGGTTGCGCTCGGCGCGGACCAGCCGGACGCCCTCGCACTCGGCGAGCTTGGCGGCGCTGTCGTCCGGGGAGGCGTCGTCGACGACGATCACCTCGAACGGCACCGTCACGTGGTGGCCGCCGAGGAACCGCAGGCACTGCCGGGTGTAGGACCACTTGCCGTGCACCGGGACGATCACGCTGACCACCGGGTGCTCGCTGCGCGGCACTGGCAGCGGTCCGGTACCGACCTCCTCGACCGGCCGGGCGGCGCCGGGCTCGCGGCCCAGCGCGATCTCGTAGACGTCGCGGCGTCCGGTGCCGCGCGGTGCGACCCGCTCCACGAGCTGCCGGTACTTGGTCACCGCGCGCTGCACCAGCGCGGAGTTCTGCGCTTCGAGCTCGGCGTTGCGCTCGGTGAGCTCCTCGGCGCGGCGCTCGGCGCCGGCCACCCGGCCCTCCAGCCGGGCGATGGTGTCGGTGAGCCACTCGATGCGGACCTCGGCGCGCTCGGCCTGCTGCCGCGCTTCGAGCAGCTCGACCCCGGCGCCCTCGGCGCGCTCGGCCTCGACGCGGCGCAGCTCCTCCAGCCGGGCCACGGCGCCCTTGAGCTCCTCGGCGTCGGCCTGCACCGCCCGGTGCAGGTCGTTGAGCCGCGCGACGTCGGCGACCGCCCGGTCCCGCTCGGCGCGGACGTCGGCGCCGGGCTCGGGGCCGACCCGGCCGTCGGCGTCGAGCAGCAGCGCCGCGGCGGGCAGCTTCGGGAGCTGGCGGTCGGAGGCGACGCCGAGCAGGTAAGTGTGCGGCACGCCGGGTTCGACGGTCCAGCCGGTGCCGTCGCGGCGCAGCGTCTGCAACCGCACGCCCTCCACGACGGTGTCCAGGTCGCCGGGGTCGGTCGGCGCGAGCAACGACCCGGCCGCGACGTTCTGCTTGAGCACCGCGACGTGCCGGAAGGCGCCTTCGAGCAGGCCGGTGAACTCGGTGGCGGTGAGCTCCTCGACGTGGAACGGGTTGTCGGCGGCGTGGGCGGTGGTGTCCGGCGTGCTGATCAGCGCCAGGCCACCGGGCGCGAGCCGGGCGCGGACCAGGGCGAGCACCGCGTCGTGGTCGGCGACGTGCTCGATCGCCTCGAAGCACACCACCACGTCGAACGGCGGCTCGTCGGCGAGCAGGTCGGCGTCGGTGAGCGAGCCGATCTCGAAGCGGACGTCGGGGTAGCGGGCCCGGGCGTGTTCGACGGCGGCCTCGTCGACGTCCACGCCCACCACCGCCGCGGCCTCGCGCGCCAGCAGCGCGGCGCCGTAGCCTTCACCGCTGCCGAGGTCGAGCACCCGCTTGCCGCGCACGTGGCGTGCGGCCAGGGCGTAGCGGTGGTAGTGCTCGTAGACGACCTGGAGGTCATCGGCCCACGGCACGCAACGTTCCCCGGTCCAGTCGAGCGGGGTGTCGGTCTCGTTCATCGAAAGTTCCTCATGACCTGCGCGAGTGGCGGAGCGAGCGCCGTTGCCGAAGGCAGGCTAGCGCTTCGACGGGTCCGCTGTTCGGGGGACTGCTGAGGTCGTGGTGCTCACCCGGCGGGGTGGCGGTCGACGTGCCAGGTCGGCGCGGATGAAAGAGTTCTCATTCGCCTTTCATCTCCGCTTCCGAAGATCACGACACGCTGAGGACCATGAGATCGGTTCCCAGAGCGGCCCTGCTCCTCGCGGCGTTGGCGCTGCCGATCGCCGCCGTGCTGCTGAGCTTCGCCCTGACCGGCGGCCCGCGCAGCCCCGAAGTGCCCGCGAAGGTCGAGGTGGGCAGCTCGCCGGGACAGCAACCGCCCGCACCGCCGCCCGAGCCGAACCCGGGCTCGAACCCCGGCGCACCGCCACCGCCGCCGCCCGACCAACTGCCACCGCCGCCGCCCGAGGACGATGACGACGACGATGACGATGACGACGACGACTGATCGGGCCGCCGAGCCCGCCCGTCGGCAGGGCACCCGCATCCCGGCCCGCGCGCAGATCATGGGCTGGCTGCTGCTGGTGCTCGTCGTCGTCCTGATGGCGATCATGCTGATCGTCCGGCAACACCTCTACAACGACTCCGAGGACCAGGTCACCCAGGCGCTGGAGCAGGAGGCCGGGGAGTTCGTCGCGTTCGCCGAACGCGGCCGCGACCAGCGCGGGCAGCCCTTCACCGGCGCCGAGTCGCTGTTCCTCAGCTACCTGGAGCAGCAGTACCCCGACCAGGCCGAGGCGCTGGTCGGGGTGTGGGAGACCCCGACCGGGCTCAGCCGGCCGCTGTCCCAGGGCCAGGAGGACGAGCTGGAGCGGCTCGCCCGCGATCCGGCGCTGCTGGCCCGGATCACCTCGTCCCCGCTCCCGCACGGCGAGGTCGACACCGCAGCCGGGCCGATGCGCTGGCTGCGGGTGCAGGCCGACACCGGCACCGGCGAGCGGGCCTGGTTCGTCACCGCCCACTTCACCGCGGACAGCATCGCCGACACCGAGCGGACCGTCCGGATGCTGCTGCTGATCAGCGCGTTCGGGGTGCTGCTGGCCGCGGCGCTGTCCTGGGTGGTGGCCGGGTTGATCCTGGCGCCGATCCGGCAGGTCCGGCAGACCGCCGCCGAGATCAGCGAGCAGGACCTGACCCGGCGCATCCCGGTGGCCGGGCGCGACGACATCGCCGCGCTGTCCGACCAGTTCAACGCGATGCTCGACCGGCTGGAGGACGCCTTCCGCATCCAGCGGCAGTTCGTCGACGACGCCAGCCACGAGCTGCGCACCCCCATCACCATCGTCCGGGGCAACCTGGAACTGCTCGGCGACGACCCGGCCGAGCGCGAGGAGGTGGTCCGGCTCTGCACCGACGAGCTGGACCGGATGACCCGGATCGTGGAGGACCTGCTCATCCTGGCCAAGGCCGACCGGCCCGACTTCGTCCGCCCGGCCCCGGTCTCGCTGGCCGAGCTGACCAGCGACATCGAGGCCAAGGCGCGGTCGCTGGCCGACCGGCAGTGGTCGCTGGAGGCCATCGGCGAGGGCGAGGTGGCCGTCGACGAGCAGCGCGTCACCCAGGCGATGATCCAGCTCGCGCAGAACGCCGTGCAGCACACCCAGCCCGGTGCGCGGATCAAGGTCGGCTCCGCGCTGCGGCAGGGCGTGGTGTCGCTGTGGGTCACCGACACCGGTCCCGGCGTCGCGCCCGACGACGTGGAGAAGATCTTCGACCGGTTCGCGCACGGCCCCGGGCCGGGCAAGGGCGGCGCCGGACTCGGCCTGGCGATCGTCAAGGCCATCGCCGACGCCCACCACGGGCGGGTGCGGGTGCTCTCCGCCCCGGGCGAGGGCGCCACCTTCGGGCTCGAGCTGCCCGCCTTCCCCCCGCACGCCCCGACCGAGGAGACCACGGCATGAGCAAGATCCTGATCGTCGAGGACGAGGACCGGATCGCCGCGTTCATCGAGAAGGGCCTGCGCGCGAACGGCTTCGGCACCACCGTCGTCGGCGACGGCGACACGGCCCTGGACTACCTGCTGACCGGGGACTTCGACCTGGTGGTGCTCGACCTCGGGCTGCCCGGCAAGGACGGCTTCTCGGTGCTGCGCGCGGTGCGGTCCCAGCACGTCACGGTCCCGGTGATCATCCTGACCGCGCGGGACTCGGTGCACGACACGGTCGCCGGGCTGGAGGGCGGCGCGGACGACTACATGACCAAGCCGTTCCGGTTCGAGGAGCTGCTGGCCCGGGTGCGGCTGCGGCTGCGGCCCGGCGACCGGGCGCCCGAGGTGACCGTGCTCCGCGACGGCGACCTGTCGCTGGACCTGCGCACCCGGCGGGCCCAGGTGCCGGAGGCCGTTGTCGACCTCACCGCCCGCGAGTTCGCCATGCTGGAGCTGTTCCTGCGCCACGCGGGCCAGGTGCTCTCCCGCGAGCAGATCCTGTCGCACGTCTGGGGCTACGACTTCGACCCGGGCTCCAACGTCGTCGACGTCTACGTCCGGGCGCTGCGCCGCAAGATCGGTGCCAAGCGCATCCGCACCGTCCGCGGCATGGGCTACCGCCTAGGCGCCTGACCCCCCGGCGCCCACAACGGCGCGCCCCGGGGAACACCCGTTCGTGCCATGAGTGAGGGGCACCCTTGCCCAAGTTACTCGGGCAAGGGTGCCCCTCACCTACTTCCCGAACGGGTGGCGAACGGGCGCGTCGGGGTCCGGGCCACCTCGGCGCCATGTGCGAGGTGGGGCGTGTGCGCGGGATGCGGCGGAGGCCGCTCCCCGCGTCGTCGCACCGCGTGGGTTGTGGGTGAGGGGCACCCTGTACCACGTGACTTGGTACAGGGTGCCCCTCACTCAGTTCACGTTCGGGTGGCGCGCGCGCCGGTGACGGGGCCGGGGTGGTCAGGCGGGTGGGCGGTAGCGGAGGATCGCCGCCACCGGGCCTTCGCCGGGGATGTCCGGGCGGCGGACCGCCAGGACCCGCCCGTCGGTGAGCCAGACGCGCCGGGCGATCTCGTCCACCACGCCGTAGTCGGCGGCGGACTCGGCCGGGCTGGGGTCGCTCCCGGTGAAGGTGACGCCGCCCGCGTCGTCGACGTGGCCGGGCTCGACGCTGTCGATGTCGACGAAGGCGGTGTCCACCGCGCCGAGGGTGGCGAGCCGGGCGACCTCGGCGACGTCGGTCGCGGTGAGCGCCTGGCTGACGCGGGCGTCGAAGCGCTCGCGCACGGCGCGCAGCTCGTCGGCGTGGACGTCGTCGAGCACCGCGCGGGCGTCCGAAGCGAGCTCGCGATCGGTGCTCTCCTCGGGATTGCCGGTGAGCCCGACCGGGGCCAGCTCGGCCGCGCCGCAGATCGAGCGGAAGGTGCTCTGCAACGGCTCCGTCGCGGCCAGGATCAGCGGCATCCCGCTGCCGGTGACCAGCGGGCGCAGCGCCCGGTCGACCTCCCGCGCGTACTGGGTCAGGCGCAGCTTGCGGCCCTCGTCGCCCTGGAGGCGGCGGATCGGCGACCGGTCGTCGGTGTAGTAGTGCCCGAGGATCGTGTCGATGTTCTTCGGCAGGTCGCGGACCTCCACGTGCTTCGGGTCCATGTCCGAGACGATCTGGAGCACCCGCACCGAGTTCTGCGCCAGCGCGAGCAGCAGCGCGGTCTGCGGGAAGGTGACCGCGCGCAGCAGCGGTTTCACGTGGAACCTGTCGGCGACCTCGACGCCCGGCTGCAACCGGTTCGGCAGCCGGAACGTCCGGATCGAACCCGGCGTGGCGAAGACGGCGAGGCTGCGGGCCTGGAAGCGCCAGAACTCGGTGTCCTCGATCAGCGCGACCAGGTGTTCCTCGACCGCCGCCACGTCGTGCTTGTCCACCCCGCCCGCGCGGAGCTGGTCCAGCGCCTCGCGCCCGCGCCCGCGCAGTTCGAGCTGGTTCGAGTTGTCGATCGCGGTCGGGTCCGTGACGAGGTAGAGCGAGGCGCTGGCCCGATCGCGCGCCGCCAGCAGGGCGCTGATCTGCCTCCGGGTCGGGATGTCGGTGTGCAGGATCGCCATGAAGACCTCCCCGTCGGGCTCCGGTTCCGGACGCTACCGGCGGCACCCGGCCGCCGCGATTTCGCGGAACCACCGCTCCCCGGGACCGCCGGGCGGGGCGGGGCACCTAGGGTTGGGCCGTGAACTCGCACTGGCACCGCGTCCTGCCGCCCCCGTCCGCCTGACGGGCGGCGTCCTCCACCGCACCCCCGCCACCGCGGGGGTGTCCTCGCGCGCCCGTTCGCCCGCGTCCCCGCGAACGGAAGAGTTCACATGGATCTGCACACGTCCGTCCCGCCCACCCGGCTGCGCACCTTCGCCGCCGGACCGCTGCCGGTGCTCGTCGCCGCGGCGCTCTGGGGCACCACCGGCACCGCCGCGTCCTTCGCGCCCGCCGACCCGGTGTCGATCGGTGCCGCGACCATGGGTTTCGGCGGCCTGCTGCTGCTCGCCCTCGCCGGGCGTTCGGCGCTCACCGCCGCCCGCGCCGCCGGGCCCGGCCTGCTGCTGCTCGGCGCGCTGGCGGTCGCCGTCTACCCGCTGGCGTTCTACACCTCGATGGCGCTGGCCGGGGTCGCCATCGGCACCGTCGTGGCGCTCGGCTCCGCACCCGTGTTCGCCGCGCTGCTGGAGCGCTGGGCCGACGGCGCCCGGCTCGACGGCCGGTGGGCCCTGGCCGCCGCGCTGTCCGTCCTCGGCGGGGCGCTGCTCATCACCGGCGGTTCCCGGGAGGGCGGCGGGGACGGCTCGGTCCTCGGCGTGCTGCTCGGGTTGCTGGCCGGGGCCACCTACGTCGTCTACTCGTGGGTCGCCGGTCGGTTGATGCGGCGCGGGCACGGCTCGCGCGCGGTGCTCGGCGCGCTGTTCGGAGCCGGTGCCGCGGTGCTGCTGCCGGTGCTCGCGCTGACCGGCGGGGGGCTGTTGCGCTCGACGACCGGCGTGCTGGTCGCGGGCTACCTCGCGCTGGTGCCGATGGGGCTCGCCTACGTCGCCTTCGGGGCCGGGCTGCGCCGCACGCCGGTCCGCGTCGCCACCACGCTCACCCTGCTGGAACCGCTGGTCGCGGCGGTGCTCGGCGTGGTCGTGGTCGGTGAGCGGTTCGGCGCGCAGTCCTGGCTCGGCATGGCGCTCCTCCTCGCCGGGCTCGTCCTGGCGGGCACCCGGCGCCCCTGACGCGCCGGAGGGGAACCTTCCTCGCACCGGGCGACAGGAAGGTTCCCCTGCTGGCATCCGATGGCCTTCGAGGCGCGGGGCATTGCCTCACTCGTTCGGGTGGAAGTCGTGGGGGCGCGCCGTCCGCGGCGTCGGGTCGGGTCCGAGTTCGACGGTTGCTCCACAGATCATGAACGCGGGTTGTGCACAACTGTGGATAACTCTCTCCACAGCTGTGCACAACCCACCCCTCGTGGCCGCATTTCCGCAGTTCAAGCCCCTGTGGATAACTCAATCCACAGGACTGTGGACAACTGGGGCGAAGATGAATGTGAAGCGGTCCTCATGGTTGGTTCACGTGCGCCTCAGCAGTACGACCGACGCTGGCAACATGACCGAGGACCGCACGGACTACGCCACCGTTCCCCGGCCGTCGCGTCCCCGGCCCGCACCCGCGAACGCCGGCGCGGGATGGGCGATCGGCATCACCGCCGCCGCGCTCGCCGCGCTGGGACTGGTCGCGCTCCCCTCGTCGAGCTTCAGCTTCGACGGGCTCAACGGCACCGGGCTGCTCACCCTGCTGCTCTTCGCGGCCGCGGTGGCGGGCTGGCTGCACCCGCGGCTCGACGACACCCACGTCGCGCTGGCGGCGGCCGCGACCGCGGTGCTGCTCGGCGCGCTGGACCCGGACGCGTTGTTCGCCACCCTCGGCGCGGAACCGATCTGGCTGCTCATCGCCGCCTTCGTGCTGGCCGCCGGGGTGAACACCACGGGTCTGCCCGCCCGGCTGGCGATCGGGCTGGCCGCCCGCGCCCGCGGGCCGCGCGGTCTGGCGCACCTGATCACGCTCGGCGTGGTGCTCACCGCGCTGCTGATCCCGAGCACCAGCGGCCGGGCCGCGCTGCTGGTCCCGCTGCACCGCGCGCTGGGCACCGCGTTCGAAGGACGCCCGCGGCTGGTGCGCGCCTTGGCGCTGCTGCTGCCCACCACGGTGCTGCTCTCCGCCGTCGCGACCCTCGTCGGGGCCGGCGCGCACCTGATCACCAGCGAGATCCTCGCCGCGACCACCGGCGCGGGCATCGGTTTCGCCGAGTGGCTGCTGTGGGGGCTGCCGTTCGCGGTGGTCAGCTCGCACCTGGCCGCGGAGCTGGTGCTGCTGCTGACCACCGATCACGCCGAGCGCCGCGCCCCGGTGCGGGTGGACGCCGCCGCGCTGCGCGCCGAGCTGGGCGTGCCGGAGCAGCGGACCCGCGCCGAGCTGCGCGCCCTGCTGCTGCTCGGCGGCGTCGTGCTGCTGTGGAGCACCGAGCCGCTGCACGGGCTGCCGCCCGCCCTGGTCGCGCTGGCCGGTGCGCTGCTGATCACCTCGCCGCGGATCGGCGTGGTCAAGCTCGGCAAGGCCGTCGGGGAGATCCCGTGGTCGCTGCTGCTGTTCATGGCGGCCACCGCGGCCCTCGGCGCGGCGCTGGCCGCGTCCGGCGCGGCGACCTGGCTGGCCGACCTGGCGCTGGACGAGGCGGAGGGCACCGCGCTGCTCATCGCGGTGGTCGTGGTGAGCACGGCCGCGCACCTGGTGGTGCAGTCCCGCTCGGCGCGCTCGTCGGTGCTGGTGCCGCTGGTCGTCGCGGCGGCGCTGGAGAGCGGGCTGAACCCGGTGGCGCTGGCGTTCGCCTCCACCGCCGCGGCCGGCTTCTGCCACACGCTGCCCTCGTCGGCCAAGCCGGTCGCGATGTTCTCCCGGCTCGACCCGCCGCTGGCCTGCCCGCCGCGCGACCTGCTGCGGCTGTCCGCGCTGCTGGCGCCGCTGATCAGCGCGCTGGTCGTGGTGTTCGCCCTCGTCGTCTGGCCGCACCTGGGCCTCCCGCTGTTCTGACCACCCCGTCCACCGAGGAGAGATCATGATGCGTTTCGTCGTCGCCCCCACCGGGTTCAAGGAGTGCTTGGACGCCGATGCGGTGGCCGACTGGATCGGCGTGGGCATCCGCCGCGTCGTCCCGGCCGCGATCGTCGACACCATGCCGCTGGTCGACGGTGGTGAGGGCTCGGCCCGGTTGCTGGCCGACTCCACCGGGGGCGAGCTGGTGCCCGTCGCGGTCACCGGCCCCGTCGGGGAGCGGATCGACTCGCACTTCGCCCTGCTCGGCGGCCCGGGGCCGCGCACCGCGTTCGTCGAGATGGCCGCCGCCGCCGGGCTGGCGCTGGTCCCCCCGACGCAGCGCGATCCCGGGGCGACGACGAGCCGGGGCGTCGGCGAGCTGATCAGCGCGGCCCTCGACCTCGGCGTCGAGCGGATCACCATCGGCTGCGGCGATTCCGGCACCTGCGACGGCGGGCTCGGGGCGCTGCGGGCGCTGGGCGCGCGGGTGCTCGACGTCGACGGCCGGGAGATCGGGGAAGGCGGGCGGCACCTGGCCGAGGCGGCGCGGATCGACACCGCCGACCTCGATCCCCGGTTGGCGAAGGTGGAGCTCACCGTGGCGGTCAACCCGGACAACGTGCTGTGCGGCCCGGTGGGGGTCGCCCGCCGGTACGGGCCGCAGAAGGGGGCGACGCCGGAGCGGATCGAGCAGCTCGCCCGGGGGATGCGCCGCTGGTCGGCGCTGCTGGCCGAGCACAGCGGGACGGACTACTCCGGGCTGCCCGGCGGCGGTGCCTCCGGCGGGCTGGGCGCGGGGTTGGCCGGGGTGCTCGGCGCGCGGCTGGAGTCGCGGTTCGACGTCTTCCTCGACGGCGGCGAGCTGGTGCACCGGCTGCGGGCCGCGGACCTGGTGATCACCGCGGAGGGCTCGATCGACGCCTCCACCGCGCTGGGCAAGATCCCGGCCGAGGTCGCGCGGCGGGCCAAGCGCCACGGCAAGCCGGTGATCGCCCTGTGCGGCACCATCGGTCCGGGCGCCGAGAGCAGCTACGACACCGGGATCGACGCGTTCACGGGCATCCTCACCGGCCCGGTCGAACTCGCCGACGCCATCACCCGCGCGCCCGAGCTCATCGCCGACGCGACCGCGCGCACCCTCCGGATGCTCCTCGTCGGCCGCGCACTCACCGCCTGATCCCCGGCAGGTGCGGGGCACCTTCATCCGGCTTGCTCGGATGGAGGTGCCCCGCACCCAGGTCGCTTCCGGCGTCAGCGGCCCGCCGCGTACCCCTGGGCACCCCGGGCGTTGGCCGCCGCGCGGAGCAGGCCGGTCTCCGGGTCGCGGGAGACCGCCGAGAGGCGGCCGAGGGCCCACTCCCCCGCGTCGAGCACGTCGTGACCCCGGCGGCGCAGCTCGTCGAGGCGGTCGGCGCCGAGGCGGGACTCGGCGACCAGCCGACCGGGTTCCCAGCCGCGCGGGTAGAACGAGGCCGGGAACGCGCCGGTGTGCCAGGCGGGGGCGTCGATGGCCTCCTGCAGGTTCAGCCCGCCGTGCACGTGGGCCAGCCAGAAGCAGAGCTGCCACTGGTCCTGCTGGTCCCCGCCGGGGGTGCCGAAGGCCAGCGCCGGAACCCCGCCGCGCAACGCCAACGACGGGCTGAGGGTGATCCGGGGGCGCTTGCCGGGGGCCAGCGAGTCGGGCAGGCCCTCCTCCAACCAGAACATCTGCGCCCGGCTGCCGAGGCAGAAGCCCAGCTCGGGGATGGTCGGCGAGGACTGCAACCAGCCGCCGGAGGGCGTCGCGGTCACCATGTTGCCCCAGCGGTCGACCACGTCGAGGTGCACGGTGTCGCCGCGGCTCTCCCCGGTCGGCGAGACGGTGGGCTCGCCGATGCCCACGCCGCTGGGATCCTTCGGGGCCTCCAGGCCGCGCCCCTCGGCGACGTAGCGGGGCAGCACCGGGGTGCGGCCCCCGGGCGCGCCGGGGCGCAGTTCGAGGGAGGCGCGGTCGCCGATCAGCTCGCGCCGCGACGCGGCGTACTCGCGGGAGACCAGGTCGGCGAGCACGGCGGGGTCGGCGGAGTCGCCGTACCAGGCCTCGCGGTCGGCGAAGGCGAGCTTGGCGGCCTCCACCGCGGCGTGCACGGTGTCGGCGTCGGCGATGCCGTCCTGGTAGCCGACCGGCAGCCCCTCCAGCAGCCGGAGCTGCTGCGCCAGCGCGGGGCCCTGCGTCCAGATGCCGAACTTGGCCAGCGTCCAGTCCTCGCCCAGCTCGGCGGTCAGCGGCTCCTCGTAGGTGGCCTGGTAGTCGGCCATGTCCTGCGCGGTGAGCACCCCGGCGTGGTCGCGGCCGGAGTTGTCCCGGTGCGGGGTGGCGACGAACTTCTCCACCGCCTCGGCGACGAAGCCCTGCGACCAGGCGCGGCGGGCGGCGTCGAGCTGGGCCTCCCGGCCCGCCCCGGCGGCTTCGGCCTCGGCGAGCAGCCGCTCCCAGGTGTCGGCGAGCGCGGGGTTGCGCAGCAGGCCGCCCGGGGCGGGGGTGGCGCCGTCGGTGAGCCAGAGCTGCGCGGAGGTCGGCCAGTGCTCGGTGAACATGGCGCGGACGGTGTCGATCGTGGTGCGGATCTTCTCCACGGCCGGGAACCCGCCGCGGGCGTAGCCGATCGCGTACTTCAGCACCTCGCGCAGCGTCTTGGTGCCGTGGTCGCGCAGCAGCAGCAGCCAGCCGTCCCAGGCGCCGGGGACGGTGGTGGCGAGGAAACCGGTGCCGGGCACCAGTTCCAGGCCGAGTTCGTCGCGGTAGTGGCCGAGGGTGGCTCCGGCGGGCGCCGGGCCCTGCCCGCACAGCGCGCGCGGGCGCGGGTCCTCCGCGGTGGCGAACAGCGCGGGCACCTCACCGCCCGGACCGTTGAGGTGCGGCTCGACGACCTGGAGGACGAAGCCCGCGGCGACGGCGGCGTCGAAGGCGTTGCCGTCGTCCTCGAGCACCGCCATGCCCGCCGCGGAGGCGAGCCAGTGGGTCGAGGCGACCATCCCGTGCGTTCCGGCGATTTCGGGGCGAGTGGTGAACACCTCGACACCTTAGGCACCTCTCACCCTTCCGAGCGATAGTGCGCGGGGACGGGATCGGAGTGAGGGGCACCCTTGCCCAACACACTGGGACAAGGGTGCCCCTCACCCCGTTCACGATCACCCGGCCGAGCGGGCGGTGCCCGCCACGCGCGCGGTTCACACTGCGGTGGTGTCCGGGGTGGGGTGGCCGACGCCGTGCCAGACCAGACCCGCCCGGCCCAGCGCGTCCGGGTCCAGGTGGTTGCGGGCATCGACCACCACCGGCGAGGCCATCAACCCCGCCACCCGCGCCCAGTCCATCGACCGGAACACCGGCCACTCGGTCAGCACCACCAACCCCGCCGCACCCTTGACCACCTCGTACGGATCCTCCACCAACGCGATCCCCTCGACCGGACCCGCCAGACCCGGATCGCAGGCCACCAGCTCCGCCCCCCGCTCGGCCAGCAACCCCGCCACCGCCAACGCCGGCGACTCCCGCACATCATCAGTACCGGCCTTGAACGCCAACCCCCACAACCCCACGCGCTTACCGGCCACCGACCCCCCGCACGCGGCCACCACCTTGCCCACCACCCGCTCCCGCTGCCGCTCATTGGCCGCCACCGCCGCCCGCAACAACCCGAACTCGAACCCCACCGACTCCGCCACCCCCAACAACGCCGCCGTGTCCTTCGGCAGACACGAACCACCCCACCCCGGACCCGGCGCCAGGAACGACCCCCCGATCCGCCGGTCGTAACCCATCCCCTCGGTCACATCCCCGATATCGGCCCCCACCCGCTCGCACAACTCCGCCACCGCATTCACATACGACAACTTCATCGCCAGAAAACAATTCGCCGCGTACTTCACCATCTCCGCACTCGCCGCATCCGTGAGCACCGTCGGCGCCCCCAACCGCGCGTACAACGCCGCCACCCGCTCCGCCGCGTCCTGCGACTCCGACCCCACCACGATCCGGTCCGGACGCAGGAAATCCTCCACCGCCGAACCCTCCCGCAAGAACTCCGGATTGCTCACCACCCCCACATCCGGCCGCCCCACCAACGCCCGCAACCGCGCCGCCGTCCCCACCGGCACCGTCGACTTCGTCACCAGCACCGCACCCGAAGCCAGCACCGGCCCCACCTCGGCCACCACCGACTCCACCACCGACAAATCAGCCAAACCCCCCGCACCCATCGGCGTCGGCACGCACAGGAACACCACCTCCGCCCCCGCCGCCGCCTCCGCCGAACCCACCACGAACTCCAACCGCCCCGCCGACAACCCCTCCGCCACCAACTCCCCCAAACCCGGCTCCCGAATCCCCACCTCACCCCGACGCAACGCCGCCACCTTCACCGCATCCACATCGCTGCACACCACCCGATGCCCCAACGACGCCAGGCACGCCCCCGTGGTCAACCCGACATAACCGGTCCCCACCACCACAATCCGACGGGCGAACATCCCGGATCCCTCCCTCGACACGCTCGTGACCAGGGGCAGCGTGGCACAGCGGAGGCGCTCGCCGAGCCGCATCGGCAACTGTTCATCACCCGGACGTCCCAGGTGACGCGGTGGTGATCGGGCGTTCAGCCGTCCGCCGACGCCGGGCCACCGCCCGCCGACGACCCGCCTCGGCGCGCGCCGGGCCACAACTAGGCTCCCGGGCGTGGAGCAGCGGCGGTTGGGCGAATCAGGTCTGGTGGTCAGCGCGGTCGGGCTCGGCTGCAACAACCTGGGCAGGCCGGGCACGGCGACGGAATCCCTGGCCGGGGCGCGGGAGGTGGTGGACGCGGCGCTGGACAGCGGGATCACGTTCTTCGACGTCGCCGACGTCTACGGGTCGCCGCGCGGGCGCAGCGAGGAGCTGCTGGGGCAGGCGCTGTCGGGTCGCCGGGAGAACGCGGTGATCGGCACCAAGTTCGGGCAGGACATGCAGGGCTCGAACGGTCCGGACTTCGGGGCGCGCGGGTCGCGCCGCTACCTGCGCCGGGCGGTGGAGTCCTCGCTGCGGCGGCTGGGCACCGACTGGATCGACCTCTACCAGCTGCACCGCCCCGATCCGCTGACGCCGCCGGCCGAGACCCTGGACGCGCTGGACGACCTGGTGCGCGAGGGCAAGATCCGCTACGTGGGGCTGGGCAACATGGCGGCCTGGCAGCTCGCGGACGCGGTGTGGACGGCCTCGGACGCGGGCGGCACCGTCCCGATCGCGGCGCAGAACCACTACTCGCTGCTGGCCCGGGAGGCCGAGCGGGAACTGGTGCCGGCGTGCCAGCGGTTCCGCGTCGGCCTGCTGCCGTACTTCCCGCTGGCCAACGGGCTGCTCACCGGCAAGTACCGGCGCGGTCAGACCGCACCGCCGGGCAGCAGGCTGGCCGAGCGCGGGCACCTGCTGGCCGACGCGCCGTGGGAGCGGATCGAGCGGCTGCGGTACTTCGCCGAGCAGGCGGGGGTGCCGATGACCGCGGTGGCGCTGGGCTGGCTGGCCGCGCAGCCGGTGGTCGGCTCGGTGATCGCCGGGGCGACCACGCCGGAGCAGGTGCGGACCAACGCCGCCGCGGGCCGGTGGCGACCGGACGCGGCCCAGCTCGCCGAGCTGGACGCCTTGTGAACCGCAGCGCTCCCGATCACCCGCCGTGACCGGCGGAATCCCTCGGACGGCGCGGAGAATGGCACCTGCGGCAGACGCGCGGCGCGGGCGGTGACGACCACCCTCGGAACATGGAGCTGATCGGGATCGCCGCCATGTTCGCCCTGCTCGCCCTGCTCGCCGCCGTGCCGCTGGTGGTGCTGCTCGCCGTCGTGGAGGGCAGGTCGCGCCGGGACCCGTAGCGCGGAGCCGGACGCTCGGGCTCCCGGGTGCTCGCCTCGGGGTGCTAGACAGGACGCCAGCACCCGGACGCGAGGAGCACACCTGATGTTGATCTCGGACACTGCGGCGATCGTCACCGGCGGGGCCTCCGGCCTCGGCGCCGCCACCGCGCGGGCGCTGGCGGGCAAGGGCGCGCTGGTGTTCGCCGTGGACCTGCCGGAGGCGATCAGCTCGGCCCCGGTGCTCGACGGCGTCACCTACGTGGCCGCCGACGTCACCGACGAGGACCAGGTCCGGACCGCGGTGGCGCAGGCGGCGGGCGGCGGCAACCCGCTGCGCATCGTGGTCAACTGCGCGGGCATCGGCCCGTCCGCCCGGGTCGTCGGGCGACAGGGCCCGCACGACCACGCCCTGTTCAGCAAGGTCGTCGAGGTCAACCTGATCGGCACCTTCACCGTGCTGCGGCTGGCCGCCGCGGCGATCGCCGAGACCGAGCCGGACGCCGACGGGCAGCGCGGCGTGGTGGTCAACACGGCCTCGGTGGCCGCCTACGACGGGCAGATCGGCCAGGCCGCCTACGCGGCGTCCAAGGGCGGCATCGTCAGCCTCACGCTCCCGGCGGCGCGCGACCTGGCGTCCTCCGGCATCCGGGTGATGACCATCGCGCCCGGCATCGTGGACACCCCGATGATGGCCACGGTGAGCGAGGAGTTCCGGGCGAATCTGGCGGCGGGCGTACCGTTCCCGAAGCGGCTCGGCGTGCC
The DNA here is from genome assembly GCF_039542665.1 of Saccharopolyspora cebuensis. NCBI lineage: Bacteria > Bacillati > Actinomycetota > Actinomycetes > Pseudonocardiales > Pseudonocardiaceae > Saccharopolyspora > Saccharopolyspora cebuensis. Next base: position 411,424 of record NZ_BAABII010000004.1, read on the forward strand.
GGAGGACTACGCGCGGCTCGCGGTGGGGATCGTCGAGCACGACTACCTCAACGGCGAGGTCATCCGGATGGATGGCGCGTTGCGCATGGCTCCCCGGTAGTCCTGCGGTCGACGAGGCCGCGCAGCACGATGGGCGCAGTCGGATCAGCGGGAGGAACGGCATGGGCCGGACCATGAAGGCGGTGCAGTACTACGAGGTCGGGCGCAGCCCGCACGTCGTCGAGGTCCCGGTGCCGGAGCCGGGGCCGGGACAGGTGCTGCTCAAGGTGACCGCGGCGGGCATGTGCCACTCGGACATCTCGGTGATGAGCTGGCCGGCCGAGGAGATGCCCTACGAGCTGCCGATGACCCTCGGCCACGAGGGCGTCGGCACGGTCGCGGCGCTCGGGCCCGGCACGGTCGGCGTCGAAGAGGGCGAGTCCGTCGCGGTGTACGGGCCGTGGGGTTGCGGCGTGTGCTGGAAGTGCGCGCAGGGCAAGGAGAACTACTGCCTGCGCGCCGCCGAGCTGGGCATTCGGCCGCCGGGTCTGGGCCGGCCCGGTGCGATGGCGGAGTACCTGCTGGTCGACTCGGCCCGGCACCTGGTGCCGCTGCACGGGCTCGACCCGGTGCAGGCCGCGCCGCTCACCGACGCCGGGCTCACCCCGTACCACGCGATCAAGACGTCGATCCCGAAGCTGGTCGCCGGGTCGACGGCGGTGGTGATCGGCGCGGGCGGCCTCGGCCACCTGGCGATCCAGCTGCTGCGCGCCATGACGCCGTCGCGGGTGATCGCGATGGACATCGCCGACGACAAGCTGTCGCTGGCCCGCGAGGTCGGCGCGCACGAGGTGGTCCGCTCCGACCAGGACGCCGCGGCGCAGGTCAAGGAGCTCACCGACGGTCTCGGCGCGGAGGTCGTGCTGGACTTCGTCGGCAACGAGCCCACCGTGGCCGTCGCCGCGCGGTGCGCCGCGGTGGAGGCCGACATCAACATCGTCGGCGTCGCGGGCGCCCCGCTGCCGGTCGGCTTCGGCCTGCTGCCGTTCGAGGTCTCGGTGTCCTCGCCGTACTGGGGCAGCCGCGCGGAGCTGATCGAGGTCCTCGAACTGGCCCGCGGTGGCATGGTCAAGGCCCACGTCGAGACCTTCGGCATCGAGGAGACCCCGGAGATCTACGACCGCTTCCGCGAGGGCGGCATCCGCGGCCGGGCGGTCATCCTCCCCTGACACGGGGCTACGACCGCTTCTCGCGCCAGAAGTCGAGGTTGTCGCGGGTCGTGGCCGTGTGCGGGTGGTCCGGGCCGAAGACCCGGACCACGTCCGGCAGCAGCGCCTCGATCCCGTCGATCGCCGCCGTGACATCTCCTCGCATGCCGTGCCATTGGGTCAGGTTGCCCCGCGTCACCAGCACGCTCGGGTGGTCGGCGCCCAGCACCCGGATCTCATCGGCCAGCAGCGCCTCGTACTCCGCCACCGCACCCGCCGCATCCCCCGACCGGCCGCGCCACTGCGCCGCACTGCCCCGCATCGACAGCACGTCCGGATGCTCGGCACCCAGCACGCGCACCCCGTCGGCGAGCAACTCCGCCAGCTCGGCCACCGCCACCGCGGCGTTCTCCGACCAGCCACGCAGGTCTGCGAGGACGCCCCGGATCGTCAGCACGTCCGGGTGGTCGGCACCGAGCACCCGGATCCCATCGGCCAGCAACTCCTCGTACTTCACGAGCGCACCCACCACATCACCCGACTTACCGCGCCACTGCGCCAGATTGCCCCGCGTCCGCAGCACGGTCGGGTGGTCGGCACCGAGCACCCGCACCGCATCGGCCAGCACCGCCTCGTACTCCGCCACCGCACCCACCACATCACCCGACTCACCGCGCCACCTGGCCAGGTTGTCCCGCACCGCCAGGGCGCCGAGGTCTTCCGCACCCAGCACCCGAACCACATCGGTCGACAGCGCCTCGAATTCCGCGAGCGCGCCCGCCACATCACCCGACTGACCGCGCCACCGCGCCAGGTTGTTCCGCGTTCTCAGCACATCCGGGTGGTCGGCACCCAGCACCCGCACCCCGTCGGCCAGCACCGCCTCCCACTCCGCCACCGCACCCGCCACATCGCCCGACTCACCACGCCACCGCGCCAGATTTCCCCGGGTGAGCAGGTGATCGTGGTGGTCGGCCCCGAGCACCGCGGCCGACCGCTCCGCCAACCGCTCGAAGTGCTCGCGCGCCCGGTCCACGAGCCCGTGCTCGCCCAGGCTGGTCCCGGCATCGGCCAGCACCGGATGCGCTCGGGGAGTCCACAGGTGGATACCGCCGTGCTGCGCCAGGGCCTCGACGTTGTCGTAGAGGGCTTGCGCCAGGGGAAGGTCGTGCGCGTGCGGCGGCCAGACGTCGAGGAGGGCGTCGGCGGCGGTGCGGGCGACCGCGCCGAGCGCCGGGTCGCCGAGCTCGTCGCGGGTGGCCCGCTGGACGAGGGCGTGGACGCGGACCGAGCGGTGCGGGTCGGTGGTGTCGTGGGTGACCAGCCCGAGGCGGTGCAGGACGCGCAGGGCGCTGCGCACCTGGTCGGCGTCGACCTCCAGGGCGTCCAGGACCGGTTGCGCGGTGAACACCTCCTCGGGCACGCCGTGCGGGTCGAGGACCGACGCGAGGTCGAGGACCCGGGGGGCCAGGCCGCGCGGCCGGGCGCGTTCGGCCAGCTCGACCGACAGCGACCAGGTGGCCGACACGGTGCTCCGGTGGTCGTCCGGGAGGGCGTCGGGCTCGGGCAGCAGCTCGTCGAGCGTGCGGCGCCGCTCGGCGAACCTGGCGCGGTAGGCGGCGACGTCCAGGCCCTCGTCCAGCAGGTAGGCGGTGGCCTGCGACAGCGCCAGCGGGAGGTGGCCGAGGTCGTCGGCCAGGCCCGCCGCGTCGCGCTCGGGCACGTCGCCGAGTCGGGCGCGCAGGTAGGCCAGCGACTCGGCCGGGCTGAACACGCCGACCTCGACGAGCCGCCGCCGGTCGCCGGTGAGCGCCGCGTCCCGCCGCCGGGTGGTCGCCACCACCCGGCCGGTGCCGGTCAGCGGCGGCCACAGGTCGCGGACCTCCTCGGGACCGCGCAGGTCGTCGAGCACGACGAGCCAGCGGCGGTCCAGCTCCGCGAGGCGTTCCAGGAACCGCCGGGCGCCGAGTTCGGGCTGGTCGCCGGAGTACCAGCCGAGGCGGTCGGCGGCGGTGGCGTAGGCGGCGACGATCGCGCTCGCCGAGCCCGCCGCCACCCACACCAGCAGGTCGAGCTCGCCCGCCCGCCAGGCGCGTTCGGCGTAGTCGGCGGCGAGCTGGGTCTTGCCCACCCCGCCGAGCCCGCTGAGCACCCGGGCCTCGCCGGTGAGCACCGCCGCCTCACCGCCGGACACGGCCGCGACCAGCTCGGCGAGCACCGCGCGCGGTTGGAAGAAGCCCGCCCGGCGCGGCACGACTCCGACCCGCACCGGCCACCGCTCCACGGGTGCCTGCGGTCCGGCGGGCGCGTGGAAGTGCACCCCGCCGTGCACGTCGCGCGCGTTGACCTGCGCGCCGACGTGGCCTGCGGTGGTGTTGGCGGTCCGGTCGTCCACGCCGCCCATGATCCCGCGCGGCGGCCGGGCGGGAGGCCGGTTCCTACAGCTCGGCGGCGAACGGGACGTCCTGGACGGCCTCGGAGGTCATCCAGCGGCGGATCGTCCAGGTGGCCCGGACGTCGTCCTCGTTGTAGCGCAGGATGCGGTCGCGCTGCCCCGGGTCCGGATCGGCGCCGGTGAGGCCGACCGCGTCGCGGTACCAGCGCATCGAGTTCTCCCCGCTGGCCTCCGGGTCGCGCCAGTGGAAACCGGCGCAGGGGGCGATGACCTTGAGTCCCTTGCCGTTGGGGCACAGGAAGTTCTCGCGGACCGAGGCGAACAGGTCGACCCACTGGTCGGAGCGGATGAACCGGCGCACCTCGGAGACCGGCGGCACGCCCGGCTTGCCCGCGAAGCGCTGGGCGGAGGCGAGCAGCCAGCGGTTCTCGGCGAGCTCGTTGTAGCAGTAGGCGCGGAAGGTGAGGCCGCGCCTGCGGGCCTCCCGGCGGACCCCGGTGAACCAGGCCCAGAACTCGGCGAACGAGCGGGCCTCGTCGTCGTCCGGCAGCGGTTCCCAGCTCGCGAAGGCGCGGTAGCCGGGTTCCTGCCCGACGTCGGCGCCGGACAGCCAGCTCCCCCACAGGTAGGCCCCGGCGTCGGCGTAGCTCTCCATGTCGACGTCGACCTCGACGTCGGCGCGGGGCACCGACACCGACCGCACCCGGCGCACCAGCGGCAGTTCCAGCCGCCACGCCTTGGCCAGCAGCACCAGGTCGGCCAGCCGGGGCGCGGTCAGCGGGGTCTCGACGGCGAGCGGGTCGAGCCCGGCGAGGTCGTCGACGGTGCGCACCCCGACCCCGCGCAGCGCGACGGCGTCCTCCCCGCGCACCACCAGGCTGACGTCCCGGTCCGCGGTGAGCTCGCGCTCGCACACCGGCCACCACGGGCAGCCCTTGCACTCGTTGACCCGGGACGGCTGGGCCTGCGGCTCGTCGCCGGTGGCGGCGGCGGTGGCCACCGCGAACCGGTCGGCGAAGCGGGTGTCGTACTCGTCGAGGGCGCTGCGCCCGCCGGGCCAGTTCGGCAGCGTCAGGTCGTGCCAGAGCACCGCGTCGCCGTCCACGCCGATCACCCCGCCGAGCCCGGCCGACGAGCTCATCCCGACGGCGTCGAGCATCCGGGTGAGGTGCGCGAGGCGGAGCAGGTCGCGCGGCTGCGCGCGGACCTTGCGGCGCTGGTCGACGTACGAGGCGGCGGGCACCGGGCGCTCCAGCGGCGAGAGGCGGGCGCCCATCCCGGGGTCGCTGATCTTGTGCCGCACGACCAGCACCGGCAGGTAGCCCGCGCCGTCGCGCACCAGCAGTTCCGCGCTGCCGCGCTTGCCGTCGACCGGCGGCAGCTGGGCGCCGGAGAGGTGGCCGACGCCCGCGCGCATCGCGGCCAGCGTCACCTCGACGCGGTCGTCGACGTCGGCGGCGAGCACGTCGATCCAGTCGGGGGCGAGCAGTTCGCCGAGCACGCGCGCCACGTCGGCGCGGTGCGCGGTGGCGTCGGCGATGCGCTGCTCGATGCCCAGGTCGAGCGGCGCGCGCGGGGCATCGCGCATCGCCGGATCGTGCTCCAGGTGCACGCGACGGCGACACCGCGTCACCACGCCGGCGTCGAGCAGCACCTCATCTTCCACCCGGAAAGCGTATGCGGTGGGGCCGACCCGGCCGTTCGACACCCCGACGCCGGGCGCGTCGGACACCCGGCGTGGCCGGGGGTGCGCGCAGCGTTCGCGGGTCGGGGCGCGCGGACTTAGCGTGACCGTGGGGCCGACGAGGGAGGTGGCGTCCGGTGCGTCGCAGCAGGGGCGGGCGGTCGGCGCTCGACCGCCTCGGCAGCGCGGTCGGGTCGGGCCGGGACAGCCGGCTGGACCGCACGGTGGGCAAGCAGCGGCTCAAGGCGGGCAAGCAGGAGGTCAAGCTCGGCAAGCAGCGCGCCAAGGCGCAGCAGCGCGGCGAGCTCGGCCGGTTCACGCCCGGCAACGCCAAGAAGGTGGTGGGCGTGACCAGGGTGCTCGCCCCGGTCGTCGCGCCGTACGCGATGTGGGCCGCCACCGCCGTGCGGGAGAACTACGACCGGTTCAAGGCGCGGCGGATGGGCATCTCCGCCGACCAGCTCGGCACCTACTCGGGTCGGGGCGCCGGACTGCACGCGCGGATCGACGGCGACGCGCAGGCGCTGGCCGCGCTGCGCACCCAGAGCACCGGGCGCGGCACCGAGGAGCAGCAGTCGGTGGACCAGTTCGCCGAGCGGACCGGCGCGCGCCTCAAGCAGCTGATCAGCGCCGTCCGGGCCGCGGAGCGCGTCCCCGCGGGGCGCCGCCGGGCCACCCACCGCTCGGTGCACCGCGAGCTGAACGGGATCGAGAAGGAGCTGATGACCCGCTTCGGCCTCTGAGCGCCGGGTGAGGGGCACCTTCACTCCGGACGGACCCACGCGAACGGGTCAACGGGTGGGCGGCTCGGTGACGGCGACCGCGGGGTCGCCGGTGATCTCGACCCCGCCCGTCTCGATCCCCACCCCGGACAGCACCGCCACCACGACGGCGGCCAACGCCACCGCCGCGAGCACCTGCCAACCCGCCACGCTCCCACCTCCCGGACACGACTCCTGGTGATCACGTCGCAGCCGGTGTCCGGGGCGTTACCCGCGGTCGCGCTCCTCGGGCGTTCGGAGGACCGTCAGAGCGGCATGGCCACGGGGATGCCTTCGTCCTCGGCTGCCGCGGCCAGGCGCTTGTCGTAGGTGACCAGGGTGGGGCTGCTCCGCTGGACGAGCGCGGTGGCCAGGTGCAGGGCGTCCAGGCTGCGCAGGTGCTGTCCGCCGATCCCGGCGGCCAGTTCCAGCACGTCGTCGGCGACGGGGTGCAGGTGCAGGCCGCTGAGGAGCAACGCGGCTCGGGATCGATCGCCGCGGTCGGCTTCCACGCGCGTCAGCGCGCGCATCACTTCGACGCGCACCAAGGCGCTGGCGACGAGCGGCGTGCCGCGGTGCTCACCGAGCCAGCCGGTGAGCGCTGCGGTCTCCTGTTCCGGGCGCACGAGCTTCAGCACCGCGCAGGAGTCGAGCTGGATCACCGGTCGGTTTCCTCGCGGTCGGCCAGGATCGCATCGGTGCCCGCCGTGTCGAGCGAACCGGAGGAAGTCCGGGTCGGCGAGGCCAGCAGGTCGTCCCAGAGCTTTTCCTGCCGCTCCCGCCAATCCGGGTGAGCGAGCCCGGCGGCGGCCCACTCGTCCATCTGCTGGTGGTCCTCGTCCGGGGCGGTCATGATCGCCACCACCACGCCGTCCCGGGTCACGGTCATCCGCCGTTCCCGCTGGAGGCGGCTCAGGACCTGGCGATGGCGATGGATGAGGTCCGAAATCGTGACCTGCGCATCTGCCATGCCACCACTGTAGCGAGGAGTTACTCGCGCCTCCACCGGGTAACCGGCCGGTCGGCGGAGTTGCTCAACAGCGTTCGGGCCACTCCGACCTGCCGACCGGCACGTCCTCTGCTCGCGGGGAGCCACGCCTGGAGTGGAAGGCCGACCGGTGCTCGGGGTGACACCGGTCGGCCGCGACCCCGCGCCGAGCACCGGGTGCGGTCGGCGCCGGGCCGGGACTACAGGGCCCGCAGGCCGTCCAGCAGCCGTTGCAGCGACGCCGGGTCCCGCACGAACGAGGACGGCGGCAGGTCCGGGACCTTCGGCAGCACCTCGGTCGGCGCCTCGGCCACGGCTTCGGCCAGCGCCTCGGCGAGATTCCCGCTCCACGACGTGCGCACCGGCGCGGGCGCGGAGCCGGTGGTGCGGTGCTGCTCGATCAGCCACCACGCCGACGTCGCCCCGGCGCCCGCGCCACCGTGGCGCCCCGAGGCGAAGTACCGCGACGCGCACACCGCCGCGACGCCCGCGACCGCCAGTCCGGCCGCCCACCACCCCGCGCTCACCGGCCGCGCTCCGCCTCATCGCCGACCCTCGCCGCGGCCCCGCGACGCGGCGACGCGCGCGCCCGTCGGCCGGGCGGCATCGGCACGCCCGCGAGCCGGTGCGCCGCGACGTCGCAGGCCGGGCAGGTCTCCCACAACCACGCCAGGACCGTGTCCGCGGGCGCGACCTCCTGGCCGCACAACGTCCCCACGGTCCTCTCGCACCGCCACCGCGACACCTTCGTCGCGTGCCGCCGCTCAGCGCCCGGAACCCAGTGGAACGGATGAGGTGAGTACGGACCCAGCTGTTCGGGAGCCATTTTCGACCACCTTTCGCGAGATATGAGCGATCGCTGGTCCGAGGTCGGCGATCACCTGGTACTCGAAACCTTCCAGAGGCGCGCGCCTGTGTATAGGCGCGCGCCTCTTGTTCACCCAAAGAGAGGTCCGCCGGTATGCCGTTCCGGCGTGCCAGACTCAACACGCCACCTGCTCAACACCTGTGGAGGTCACACCAGTGGCGAAACGGCCCGGCCCGAGCGTTCGACGGCGTCAGCTCGGCGCGATGCTCCGACAACTGCGGAAGGACGCGGGCAAAGAGCGCGATGACGCCGCTGAGTGGCTTGAGATCAGCCAGCAAACGCTGAGCAAGATCGAAATCGGGCGCCAGACGATCAAGGCGCCTCACGTTCGCTTGTTGTGCCAGCTCTACGACGTCGACGCGGGCACGCTGGACAACCTCCTCCGCCTGGCAAAGGAAGCGAACCAACGCGGATGGTGGGTCGCGTACCGCGATACCGTGCCGGAGTCGTTCCGGCGATTCGTAGGGCACGAAGCTGATGCAGCCGCCATCTGGGACTACCAAGCCGAGTACGTCCCAGGACTGCTCCAAACGCCTGCTTACGTAGCAGCGATCACACGGGCCTCACGCCCGAACGCCAGTGATGCGGAAGTCAATCGGTCCGTGAGCCTGCGTCGGGAACGGCAAGAACGGCTCGACGAAGGAGAACCGCCTCAACTGCGCTTCTACCTGAACGAAGCCGTGATCCGCCGCACCGTGGGCGGCGCAGAGGTCATGCGCGAGCAGCTGGAACATCTCGTTGCGGCCGGTACGGCCGATCACATCGAGCTTCGGATCGTGCCGTTCTCCGCAGGAGCCCACGCCGCCATGTCTGCGTCCTTCATCATGATGCGGTTCCCGGATGAACCCGAACCAGCCTTCGCCTACGTGGAGAACGACCGTGGAGCGGTCTACCAGGAAGATCCTGGCGACATCGACCGCTATAACCTCATACTCAGCGAACTCGATCGTGTCGCCCTGAGCCACGTCAGCTCACGGTCGATGATCGAATCCGCGGCCGAATCACTGTGAATCGACACGAAGGGGACGGACGATGAACACTCCGGACCTGTCCCGCGCTGCATGGCGCAAGTCCAGTCGAAGCAACGGAAACAACGGCGCCTGCGTCGAAGTGGGTATCGCGCAGAATTTCGCCGGCGTCCGAGACACCAAGGACCGGGGCTACGGCACGCTGGCCTTCAGCCGATCAACGTGGTCCGGCTTCCTGACCGCGATCAAGACCGGCCGCTACGACACCTGAACCACCCCGGAGGAGCCGCGCACCCGCCGCGCCTCACCCGAAAGGGACATGAGTGAGGGGCACCCTGTACCACGTGACTTGGTACAGGGTGCCCCTCACTCAGCAAGAGTCACCCGGTGGTGCCGCCGTCATGGCGGACCAGCTCCGGCACATCCTCGATGTCGCGGACCAGCCGAACATCACGGTGCACGTACTCGCGGGCGGGGCGACGTCCTGGCATCCGGCCCATGCCGGACCGTTCATGCTCTTCGATTTCCGCAAGGAACCGTCCATCGTGCACCTCGAGCATCTGAGCTCATCGGCGTTCTTGTACGCACCCGGAGATGTCAGGGTGTACAGCGACGCCGTCGCTAACCTCACGCGACTGGCGATGGCACCGGACGAGTCGGCAGGCGTCATCGCCGATCGCGTCAAGGAGTTGGAGAAGGGAACACGATGAGCATTCAGCCCGTTGGATGGCGCAAGTCGACCCGTTCGTCGCAGCAGACCAACTGCGTCGAGGTCGGCCGCGTCGGCGAGGGCGCCGCCGTCCGCGACACCAAGGACCGCGCCACCGGGTACTTCACCACCACCGGCGCCCAGTGGACCAGCTTCCTGACCGCGATCAAGACCGGCCGCTACGACACCTGAGCCACCCCAGGGAACGGCGCATCCGCCGCGCCTCACCCGAAAGGGACATGAGTGAGGGGCACCCTTGCCCAAATTACTTGGACAAGGGTGCCCCTCACTCAGCAAGAGTCACCCGGGCGGGAAGGAGCGCTCCGGCGTGCGCCCTTCGTGCTCGTGCAGTTCGGCCAGTCGGTCAGCGAGGACGTAGGCCCGGGTCCGGCGTTCGGCCAGCTCCGCCGCGGACTCGAGGTCCCGGCCGTTGCGCCGGTCGATGTCGGCCTTGGCCTGCTTGACGTCGTTCCACGAACGTCCCATCGTCGCGCCCTCCCAGCTCCCCTGCTGCAACCCGCGCATTGTAGGGGCGCCGGGACCCGTCCTCGATGCGACGAGAGCGCCCGCCCGGTGGCCGGGCGGGCGCTCTCGTCGGGGTGGGTCAGCCGCTCTGGTTCTGGGGGGAGTCGGGGAGCGTGACGAAGCCCTTCTCCACCATCCAGTCGCGGGCGACGTCGGCCGGGTCGCGGCCCTCCACGTCCACCTCGGCGTTGAGCTCCTTGAGCTCCTCGTTGTTCAGCGCCGCCGAGACGGGCTCGAACACCTCCGTGATCTGCGGGTAGCGCTCCAGGATCTCGGCGCGGGTGTTGATCCCGGCGTTGTAGCGCGGGAAGAACTGCCGGTCGTCCTCCAGCACCTTGAGGTCCAGCGCCTTGATCCGGCCGTCGGTGGTGAACACCTCGCCGAAGACGCAGGTCCCGTTGGCGGTGGCCTGGTAGATCGGGCCCTCCATCAGGATGCGGATCTTCGACGGGTCGGCCTTGAAGCCGTACTCCTGCTCGACGCCGGGCATCCCGTCGTTGCGGTTGGCGAACTCGGTGTCGAGGCAGAAGGACCCGGCCTCCGGGTTCTCCCGCACGAGCTCGGCCATGTCGGAGACCGTCTCCAGCCCGTACTTCTCCGCGTTCTCCTGGTTCACCGCGAACGCGTAGGTGTTGTCGACGCCGTAGGCCAGCGCCGTCCACGCCACGTCGTGCCGTTCCAGGTCCATCTTCTTGACGGCCTGGTACGCCCGCTCCGCGTCCGGGATCACCTCGGTCTGGCCGTTGTAGCTGACCCAGGACGTCCCGATGTACTCCCAGAGCAGGTCGATCTGGTCGCTCTTGAGGGCGTGCCGCGCGCTGGACGAGCCGACGATGTTGGTCAGGTCGCGCACGTTGGCGCCCGCCGCGTCCAGCGCGAACTCGGCGATGTAGCCGAGCACGAGCTGTTCGGTGAACGCCTTGGAGCCCACCGTCAGCGTGACGCCCTCCAGCTCCGGCACCGGCCGGATCGAACCGGGCTCGACCTGGAGCGGGATCGCCGAACCGGACGACAACCCGCAGCCGGAGGTCACCAGCGCACCGGCCATCGCCAGCGACGCCAGCTTGATCGCACCTCGTCGGGTTCGCAGTTTCATCGCAGCCCCCTCGGCGACAGGTAGGTCTCGGCCAGCGCGCCCAGCCAGTCGACCAGCAGCGCCAGCGCCATCGCCAGCACGGAGCCGACGACCATCACGGTCCAGTTGTTCAGCTTGTACCCGGTGTCGATCAGCTCGCCGAGCCCGCCCGCGCCGACGAACAGCGCCAGCGTCGCGGTCCCGACCGCGAGCACCAGCGCGGTGCGCAGCCCGGCCAGGATGTACGGGATGGCCAGCGGGAGCTCGATGCGCAGCAGCACCTTGCCCGCCGACATCCCGATGCCCCGGCCCGCGTCGATCAGCGACGAGTCCACCTGCTGCAACCCGACGATGGTGTTGCGCAGCACCGGCAGCAGCGCGTACAGCGCGATCGGCAGCACCGCGATCCAGAAGCCGGTGCTCCCGCCGGTGAACAGGAAGAACAGCACCAGCAGGCCCACCGACGGGGCCGCCTGGCCGATGTTGGCCAGGCCGATCACCAGCGGCGCGGCCAGCCGCGCCCAGGACCGGCTGAGCAGCACCCCGAGCGGCACCGCGAGGAGCACCACGATCAGCGCGACCGCGAGGCTCATCAGGAAGTGCTGCCAGGTGAGGTTCAGGATCGTCGGCCCGTTGATGCTGCGGGCGGTGACGTCGTCGTCGTTGTTGGCGAACGCCCACGCCAGCACGCCCAGCACCAGGACCAGCACCGCGACCGGCTGGGCCAGCAGCCGCAACCGGTCCGCGCGGGACAGGCCCGAGTCGGCGGTGAGCTGAGCGGTCATGAGCCCGCTCCGGCGACGGCGGCCTCGTCCGGTTCGGCGTTCTCCTCGCGCAACGCCTTGATCGCGTTCATCACCGTGTCGATGTCGACCACGCCGGCGTACTCGCCGCGCTTGCCGGTGACCACCGCGACGCCGTCGTCGTCGGTGAGGATCGCCTCCAGGGCGTCCTGCAACGTGGAGGCCAGCGAGACGCTGTCCTCCACCGGACGTCCGGCCCGCTCCAGCGCCGCCACCGCGCCGGCCTCCCGCGCGGTGGCCCAGCGCAGCGGCCGGTTGCGGCGGTCGAGCACCAGGCCGATCGCGCCGCGCCGGGAGCCGAGCCGCTCGGCCAGCGCCGAGGGCGCCTCGTCGACCTTCGCGGTCGGCACCTCGGTGACGTCGATGTCGCGGACCCGGCGCAGGGTGAGCTGCTTGAGCGCGGCACCGGCGCCGACGAAGCCCGCGACGGTGTCGTCGGCCGGGTTGGTCAGGATCGCCTCGGGCGTGTCGTACTGCAGGATCTTCGACCGCTCGCCGAGCACCGCGATCCGGTCGCCCAGCTTGACGGCCTCGTCGAAGTCGTGCGTGACGAACACGATGGTCTTGCCGAGGTCGGCCTGCAGCCGCATCAGCTCGTCCTGGAGCACGCCGCGGGTGATCGGGTCGACCGCGCCGAACGGCTCGTCCATCAGCAGCACCGGCGGGTTCGCCGCCAGCGCGCGGGCCACCCCGACGCGCTGCTGCTGACCGCCGGAGAGCTGCCGCGGGAACCGCTTGGTGTACTCCGCCGGGTCCAGCCCGACCAGGTCGAGCATCTCCTCGACCCGCTCCGCGATCCGCTGCTTGCTCCAGCCGACCAGCCCCGGGACCATCCCGACGTTCTCGCCCACGGTCATGTGCGGGAACAGCCCGGCCTGCTGGATCGAGTAGCCGATCTCGCGGCGCAGCTTGTCCGGATCCAGCGCGAGCACGTCCTCGCCCGCGATGCTGATCTTGCCGGAGGTCGGCTCGATCAACCGGTTGATCATGCGCATGGTGGTGGTCTTGCCGCTGCCCGAAGGCCCGACCAGCACCACCGTCTCGCCGGCGGGGATGGTCATGGTCACCGACTCCACCGCGGGGGCCTGCTGCCCCGGGTACCGCTTGGAGACCTCTTCCAGGTGGATCTCCACACCGTGCCCGCCGGTCGTACCGGGGTTGTTGTTGTCAGCCACGAATTCCCCTCGAAGTGGTCAGCCGTCCGATCAGCACGAAGACGGCGTCCAGCACCAGGGCGAGGACGATCACGCCGATGGTGCCCGCGAGCGCCATGTTCAACGCGTTGGCGCCGCCGAGTTGGGACAGTCCGCTGAAGATGCTGTTGCCCAGCCCGGGCCCCTTGGCGTACGCGGCGATGGCCGCGATGCCCATCAGCATCTGGGTGCTCACCCGCATGCCCGCGAGGATCGGGGGCCAGGCCAGCCGCAGCTCGACCTTGGTGAGCACCGAGAAGCGGCTCATCCCGATGCCCCGGGCGGCGTCGACGATCGGCCGGTCGACCGTGGAGAGCCCGACGATCGTGTTGCGCACGATCGGCAGCAGCGCGTACAGCACCAGCGTCAGCACCGACGGCGCCACGCCCAGCCCCAGCACGGGGATGAGCAGGCCGAACAGGGCGAAGGACGGAACCGTGAGGACCGCGCTGGACAGCGCGGTGGCGATCGCCGCCCCGGCGGGGCTGCGGTAGACCGCAACCCCGACGAGGACGCCGACGATCGTCGCCAGCACGATGCACTGCACCACCATGCTGGCGTGCTGGTACGCGTCGACCAGCAGCTGCTGCCAACGCGAACCGACGTAATCGAGGAAACTCACGCCTTACCCGCTTCCTCGGTCCTGCCCTTGCCCTCGTCCTCGTCACCGAGGTCGTCGGGGTCGCCGGAACCGCTGCTCGCGGAACCGTTCTCGTCCCCGTTGGGCTCGGCGGGAGTGGTGACGAGCTGGAACTCGCCCTCGTGCTCCTCCTCGCCGATGATGACCGCCTGCTCCAGGACCTCGGCGCCCTTGGCGTCGCGCAGCGTGATGTCGTCGCTGCGCAGGTCCTTCATCAACGCGACGCACATCAGCACCATGATCACCGCGAACGGCAGCGCACCGATGAACGTCAGGTTCTGGATGCCGGACAGCGCTTCGTCCTCGCCGCCTCCGACGACCAGCATGATCGCCGCGACGGCACCGGTGGCGGCACCCCAGAAGATGACCACCCACTTGCTCGGCTCGATGGAACCGCGCTGGGACAGCGTGCCCATCACCACCGAGGCGGCGTCGGCACCGGAGACGAAGAAGATCGCCACCAGGATCATCACGATCACCGAGGTGACCAGGGTCAGCGGCAGGTGCTCCAGCACCGCGAAGGTCTGCGCCTCGGGCGTGCCGTCGCCGTAGACGTTGTTGCCCGCCTGCTGGCTGTCGATCCCGGCGCCGCCGAAGATCGCGAACCACACCAGGCTCACCGCGCTGGGCACCAGCAGCACGCCGCTGATGAACTGGCGGATGGTGCGGCCCCGGCTGATCCGGGCGATGAACATCGCCACGAACGGCGTCCAGGAGATCCACCACGCCCAGTAGAAGACCGTCCAGCCGGCCAGCCACTCGTGCATGGGGTCGCCGCCGGTGGCACCCGACCGCGACGCCATCTCGCCGAAGTCGCTCAGGTAGGTGCCCAGCGAGGTCGGCAGCAGGTTCAGGATCAGGATGGTCGGGCCGACCACGAACACGAAGATCGCCAGCACCGCGGCGAGCACCATGTTGATGTTGGACAGCCACTGGATGCCCTTGGCCACGCCGGACACCGCGGAGGCGATGAAGCAGACCGTCAGCACCGCGATGATCAGCACCAGGACCGTGGTCGAGGCGCTGTCCGGGTCCAGCCAGCCCGCGGCCTCCATGCCGCTGCGGATCTGCAGGGTGCCGATGCCCAGCGACGCCGCCGACCCGAACAGGGTGGCGAACAGCGCCAGGATGTCGATCAGCCTGCCGATCGGGCCCTCGGCGTTGCGCTTGCCGATGAGCGGGCGGAACACGCTGCTGATGAGCTGGCTGCGCCCGCGGCGGAAGCTGCTGTAGGCGATCGCCAGGCCCGCCACCGCGTAGATCGCCCACGGGTGCAGGGTCCAGTGGAACAGCGAGGTCGCCATCGCCGTCCGGATGGCCTCGTCGGTCTCGCCGGGCACGGTGCCCGGCGGCGGCGAGACGAAGTGGCTCAGCGGCTCGCTGACGCCGAAGAACATCAGACCGATGCCCATCCCGGCGCTGAACATCATGGCGATCCACGAGACCGTCCGGAACTCCGGCTTCTCGCCGTCGTTGCCCAGCGGGATCCGGCCGTACTTGCTGAAGGCCAGGAACAGGGCGAAGAACACGAATCCGGTGGCGGCCAGCACGAAGCCCCAACCGGTGTTCAGGATCAGCCAGTCCAGCGCGGCCTTCGACACGCTGCTCAGCGTCTCGGTGCTCGCCACGCCCCAGCCGACCAGGACGAACATGATGGCCGCGGTGACGCCGAACACGACCCAGTCGGTTCGGGGCCTACCACCGGTGTAATCGGGTTTTCCGGGTAATTCCGTGGGTGCCGCCGTGGCGGTACCGCTGTGTTCAGGTTCGCTCGACACAGGTTACGGCGTCGAAAACCGACGCCCCCTCCTCTCCGTCGTCAGTCACGACGATTCGGAACCGTGTGCTCGTGCACGTGTGCAGGGATTGATCCCGACCGTCTGCAACCTATAAACCGTGACCCAAACGGGTGAACAAGGCAAGCTCACCAGCGTTCGACGTGGCCGAACCGACATCTAGACTTGACCGTCGTGGTGGTCTACGTGGCTCCTGCGCAGGGCCTTGTGCGGGTCCTGCGCGGTGCTGTGCTGGCCATCACATCGGCATCACTGTCCGTAGCGGCGCATGCCGCCGCGGGCGGCGCGTTGCCTGGTCCGGGCAGCACCGCAGTGATCATCTCCCTCATCGCCGGTGCCGGTGCGGCGCTCGCTGGTCGCAAGCGCGGGTCGTGGAGCATTCTAGGGGCCCTGGCCGTGAGCCAGGGGGCACTTCACGCATTTCTCCAGCTCGTGGGCACTCACCAGCACGGCAGCGGGGTCGCTCCGATGCCGTTCTCGCCCTGGGAGATGACCGCCGGGCACGCCGCCGTCGCGGTCGGCACGGCCCTCGTGATGGCCCACGCGGAGCGCGCGCTGTTCGTGGCCGCCTCGTTGCTCGGACGCCTCCTGCCGCGCCGACCGTCGCCACTCCCCGTAGTCGCCGACGTGTGCCCGATCATGATTCCGGCGCCCGTCGTGCGCGTTCTGGCGGAGTTGATCGGACAGCGCATTCACGGACTTCGCGGCCCGCCCGGAACTCCCGTTTTCGATCACGATTCGGTGCCATCCGACACCTGATCGTTGTCAATTCGCATTCGCGCCACTATTCGCGCGCGATACCAGAACGGGAGAACAATCTTGTCCGAGAAGTCTCTCGGCGCGCGGTTCGCCGCCGCCGGAGCGATCAGCGCGCTGCTCGCCTTCGCCGGCGCGGGCACCGCGTCCGCCCACGTCAGCGCCCAACCCGGGGAGGCCCCGAAGGGCGGCCACGCCACCCTCGCGTTCCGGGTGCCCAACGAGCGCCCGGACGCGGGCACCGTGGCGATCCAGGTCACCCTGCCGACCGACACCCCGCTGAGCTCGGTGCGGACCAAGCCGCTGCCGGGCTGGACCGCCTCCGTGGAGAAGGTCACCCTGGACCGGCCGGTGCAGGTCGCCGGGGCCGAGGTCACCGAGGCCGTGCGTTCCATCACCTGGACCGCCCGGCCCGGCACCCGGATCGACCCCGGGGAGTACCAGGAGTTCGAGGCCAGCCTCGGCACGATGCCCACCGACACCGACACGCTGGTGCTGCCCACCGCGCAGACCTACGACAGCGGTGAGGTGGTCCGCTGGGACCAGCCGCCGGCCCCGGACGGCTCCGAACCGGAGCACCCGGCGCCGACGCTGACCCTGGTCGAGTCCGAGGACGGCCACTCGCACGGCGGCGGCTCCCACCAGGAGGACGGCGCCGCGGCGGCGGGCGGCGGCTCGGACGACACCGCCCGGTGGCTGGGCGGGGCCGGCCTGGTCGTCGGCGCGCTCGGGCTCGGCGTGGGCGCCGGCGCGCTGCTGCGGAGCAGGCGCTCATGAGGCGCGCGCTGGTGGTGACGGCCCTCGCGGTCGCCGCCCTGCTCGGCGGGGCGGGTCCGGCGTTGGCGCACAACGTGCTGGTCGGCAGCGACCCGGCCGAAGGGGCGCGGCTGGAGACCGGGCCCCGGGAGGTGGTGCTCACCTTCGACCAGCCGGTCCGCGCGGGTGAGGACTACAACACCGTGACCGTGGTCGGCCCCGGCGAGACCTACTGGACCGACGGGCAGGTGCGGATCGAGGGCAACTCGGTCGTCGCGCCGGTCCGCGAGCTCGGTCCGGCCGGGGAGTACGTGATCGGCTACCGCGTGCTGTCCAACGACGGCCACCCGGTGTCCGGCAAGGTCACGTTCAGCGTGGCCCAGGCCGGCTCGGGCACCCCGGCGCCGCCGCCGGAGGCCGCGTCCCAGGAGGAGGGCACCGGCGGGATGCCGGTCTGGCCGTGGATCGCGGGCGCCGCGGTGCTCGTGGTCCTCGGGATGGTGCTGGCCCTGCGCCTGGGCAAACCGAAGAAGTGACGTTCGGGCCCGGCCCGAGTTGAGTGAGGGTGCCCCTCACCTGGTTCCCGCCAGGTGGGGGGCACTTTTTCGTCCAGCACGTCCCCCGCCGAGCGGGCGGAACCCCACGCCGGGCGGTCGGCACCTGTCCTCGCGCCACCCCGCGTCCGCGCCCCGACCAGCGTTGATGACGTGCGTGGTCGGCGACTTCCCGGGTGGTGTGGCATCTACTTCCCAAGTCGGTTACGCTTTCCATATTGCAAGTACATGCGAGAGGGAGCCTCCGATGTCCGAGAAGTCCGAGCTCGACCAAGTTGCCGACGCACGCCGCCGCCTCGCGGCCCACGCCGAGTTCTCCACCTCCTACTGGGTGGTCAACGGCGTCCTCCTGGCGCTCGTGGCCGGCCTCCCGATCTGGTTCTCCTGGCTGGACGGGGGCGGTTCGCAGTACCTCCAGTGGGGGCTGGTGGCGGTGGTGCTCGCCTCGGCCGTCCACTCCTGGTCCCGGCGCCGCCGCTCCGGGGTCTACCTCCCCAAGCGGATCTACTCCTACCCCAGCGCCCGACTGATCTGGCTGGCCGGAATCGCGATCGCGGTGATCGGGTTCGGCAGCCTCTTCGCGCTGGTCGAGAACGGGCAGCGGCAGGTCGCGTTCGTGGTGTACCCGGTCCTGGCGATCGCCGTGCTCGTCATCCAGATCAAGACCCGCTCGGCGATGCGCCGGGACATCGAATCGGGCAAGGTCAAGCCGTGACCGGCCACGATCCCGGACCGGACCGGACGCCGGACGAGGGCGCGGGGCGGAACCCGATCTTCGAGACCGGACCCCGGCTGGCGCTGTGCGCGCTGCTGCAGGGCGCGAAGTGGGTCGACTTCGCCACGGCCCGCGACATGCTCGGCGCGAGCGACTCCGCGGTCTCCAAGCACAGCCGCACGCTGGAGGAAGCCGGCTACCTCGAAGTGCGCAAGGGCTCGGTGGGCCGTCGGCCGCGGACCTGGTTCCGGCTGACCAAGGAGGGCCGGGTCGCGATCCGCGGGCACCTCGACTGGCTCGCCGGCCTGCGCGACGCCCTCGACTCGTCCTGAGCCGCAGACCGCAGACCTGAGACCGCAGTCCCGTGCACGGCCGCCGCCGCCGTGCACGGGACGAGCACGTGGGCGGACGGGCGATCACCCCGGCAGGGGGACCGCCGGGCCGAAGATCGCCGTCCGGGCTCCCGCTGGGCGGAACAACCCGGATCTCGGTGAGCGGTAGCTCAGATTCGGTGAGTTGCTCCATCCGGGTGGAACGGATCGCCTTCGAGGCGCCGGAGCGCGGCGCGGCCCCGGGTCTCCAGCTCCCGGCGGGTGATCCAGCCCTGGCTGAAGTGCCGGTACGCCTGGCTCAGCCCGACGAGTTCGGCGAGCCGGTCGGCGGCGCGTTCCCGCAGGTCGTCCGGGAGTTCGGGCAGCAGCGCGAGCTGCGCGTCCACCACCTCGTCCAGGACCCGCGCGGAGCGCAGCGCGCGGCGACGCCGGAGGGGGAACGACTTGAAGAAGTTCATGGGTAACCCGTTCGCGCCGAGGTGCAGCCCGTTCGCTCGTATGGTTTACCCGCTCGGCGCGGCTTTCGTCACCATCCATCACCGAATGCCCGCACAAGCCAGGAGTTTTTCCCCCGAACGGCCTAGCGCATTCGGACGCATGAGCACTAACCGTACGGGGCCCACTGGGTGTCGAAGTCCCGCTCCCGGATCGCCCGCAGCCGGTGCCGCAACTGCTCCCGGACGCCCGGGTTGCTCCGCAGGATCGGCAGCGCGCTCACCGCGATCTTGAGCTCCCGCAAGTCGCGCAGCACCGGGAACCCGGGCCACGTGGTGACATCGCGACCGTAGGCGGCGGCGAACCGCTCGTAGCGCTCCGCCGGGTGCCCCATCCGCAGCCTGCCGACCGCCAGCGGCGTCAGGTCCCACTCCGGCGGGCCGACGCACATCGAGTCCAGGTCGCACAGCACCGGCCCGTCCGGCCCGGCGATCACGTTGCCCAGGTGCGCGTCGCCGTGCACCACCGTCCACGGCAGCGACAGGCTCATCTCCTCCAGGCGGTGCTCCACGTCGGCGCAGTGCCGCTCCAGGAAGCGCCGGTCCCCGGGGTCGAGCTCCTCGGCGTCGGCGAACTTGCGCCGCACGTCGCGCAACGGCTGCCACCAGGGCAGCACCGCGGGCGCGGGCAACTCGTGCAACCGGCGCAGCAGCCCGCCGAGGTGCTCGGCGGTCGCCGCCCCGACCTCCGGGACCGCCTCCCACAACGTCGCGACGTGCTCGCCGACCCGCACCGGCTGCTCCACGCCGGGCAGCAGCCGCACCGCCGGGACGTCGTGCTCGGCCAGCCAGCGCGCCGCCGCGACCACGTGCCCGGCGCGGTGCGCCAGCGACGGCGCCAGCACGATGCGCACCACCACGGGGTGCTCGCGCAGCCGGAAGACCGCGTTGTTGACGAAGCGCAGCAGCCGGGCGCCGCGGGGATCGAGACCGGCCGCCGCGCAGACGTCGGCCAGCGCCATCGCCAGCTTCGGGCCGCTGTAGCGCCCCGCGGGCGCGGAACGGGACGACCGCTCGCCGGTGCCCGAGCGGACTTGCGAAACCATGTGCTCCAACCGGGAAGAACCCGCCGCGGCGGGGGTCGTGCGCGAGGACGTCCGGATCAGGCGTCGCGGAACAACCGGACGTCCTCGACCAGCTCGCGGGCGTCGGGGTTCATCCGGTGCCGGGCCGCTTCGAGCTGCAGCGGGCGCATCCGGTCCACGATCCGCTGCGACTTGACCCGCTCGGCGAGCTGCAGCGCCTTGCGGCCGGTCCGGATGCCCTCCTGCAGGTCACCGGAGCGGATGTGGTTCGTCGCCTGCATGCTCAGCCCGAACACGTGCGAGCGCTGCATGCTCGGCCCGTAGGAGGCGTTGGCCTTCATCGTCGCGGCCACCGCCAGCGGCGCGTGCTTCTCCGGCGAGTACACCGCCAGCGCGTCCTGCGCCGAACCGATCATGCAGTGCAGGTCGTTGGCGTCGAAGAAGCGCACCCAGTCCGGGGCCTCGCGGCCGTCGTGCCGGGCGAACTCGTCCTTGGTGCGGCCGAGCATCTGCTGCACCTGGTCCGGCCGGTTGAGCATCCCGTAGGCCCACGCCTGGTTGGCGCTGAGCACCGCGACGGTCAGCGCGCAGCCGGACTCCTGGGCGGCGACCTGGCCGAGCTGGAACAGCTTCAGCGCCTCGTTGGGCTCCTGGTAGTGCAGGTAGACCCGACCCATCCGGTAGAGCACGCAGGCCACCAGGCCCTCGTCGCCGGCCTGCTTGGCGAACTCCAGGGCCTTGCCGAAGTGGCCGCGCGCCGGGTCGAGCAGCCCGGTGTCGAAGGACGTCCACCCCGCCAGGCTGTGCATGTCGGCCAGCGCGACGAACAGGTGCCTGCGCACCTGCTCGGTGGCGCTGGCGTCGAGGAGCTGCTGCGCCCAGGACAGCTGCGCGACCACCGCGTCGCGGCAGGTCCCGCCGCCGTAGCGGTAGTCCAGGTCGCGCAGCGCTTTGGTGGCGGCCTGGATCTGCTGCACGTCGGTCATGCCGATCCGGGTCGGTGCCGGCGTTTGCGCGCTGGCGGGGTTCCACGCGCTCGCCTCCACACCGAGCACCGCCGCGCCCATCGTCACGGTCGCGGCGTGGGACAGAAAGTTTCGGCGTTTCACCGACTCGTCCTCCTCAGCCTCGGGGTTCTTCGCCGAGCCGACCCGGACCGCCGTGGCCCCGTCGTAGGCGAGGCCCATGAACCCCCTCGGGATACCCAGCCCGTCAGCGATGCGCGCCAGCACGTCGTAGGCCATGACCTGCCGACCCTTGAGGATCTCGGACACCTCGGACTGCGACTGCCCCGTCGACGCCGCGATCTGCCGCTGCGAGACCCCGTGCCTGCGGAGCTGCTTGTAGATCTCGCTGACATCGCGCCGCGCCAACGCGTCCCGCATCTCCCGTTCGTTCCAGGTATCGGGAGTAACGGGCGAGCCGCTCGAACCGATGATGTTCATTTAGACCCCCTGACGCTCTGCACGGGCGTTGGTCGCAGAGTAAGGGCACTCCGTCAATGCGGTGAAGTGCGTTTCGGTAGAGGTGATCGGCAGGGCCGAAGTCCGCCGACCGTTCGTCGTCGCCGTCGGCCCGGTCGTCGCCTACCCGCTAGCCGCGGTGGCCGACGCACTCCAATCTAGTCATCAGCAAGCAACCGAGCACGGACGGGGAAAGGCGGAACCGGTGGACACCACGTCGCGGCAGGAGCAGGAGGGGATGGGCCGTCCGGCCGAGTCCGCTCCGGCGCCCGCCGACCGCCGCCGCTGGTGGCGCGTCGACTGCCGCGACGTGACGGGTTCCCGCCGCTTCCTGACCGTGCTGGTCAACCGGGACAGGGTGGTCCTCGTCGGACCGCCCGGCAATTCCTCGGCGCTGACCCGCACCGGAACGGTCCGGGTGAGCACGGCGCTGCGGGATGCCGCTTCTCAGGCGAGAAAGTGACGGTGACGCTTCGGTGGACGAGATACTGGGTCAGGTGCTGCGGCGCGCGGTGTGGGAGCGGCTGGACTTGCTGTCCGAACTGGCCGACCGCGCGGACGCCCCTTCCCTGCTCTCCGTGGCGCGCTCCGAACTCCCCCGGCTCACGGAGGGGTGGCGGACGCTGCTGGCCGCTCACGACGCCGACGACAAGGGCAACTGCCCGGAGTGCTCGAGCCGCTGGCGCCCCCAGAAAGCACCGTGCTCGGTGTGGCGCTCGGCCTACGAGCACCTGGTGAGCGGTGGCCTGGCCCCCCGTCCCGCCCGGCACCTGCGACCCGCGCCCGACGCGCGACCGGCGGCGCAGGTGCCGTAGACCGGCGGACCCGGGACCGGAAAGCACCACCCCCTCCCCGACCGGTTCCCGGGCCCGCCTGGCGGCGGTCGGCGACGCACCAGCCGTGCGCCCCCGACCTCGGCACCGCGTTCGCCGACCGCCGCTGAAAAACTCCACAGGGGTCCAGATTTCCGCGGGCCGGTGCTGACGCACTCCCCTCCCCCCGACCGGTGCTGGTCCGCGGACTCCACCTCTCCGGCTGCCGTTTCCCCGGACGGCCCGGAGGTGGGAAGGCACTGGTGGCTCGTCCCCCCGACACGGGCCACCAGTGCCTTCCGCTTCATCCACCCCTGCCCCGCGCCCGCGCCGCCGCGGGTTCCGCCAGCAGGTGAGGGGCACCCTTGTCCCAGATACTCGGGCAAGGGTGCCCCTCACTCAGTTCACATCCGGGTCAACGCGTCTCAGCGGCGGCGGAGGCGGATCCTGGCGGCGAAGTCCGGGTCCAGGCGCACGCCCCCGGACACCGCCGGTGGGGGTTCCGCGCCCCGCTGGGCCGGTACCGGTTGGTGGCCCGGCTCGGGGAGTTCGGTGCGGTCGGCCGGGACCATGAGCCAGGGCTGGCGGGGTCCGAGCAGCGGCGAGTACACCGGCACGAACCCCTGGTCCAGCGTCGAGATGGCGAAGTCCACCGCCACCTGGCCCCGGCCGTCGACCACCCCGGTGCCCTGCCACGGCAGCAGCCCGGACCCGCCGAGGTAGGTGAAGCCGAGGCATCCCGGGCGCGACGCGGTGACGGTGAGCCGGACCCGGTGCCCGAACATCCGCTCGTAGCCGAGGTCCTCGTCGACCTGCAACGTCGCCAGGTAGCGGATCGCGGTGCGCCACGCCCGGCGCAGCACCGCCGACCGCTCGGCGCGCACCGCGGCGGGCACCCCGCGATCGGTGGTGTTGTAGATGTCGGCGTAGACCGCCGCCGACCAGGCCAGCCGGTCACCGCCGGGCGGCTCGCCCACCGGCACCGAGTAGATCAGCGACATCAGCATCTCGCGGAACAGCCCGACGATGTGCGGGCGCAGGCCGGTGATGCCCGCGGTGCGCTCGTGCACCCGCTCCAGGGTGCGCAACGGCTCGTCGGTGATGTCGAAGTCCCGCAGCGAATCCGCGAGCAGCGCCCGGTAGCGGCTGATCCGCGCCGCGCGCACCGCGTGCAGGTCCGGCCCGAGCCGCTGCCCGGCGACCTCGTCGATCTCCTCCACCGTGGTGCAGTCGGCGATGCCCACCAGCTCGACGTACTCGCGCAGCTTGCGCCGGTACGCCTCGGTGATGGCGGGCGGGCGGCTCCGGAAGTGCCGCCCGTCGCTGAGGATGTTGAAGTGCAGCCCCGGCGGGTGGATCGCGCTGACCGCCCGCTGCAGCTCGCGCAGCCGGGCCAGGCCGCCGAGCTCGGCCAGGTCGGGCAGCGGCCCGGCGGCCTTGAGCCGGTTCAGGCACTGCTTGACCGGGAAGCCCAGCAGCACCACGTCGATCGGCCGGTCCTGCCGGAGGAACGGCTCGACGTCCCGGCGCAGGTCCTCGACGGGGTAGTGCGCCCGGGCGCCCTTGATGAACTGCTTGCGGGTGAGCACGTGGTGCAGCGCCCGGACCACCCGGTCCCGGCGGTCGGGCAGCGCGCGGCACCGGTCCAGGCCGAACTTGGCGGCGGCGCCGCGGGCGACCCGGGCCGCGGCGCGGTCCCCGTCGGCCAGGATCGACCCGACGATGGACAGCGACTCCGACTCGCTCAGGTGCACCGCCCAGCGCCGCGCGAGCCGGTTCTGCCGCAGCGCGCCGACCTGCAACTCCTCCAGGGAGTGCGTGTGCGACAGGCGCGGTCCCGACCGCGGCCGGGGGCTGGTCTCGAAGGTCGCGATCACCGCGTCGGTGTCCACCGCGGGTTCCTCCGGCGGGTGCTCGGTGGCCAGTCCGGGCGCGGCGACGGCCACCGGCAGCGCGCCGGTGAACTCCTTGGCCACCGCGAGCCGGTTGGCCACCAGGTCGTCGAACACCGCCACCACGTCGACCGGTCCGAGGTCGCGCAACCGCTCGACGGTGAGCTCGCAGCGCGGGCGGGTGCGGTCGTCGGGCAGGAACAGCAGCGTCGCGGCGGGCACCCCGGCGGCGCGCAGCACGTCCTCGGTGTGCTCCCGGTAGCGCTCCCGCCTGCCGGTGCAGAACACCACCCGGCCGCCCGCGTCCTGCACGTCCCACACGAACCGGGCCAACCCGGCGTTGACGCCGTCGCCGCGCAACCGATCCTGCGGCCGGGACAGGAAGGCGCGCAGGAACTCGGAGCGCACTTGGTGCCAGTCCACCTCCGGGTACCGGCCGCGCAGCCCGCAGCGGTCCACGAAGTGCCGCCAGGTGGACACCGCGTGGGTGGGCAGCACCGGCAGCGCGCCGGGTCCGGAGAACTCCGGGATGCCCTCCGGCGCACCGGGGCGCGGGCCGGACACCGAGCGCACCGCGTCGAGGATGCGCTGCAACGGCAGCAGCGCGCACAGGTCGACGTCGATGACCACGGCGGGCTGCGGCAGCCCGGGATCCCACCGCCGCCGCCGGGTCCGCTCCTGCACCCGGCCGAGCACGTCGGTGAGCACCGCGTGCTGCTCCTCCGGCACCGAGTGCACGAAGCACCGCAGCGGATGCCGGCCGCCGAGCAGTTCCGCGGTGCGCGGGGCGAGGTAGCGCAGCTCCTCGCCGATCACCCGGTCCACCGCCCGGCGCACCGACCGGTAGCCGGGTCCGGTCCGGCCGAACCCCTCGCTGAGCCGGTCCAGGGTGCCGACCAGCGCCTGCACCCCGGCGGCGACCTCGGCCTCGGTGGGCCGCTCCGACACCCGCGCGCAGTCGGTGACCACCACCCGGCCGGTGGCCTCCAGCTCCGGGGACAGCTCGAAGCCGACCCCGGCGGCGTCCAGCGAGAACAGCCCGAGCCGGTGGCCGTCCAGGGCGAGCCGGAAGGTGCGCAGCAGCGGCCGGACGAAGTGCTCCAGGAAGTGGTCCAGGCCGTCCTCGTGCCGCTCGAAGCGGTTGCCGACGACCGTGCGCAGCAGCTTCGGCGGCTCCCCCGGCCCGCCGAGCAGCGCGGCGAGCGGGGCGACCACGGTGCCGCCGGGATGCGCGGGATGCGCGGGTGCGGGGTCGGGGACGCGGGCCAGCGCGGCCGTTCCGCTGCCCGCGTCGACCACCGCGGCCGGGGTCGGCTGCGTCGCGCAGTGCATCCGCAGCACCGGGTCGGACTCCACCGCCGCCGCCAGCCGCCGCCAGCCCCGGATGCGGTGCAGCACCTCGGTCCGGTCACCGGCCACGTCGAGCTGCAACGACCGGCCCGCGCGGGTCGCCGGTCGCGGCGCGGTCCCGGTCAGCGCGGCGACGCAGTCGCGGACCAGGTGGTCCTCCGGCCCGGCGGTGATCACCTCGCCGGGCGGGGCGGGCGGCGCGGGCGCGATCGGCCGGGCCGCCCCGGGGAGCGAACCGGTCAGCCGCCGCAGCCACTCCGGGTCGTAGCGCTGCCGGGTGCGGCGCAACCGGATCAGCGCCCGGTAGAGGTCGGTCCAGCGCGGGTCCCGCCCCAGCGGCAGGCCGCGCCCGGTGCCGGGCCCGGTGAGCAGCAGCCGACCGCACCGGTCGCGGTCCAGCCGGAGGCCGTAGCGGCCGGCCGCGAGCAGCGCGTCGGCCTCGGCCGGGTCCAGCGGCGACCACGGGTCGGGCGCCGGCGGCGGCTCGGTGTCCCGGTGGACCGGGTGGAGTTCGGCGAGTCGGGCGGTCACGGGGCCGTGCGGCCCGCCGCTCGGCGGTCTGCTGGTGCGGGTCCTGCCGTGCGGGCAGCCGACGTGGCGCGCCGCCCGCTGATCCCCCCTGCTGGTGTCCATCGAGCCAGCACAGCACGATGAACGCACCGGAAACGAGAGGCGTCTGCGCAGTAACCCACGTTGACCTTCCTGCCGCGGAGCACGACGACGGACTCACGCTAGATAGTGACCTTGCGCGCTGACAACATGACTGAATGCATATGCCGCAGCCGTAACGCGGCGCTCCCGTCCGCCGATCCGCCCGGCCCCGGGGGCTCCGCCGCTGGAAGGAACGGTCAAGATGTCTGACCCGGAATCACCTGTTCGTATGATCAACTTTCGGCGAGTCCGGGACGCGTGCGGGCATTTCGACCGGGAAACTGTCCAGAGCACCGGATTCGAGGACAATCCTCACCGGACCGTCGTCGTCCCGACCGTCGAGCACCCGCTCGGCAGCCCCGCCGCCGCCGGCGGTGGGCGATCGGCGGCGCGGGCCGGGTCGCGTGATCGAGGAGTCGCCTTGCCAGCCGAAGCAACCCCCTTGCGCCGCAAGCCCGTCCAGCAACGCAGCGCGCAACGCGTCGAGAAGATGCTGGTCGCCTGCGCCCAACTCATCGACGAGGTCGGCTACGACGGGTTGACGACGACCCTGATCGCCGAGCGGGCCGGCGTGGCGGTCGGTTCGCTGTACCAGTTCTTCCCGGACAAGCGGGCGGTCGTGCAGGAACTGACGCTGCGCAACCTGGACCGCTTCGTGCGCACCATCTCGGCCCGCTTCGAGGAGCTGGAGCTGGAGCACTGGTGGGACGCGGTGGGCGCGGTCTTCGACGTCTACCTCACCATGCACCGCGAGGTCCCGGCGTTCAGCAGGCTGCACTTCGGCGACGTGGTGGACCTGCGGCTGCTCGACCCGGGCAAGGACAACAACGCGGTCATCGCCGAGCAGCTCACCACGCTCATCTCGGCGCGGTTCGGCATCGAGCTGACCGACCTGGCGCTCCCGCTGGCGGTGGCGGTGGAGGCCGCCGACGCCATCCTGCACATGGCGTTCCGGCGCGATCCGGCGGGTGACGACGCGCTGGTCGCCGAGGCGAAGGAGCTGGTGCGCGGCTACCTGTCCACCCGGATGCCCGCCGATCAGCCGAAGCACCTGCCCTCGCCCCGGTAGGTCGGCGTGGCGGCGACCGGCCCGTCCGCGCCGATCAGGTGGTAGTGGGTGAACCGCTCGGCGAGCTCCCCCGCCTTGGCCGGCCGGAACCACACCCGGTCGCCGAGGCGGAGCCGCCGGGCGGCCGGACCGGTCACCGGCGTCTGCACCTCGCCCGCGCCTTCGGTGCCGAGCAGCCGGAGCCCGGCGGGCAGGTGCGGCGCGGGCACCTTGTCCGCGCCCGCCGGGCCGGAGGCGATGTAGCCGCCGCTGAAGGCGGTGGCGACCCGGCGGGTCGGCCGGTGCACCACGGGCAGCGCGTACAGCAGCGCCGGTTCGGGGTGGAACGCGCGGTAGCGGTCGAACAGCGTCGGGCCGATCAGCCCGGACCCGGCGGCGACCTCGGTGATCGCGCCGTCGGCCCGGGTGCGCTCCAGGCTCCCGGTCCCGCCGCCGTTGACGAACTCCAGCGGGGCCAGCGCGCCCACCGCGCGCACCACCTCGGCCCGGCGGTCGGCGAGCTCGGCCGCCGAGCGCCGCTGGATCCAGCGCAGCACCGCACCGCGCACCGGCGCGCCGGTCGGCGCGTCGCCGAGCCCGGCGATCTGGCCCTCGTAGGCCATCAGCCCGACAAGCCGGAAACCGCGGCGCCGCACCAGTTCCTCGGCCGCCCGGCGGGCCTGGGCGGCGGTGTGCACCGGCGAGCGGCGGGTGCCCACGTGGACGCCGGGCAGCGGCCGCCAGGACGCGTCGACCTCCAGGCAGAGCCGGATCTCGGGGTGCTGAGCGCCGAGCGCCGCGTCGATCACGTCGAGGTGCTCCGCGGAGTCGACCACCAGGGTGATCGCCGCCGCGGCGGCGGGGTCGGCGGCCAGTGCGCGCAGCGCGGCCCGGTCGGCCGTCGGGTAGGCGACCAGCAGGTCGTCCGAGGTCCCGCACCGGTGCAGCCACAGCGCTTCGGCCAGCGAATAGCACATCAGCCCGGCGAAACCGGGCCGGTCGAGCACCCGGCGCAGCAGCTCGCGGCAGCGGACCGACTTGGTGGCGATCCGGATCGGCACCCCGGCCGCCCGCCGGACCAGGTCGTCGGCGTTGTGGTCCAGGGCATCGAGCCCGACCACCGCGAAGGGCGGGTCGAGCTCGGCGGTCACCGCATCGAGCGTGCGCACAGCACCAACGGTAAGCCGAGAACCCTTGTTATGCGAATCCGTTTCACATAACTTCCCCCAATCAGCACCCGCCGCGCCCGCCCGGAGGTGTCCCGCCCATGCCGCAACCCCCACCAGAAGCGAGGCGCCCACCCGGACCACCCACCCCCGACCTCGCTCAGGAAGCAGGTGAGGGGCCCCCTTGCCCCGGCAAGGACCGCTTCCAGGATGGCCTGCGTGGCGGTGCCGGTGGCGGAACCTCAGCGGCCTTCTCGCTGCGGGAGCCGCTCCTGATGTACCAACGACGTGCCCGCGCCCCTCACCTGCCCCTCGAACGGGTGAGGACGGGGGCTTCGAGGTGGTCTGCGGAGGCCGCTTCACCCGGACGGTGGATGAGTGCGGGGCACCTTCATCCGACATACCCGGATGAAGGTGCCCCGCACCCGGTTCCCGGAGCGCGGGTCGGGGCGGGGCTGGTGGTGATGGGGGCGTCGTGGTGAGGTCTTGGTCGAACTGGGCGGGCACCTCCGCCGCCGAACCGTCCGGGCGGCTCCGGCCGCTCGACGTCGACGCCGCCGCCGAGGCGCTGCGCGCCGCCGTCCGCGACGGGCGCACCGTCCGACCGCTGGGCAGCGGCCACTCGTTCACCGGAATCGGCGCACCCGAGGGCGCGCTGGCCCTGGACCTGTCGGCGTGGTCCGGGATCGTGCGCGCCGACCGGGACAGCGGCCTGGTCACCGCGCGGGCGGGCACCCCGCTGCACCGGCTCAACGCCGAACTCGACGCGCTCGGGCTCGCCCTGCCCAACCTCGGCGACATCGACCGGCAGACCGTGGCGGGCGCGCTGGCCACCGGCACCCACGGCACCGGCGCCCGGCTCGGCGGGCTCGCCGCCCAGGTCGCCGAGCTGGAACTGCTGCTCGCCGACGGCACGACGCGGCGCTGCTCGCCGACCGCGCACCCGGAGCTGTTCGCCGCGGCGCGGGTCGGGCTCGGCGCGCTCGGCGTGGTCACCGAGGTCACCCTGCGCTGCGTCCCCGCGTTCGCGCTGGCCGCCGACGAGCGCCCGGTACCGCTCGACGCCGTGCTGGAGGGGTTCGACGAGCTCGTCGACGGCAACGACCACGCCGAGTTCTACTGGTTCCCGCACAGCCCGCTCGCCCTGGTCAAGCGGAACAACCGGCTGCCCGCGGACGCCGAGCCCGCACCGCTGCCGCCGTGGCGGCACCACGTCGAGTACGAGCTGCTGGAGAACCGGCTGTTCGGCGCGGTGTGCCGGATCGGCCGGGCGCTGCCCGGACTGGTCCGGCCGCTGAACCGGTTGTGCGGCGCCACCTGGTCGGCCCGCTCCTACAGCGACCGCTCGCACCGGGTGTTCACCACCCCGCGCAGCGTGCGCTTCGTCGAATCCGAGTACGCGGTGCCCCGCGAGTCGCTGGTCGACGTGCTGCGCGAGCTGCGCGCGGCGGTGCGCGGGCTGGAGCACCCGGTGATGTTCCCGGTCGAGGTGCGGGTCGCCGACGCCGACGACGCCTGGCTGTCCACCGCGCACCGGCGCCGCAGCGCCTACGTCGCGGTGCACCAGTTCGCCGGGATGCCCTACCGGCACTGGTTCTCGGTGCTCGCCGACATCGCCGACGCCGCGGGCGGCCGACCGCACTGGGGCAAGCTGCACCGGCTGGACGCCGCGGCGCTGCGCGAGCGGTACCCGAGGTTCGACGACTTCGGCCGGGTCCGCGCCGAGGTCGACCCCGGCGGCACGTTCCGCAACCCCTACCTCGACCGCGTCCTCGGTCCCCGGCCCTGTGGATAACTCGCCGGACCGGTGGAGCACCGAACGGGCGAACCGGGCTCAGCTCAGGGTCGCCCGGACCGCCTCGTCGATCGGCACGTCACCGCCGACGACCTCCAGCGCCCGGTGCGAGGTGCGCGGCTGGTCGAGCAGCGCGACCACCACCGAGGCGACGTCGGCGCGGGTCACCTCGCCGCGCTCGACCGAGACCTCCAACCGCACCCGGCCGGTGGCGGCGTCGTCGGTGAGCCGCCCCGGGCGCAGGATCGTCCAGTCGAGGTCGCGCTGCCGCAGGTCGGCCTCCGCCGCGCGCTTGGCGTCGAGGTAGGCGCCGAAGACCTCACCCACGTCCGGCGGGTTCGGCCGGGTGGTCCCCATCGCGCTGATCTGCACGAACCGCCGGACACCGGCCCGTTCCGCGGCCTCGGCGAGCAGCACCGAGCCGCCCCGGTCGACGGTGTCCTTGCGGGGCGCGCCGCTGCCCGGACCGGCCCCGGCGGCGAACACGGCGGCGTCCGCGCCGGTGATCAGACCGACCAGCTCGCCCGACTCGGCGGCCTCCAGATCGACGATCGCGGGCTCGATGCCGTCGGCCCCCAGCTCGTCGGCGTGGTCCTGGTTGCGGACCAGCCCGAGGACCGAGTCACCGCGTCCGACGAGCTCGCGTCCGAGTTGGCGGGCGATCTTCCCGTGGGCTCCGGCAATCACGATGCGCATGGTCCTCACGGTACTGACGGCGCGCGGTTCCGGCGCGGCACCGACCTGTGGACAACTCCCGCGGACCTGTGGACAACTCCACGGTGCCCACCGGCATCTCGCGCCCGATCCCGGTGGGCACCGCACGCGTCGGACCGGCCTTCGGGGCGGCCGGGGACGCGGAGACCACCACGCCGACGGGCGGCCTCCTCAGCGGCGCCCCTCGGGGGCGGGGACACCGCGGGCGCTGCGGGCGGCAGCGCGGTCGGGACGGGGGAGTCCCGCGAACACCGGTCCCGGGAAGCCCCCGCACGGCGGCGAAGCAACCAGAACCGGCGCAACACCAAGCAACCGGCAAAGCAACCACACGAGCACAAAGCAACCGCCGGACAAGCGGCGAAGCCGGAGCTCCGCCACCAAAGCACGAGCCAACCACCGTCAGGCAAGCGGCAAAGCCGCTTCCGCCTTGCCTCACCCTCGCAGCTTGCACCGCCGCGGGTTCTCAGCGGTCTTCTCGCGAGGACGCCCTGACGCTGTGTACGTGGTTGGTACATGAGGAAGGGCGCCCGGAGCGAGAAGGCCGCTGAGGTTCCGCCACCCGCACCGCACCAACACGACCACCGCACCTCTTCCCGACGAGAAGGCCGCTGAGGTTCCGCCACCGGCACCGCCCCGCAAAGCGACCGCACACTCAACCCCGCGACGGGGTTGGTACTTCTGTCTCTACCAACTGCCCGTACACCACCTCGTTCACCCAGCGCGAGATGGCGGTGTCCTCCCCCGGCTCGGCGAAGCCGCGGCCGGGCAGTTCCACCCGCACCTCGTCGGCGTCCGCGCTGAGCACCGCGATGCCGAACTGCCGGGCCCGGATGAGGCAGGTCTCGGCGAAGTCCGGTGCGACCGCGACGCTCTTGGGCACCACGATCGCGGTCGCGGCGAACCGGGCGAAGGGCACCGCCGCGGTGAGCGCGGTGCGCCAGTGCCGGGCCGGGGCCAGCAGGCCGCTGATCCGGGCGGCGGCCGGCGGCACCCGGCCGGACATCTCGGGCCAGACCCAGGTGGCGATCTCGGCGCGGTCCAGCACCGGGGCGCTGCCCAGGCACAGCCGCTCGGCGTGGGCCTCGGGCACCAGCTCGGCGACGGCCACGACGCGGCGGCCGAGGAGCTTGACCGGGGGCAGCACGCTGCCCGGCCAGCCCAGCGGATCCACCGCGGCCTCGAGGAGCGTGCCCATCGCGGTGGAGAAGCCCAGCGGTGACCGATCCCCGGCCGGGTCGACCCGTGCCTCGCCGTCGATCGCGGTACGTCCCGGTGTTCCGGTCACGACTTTCCGCCTCCCTTGAAGCACCTCGCTTGCACTTCCGCAGGCCCGCCGCTGCGGGCCTCCCCGATTTGAACAGCTCGCCCGACGGACCGCGCTGTCCAGCGGGGGGTGCTGCGACCGGCGGCGCGCTTGGATCGGTGACTGGTCGACGAATGACAACGGGACTTCAGCCCAGCGATGCCGCCATTCAGGTGAGCGACCGCGGCGCTGCCCGCGGTCGCGCCACGCGGATCACCGGCGGGGGCGGTCGCCTAGCGGGAGACCGCGTCGTGCCCGGCGCGCTCGTGCTCCAGCAGCCGCTGCCGGATGCCCTCGGCGGCCGGGAACAGCGGCTTGACCAGCTTGGCCACGTCGGCGCGGACGCTGTGCGCCACGATCCCCAGCGCGGCGATCACCTCGCCGGTCGCGTCGAGCACCGGCACCGCGACCGAGCAGTTGCCCAACGTCATCTCCTCGTTGGCCCGGGCGAAGCCGCGGGTCCGCACCGCGTGCAGCTCCTGGTTCAGCCGCCCCGGCTCGGTGATGGTGTACGGCGTCCGGCGGGCGAGCCCGCGTTCGCAGCACTCCTGCACCACCGACGCGGGGGCGTGCGCCAGCAGCACCTTGCCGACCCCGGTGGCGTGCAGCGGCAGCCGCCCGCCGGTGCGGGACAGGATCGGCACCGCGCGGGGGGTGGACAGCTTCTCCACGTAGACCGCCGCGAGCTCGTCGCGGACCGCCAGGTGCACGTTGTCGTGGGTGCTGGCGCACAGGTCCTGGAGGAACGGCAGCGCGACCTCGCGCAGGCTGCTGTTGACCGGGGCCAGCAGGCCGATCTCCCACAACCGCAGGCCGATCGCGTACCGGCCGTCGCCGTCGCGGGTCAGCGCGCCCCACATCTCCAGTTCGCGGACCAGGCGGTGCGCGGTGGCCAGCGGGATCGCCGCGCGGCGGGCGATGGCGGTCAGGGTCAGCCGGGTGTGCTCGACGTCGAAGGCGGTGAGCACGCTGAGCGCTCGGGCCGTCACCGACCGGCCCGGATCCCGACTGTTGCCCGCCATCTCGCCTCCCGTGGTCCGCGAATGGCGTTCAGCCCAGCACAACCGGACCCGGGAGCCAAGACCTCGGAACCGCTTCGCGGACCGGCCCGCGCGCTGGCGCCGCCGCGCTGTGGAGAAGGCCACAGGTGGCGGGAGTGCCGGAGACCACAGCCCGCGGCGCTCAGCTCCTGGCGAACGAAGAATCGCGCGAAAACCGGGCTTCGGCGCACGAAGGGAACGCATCGGGCGCGAATCGGACCGTGCGCGAATCGGAGCGGGGCGCGAATCGGAGCGGGGCGCGAAAAAGGCCCCCGGTCGAAACCGGGGGCCTTTCCGAGTGGGCGAGGAGGGAGTTGAACCCTCACGTCCTTACGGACACACGGACCTGAACCGTGCGCGTCTGCCATTCCGCCACTCGCCCGTGGCTTGGTCCGAACTCTACACCGCTCGATTCCGGACCTGGCACCGGGGTCGCTTTCGCGTCCGCTGCCCTGTTGGCTGAGGCAGATTAGCACGCGCTGACGAGCCGCTTCGGCGGGGGGTCGCGCCAGTTGGGAACTGGGCGGTGTCCCGGCCCGTTGACCCGGATACGATGGTGGCAGGAGTCGTACGCGTGGAGGGGATTGCCGTGGGCCTCGTGCAGCGCTTCGAGCGCCGGCTCGAAGGCATCGTGGGAAACAGCTTCGCGCGGGTGTTCGGCGGACAGGTCGTCCCCCAGGAAGTCGCGCAGGCGCTGCAACGGGAAGCCGAATTGCAGGTCCGCGAGCTCGCCGGGGGCCGGTTGCTCGCGTGCAACCACTACGTTGTGCAACTGAGCCCGTCCGATCACGGTCGGCTCGCCGACGACGAGGACCGGGTGACCGATCTCCTCGCCGATTGCGTTCAGGAGCACCTCACCGAGCAGGGGTGGGACACATATGGTGACGTCGTAGTCTCCCTGGAGCGCTCTGAGACGCTGCACACGGGACAGTTTCGAATCAGCTCGACCGTCGACCCCGACGTGACTCGACGGCCGGCACAACCGCGTACCGCAGGAGACCGACCCATGAGCCAGCCACCAGGCCACTACCCCCAGGGAGATCCGTACAACCAGCAGGGTCAGTACGGCTACGACCAGGGCTACGGCCAAGGCCAGTACGGACAGCAGCCCGGGGCCTACGACCAGGGCTACGGCCAGCCCCCGGCCGGCTACGACCAGGGCTACGGTCAGCCGCAGCCCGGCTACGACCAGGGCTACGGCCAGCCGCCCGGGTACGGTCAGCCCGGCGGTTACGACCAGGGTTACGGTCAGCCCGGCGGCTACGACCAGGGTTACGGCCAGCCGCAGCCCGGGTTCGACCCCGGCTACGGCCAGCCGCCCGCCGGTTACGGCCAGCCGCCGCAGCCCGGGTACGACCAGGGTTACGGTCAGCCGCCGGCCGGTTACGACCAGGGCTACGGGCAGGGTTACGGTCAGCCGCCCGCCGGCTACGACCAGGGTTACGGCCAGCCGCAGCCCGGGTTCGACCCCGGCTACGGCCAGCCCCCGGCCGGTTACGGCCAGCCCGGTGGCGGCTACCCGCAGTCCGGCGGCTTCCCGGAGCAGGGCTACGGCCAGCCCGGCGGGGCGTACCCGCCGAGCGCGCCGGGCGGCTACCCGGAGGCGCGCCAGGTCACCGCGACGCTGCACCTGGACGACGGCTCGAACCGCTCGTACACCCTGCAGCACGGGTCGAACATCATCGGCCGCGGCCAGGAGGGCCAGTTCCGGCTGCCCGACACCGGGGTGTCCCGCAAGCACATCGAGATCACCTGGGATGGGCAGAGCGCGATGCTGGCCGACCTCGGTTCGACGAACGGCACCACGGTGAACGGCACTCCGGTGCAGACTTGGCAACTGGCGGACGGAGACGTGGTCCGGGTCGGGCACTCGTCACTGGTCTTCCGCGCCCAGCAGGCGTGAGAGCACCCCGGCTCCCACGCGTCCGGATCGAGTAGGAACGGTCACAACAGGTGCCAGAGCTGGTGATGCAGCTGACCAGAGCAGGGTTCCTCGCCCTGCTCTGGTTGTTCGTGCTGGCCGCGCTCCGCGTGGTCCGGTCCGATCTGTACTCGGCCTCCGGGATGCGCGTCCCGATGCCCGGTGCGAGCCGGTCCCCGAGCAAGAAGCCCGGGAACAAGAGCAAGTCGCCCCGACAGATGGTGGTGACGCACGGAGCTCTGGCCGGCACGCGCATTTCCCTGGACGGCCGTCCGATCCTGATCGGGCGAGCCGACGACTCCACGTTGGTGCTCGACGACGACTACGCGTCGACCCGACACGCCAGATTGTCGCTTCGCGGCAACGACTGGTACGTGGAGGATCTAGGCTCCACTAATGGCACATACCTCGATCGGGCGAAGGTCACGGGACCGACGAAGGTTCCGCTCGGCGTTCCGATCCGAATCGGCAAGACGGTGATCGAGCTGCGCTCATGACCCTCGTCCTCCACTACGCAGCCCGCAGCGACCGCGGCCTGGTGCGCTCCAACAACCAGGACTCGGTCTACGCCGGCCCACGACTCCTCGCCCTCGCGGACGGCATGGGTGGCCATGCCGCCGGAGAGGTAGCCAGCAAGGTCGTCATCGCGGCCCTCGCGCCGCTCGACGACGACGAACCGGGCGATGACCTGCTCGGCCAGCTCCGCGACGCCGTCATGGCGGGCAACGGGGCGATCGCCGAACTGGTCTCCGGTGACCCGGACCTCGAAGGGATGGGCACCACCCTGACGGCGGTGCTGTTCGCCGGTACCAGGCTCGGCCTGGTGCACATCGGCGATTCCCGCGCGTACCAGGTCCGCGACGGCGAGTTGACCCAGATCACCCACGACGACACCTTCGTGCAGTCCCTGATCGACGAAGGCCGGATCACCGAGGAAGAAGCCGCCAACCACCCGCAGCGGTCCCTGCTGCTGCACGCGTTGACCGGTCACGAGGTGGAACCGAGCCTGGCGATCCGGGAAGCCCGCGCCGGTGATCGGTACCTGCTGTGCTCGGACGGCCTCACCGGTCCGGTCAGCACGGAGACGATCGCCGACGCGCTGCGCATCGCCGATCCGCAGCAGTGCGCGGACCGGCTGATCGAACTCGCGCTGCGCGGTGGCGGTCCGGACAACGTCACCGTCATCGTCGCCGACGTCGTCGACGTCGAGTTCGGCGACGACGCCCCGATCGTCGGGGGCGCGGCGGGAAATGGCGATGAGCACCCGCAACCCGATTCGTCTGCGGCCCGGGCCTCCGCGGTGGCACCGCGGCAGGTGTCGCAGCGTTTCGAGCCCACCTCACCACCGGAGCAGCCCCGGCGCCGCCGGCGCTGGCTGCGTTCGCTGCTGGTGACCTGTGGCGTGCTCGTCGTGCTGGCAGGAGCCGTGCTGGTCGGGCGTTGGTGGGTGCTCAACCAGTACTTCATCGGGGTCAACGACACCGATGAAGTGGTGATCTTCCAGGGGTTGCAGGGCAGCCTCGTCGGGGTGTCGCTGAACCGGCAGGTCGAGGACTCGTGCCCGCAGGGCTCGGCCGCCGACTGCACCCCCATCACCATCGACGACCTGCAGGAGGCCCAGCGGCCCGACGTCCGCAACGGCATCACCGAGGTCAACGGCCTCGACGCCGCGCGGGACGCGATGCTGCGCCTGCGGATGACCGCGCTGCTGCCCGAGTGCAAGGAGCCGGAGCCGCCGGAGCAGCAGGTCCCCGGCCAGCAGACGCCGGGGCAGCCCCCGCCGCCGCCGCCGGGTGAACCGACGCAGGGCGAGCAGCCCCCCGGTCCGCCGGAGGGCGAGCAGACCCCGGGCCCGCCGCCCGGGGAGCCGACCACTCCCGGCGCCACCCCGCTGGAGGCCGAGGAGCAGACGCCGGGCGTGACCTGCCGGACGGTGAGCTGATGTCGCAACCGACCGCCGCTCCCCAATCGGCCGGCGGCGGTGACGCCCCGGCCGCGCAGGTCAAGAACCGCCGCGGTACCGAACTGGTCATGCTGATCTTCGCCGCGGTGATCGTCACCTTCGCGCTCACCGTGGTGGAGCTCAGCCAGGAGAACACGGTCACCAGCGAGCTGTTCTACTACGGCGCCGCGTACCTGGTGCTGTTCGGCGCGGCGCACCTGGCGGTCCGCCGCTGGGCGCCCTACGCCGATCCGCTGATCCTGCCGCTGGTGGCGCTGATCAACGGGATCGGGCTGGTGATGCTGCACCGGCTGGACCTCGCCGAGGTCCCCGGTGCGCCCTACACCGGCAGCCAGATCCTGTTCACCACGGTGGGCGTGGTGCTGTTCGGCCTGGTCCTGGCGTTCATCACGGACCACCGGACGCTGGCCCGCTACGGCTACACCTGCGGGCTGGTCGGCCTCGCCCTGCTGGCCCTGCCCGGCTTGCTGCCGGCGAGCATCTCCGAGTCCAACGGGGCGAAGCTGTGGATCCGGCTGGGTCCGCTCGGTTCGATCCAGCCCGGCGAGTTCGCGAAGATCCTGATGCTGGTGTTCTTCGCCTCGTTCCTGGTGTCCAAGCGCGAGCTGTTCACCACCGCGGGCCGGCGCTTCCTCGGGGTGGACTGGCCGCGCCCCCGCGACCTCGGTCCGCTGCTGGTGGCCTGGTTGCTGTCCATCGGCATCGTGGTGCTGGAGAAGGACCTGGGCACCTCGCTGCTGTTCTTCGGCATCGTGCTGGTGATGATCTACATCGCCACCGAGCGCGCGGTGTGGGTGTTCCTCGGCCTGTCGCTGTTCGCGGCGGGCTGCCTGCTGGCGTTCAACCTGTTCACGCACGTGCAGGAGCGCGTGAACACCTGGCTGGACCCGCTGGCGATCCCCGAGGACCCCGATTCCTACGACCCCGGCTACCAGCTCCGCAACGCGCTGTTCGGGCTGGGCAGCGGGGGCATCACCGGCTCCGGCCTGGGCAGCGGGATGCCGGACCGCACGCCGCTGGCGTTCAGCGACTTCATCATCCCGGCGCTGGGTGAGGAGATCGGCCTGATCGGGCTGATGGCGCTGTTCATGCTGTACGTGCTGCTGATGATGCGCGGGCTGCGCAGCGCGCTGGCGGTGCGCGACTCGTTCGGCAAGCTGTTCGCCGGCGGGTTGTCGTTCACCCTCGCCCTGCAGCTGTTCGTGGTGGCCGGTGGCGGCACCGGGCTGATCCCGATGACCGGTCTGACGGCGCCGTTCCTGGCCGCCGGTGGTTCGTCGATGCTGGCCAACTACATCCTGGTCGCCCTGCTGCTCCGGGTCTCCGACGCCGCTCGCCGACCGCAGGAGACGCCGAAGCCGAAGCCGAAGCAGGCGCCGATCGCCGAAGCACATACCGAACTGGTGGAGCGTCCGCGATGAACAAGCCGCTGCGCCGCGTGGCGCTGGCCATGATGGCCATGGTGCTGCTGCTCATGGGCAACGTGACCTACATCCAGGTCATCCAGGCCGACGCGCTCAAGGACGACCCGCGCAACAGCCGCTCCCGGATCGCCGAGTACGAGCGCCAGCGCGGGCAGATCATCGCGGGCGGGCAGTCGCTGGCGAACTCGGTGGAGACCGACGACCAGCTCAAGTACCTGCGCCAGTACCCGAACGGGCCGATGTTCGCGCCGGTCACCGGGTTCTACTCGTCGATCTACGGCTCCAACGGCATCGAGCGGGCCCGCAACGACGTGCTCAACGGCACCGACGACAGCATGGCGTTCCGCAACTTCTCGGACCTGATCACCGGGGAGCCGCAGCGCGGCGCCAACGTCGAGCTGACGATCAACCCGGCGATGCAGCAGGTCGCCTACGAGCAGCTCACCCAGAACGGCTTCGAGGGCTCGGTGGTGGCGCTGAACCCGTCGTCCGGGGAGATCCTGGCGATGGCCAACGCGCCGTCCTACGACCCGAACCGGCTGGCCACCCACAGCACCGAGGACGCCAGCGCCGCGTGGCAGGAGCTCAACCAGGCCGAGGGCGACCCGATGGTCAACCGCGCGGTCTCCACGATCTACCCGCCCGGCTCGGTGTTCAAGCTGATCACCACGGCCGCCGCCCTGGAGCACGGCTACACGCCGAACAGCAAGGTCGAGGACGCCGCCTCGATCACCTTGCCGAACAGCAGCACACCGCTGCCGAACTACGGCGGCACGCAGTGCGCGGGCGACACCCTGTCCGAGGCGCTGGCGCACTCCTGCAACACCGCGTTCGCCAAGATCGCCGGGGACATCGGCGCGGACGCGCTGCGCGAGACCGCGGCGAACTTCGGGTTCGGCCAGGAGGTCAACATCCCGATGGGCGTGGAGAACTCCAGCCTGGGCCCGATGGCCGACGAGGCCGCGCTGTACCAGAGCGCGATCGGGCAGCGCGACGTGCGCACCACGCCGATGATGAACGCGATGATGACCGCGGCCATCGCCAACGACGGCACCATGATGAAGCCGCAGCTGGTCAAGAGCACCCGGGCGCCGGACATGAGCGAGCTGGACAGCTTCCAGCCCGAGGAGCTGCGCCAGTCGGTCAGCCCGGAGATCGCGCACACGATCCGCGAGATGATGCTGGAGTCGGAGAAGAACACCAAGGGCTCCGGCAAGATCTCCGGGGTGCAGATCGCCTCCAAGACCGGGACCGCCCAGCACGGCGATCCGGAGGACAAGCCGCACGGCTGGTACGTGGCGTTCGCCCCCGCCGAGAACCCGCAGATCGCCGTCGCGGTGATCGTGGAGAACGGCGGTGACGAGGGGGCCGAGGCGACCGGCGGGTCGATCGCCGCCCCGATCGGCCGGGAGGTCATCCGGGCCGGTCTCCAGGGAGGTGGCTGATCGGTGCTGACCTCCGGCCAGTTGCTCGCCGAGCGGTACCGGCTGGAACGCCGGATCGCCGTCGGCGGCATGGGCGAGGTGTGGCAGGCGGTGGACATCCGGCTGGACCGGACGGTGGCCATCAAGGTGCTCAAGCCGGAGCTGTGCGGGGACGCCGAGTTCCTGCACCGCTTCCGCACCGAAGCCCGCACCACCGCCTCGCTGAACCACCCGGGGATCGCCGCGGTGCACGACTACGGCGAGACCGCCGCCGTCCCGGACGGTCCGCAGGACACGGCGTACCTGGTGATGGAACTGGTCGAGGGTGAGCCGCTGGCGGCGATCCTGGCGCGCGAGGGCCGGATCAACACCGACCACGTGCTCGACATGCTGGAACAGGCCGGGCTCGCGCTCAAGGCCGCGCACGAACGCGGCCTGGTGCACCGCGACGTCAAGCCCGGCAACATCCTGATCACCCCGGAGGGGAAGGTGAAGCTGACCGACTTCGGCATCGCGAAAGCGGCCGACGCGGCACCGGTCACCCGCTCCGGGATGGTGATGGGCACCGCGCACTACATCGCCCCGGAGCAGGCGCTGGGCGCCGACGCGACCCCGGCCAGCGACGTGTACTCGCTGGCGGTGGTGGGCTACGAGTGCCTGATGGGCCACCGCCCGTTCCTGTCGGACAACGCGGTCACGGTCGCGATGATGCACATCCGGGACCTCGCGCCGCCGCTGCCGCCGGA
This sequence comes from Saccharopolyspora cebuensis, assembly GCF_039542665.1. NCBI lineage: Bacteria > Bacillati > Actinomycetota > Actinomycetes > Pseudonocardiales > Pseudonocardiaceae > Saccharopolyspora > Saccharopolyspora cebuensis. The sequence goes on from NZ_BAABII010000004.1 coordinate 452,360, forward strand.
CGTGCCGCCGGGGGCCCGCGCGCTGATCGAGGCGACGATGGCCAAGGACCCGCGGCGCCGCTACGGCGACGGGGGCGAGTTCGCCGCCGCGGTCGCCAGCGTGCGGGGCGGCGGTCCGCTGCCCACCCCGGCGTCGCTGGCCGCGATCCCGCCGCAGCGCAGGGGCGTCACCGGGCCGCAGCAGCTCCCGGCGCAGCTCCCGCCGATGGGCAACACCTACCCGCCCGGGCTGATCCCGCCGCAGGCCCCGGCGCCGGCCCCCGCACCGGCGCTCCCGCCGCGCTCGACGCAGCCGCGCGGTGGGAGGATCGCGGTGTGGATCGTGCTGGCGGCGTTCGCGCTGGTCGTCCTGATCGCCGTGGGGTACGCCACCTACTGGATGCTGGTGGAGAACCGGGCCGGTGCGCTGCGACCCGCGCCGACCAGCGCGTTCGGCGTCGAGCGGGTCGATCCGCTCGCGGGGGCCGACCTGGATATCGGTTCGCGTTTGCGCCACACTGCGCAGCACGCGACCGCGAACGCGCACGAGGCCACTTCGAGCACAACCGAGGTCGGGGGAACCGCGAACGTCGTGCTGGCCGCATCACCCGGGCACGACGGACCGCCTGTGATGGGACGATCGTTGACAAGGATCGGAACGACGCATCGATGAGTTCACCGCGACTGCTCTCCAACCGCTACGAGATCGGTGACACGCTCGGGTACGGCGGTATGTCGGAGGTCTTCCGCGGCCGGGACATCCGGCTCGGGCGGGACGTGGCGGTCAAGATCCTGCGCGCCGACCTCGCCCGCGACCCCACGTTCCAGCTGCGGTTCCGGCGCGAGGCGCAGAACGCCGCCGCGCTGAACCACCCGGCGATCGTCGCCGTCTACGACACCGGCGAGACGGAATCCGACCAGGGTCCGCTGCCCTACATCGTGATGGAGTACGTCGACGGCCGGACGCTGCGGGACATCGTCAAGACCGAGGGCCCGCTGTCGCCGCGCCGCGCGATGGAGGTCATGGCCGACGCCTCGGCGGCGCTGGACTTCAGCCACCGGCACGGCATCGTGCACCGCGACGTCAAGCCGGCGAACATCATGATCACCCGCTCCGGCGCGGTGAAGGTGATGGACTTCGGCATCGCCCGCGCGCTGGCCGACGGGCAGGCCGCCGTCACCCAGACCGCGGCGGTGATCGGCACCGCGCAGTACCTGTCGCCGGAGCAGGCGCGGGGCGAGTCGGTGGACGCGCGCAGCGACGTCTACGCCTCGGGCTGCGTGGTGTTCGAGCTGCTCACCGGGGAACCGCCGTTCACCGGCGACTCGCCGGTGGCGGTCGCCTACCAGCACGTCCGGGAGGACCCGCGCAAGCCCTCCGACGTGGTGCCGACGGTGCCCGCCTCGCTGGACGCGGTGGTGCTCAAGGCGCTGAGCAAGAACCCGGCCAACCGCTACCAGTCGGCCGCCGAGATGCGCGCCGACCTGGTGCGGGTGCTGTCCGGGCAGCGCCCGAAGGCCCCGATGATCATGTCGGAGGACGAGCGCACCGGGATGCTGGCGCCGGCCTCGGCGACCGAGGTGATCTCCTCCGGCAGGCACCGCACCGACGAGGGCGGCGAGCCGCCGGAGATCGACGAGGAGGAGCGCCGCGGCCGCCGCAAGCGCTGGCTCTACGCCGGGGTCACCGCGGCCTGCGTGATCGTGTTCGCCCTGGTCGCCTGGCTGGCCGCCACGGTGTTCACCAGCGAGGAGGAACCCGCCGCGGTCCAGGTCCGCAACTACGTGGGCATGGAGAGCAACGTCGCGCTGGCGCAGGCCCGCGCGGACGGCTGGAACGCCACGGTCACCGAGTGCGCCTCCGAGATGGAGAGCGTGGACAAGGTGGTGGAGCAGACCCCGCGCGCCAACACCCGGGCGGTCCAGGAGGGCCGGACCCTGACGCTGTGCAAGGGCGTCGGCCCGGAGCAGATCCAGGTGCCGGACCTGGCCGGGCTCACCACCCAGCAGGCGTCCCAGCGGCTCGCGGAGGTCGGGCTCGGCCTCGGTGACACCGAGTACCGGGAGACCGACAACGAGTCCGAGATCGGCAAGATCATGAGCTGGGAGCCCCGGGGCGTCGCCGTCTCGGAGGGCACCGCGATCAAGGTCGTCGTCGGCAAGGAGATCGAGACGACCGCCGTGCCGGACGTGCGCGGGGACACCTACGCGACCGCCGAGGCGTTCCTCCGGGGCCGCGGGTTCACGGTGAACAAGCAGGTCACCGACTCCGCCGAACCGGCCGACACGGTGATCAACCAGAGCCCGTCGGGCGGCTCGGAGGTGCGGCCGGGGTCCGAGATCACCCTGGTGGTGTCCAACGGGCAGCAGATCCAGGTGCCGTCGTTGCAGGGCATGTCGCCCCAGCAGGCGGAGCAGGCGCTCAAGGACCTCGGCTGGACCGGCCAGCTCAACGAGTCCGACGAGACCACCAACGACGAGAACCTCGACGGCAAGGTCGTCCGGAGCACCCCGTCCGCCGGGCAGAAGATCAACAAGAACCAGTCGGTGACGATCTACGTCGGGGAGTACGAGAGCAGCCCGACCAGTCCCACCAGCCCGGACGGCATCCTCCCGCCGTTCAACTGACGAACTAAGTGAGGGGCACCTTCATCCGGGAAGAACTGCTGTACCGGATGGCGTGCGTGGCGGTGCGGGTGGCGGAACCTCAGCGGCGGTGCCGGTTGACGGCCTCACCGCATGCGGCTCCGCCGCATCCCGACAGGATCCCAACCGGGGCGAAGGTGCCCCTCACTCGGTTCGCGGACGGTCCCGCGCGTCGTCAGGTGCGGGCGGCGGCGGCGACCTCGCGCATCCCGCGCTCCAGCTCCGCGACCCGGGGTTCGTCGACCGGGTGCCCGGCGGCGGCCATCCAGTTCGCCAGCATCCGGTGCCCGCCGTCGGTGAGCACCGACTCGGGGTGGAACTGCACGCCCTCGACCGGCAACTCCCGGTGCCGCAGCCCCATCACGATGCCGGACTCGGTGCGCGCGGTGACCTCGAACTCCGCGGAGACGGTGTCGGCGCGCACGATCAGCGAGTGGTAGCGGGTCGCGGTGAACGGCTCCGGCAGACCGGCGAACACGCCCGCGCCGGAGTGGCGGATGTCGCTGACCTTGCCGTGCAGCAGCTCGGGTGCGCGCTCCACGACCCCGCCCCAGGCGGCGCCGATCGCCTGGAGCCCCAGGCACACGCCGAACACCGGGCGGCGCTGCTCCGCGCACTGCCCGACCAGCTCCATCGTGCGGCCCGCGCGGTCCGGGGTCCCCGGGCCGGGGCTCAGCAGCACCCCGTCGGCGGCGGCCACGTCGTCGTCGGTGACGACGTCGTTGCGGCGCACCTGGCAGTCCGCGCCGAGCTGGGCGAGGTACTGCACGAGGTTGTAGACGAAGCTGTCGTAGTTGTCGACGACGAGTACGCGCACGCAGCCAGGGTACGCGCCGGGGTCAGCCCGTGGTGACCGCGCTGAACGGCAGCCGCGGCTCCAGCCACGGGAACACCCCGAACAGCAGCACCGCCACCACCGCGGCGACCAGCAGCACCGCCTGCACCGCGCGCACCGGCACCGGTCCGGGCAGGTGCCGCCAGATCCACCCGTACATCAGCGTTCCTCCAGCTCGGGCGGCCGCAGCTCGGGGTGCGCGGCGTCCTTCGGGTACTGCGCGGCGAGCACCCCGTGCACGATGAGCCGCTGCGCGGCCGAGAACTCGGGGTGGCAGGTGGTCAGGGTGATCAGCCGGGTCCGCCGGTCGGGCGGGAGCACGCCCAGCGGCGCGCCGGGCACCGGGTGGATCACCTCGCCGCTGCTGGGATCCACCACGCGCCTGCCGACCGCGGCGTCGTACGGCGGGCCGATCGGCGCCACCCCGGCGCAGCGCGGGTCGCCGCCGCGCCCGGTCCAGCCGATCGCCTCGTCGGCCATCGGCAGCACCCGGTAGACGTACCATGCCGCGACGGTCTCCACGACCAGCGCGTCGCAGGACTCCAGCTCGTCGAGGTCGTTGAACGGGGCGCCGCGGCCGATCCGGTGCCCGGCGACGGCGAAGTTGCCCCGCTCACCCGGTAGCGCGGTGCTCGCGTAGTGGCCGGGTCCGGCGGCGAGGGTGTCCTGGTCGGTGCCCTCCAGCACGGTGAACCGGTAGTCGGGGCCGAAGCGGGGGATGTGCAGCTGGGCGAACCCCTCCCCCGCCACCGGCACGACCGGCTCGGTGATCGGCTGCGGCCCGCGCTCCTGCCAGCGCTGCTGGAGCTCCCGACCGGCCTCGGCCTGCTGCCGCGCGGTGAACAGGTCGGTCACGTGGAGCGTGTAGAAGACGAAGAGCAGCACCACCAGTCCCACCGTGATGAGCAGCTCGCCGAAGACCTGCACGGCGAAGCGCCCCCGCGCCGGTCGGTGCACCGGGGGTGAGGTCTCGGTCGCGTTCCGCTGTTCACCGGAGGAGCCCAACGGATACCTCTCTGGTCACGGGATGGGCCACGGGTGCTCGATCAGCTTCGTGATTACGTTAACGTGGTAGGTGGACAACGAGCCGCAACCGCGCCGGTTCCGGGCGAGTTCGCGCACCCGTTCCGGGCGCGGCCGGTGGACGCCGCCCACAACACGAGCGAGTCAGCCCCGAGCACGAGCGGCCCCGCGCCGCACCACCTGGCGAGGACACGAATGCCGAAGTCCAAGGTCCGCAAGAAGGATTCCCCCGCGCCGGTCACCGACCGCCGCACGCCGGTGAAGGCGAAGACCTCCGGCCCGTCGCACCCGATCTACGTCGCGGTGATGCTGGGCATGATGCTGGTCGGGCTGCTGTGGCTGGTGGTGAACTACCTCGCGGCCGAGCAGATCCCGTTCATGGCCGAGCTCGGGGCGTGGAACTTCGCCGTCGGCTTCGGCTTCATGATCATCGGGCTGTTCATGACGATGCGGTGGCGCTGACACCTGCCGTACGCACCGCGTATGTGAAACACACTCATGTAAGCCATCCCCATTGGGGATAACCCCTGTGGATAACTCGTGAGCAGCTCTCGGGAAAGCGCGCGCAGCTGGTCGCCACCGCTGCCGCTGGTGCTCTGCGGCTGGGTGTTCGCGCTGGTCGCGGCGCTGTGGTGGCTGAGCCTGGACGCGGCGGTGGACCGGCTGTTCGTCGGCACCATGGTCGTCGTGCTGGTCGCCGCCGCGGCCTTCGGATCCTGGTGCCGCCCGAGGCTCACCGCCGACGACGCGGGCCTGCTGCTGCGCGGCATCACCGGCGCGCGGCGGCTGCCCTGGTCGGAGGTCACCGTCCGGGTCCGCCGGGACCGCCGCATCGGCCGCACCGTCGAAGTGCTCGAACTCGACCTGACCGACGGCTCGCTGTTCGTGCTGACCAGGCTGGACCTGGGGGCCGACCCGGCCGACGCGGCCGAGGAACTCGCGGCGCTGCGCCCCTGACCCCACCCCTCAACGACCCACCCGTTCGAGTGGAGTCCGACAGGTGAGGGGCACCCTTGCCCAAGTTACTCGGACAAGGGTGCCCCTCACTCAGCACACGAACGGGTGGTGCGGGTGTCGAGGACCGGCTGCGGATCCGGTGGTTCCCGGCGGGCGTGGCTGGCGGGCGGTGGTCAGGGGCGGATGCCGCACCTGGTCTCGATGCCCGAGCCCCAGCAGTTCAGCGCTCCGAACTGCAGATCGCGGGTCACCAGCATCGCCACCAGGACCAGCAGCAGGGCGATCAGCACCCCCGCCTGCACGGCGTTGCGGCGTCCGCGCGGCGCGTAGACCAGGGCGGCCGTCGCGGCGACGCCGATCACCAGGCCGCCGACGTGGCCGAGCAGCGAGATGCCCGGTATGGTGACGCTCACCACGAGGTTCAGCGCGATCACGATCAGCACCGGGCGCAGGCTCAGCTTCGTGCGCAGCGCGACGATCGCGATCCCGCCCATCAGGCCGTAGACCGCACCCGAGGCGCCGGCCACCGGGCGGAGCAGTTCGCCGAACAGGAACACCGCCGTGCTGCCGCCCAGCAGCGACAGCAGGTAGACCGCGCCGAACCGGAGCTTGCCGAGCACCATCTCCAGGTCCCGGCCGAGCACCCACAGGGCGAGCATGTTCATCGCCAGGTGGATGAGCCCGATGTGCAGGAAGCCGCTGCTGAGCAGCCGCCACCACTGGCCGCCCGCGGTGAGCAGCGGGTACAGCGAGAAGTCCGCGAACAGCGCCGACGAGTGGTTGGCCGTGGCGCTGCCCGCCTGCACCGCCGTGGCCAGGAAGAACGCCACGTTGATCAGGATCAGCGCCGGGACCACGACCGGCTTGCGGGACAGCCGCGCCCCGGCGACGGTGACCGCCTCGCGCGCCCCGCGCCGACCCTCGTTGACGCAGTCGACGCACTGGTACCCGACCGACGCCTCCCGGAGGCATTCCGGGCAGGCCGGTCGTTCGCACCGGGTGCAGCGCAGGCCGGTGGGCCGATCGGGGTGCCGCGCGCAGCCCGGGAGCTGCTGCGGCGCCCCGTCGGCCCCGGAAGGCTCAGGCGGAACAGTCACGTCGCCGTCCTCGCAGCAGGAGCGGGCGCCTGGGCGTCAGGCGCCGCGCTCGATGGTCACCTTCTCGATGACGATGTCGTTGAGCGGGCGGTCCGCGGTGCCGGTCGCGGTGCTCGCGATGGAGTCCACCACGTCGCGGGACTCCTGGTCGGCCACCTCGCCGAAGATGGTGTGCTTGAAGTTCAGCCAGGTCGTCGCGGCGACCGAGATGAAGAACTGCGAGCCGTTGGTGTTCGGGCCCGCGTTGGCCATCGCCAGCAGGTAGGGCTGGGTGAACTGCAGCTCGGGGTGGAACTCGTCGGCGAACGTGTAGCCCGGGCCACCGCGTCCGGTACCGGTCGGGTCACCGGTCTGGATCATGAAGCCTTCGATGACGCGGTGGAAGATGACCCCGTCGTAGAACGGTCCGGAGCGCTCACCCCGGGCGTTCGGCTCGGTGTACTCGGCCGTACCTTCGGCCAGGCCAACGAAGTTGGCCACGGTCTTGGGCGCCTGGTTGGGGAACAGGTTGACCCTGATGTCGCCCTGCGTGGTGTGCAGGGTCGCGGTCACAGTCGTCCCAACGAGCGATCCGTTGTCTTCAGCCACCCGTCCATCCTGCCATCGGAAAGCGCGCAGCCGGTCTCTGGGTGCAGTATGGGTGGTGATCGACGCCCGCGGAGCCGGGGTGACGGGTGCGACGGCACCCGTGACGGGTCGGCGCACCGCTGGTGACAGCGAACGGAGGCACGATGGACGAGGTGAAGGCGATGTCCCGAGCCGGGGAGAGCGTCGGCAAGGCCGTGGGGACCGGAGTGCAGCAGGCCAGGATCGGCACCAAGCGGGCCGGCGAGGTCGGCGTGGCGCTGTCCAAGCAGGCCGCGGCCCGCGCCGAGCAGGAACTCGCCGAGCGCGGCTTGTCCACCGACGAGCTGCAGGAACTGCTCGCCCAGAAGACGACCGGCATGTCCCGCAAGCAGCTGGCCAAGCGCGCCCGCAAGGCGCGCAAGCAGTGGGACAAGAAGACGGCCAAGTCGCGCGAGCAGCTCGCCCGCAACACCGAGGCGGCCCGCCGCGAGCTGGCCGCCCGGATCGAGCCGGCGCCGCCGAAGCGCCGCAAGTGGCCGTGGCTGCTGCTCGCCCTCGCCGCGCTCGGCGCGGTGGCCGCGGTGGCGCTGTCCCGCCGCCCGGAGGAGTTCCCCGTCGCCGAGGCCGACCAGGACCTCACCAAGCGCGACGGCAACGGCCACCACCCCGACTCGGAGCGGCTGGCCGCCGAGAGCGGCAAGAGCGACCAGCTCCCCTGACCCGCGCGAGGGCGCGGACGGCGCGGGGACGCGCCCCCGGTCCGCCTGGGCCGCCCCGCACCCGGCAGCCGTCCGCGCCCGCGCGGCTCGGCGCGCGGCAGCGACCCGCGCATGGGCGACGCGCGCCCGAGTGACGCCGGCATGAGTGGACTGCGGCGCCCGACCGCGCGAGCCGACGGCCTGGATCCCACCCGGCCACCGCACGCCCGGCCACCGCACGCCCGGCGACCCGCACGCCCGGCGCTCCCGCACCGGGTCGTCGGCCGAGCGCGGCATCGGCACCCCGAGCACCCGGCCGCCCGCGGAAGCGCCACGTCCCCGCCCGCTGCCGGTGATGGCACGACGACACCGCCCGCGGTTCGGCACCACCCGTTCGGGTGCTGAGTGAGGGGCACCTTCATCCGGGCAAGTCGGATGAGGGTGCCCCTCACTCAGCACGGGTTGTCAAAGCACGTTGACATGACCTTGGTGGTCAACCTACGTTGACACCATGACTGAAGCGACGGATCTGGCCTCGGCGGCGGGCAGCCCCGATCCCCGGACCGGGCTCCGGGCGGTCGCCGCGCTGCGCAAGCTCCTCGAACGGCTGGAGGCGGTGCAGGTGCGCAGCGCCCGCGCGCAGGGCTGGTCGTGGCAGGAGATCTCCGCCGAGCTCGGCGTGTCCCGCCAGGCGGTGCACAAAAAGCACGGGAGGCGATGATGTTCGAGCGGTTCGCGGCGGACACCCGCCGGGCGGTGCGGCAGGCCGTCGAGGAGGCCCGGCGGCAGGAGCGCGACGAGATCGGCGAGGAGCACCTGCTGCTCGCCCTGCTGCGCGACCGGACCGGGGAGGCCGGAGCGCTGCTGGCGGGCCGCGGGGTGCGGTCGGCCGAGGTCGAGGACGCCTACGCGCGGTCCCGGCGCCGCGGCGGGCTCAGCGAGGCGGAGTCCGATTCGCTGCACGGCATCGGGATCGACGTGCGCGAGGTGATGGCCGCCGTGGAGCGGTCGCACGGCGCGGAGGCGCTCGTCCGGCGGCGCCGTCGCCGGCGCGGCCTGTTCGCCGGGCACCGGCCGTTCACCGCCGAGGCCAAGGCGGTGCTGGAGCGTTCCCTGCGCGAGGCGCTCGAGCACGGGGACCGCTCCGTCCGCGAGCTGCACCTGCTGCTCGCCCTGCGCACCGGCGGCGGGGTCGCCGCCGAGGTGCTGGCGGAGCGCGGGGTCGACTACGCCGCGGTGCTCTCCTCGGTGCGCCGGTCGGCCTGAGCCGGTCGCCGCACCACCGCCGCGCCGAGCGCACCCAGCAGGCCGATCACCGCGAACGCGTAGAAGCCCCACGGGTAGGCGACCCCGGCCGTGAGCATCGCGCCCCCGAGCAGCGGCCCGCAGATCGCGCCGATCCGCCCCATCCCGGCCGACCAGCCCAGCCCGGTGGCCCGGTTCGCCGCCGGGTAGACCCGTCCGATGTAGGCGTAGACGAGCACCTGCGAGCTGAACACGAAGCAGCCCGCGACGAGCACCGCGACGTAGACGCCGATGCCCGGCAGCCGGATGCTCAGCGCCGCCAGGAACACCGCCGAGGCGAGGAACCACCCGACGGTCGCCGGCCGCGGACCGACCCGGTCGGCGACCCGCCCCGCCACGACGAGGCCGATCACCGCGCCGACGTTCAGCGTCAGCAGCAGGCCCAGCGCGGCACCCAGCGGGTAGCCCGCGGCGCGCATGATCTCCGGCAGCCAGGTGTTCAGCCCGTAGACCAGCAGCAGGCCCATGAAGGACGTCACCCAGAAGGCGAGGGTGGCGCGGGCGAACCCGCCGCGGAACAGCGAGGCGACCGCCGCGGCGGCCCCGCCGGAGGAACCGCGCGACGGCGCGGCCAGGAACGACTCCGATTCCGGCAGGTAGCGCACCATCAGCGGCACCAGCACCAGGGCGGGAGCCGCGCCGATCAGGAACATCGCGGGCCAGCCCAGGTTCGGCAGCACCGCGATGCCCAGCAGCGCGGTGAGCACCGCACCGACGTGGTAACCGGTCATGATCGTGGTGGTGGCGCTACCGCTGCGGCCCGGCTTGGCGTACTCGGTGACCAGGGCGATCGCGGTCGGCAGGCAGCCGCCGAGGCCGAGCCCGGCGAGGAAGCGCAGCAGCCCGAAGACGAGCGCGGAGGGCGCCACCGCGCACAACGCGGTGAGCAGCGAGAACGAGCTGACCGCGAAGATCAGCGCCTTGCGGCGGCCGACGACGTCGGTCACGGTGCCGATGGCCAGCGCGCCGATGGTCATCCCGACCAACCCGGCCGTGGACACCAGCGAAGCCGACGCCGGGGTGAGCCCCCACTGCCCCTCGTCCAGCAGCACCGGCAGCACGCTGCCGAGCACCACCAGGTCGAACCCGTCGAGCAGCACCGCCGTCCAGCACAGCGGCAACACCCACCGGGCGTCGCGAACCGTTCCCCGAGCCGACATGACACCTCCACCTGCCTCGTCGCAGCACGCCGCGCCGAACCCGGACGCGGCCCGTCGGGGAATGCTGCACCGACGAGAAGGTGACACCAGCAACGGCCTTCCACCCAGCAGAAACGCACCCCCACTCGTAACCAGAACTCGACCTGCAGCAAGCAGAAGCGCCAGAAGGCACGGCCCGAACCGGAAACCCAGCAACCGCCACGACCCCGGACGAAGACGAAGCCGCCCACGAGCGGCCGAACCCGCGCAACAACCCCGAGCCCCACCAAAGGCCAAGCAAGGACCAGCCGAGAACGAAAAAGGTGCGGAGTCGACAAACCGACCACCGCACCGCAGAAACCCGCAGGGCTCCAACCCCCGATCACCACCCGAAGCGACCGAAGACACCCAACCCGCGCAACAACCCCAACAACAACCCCAACAACAACTCCAGCCTCACGCCAGGGGGGCTGGTCCAAGACCAGGCCAAAAAACAAAAAAAGGCGCGGAGCCGACCAAAAGCCGGCCACCGCACCGTGGGGGCCCGCGGGGGCTCGGCCCCCGCGACAAGCACTGGCGGGCAACGGCGAAGCTGCTCCAGCGAGCAGCATCCGCCGCCTCGGTGGAGACGAGGGGAATCGAACCCCTAACCCCCGCCTTGCAAAGGCGGTGCTCTGCCAATTGAGCTACGTCCCCGGATCGGTACCGGGCCGCCCGAGGCGGCGAAAATCCCGGCGGCCGGTGCGAACTCGCCCGAACCGCCGGGACTACCGGATCTGGGGTTGCCGACTCACGCCTCGGCGGTGGCCTCGCGCCACAGGTCGGCCTCGGCCTTGGCGGCCTTGTTGCGCCGGATGACGAACAGGACGACACCGGCAACGGCGGCGAGTGCGAGCAGCTTCTTCATTCCGGTCGCCTCCTAGTGGGCACGAAGCCTGTGACGTCCCAGTCTCCTGGGGGTGGGCCTAGAAGGACTTGAACCTTCGACCTCTTCGTTATCAGCGAAGCGCTCTAACCGCCTGAGCTATAGGCCCCTGTTCCGTTCTGCACCTACAGTACAGCACGGATCATCCGGTCGGCGCCGGGGGGTGGCGTTCCCGGCGGCCCGGGAACGCCACCCGCGGCGTCACTCGCGCTCGGACAGGGTGACCTCGACGCCCCCGGCGAGGTCGGCGGCCACGTTGTAGATGAACGAGGCGACCGTCGACAACGCGGTGATCAGCACGATGTTGATCGCGCCGATGATCATGGCCACGCCGAACACCCGGCCCGCGCTGATCAGCGGTTCGCTGGCCGCATCCTCCGGCTGGGTGAGGTCGGTGAAGGTGCCGTTGAGCTGTTCCCAGACGCCCATCCCGTCGAGCACCCCGTAGAGCACCGCGACGGCGATCATCCAGACGAAGAACATCGCGACGCTGAGCACCAGGGCGAGCTTGAGCACCGACCACGGGTCCAGCCGCTTGATCTGGAGGCTGGCCCGCCGCGGTCCCCGGCTGGGCCGGCGCGCGGCGGTGCCGCTGGCCTGCCCGGCCGCCCCGGCGCCGCCGGTGAAGGAGACCTTCGTGCGCCCGGCGTCCGGCAGCTTGGTGCGGACCGTCTCCTGGTCGTGCACCGGCTTGGGGATCGTCTGGGTGTCCTCGGCGTCCGGCCCGCCGAACAGCGCGCCGCTCGCCCCAGCAGAGCCCGCCGCCGGCTGCTGGGGCGCGCTCTGCTGGGCGTCGACCGCGACCGAGGTCGCGGCGCCGCGCTGCCACGGCGGCGGCACCGCGGTGCCCTCCGGCTCGTCGGCGGGTGCCGACTCCTGGCCGGAACCGGACCCGGCCGCCGACTCGGCGGAGTCGGACCGGGAGGTGCCCGGTCCGGCGGGGGCGGCCTGCGCGCTGTCGGCAACCGTCTGCGTGCTGGCCGACGTCCGGTCCCCATCCTGCGGTTGCGAATCCGGGCGATCCGGTTTCTCGGAACTAGTCACGATCGGTCCTTCACTGATCGTCGGCGGCGGTGGTGGTTACTTCTGCTGCTGCTCCGGCCCCGCAGTGTCCGGGTCCGCGGCCTCGTCGGCATTGCGAGCGATGGCCACGAGCGCGTTGCCCTCGTCCAGGTTCATCAGACGAACTCCCTTCGTCTGCCTGCCTGCCTTGCGCACCTCCTTGGCGGAGGTCCGGATCACGCCACCGGAGGAGGTGATCGCGTAGAGCTCATCGTCCACGTCGGCGATGAGCGCACCCACCAGCCTGCCACGCCTGGTGTCGTGCTGGATGGTCAGCACACCCTTTCCACCGCGGCCCTGCACGGGGTAGTCATCGATCGGGGTGCGCTTGGCATATCCCCCGTCCGTGGCGACCAGCAGGAACCGGTCGGGCCGCACGACGCCCATCGCGAGCAGCTCGTCGCCCTGGTTGAACCGCATCCCCAGCACGCCCGAGGTGGCGCGGCCCATCGGGCGCAGCGCTTCGTCGGTGGCGTGGAAGCGGATCGACTGCCCCTCGGCCGAGACCAGCAGCAGGTCGTCGTCCGACGAGCAGAGCACGGCGCCGACCAGCTCGTCGTCGTCCTTGAGGTTGATCCCGATGAGTCCACCCGATCGGTTGGAATCGAAATCGGTCAGCTTGGACTTCTTGACCAGGCCCTGCTGGGTGGCGAGGACCAGGTACGGCGCGGCCGTGTAGTCCTTGATCTGCATGACCTGGGCGATCTGCTCGTCGGGCTGGAACGCCAGCAGGTTCGCCACGTGCTGACCGCGCGCGGTCCGGTTGGCCTCCGGCAGCTCGTAGGCCTTGGCGCGGTAGACCCGGCCCTTGTTGGTGAAGAACAGGATCCAGTCGTGGGTCGAGCAGACGAAGAAGTGCGACACGATGTCGTCCTGCTTGAGCTGCGCGCCCTGCACGCCCTTGCCGCCGCGCTTCTGCGAGCGGTACAGGTCGGTCCGGGTCCGCTTCGCGTACCCCGTCCGCGTGATGGTGACGACCACGTCCTCGGTGGCGATGAGGTCTTCCATCGAGACCTCGCCCTCGTAGGGCACGATCTTGGTCCGCCGGTCGTCGCCGAACTTGTCGACGATCTCCTTCAGCTCGTCGCGGATGATGGCGCGCTGCCGCTCCGGCTTGGCCAGGATGTCGTTGAGGTCCTCGATCTCCCGCTCGATCTCGGCGAGCTGGTCGACGATCTTCTGCCGCTCCAGGGCCGCCAGCCTGCGCAGCTGCATCTCCAGGATCGCGTTGGCCTGGACCTCGTCGACGTCGAGCAGCGAGATCAGGCCCTGGCGGGCCTCGTCGACCGTGGGCGAGCGGCGGATCAGCGCGATGACCTCGTCCAGCGCGTCCAGCGCCTTGACCAGGCCGCGCAGCACGTGGGCCCGCTCCTCGGCCCGGCGCAGCCGGTACCGGGTGCGCCGCACGATGACGTCGATCTGGTGCTGGACGTAGTACCGGATCACCTGGTCCAGCCGCAGCGTGCGGGGCACGCCCTCGACCAGCGCCAGCATGTTGACGCCGAAGGTGGTCTGGAGCTGGGTGTGCTTGTACAGGTTGTTCAGCACGACCTTGGGGATGGCGTCGCGCTTGAGGGTGATCACGATCCGCATCCCGCGCCGCGAGTTGGACTCGTCGGCGATGTCGGAGATGCCCGAGATCTTGCCGTCCCGGTGCATCGTCGCGATGCCCTCGATCAGGTTGTCCGGGTTGACCTGGTAGGGCAGCTCGGTGATGACCAGCGTGGTGCGGCCCTTGCTGTCCTCCTCGATGGTCACCACGGCGCGCATCTTGATCGAGCCGCGACCGGTGCGGTAGGCGTCGGCGATCGCGTTGGTGCCCAGGATCAGCCCGTGGGTCGGGAAGTCCGGACCCTTGACCCGGGCGAGCAGCGCCTCCAGCAGCTCGTCGTCCTCGGCCTCCGGGTTGTCCAGCGCCCACATGACGCCCTCGGAGACCTCGCGCAGGTTGTGCGGCGGGATGTTGGTGGCCATCCCGACCGCGATCCCGCTCCCGCCGTTGACCAGCAGGTTCGGGAACCGCGACGGCAGCACGTCGGGCTCCTGGGTGCGGCCGTCGTAGTTGTCGGAGAAGTCGACGGAGTCCTCTTCGATGTCGGCGAGCATGTGCATCGCCAACGGGGCCAGCCGCGACTCGGTGTAGCGCATGGCCGCGGCCGGGTCGTTGCCCGGCGAGCCGAAGTTGCCCTGGCCGTCGATCAGCTGGTGCCGCATCGACCACGGCTGGGCCAGCCGCACGAGCGTGTCGTAGATCGCCGAGTCGCCGTGCGGGTGGTAGTTGCCCATCACGTCGCCGACGACGCGGGAGCACTTCACGTACCCGCGGTCGGGGCGGTAGCCCGAGTCGTACATCGCGTAGAGCACCCGGCGGTGCACCGGCTTGAGGCCGTCCCGCACGTCCGGCAGCGCCCGCGCCACGATCACGCTCATCGCGTAGTCGATGTAGGAGTTCTGCATCTCCTGCTGGATGTCGACCGGTTCGACGCGGCCCTGATCCGGCGGCAGGATTTCGGTCACGAGGCAACGTTCCTTTCAGGTGTTCGGGAGGTGGGCACCGCGGCCCGGGGCGGTTCGCCGACCGCCCCGGGCGGGGCTCACACGTCGAGGAAGCGGACGCCCTTGGCGTTGCGCGTGATGAACGAGCGCCGCGCCTCGACGTCCTCCCCCATCAGCACGCTGAACAGCTCGTCGGCGGTGGCCGCGTCGTCGAGCGTGACCTGCATCAGCAGCCGCGTGTCCGGGTTCATGGTCGTCTCCCAGAGCTCGTCGGCGTTCATCTCGCCGAGGCCCTTGTAGCGCTGGATGCCCTCCTCCTTGGGCAGCTTGCGCCCCTGGGCGGCACCGCGCTCGAGGAGCTGGTCGCGCTCCCGGTCGCTGTAGGCGTACTCGGGTTCCGACCGCGGCCACTTGATCTTGTAGAGCGGCGGCTGCGCGAGGTACACGTGCCCGGCCTCGATCAGCGGGCGCATGAAGCGGAACAGCAGGGTGAGCAGCAGCGTCCGGATGTGCTGGCCGTCGACGTCGGCGTCGGCCATCAGCACGATCTTGTGGTAGCGCAGCTTCGAGATGTCGAACTCGTCGTGGATGCCGGTGCCCAGCGCGGTGATGATCGCCTGGACCTCGGCGTTCTTGAGGACCTTGTCGATCCGCGACTTCTCCACGTTGATGATCTTGCCGCGCAGCGGCAGGATCGCCTGGAACCGGGACTCCCGGCCCTCCTTGGCCGAACCGCCCGCCGAGTCGCCCTCGACGACGTAGAGCTCGCACTCGTCGGGGACGTTGGACTGGCAGTCCTTGAGCTTGCCGGGCAGGCCGCCGATGTCCATCGCGCTCTTGCGCCGGACGAGCTCCTTGGCCCGCCGGGCCGCCATCCGGGCCTGCGCCGAGCCGACCGCCTTGTTCACGATGGTCTTGGCGTCGGCCGGGTTGCGCTCGAACCAGTCGGTCAACCACTCGAAGGCGGTGGTCTGCACGAACGACTTGACCTCGGTGTTGCCCAGCTTGGTCTTGGTCTGGCCCTCGAACTGCGGCTCGGAGACCTTGACCGACACGATCGCCGCCAGGCCCTCGCGGACGTCGTCGCCGGTGAGGCTGCCGTCCTTGTCCTTGAGCAGCTTCTTGTCCTTGGCGTAGGAGTTGACCACCCGGGTCAGCGCCGAGCGGAAGCCCTCCTCGTGGGTGCCGCCCTCGTGCGTGTTGATGGTGTTGGCGAAGGTGTAGACCGACTGGTTGTAGCCGGAGTTCCACTGGAGGGCGACCTCCAGGTCGTGCCCGTTGCCGGAGGAGCTGAACGACACGACCTTCTTGTGGATGGGCTCCTTGGTGGCGTTGATGTGCCGGACGAAGTCCTCCAGGCCACCCGGGTAGTGGAAGACCCGCTCGGTGGCGCGGGCCGCGGTGCCGCTGGCGTCCGCGCCCGACTCGTCCTCCTCCGGGACCCGCTCGTCGCGCAGCACGATGGTCAGGCCCTTGTTCAGGAAGGCCATCTCCTGCAGCCGGCGGGACACCGTCTCGGCGTTGTACCGGGTGGTCTCGAAGACGTTCGGGTCCGCCCAGAAGGTGATCGTGGTGCCGGTCTTGGGGGTCTTCTCGCCGCGCTGCACCTCGGACACCGGCTTGGAGTCCTCGTAGCGCTGCCGCCACACGTACCCGTCCCGGATGACCTCGGCCTCCAGCGCGGTGGACAGCGCGTTCACCACGGACACGCCGACGCCGTGCAGACCACCGGAGACCGCGTAGGAGTCGCCGCCGAACTTGCCGCCCGCGTGCAGCACGGTGAGCACGACCTCCAGGGTCGGCTTGCGCTCCACCGGGTGCATGTCCACCGGGATGCCGCGGCCGTCGTCGACGACCCGGACCCCGCCGTCGGCCAGCAGGGTGACCTCGACCCGGGTGGCGTGCCCGGCCATCGCCTCGTCGACCGAGTTGTCCACGACCTCCTGCACCAGGTGGTGCAGCCCGCGCTCGCCGGTGGAGCCGATGTACATGCCGGGGCGCTTGCGGACGGCCTCAAGGCCCTCGAGAACGGTGATGGATGAAGCGTTGTAGTCGCTCTTCTTCGGTGCCACGGGCCTCGATTTCTCCTTGAGCCGACGATGCCAGTCTGGGGTGCGGGCCAGGCCCCCTCCGACGGCGGCGCAGGCCGGGGTCGGTGGGATCCCGGTCGGTGCCGGTCCTGATCGGTGCGGGCCCGGTCCCTGCGGACCTGGTCCTGGGCGGCTCGGTGACCGGGCCGCTCACCCCCGGGCGCGGCCGTTGTCGGTGAGTCTCGACCACACCCCGTTCACGATTCTACTGGTCCCCCGCGACAGAAGCGGGGCAAGGACACCCCTGACTTGCTCACAGAGCGGATAACTCGAACCCGGACACCATCCGACAGCCTCGCGGGCGGATCGGCGAGCCCACGACTCGATCGGACGGCTCCCCGCCCGCCCCGCACCGCAGCTCCCCGAGTTCCCGTTGTGGAATTTGCTCCTGTGCGTCTTTCGCGAAGCGGCGGCAGCCGCTTGCGGCCACCAACACAGCTCGCACCGCTGAGGTTCCGCCACCCGCACCGCCACGCACAGCGAGAACCACCCACCACCCGCACGCTCAGCCGTAGGTGTCGCGCGGCCCTCTGCCGGACACGTGCCGCGGACCCCGCCGCCAGCTCGGCGCGGCCGGGCCCTGGACCTTGATCCGGCGCACCACGTCACCGCCCACCCCGTCGGCGATCCGCTTGAGGATCTGCCGTTGCAGCAGCCGGAGCTGGGTGGCCCACGCGGTCGACTCGGCCTGCACGGTGAGCTCGCCCTCCTTCAGCGCCACCGGCCGGGTGTGCTGGGCGATGTCCCCGCCCACCAGCGTCGGCCAGCGGGCGAAGACCTGACCGCCCGCGAGCTGGTCGGTCCACCCCCGCTCGGCGGCGATCCGGGACGCCAGCCGCCCGAGCGGCTGCGGGTCCCGGTCGTCCGGTCGGGCCCCCGACCAGCCCCGGCGCTTGCGGCGGCCGGGACCGACCCGGGCCTTGCGGGCGGTGGACCGGCGCGCTGCGGACTGCTCCTTGGCGGCCTGGAGCGCGGCCCGCGCGAGGTCCGGACCGCGCAGCGCGGAGCCGTCCGAGCCCGCCGCGGCCTCGGCGGATGGCACCGGGTTATCCACAGCATCCACAGAGTTATCCCCAGATGTGGGTAGTCGCGGCTGATCCGCCCCCGCGGGCGTCACGCTGCGTGCAACCGCCGATCGCGATCGGTTAGCGGACACGTCGCACCTCGCCTTCGCGCACGTCGAACCGCGCGCCGGAGAGCTCGTCCGGGACGTCCTCCACGACCGCCGCGGTGACCAGCACCTGTTCGGCACCGGCGACCAGCTCGGCCAGTCGCGCCCGGCGGCGGCGGTCCAGCTCGGCGAACACGTCGTCGAGGATCAGCACCGGTTCCGCGCCATCCTCGGTGAGCAGGTGGTAGGAAGCCAGCCGCAACGCCAGCACGAACGACCACGATTCGCCGTGGCTGGCGTAGCCCTTGGCGGGCAGCTCGCCGAGCAGCAGTTCCAGGTCGTCGCGGTGCGGCCCGACCAGCGAGACGCCGCGCTCGATCTCCTGGGACCGGACCCGCTCCAGCTCCGCCAGCATCGCCGCCTCCAGCACCGCCGGATCGGCGCGCTCGCCCAGCGGGTCGCCGTACCCGGCGGGCAGCGCGTCGCCGAGGCTGCTGCGGTAGTGCAGGTCGGCGACCCGACCGGACGGCCTGGTCGCCTCCTCGGTCGCCGCCACGCTGGCGTACGCGCTGGTCACGTGGGGGGCGAGGGCGGCGACCAGGTCCAGCCGCCCGGCCAGCAGCTCGGCCCCGAAGCGCGCCAGGTGGCCGTCCCAGACCTCCAGGGTGCGCAGATCGGCGGACCCGCCGCCGCGCCGCGCGCCGCCCGCCGTCTTCAGCAGCGCGCTGCGCTGCCGCAGCACCCGCTCGTAGTCGGCGCGCAACCCGGCGTAGCGGGGGGCCCGGGACACCAGCAGGTCGTCCATGAACCGGCGGCGCTCCCCCGGATCGCCGCGCACGATCGCCAGGTCCTCCGGGGCGAACAGCACCGTGCGCAGGATGCCGAGCACGTCGCGCGGCTTGGCCGCCGCGCCGCGGTTGATCCGCGCCCGGTTGGCCTTGCCGGGGCTGATCTCCAGCTCGACGAGCAGTTCGCGGCCCGCGTTCACCACGGCGCCGCGCACCACCGCCCGCTGCGCGCCGTCGCGGACCAGCGGGGCGTCCTGGGCGACCCGGTGGGAGCCGAGCGTGGCGAGGTAGCCGACCGCTTCGACCAGGTTCGTCTTGCCCTGGCCGTTGGCGCCGACCAGCACGGACGGGCCGGGGTCGAGCGCGAGGTCGGCGTGCGGCCAGGAGCGGAAATCGGTGACTTGCAGATGGCGGACGTGCACGGAGGTCCTACCTGGAGCAGGGGCGGAGGCGGGCGGTCGCCGGACCACCGCGGGGGCGGTCCGGCGACCGCGACGTCGAGTCGAGGCATCGCCTTGTCGACATGTCGGGCCGTCGACGAGCCGACTCGTCGACGGCGGCGACCAGGACGCGACCTCCCGGCGGGCACCGCCGGGGAGCGCCCTCGCGTCAGCCCTCGGACTTCTGCACGCTGTGCCCGCCGAACTGGTTGCGCAGCGCGGCGACCGCCTTCATCGCGGGCGAGTCGTCCTGCCGGGAGGAGAACCGGGCGAACAGCGAGGCGGTGATCACCGGGGTCGGCACCGCGTTGTTGATCGACTCCTCGACGGTCCAGCGGCCCTCGCCCGAGTCGCTGACCCAGCCGCGCAGCTCGGACAGCTCCGGGTCCTCCTCCAGCGCGCGGACCAGCAGGTCCAGCAGCCAGGAGCGGACCACGGTGCCCCGGCTCCACGCCTTGATGGTGGCGGGCACGTCGGTGACCACGTCGGAGGCGGCGAGCAGCTCGAAGCCCTCGGCGTAGGCCTGCATCAGGCCGTACTCGATGCCGTTGTGCACCATCTTGGCGTAGTGCCCGGCGCCGACCGGACCGGCGTGCGCGAAGCCCTCCTCGCGCGGGCCCTCCGGCCGCAGCGCGTCGAAGATCGGCATCGCGCGCTCGACGTCCTCGGCGTCACCGCCGGCCATCAGGCCGTAGCCGTTGGCCGCGCCCCAGACGCCGCCGGACACGCCGACGTCGAGGTACTTGATCCCGTGCTCGGCGAGCAGGGCGGCGTTGCGCTGGTCGTCGGTGTACTTCGAGTTGCCGCCCTCGATCACCAGGTCGCCCGCCGCCAGCAGCCCCGCGAGCTGCTCGATGGTCTGCCGGGTCGGGTCGCCGTGCGGAACCATGATCCACACCACCCGCGGGCCGGACAGCCGGCTCACCAGCTCGTCGATCGAGGCCACGTCGCTGACGTCCTGATTGCGGTCGTAACCCACGATGTCGTGCCCGGCGGCGCGCAGCCGCTCGCGCATGTTGAAGCCCATCTTGCCTAGACCGACAAGTCCGAGTTGCACCGGATCTCCCTTTGCGAAGCGAATTTCTGGCATGGGTGGCCACTGGGAGGTGACCGGTCGCGGGCGGTGGTGACGACCGCGACCGAGTCTGGGCTCTCCCGGGAAGCGGCGGTGGCCGTGCGGGGCCGGACGCGGGGAGCGTTCCCGGGACGACGCCCGAGGTCGCTCCCCGCGGCCGCGCGGATCTTTCCGGGAGCAGTCCTCAGCCCGGCAACCGCACCGGCATCAGCAGGTACAGGTAGCCCTCGGCCACCTGTCCATCTTCGCCGACCGGTTTCAGCAGCGCCGGGCGGTTCGACGTGGTGAACTGGAGCTGGGCCCGGTCGCTGCGCAGCGCCCCCAGCCCGTCCAGCAGGTAGGCCGGGTTGAACGCGATGGTCAGCGGCTCGCCGACCAGCTCGACCGGGAGCTCCTCCTCGGCGCTGCCCTCGTCGTCGCCCCCGGCGGTGAGCCGCAGCCCGTCCTCGGTGAACTCCAGCCGCACCTGGGTGCCGCGCTCGGCGACCAGCGAGACGCGCTTGATCGCGTCGGCGAGCGCCCCGACCTCGACGTTGGCCGTGACGGCGCTCTCCGCGGGCAGCAGCTGCCGGTACTTCGGGAACTCGGCGTCGAGCAGCCGGGTGGTGTTGCGCCGGGTGGTCCCGGACAGGCCCAGCAGCCCGTCACCGGAGGCCAGCGACATCTCCACCTTGGCGCCGCCGGTGCCCAGCGTCTTGGCCGAGTCGGCCAGCGTCTTGGCCGGGACCAGCACCGCGGTGTCCTCGATGGACGTGCCCGGCTCCCAGGTGAACTCGCGCATCGCGAGCCGGAAGCGGTCGGTGGCCACCATCGTCAGCTTGTCGGCGTTGATCTCCACCCGGATGCCGGTGAGCATCGGCAGCGTGTCGTCCTTGCCCGCCGCGATCGCGACCTGGGCGACGGCTTCGCCGAGCAGGTCGCCGGGCACCGAGCCGGCGTGCTCGGGCATCGCGGGCAGTTCCGGGTAGTCCTCCACCGGCATCGTCGGCAGGGAGAACCGCGAGCTGCCGCAGGTGATCGTGACCCGGGCACCGTCCACAGTGAGCTCGACGGGTCGGGGCGGCAGGGCCTTGGTGATGTCGGCGAGCAACCGGCCCGAGACCAGGGTGCGGCCGGTCGAGTCGATCGAGGCCTCGACGGTCACCTGGGCGGAGACCTCGTAGTCGAAGCCGGAGATGGTCAGCGCTTCGCCGGAACTCGCGTCGAGCAGCACTCCGCCCAGCACCGGGACCGGTGGGCGCGACGGCAGGCTGCGCGCGACCCAGGCGACGGCATCGGCGAGACCGTCACGTTCCACGCGGATCTTCATGGATGTCCTTTCGGTTCCAGCCATAGCTGAAGCTGCCGAGAACTCGCTGGAAGCAGCTCATCGGGGGTCGGTCTGCTTCAGGCGTCACGGACGGACGCGTTGCCCCGTGCCGCGGAGCGGAGAACCTGCGGAGCGGTCCTCACGGGAGTTCCACCGTAGAGCGTCTTCCCCGATCTCCGCATCCGGGTCCGCCGCACCCGCCGGGCGCTCGCAAGCGAGTTATCCACCGATTCGCCGCTGCCCTACTTCTGTTCTCTTTTTTCATGAAGGAGAAGAGAAGAGCGCAGTAGTAGTAGGTCCTGTGAGTTGTGGGGACAACCGCCGTTGTCGCAGGTCGCACGGCGCGGCGTGCTGTGGATGAACACGGGATGTGATCGTGGACTGCTGCAAGCGGGTGGTGGACAACTTCCGGCCCGTTCGGGTCCATCCACAGCCGCGCCGAGTTCTCCACACCGCTGTCCACAGCTCAAGGCCCAGTTGTACCCAGGCCCTGTCGATAGCCGCCCGTCGCCCGGTCGGGTTGTGGGCGGATCTGTGGGCCAGCTGTGCTCAACTCCCCGCCAGCCTGTGGGCAGCTCGCTCCGCGCTGTGCACAGCCTGTGGATGGTCTGGGGAAAACCCCAGGTCAGCGCTGTGGATCGTGGTGCTGTGGACAACTGGGCTTCACCGCGCGTTTTTCTCCCGGCGGGGTGAGGCGAAAGCCACCCGGTTCCCAGAAAAGAATCCGCCCGGATCGGCGCGCCGCGAGCCCGCAGCGCGCTCGCCCGGCCGCGCACCGTGCGCGGCCGGGCACTTCGGGTGCTTTTCCGGGCGGTGCGCCGCGGGGTTGGGAGGCGCGCGCGAGCGGCCGGATATTTCCGGTGGAGGGGTGGGGCGCGGCCCCATCGGTCCGGCAGAAAGGTTCGTCCGTGCCGCGCCCGTCCCCCGGGGCCGGGCGCGGCACGGGCAGGGCTCAGCGGGGCCCCGGTCGGCTCAGCGGGATGCGGGGCCGGGGTCGCACCGGAAGCGCCGGGACCTTTCTCCCGGACCGGACCGGTCGCGTCGGGGTGGTCCGGCAGAAAGGTCCCGGCGGGCGCGCCCGGAGGTCAGGTGCCGCCGGAGACCGCGGTGGTGCCAGGAAGGTTCCCCCGCTGCCACCGGTGACAGGAAGGTTCCCCCGCTCGCACGCGAGCCGACGGGGTGCGGAGACGAACCGGCGCGCGGACGGTGCTCGACCGCCCGCGCGCCGCGGTGGGTGGTGCGCCGGTTCAGCGCGACTGCTGCTTGATCCGCGCGGTGAGCTCCTGCACCTGGTCGTAGACCCGGCGCCGCTCGGCCATCTCCTTGCGGATCTTCTTGTCGGCGTACATCACGGTGGTGTGGTCCCGACCGCCGAAGTACTGGCCGATCTTGGGCAGCGAGGAGTCGGTCAGCTCGCGGCACAGGTACATCGCGATCTGCCGGGCCTGCGCCAGCGCCTTGGTCTTGCCCGGCCCGCACAGGTCGTCGATCGTCACGCCGAAGAACTCCGCGGTGACCGCCATGATCGTCGGCGCGGTGATCTCCGGGACCTGCGAGTCCGGGATGAGGTCGCGCAGCACGATCTCGGCGAGCTGGAGCTCCACCGGCTGCCGGTTCAGCGAGGCGAACGCGGTCACCCGGATCAGCGCGCCCTCCAGCTCGCGGATGTTGCGCTCGATCCGGGACGCGATGAACTCCAGCACGTCGGCGGGCGCGTTCATCCGGTCCTGCGCGGCCTTCTTGCGCAGGATGGCGATCCGCGTCTCCAGCTCCGGCGGCTGGATGTCGGTGATCAGCCCCCACTCGAACCGGGTGCGCAGCCGGTCCTCCAGGGTCCGCAGCGCCTTCGGCGGGCGGTCCGAGGAGACGACGATCTGCTTGTTGGAGTTGTGCAGCGTGTTGAAGGTGTGGAAGAACTCCTCCTGGGTACCTTCCTTGCCTTCGAGGAACTGGATGTCGTCGACCAGGAGCACGTCGACGTCGCGGTACCGCCGCTGGAACGCGACCTGCCGGTCGTCGCGCAGCGAGTTGATGAAGTCGTTGGTGAACTCCTCGGTGGAGACGTAGCGCACCCGCATCCCCGGGAACAGCCGCTGCGTGTAGTGCCCGACGGCGTGCAGCAGGTGCGTCTTGCCGAGCCCGGACTCGCCCCAGATGAACAGCGGGTTGTACGCGCGGGCCGGGGCCTCGGCGGCGGCGACCGCGGCGGCGTGCGCGAAGCGGTTCGACGAGCCGATCACGAAGGTGTCGAAGGTGTACTTCGCGTTCAGCCTGGTCTGCGAGGTCGGCGGCGCGTGCTTCGGCGCGGTGAACGGCTGGCCCTGCCCCTGCGGCTCGCCGCTGCCCCGGTTGAACGACGGCCAGGACTCGGCCTGCTGCTGGGCCTGCTGCTGGGCCTGCTCCGGCTCCTCGTCCGGCTCGTCCTCCGGTTCGGCGTCGGCCTCCGGGAGCTGCGGGATCTCACCGCCGGGCCACTTGAACTCGGTGGTCGGGAAGTCGAGGTCCTGCTGCTTGGGCTCCGAGGGGCGCCACGGGTGGTCGGCGGTGATCGCCGGGATCGAGCCGGTGTGCGCGGTGGGGCCGAAGGACTCCGAGCCGAACGCCTCGGTGCCGTACTTGTCGGGCACGTACTTGTCCGGGACGTACTTGTCGGCGGGGAAGCCCTCGGTCCCGTAGTTCTTCTCGGGGACGTACTTGTCCCCGGAGTAGGACTCCGGCCACGCCGGTTGCGCGCGGCCCAGACCGCTCTGCGGCAGGGGTGGCGCCGGCGGCTCGGACGCGCGCGGCGGCGTCCAGACCTCGGGGCCGCCCGGCGCGGCGACCGGCCGGGTCGGGCCGGGGGTGGTCGCGTCGACCTTCACGGCGAGGGAGACGTCGCGGCCGAGGCGGCGGGAGAGCGCGTCGGTGATGGGGTCCCGCAGCGCGCGCTCGATGGCCTCCTTGGCGAAGTCGCTGGGCGCGGCGAGCAGTGCGGTACCGTCGAGCAGGCCGATCGGGCGGGTCACCCGCATCCACGCGCGTTGCTGCGGGGAGAGCGTGCCGGAGGACAGCTCCTGGACCACCTCGTCCCAGACCCGGACGAGATCCGCTTGGTGGTCGGACACCGCTGTGCTCCCCTCCCCTCGTTCGCGCTCGGCTTCCCCGCGGACCGACGTTCCGGCCACGGCGTCGGACGCTGGGACGGGTGATACCGGACGTGGTTGAACTTCTGTTCGACGAGCTGTCCACAGAGTTGTCCACAGCCTGTGTATGAAGGTACGGCAGCGCGCCCCGGTGATCAGCCGGACCCCCGAGATTCCGCTGCCACCGAGGTCAGCTCGGTCGTCCCCCGTCGAACCCGGTGCTCCCACCACCGGGTCGCGCAACGCAGAGGGGCACGCTAACAAGCTGTCCTGCCGCTCACAAGCACACCCCGCTGACTGTAGGGCCATGATCGGCATGTGGCAGGCTGAGATCGACTCGGTAGCCCGGTCGTGGCGCCCCCGGTTGTGAGCGCCACGTGTGCGGTGCGTATTCTCGTGCAGTCCCCCGCTTTGACGAGCGGGCGTGTCACTGCGCCTGGTGGCCGGTGTTCGTGCACCCGCTCGGCTCGTGCCGGCGATCGCACGACCGGCGCGCAGCGGATGCGGCTTCGTCGAGACGGGGATACCTGACCGAACCGTGGCCCACGAGGGTCAACGCGCCTGTAGTAACCGGGAGATCCGACCGTGAGCAAGGGCAAGCGCACTTTCCAGCCGAACAACCGCCGCCGCGCGAGGAAGCACGGGTTCCGGCTGCGCATGCGCACCCGGGCGGGGCGGGCCATCGTGGCCGCCCGTCGTCGCCGGGGTCGCGCTCGCCTGTCTGCCTGATCGCGCCGCCGTGCTTCCCGCGGCAGCCCGGCTGACCAGCAGCGAGGAGTTCCGGTTGGTGGTCCGTCGGGGCCGCCGGGCCGGTCGTCCACGCCTGGTCGTCCACGCGCTGCGGCCGGACGCGGTGACGTCGGGGCAGCAGACGTCGCTGGAAGCCGAGCTGAATACGGCACCCACCCGGGACTCGAGGGTCTCGACCCGGGTGGGTTTTGTCGTGAGCAAAGCCGTGGGCAACGCCGTGGTGCGGCACCAGGTGACCCGACGGCTGCGGCACCTCCTGCGCGACCGCCTCGACGCCGTGGCGCCTGGCACACTGGTGGTGGTCCGCGCGCTGCCACCGGCGGCGACCGCGTCCAGTCGCGAACTCGGCGCGGACCTCGATGCTGCGCTGCGAAGGCTGCGATGACGAAGGACTCCGCCCCCTCGGCTGCCCGGCCGAGCCCGATGGCCCGGGTGCTGCTGGGGCCGGTCCACGTCTACCGCAAGGTGATCTCGCCGCTGCTCCCGCCGACCTGCCGGTTCTACCCGACCTGCAGCGCGTACGCGGTGGAGGCGCTCACCGCGCACGGCGCGCTGCGCGGCGGTTGGCTGGCCGCGCGCCGCCTGCTGCGCTGCGGTCCCTGGCACCCCGGCGGCCTGGACCCCGTCCCCCCGGCGCGCGGACCCGCGGACCGGACCGGGGGATCAACCGCATCCGAGACCCAGGAGTAGCCCGCTTTGCTGGACTTCATCTACTACCCGGTGTCGGCCATCCTGTGGTTCTGGCACAAGGTGTTCGGCTTCCTCCTCGACCCGGCGAGCGGGTACGCCTGGGCGCTGTCGATCATCTTCCTCGTCTTCACCCTGCGCGCCCTGCTGTTCAAGCCGTTCGTGCACCAGGTGCGCGCGATGCGCAAGATGCAGGAGTTCGCGCCGAAGATCCGCGAGCTCCAGGCCCAGCACGGCGACGACCGCGAGAAGCTCGCGCGGGAGATGCAGAAGCTCCAGCTCGAACAGGGGTTCAACCCGCTGGGCGGCTGCTTGCCGATGCTGGTGCAGATCCCGGTGCTGTTCGGCCTGTTCCACGTGCTCAACGGCTTCAAGCCGGGGGCGCCCTCGAACTTCGTGTTCAACGCCGACGAGGTCGCCTCCTTCGTGGCGGCGGACCTGTTCGGCGCCAAGCTGTCGAACCACATCGTGCAGCCCGCCGAGGTCCTGGCGAACTTCGACACCGACCGGTTCCACATGCTGCTGGTCGGCATCCCGCTGATGATCGCCGCCGCGATCGCCACCCACTTCACCGCCCGGCACTCGGTGCAGCGGCAGACCGCCGAGCAGGCGGACAACCCGCAGGCGCAGATGATGAACCGGATGACGCTGTGGATCTTCCCGATGTTCGCCATCATCGGTGGTCCGTTCCTGCCGCTGGCGATCCTGCTCTACTGGCTGGCGAACAACTTCTGGACGCTGGGCCAGCAGCGCGTGGTGTTCGGCCGGATCGACCGGGAGGAAGCGGCGAAGCAGGCCGAGTCCACCACCGTCGTCGAGTCGACGGTGGTGACGGCCGAGCGGGAGGACTCCCCCGCCGCCGGCGAGGCCGATCCGGCGCAGCGGACCGGGACGCCGCAGCAGATCGACGCCGCTCCGGCCACCGACTCCGATGCTGAGACGCCGCGGACGGCGCCGTCGGAGCGGGCCGAGGCCGCACAGGACCAACCCGGTGAGACCCCCGGGGTGATCGAAGACCGTTCCCGCGACGCGGACAAGCCGGGCGAGACCCGGTAACCGCGCGCGACCCCGTGGAGAGGAGACACCTAGTGTCCGAAACCGTGCAGGAGCCGAGCCAGGTCACCGAGGCACCGGTCGAGCCGGAGGCCCCGGAACAGACTGACGCCGAGCAGACCGACGCGGAGGCCGCCGAGTCGGAGGCTCCCGAACAGGGCGAGTCGAACACCGAGTCGCTGCTGGTCCAGGAAGGCGACATCGCGGGCGACTACCTCGAACGCCTGCTCGACCTCCTCGACTTCGACGGCGACATCGACCTCGACGTCGAGGCCGGCCGTGCGGTGGTGAGCATCGACGGTGGGAGCGATCTGGAGAAGCTGGTCGGCAACCGCGGCCAGGTGCTCGAAGCCCTCCAGGAGCTGACCCGGCTCGCGGTGCAGCAGGACACCGGCGTCCGCAGCAGGCTCATGCTCGACGTCGCCGGGTGGCGGGCCGACCGCCGCGCGGAGCTCACCGAGCTCGGCCGCTCCACCGCGCAGACCGTCCTGGAGACCGGCGAGGAGGCGCGGCTGCGGCCGATGACCCCGTTCGAGCGCAAGATCATCCACGACGCGGTCGCCGCGGTGGACGGCGTGCGGAGCGAGAGCGAGGGCGAGGAGCCGAACCGCAAGGTGGTCGTGCTCAAGGGCTGACCCCTCTCCCCCAGCCTGCGGTGCCCCCGGTCGATGCTCGGCCGGGGGCACCGTTGTTTCACGTGGAACATCGGCGGGTTGCCGCGAGTGCTCCGGACGTGATCCGGCAGGCTGGGGTGGCACGTCCGCGCGGACGTGTTTCACGTGGAACATCGACATCGGGGTAGAGGCAGTGACCGCAGCGGAAGGTGAGCCGGAGCAGGTGCCTGCGGCGGCTGGAGACGTGTTCGGCGATCGGGTGGAGCTCGCGGAGCGGTTCGTGGCGCGGCTTCGGGAGGAGGGCGTGCGCCGCGGACTGATCGGTCCGCGCGAAGCGGGACGCCTCTGGGAGCGACATGTGCTGAACTCCGCAGTTGTTGCGGAGTTGCTCCCAGCGGAGTGCGGGGTGATCGACGTAGGCTCTGGGGCGGGGCTGCCGGGCATCCCGTTGGCGATCGCCCGCCCGGATCTCCACCTGACCCTGTTGGAACCGATGGCTCGACGGGTGACGTGGTTGCAGGAAGTCATCACCGAGTTGGACCTCAGCGTCGAGGTGGTGCGCGGTCGCGCCGAGGAAGGACCGGTGCGCACGCGACTGGCGGATCACGACGTCGTGACCGCCCGTGCCGTGGCGCCGATGGAACGGCTCGCCAAGTGGTGCATCCCCCTGCTGCGCCCCGGTGGCCGGCTGCTCGCGATGAAGGGCGAGTCGGCGGCCGAGGAACTGGAGCGGGACGCGGCAGCCATCGCCGCGGTCGGAGGCGACCGGGGCGAAGTGGTCTCGTGCGGTGACGGTGTGCTCGACGTGCCGACAACGGTCGTCGTGGTCGAACGGGTGGCGGCGAACGCCTCCGCCCGGCGTCGCGACGGCGGACGTCGGCCGAGGAAGGATCGTGGACGGTGAATCCAAACGGAGCGGGTCGTGTTTCACGTGAAACCAGGTCGGTCGGGGGGATGCGCTTCCCCAGCACCGGCGGTGACGGTGCGGTCGGCGGTCTCGGTGCCGCCGACGACATCGGCTGGACCCCGATCATGGAGGAGGCGCAGCGGGCGACCAGCGTGCTGCACCCCGAGGCGTTGCAACTCCCCCGCCCCGAGCGCAGGCGGATCATGACCGTCGCCAACCAGAAGGGCGGCGTCGGCAAGACGACCAGCACGGTGAACCTCGCGGCCGGGCTCGCGCTGCACGGGCTCACGGTGCTCGTCATCGACCTCGACCCGCAGGGGAACGCGAGCACCGCGCTCGGCGTGGAGCACCGTGCGGGCACGCCCTCGGTGTACGAGGTGCTGCTCGGCGAGATGAGCGTGGTCGACGCCGCGGGCCAGAGCACCCAGTCCCCCAACCTGTGGTGCGTGCCCGCGACGATCGACCTGGCCGGGTCGGAGATCGAGTTGGTCACGATGGTCGCCCGCGAGGGGCGGCTCAAGGAGGCGCTGAACTCGCCGGCGATGGACGAGCTCGCGCCCGACTACGTCCTCATCGACTGCCCGCCGTCGCTGGGCCTGCTCACGGTGAACGCGATGGTCGCCGCGCACGAGGTGCTGATCCCGATCCAGTGCGAGTACTACGCGCTGGAGGGGCTGGGGCAGCTCCTGCGCAACATCGAGCTGGTCCAGGCGCACCTGAACCCCTCGCTGTGGGTGTCGACGGTTCTGCTGACCATGTACGACGGGCGCACCAAGCTGGCCGACCAGGTCACCGCGGAGGTGCGCGGTCACTTCGGCGACCTGGCGCTGCGGACGGTCATCCCGCGCAGCGTGAAGATCTCCGAGGCCCCGGGCTTCGGGCAGACGGTGCTGACCTACGATCCCGGCTCGCGCGGCTCGATGAGCTACCTCGACGCCGCTCGCGAGATCGCGGAACGCGGGGCGGAAAGGAAGACGGCATGACCGAGCGTCGAGGCGGATTGGGGCGCGGCCTGGCCGCGCTGATCCCCAGCGGCCCGCAGCAGGGCGCCGAGACCCCGGTTCTGCGCGGTGGCGGGGCGGACGGTCCGCGTTTCGGCGAGGGGGCGTCGGCGCCGACCGCCGAGGCGGCTCCGGTTTCACGTGAAACGTCCGGCGGTGAGGTCGCGGGGGCCGTGTACCGGGAGATCCCGGTCGCGGCCATCACGCCCAACCCGCGCCAGCCGCGGCAGGTCTTCGACGAGGCCGCGCTGGCCGAGCTGGAGCACTCGATCCGCGAGTTCGGGCTGATGCAGCCGATCGTCGTGCGCGAGATCGCGCCCGAGGCGTTCGAACTCATCATGGGCGAGCGCCGCTGGCGGGCGTCGCAGCAGGCCGGGCTCGACGTGATCCCGGCGATCGTGCGCGAGACCCAGGACGACGACCTGCTGCGCGACGCGCTGCTGGAGAACATCCACCGGGTCCAGCTCAACCCGCTCGAGGAGGCGGCGGCGTACCAGCAGTTGCTGGACGAGTTCGGGGTGACGCACGACGAGCTCGCGGACCGGCTCGGCCGGTCCCGCTCGGTCATCACCAACACCATCCGGCTGCTCCGGCTGCCGGTCATGGTGCAGCGGCGGGTCGCGGTCGGCGTGCTCACCGCCGGGCACGCCCGGGCGCTGCTCGGGCTGAGCGATCCGGACGGCCAAGAGGAGCTGGCCGGCCGCGTCGTCAAGGAAGGGCTGTCGGTCCGGGCGACCGAGGAGGAAGTCACCCTCAAGAAGGGCGAAGCCCCGGCCAAGAAGAAGGCCCCGGCGAAGAAGCCCGAGCCCGACTCCCCCGACTTCGACGGACTGGCGAACCGGCTCTCCGATCGGCTCGACACCCGGGTGAAGGTGGAGCGGGGCCAGCGCAAGGGACGGATCGTCGTCGAGTTCGGCTCGGTGGACGATCTGGAACGGCTGGCGATGGTGATCTTGGGCGATCAGGCCGATGAAGACCACGATCTATGACACCGACGTCTTTCGTCACGGTGACGGTGACGTTCAGTAGTGGTTTTCCGGACGACGCGTCTCGACCGCGGACCGCGTAGCGACGAAGGGGCCGCCTCCCGGTGGAAGGCGGCCCCTGATGTTTCACGTGGAACAGTTCAGTCGCGAGCGATCGCCTGCTCGATCAACCCGGCGAAGACCTCGCCCAGCGAGCGGTCCGCCGCCTCGACCGCCATCGGCAGCAGCGAGGTCTCGGTCAGCCCGGGCGAGACGTTCACCTCCAGGAAGTGCGGCACGCCGCGCTGGTCGATGATCGCGTCGGTGCGGGAGAGGTCGCGCAGGCCGAGCAGCCGGTGCGCGGCGACGGCCAGCTCCCCCGCCGCGGTCGCGACCTCGCGCGGCAGCTCCGCCGGGGTGCGGTAGCTCGTCAGCCCGGCGGTGTAGCGGGCGGTGTAGTCGTACACGCCGTCCGCGGCCTCGATCTGCACCGCGGGCAGCGCCTGCGGTCCGTCCGCCCCGTCGACGACGGTGATCGCCACCTCGGTGCCTTCGATGAACTTCTCGACCAGCACGGTGTCGCCGTAGGAGAGGGCGCCGACCATCGCCGAGGGCAACTCCGCCGCATCGCGGACCACGTGCGCGCCCAGCGCCGACCCGCCCTGGTCGGGCTTGAGCATCAGCGGCAGCCCCAGCTTGGAGACCAGCGCGTCGAGCACGGCCTGGGCACCCAGCTCGCGGAAGGTCGCGTGCGGCAGCACCACCCAGTCCGGCGTGGCCAGGCCGGAGCGGGCCAGCTCGGCCTTCGCGGTGGGCTTGTCCCAGGCGCGGCGGCAGGCGTGCGGGCCGGTGCCGACGTAGGGCACGCCCATCATGTCGAGCACGCTCTGCACCGCGCCGTTCTCGCCCTCGCCGCCGTGCAGCGCGACGACGACCGCCTCCGGGCGCTCCTGCTCGATCCGGGCCAGCAGCCGTGAGTCGGCGTCCCACTCCTCCACCGTCATGCCGGAGGACCGCAGCGCCGCGGACAGGCGGCGGCCCGATCGCAACGAGACCTCGCGCTCGTGCGACAAGCCCCCGGCCAGCACGGCAACCCAGCGATCAGACACGTTCAGCACACCTCAGCTACTACTACTCGACGGACGACAGACGAGCAGTCCACCGCGCGGGCGGGCGCGGTGGACTGCACGGACGGACCCTGGACCCGGACGCTCAGGCGGTGTCCGGGGACGGTGCCTGCGGGCCGGGCACCTCGCGTTGCGGGATGCTGCCGAAGGTGCGGACCAGTTCCCGCTCCTCGGTCAGCGTGTTGGCCAGTCGCCGGACGCCCTCGCGGATGCGTTCCGGCGTCGGGTAGCAGAAGGACAGCCGCATCTGCCTGCTGCCGAAGCCATCGGTGTAGAAGCCGGTGCCCGAGGCGTAGGCCACGCGCTGGGTCACCGCCCGCGGCAGCATCGCCTTGGTGTCGATGCCCTCCGGCACGGTGACCCACACGAAGAAGCCCCCGTCCGGCGTGTTCCAGGTGCAGCCCTCGGGCATGTGCTGCTCCAAGGCGCTGAGCATCGCGTCGCGGCGCTCCCGGTACTGCTCGCGGAAGGCCTTGATCTGGCCCTTCCAGTCGTGCGTGGTGAGGTAGCGGGACACGATCATCTGGTTCAGCGTGGGCGGGCACAGCGTCGCCGACTCGGCCGCCAGCACCAGCTTCTCCCGGACCGCGTGCGGGGCCAGCACCCAGCCCACCCGCAGGCCCGAGGCGAAGGTCTTGGAGAACGAGCCGAGGTAGACCACGTTGTCCGCGTCGAGGCTGCGCAGCGGCGGGTAGACCTGCCCGTCGAAGCCGAGCAGCCCGTACGGGTTGTCCTCCACCACGAGGATGCCGTGCTGAGCGCAGATCTCCAGCACCTCGGCGCGCCGGTTCAGCGCCATCGTCACGCCGCCCGGGTTGTGGAAGTTCGGGATGGTGTAGAGGAACTTGATCCGCCCGCCCCGGGCCGTCACGTTCCCGATGGCCTCGCGCAGCGCCTCCGGCTGCAAGCCGTCGTCGTCCATCGCGACGTGCACGACCTCGGCCTGGTAGGCGGAGAAGGAGCCGAGCGCGCCGACGTAGGACGGCCCCTCGGCCAGCACCACGTCGCCCGGGTCGCAGAAGATGCGGGTGACCATGTCCAGCGCCATCTGCGAGCCGACGGTGACCATCACGTCGTCCGGGTGGGCGCTGATGCCCTCCATCGCCATCACGTCGCAGATCTGTTCGCGCAGCTCCGGAACGCCGTGCGCCGAGCCGTACTGCAACGCGCCCTGGCCGTCCTGGGCGATCAGCGAGGCGACCTCGCCGGCCAGCGAGTCCAGCGGCAGGGCGGCGAGGTTGGGCATGCCGCCGGCCAGCGAGACCACCTCGGGGCGGTTGGCGACGGCGAACAGAGCTCGTACCTCCGAGGCCGTCATCCCTGCGGTGCGCTGGGCGTAGCGCGCCCGGTGCGCGTCGAGGTTGCGCGCCGGTCCGTGCTTCTCCGGCGGGGTGGTCGGCTGGTGCTCGTCGGACATATTCGCGCTCCGGGGTTCGGTTGTGCGCCGCGACCGCAGCGTGACGGCTGCGATCGGGCGATTCTAACGGTCTTATCGCCACGACCCCCGCGGTGTGTCACGCACGACTCCTGCTGCGGCGGATGGGTAACCCATCTCACCCCATCGGGTAGCGGACGGTGACCTGCGGAACTTCCCCGGGTCCGGTGGGCGGCCTATCCTGACGACCAGCCGCAGTTCGCGGGCCCCTCGCGCTTCCAGGAGGTCAGGTGTCGCGACGCGTCGTGGGCGTCACGCTCGACAACCTCGATCACCTCCCCCCGCGGTGCCGCCGCTGCGTGTACTGGGAGCTGGCGCCGCACATCCGGGAGCAGGCCGAGGAGTTCGGCGAGACCGGCCTGGAGAAGGAGGCATGGGTCTCCAGCGTGCTGCTGGAGTGGGGCTCCTGCGGCCGCATCATCCACGTCGACGGCGTTCCGGCCGGGTACGCGATGTACGCCCCGCCGGCCGCGGTCCCCCGGGCGGCGAGCTTCCCCACCGCCCCGGTCAGCGCCGACGCGGTGCTGCTCACCGCGCTCAAGATCGTCCCGGAGTTCGAGGACGCCGGGTTCGGGCGCGTGCTGGTGCAGAACGTGGCCAAGGACCTCACCCGGCGCGGGGTCAAGGCCGTCGAGGCGTTCGGCGACCTCCAGGACAGCGGCGAGGGCTGCGTGATCCCCGCCGGGTTCCTCCAGCAGGTCGGCTTCAAGACCGTCCGCGCCCACCCGAGGTGGCCCAGGCTGCGCCTGGAGCTGCGCACCGCGATCACCTGGAAGGAAGACGTCGAGGCGGCCCTGGAGAGGCTGCTAGGCACGGTCAGCATCACCACAGCCGAACCTTTGCTTCGGTAAGGCTCTTTTTGCGGGGCGGTGCGAGTGGCGCAGCAGCCGCCCCACCCGAGCGGTCTTCCGGTGAGCACGGGTAGAACGCCCACAACGGCACCCGCCCACCGTCAGGCAAGCGGCGAAAGCCGCTTCCGCTCTACCCCACCCTCGCAGCTTGCACCGCCGCGGGTTCTCAGGGCTCTTCTCGCGAGGACGCCCTGATGCCGTGTATTGGAATACATCAAGAAGGGCGCCCGGAGCGAGAAGAGCCCTGAGGTTCCGCCACCCGCACCGCTACGCGAAAAGAGCCTCACCGAAGAAAAGCTCAGGCGCCTTCTGCTCTGGCTAGCTCGTGTCTCAGCAGGTCGTCGAAGGTGAAGGTGCCGGTGGGCTGGTCGTCCTTGCCCAGCAGGTACAGGCGCTTCACCGCGACCAGCAGGCCCTCGGCGACGACGTCCCGGAAGGCGGGGTCGAGCAGCCGGTCGCGGTCCCTCGGGTTGGTGAGGTAGCCGATCTCCATCCGCACCGCGGGCATCCGGGTCAGGCGCAGCACCTCCCAGGTCTTGGGGTGCGTCTGGCAGTCCAGCATCCCGGTGCGGGCGACGATCTCCCGCTGCAGGAACCCGGCCAGCGCCTCGCCCACCGTGGAGGTGGTGCCGTTGCCGGTGCCGAAGTGGAAGCTCGCGACGCCCTGGGCCTCCGGCGAGCGGTTGGCGTCGATGTGCAGCGACAGGAACATGTCGGCGCCGGCCTCGTTGGCCAGCCCCGCGCGCTCGGCGTCCGCCGGGCAGGAGTGCGGGCCGCGGGTGATCAGCGCTTCCATCCCGGTGGCGACCATCCGGCCTTCCAGCCGGCGCGCCAGGTCCCAGGTGAGGTCGGATTCGCACACGTTGCCGACCCGGGCGCCGCGGTCCGGTCCGCCGTGCCCGGGATCGATCACGATCCGCTTGCCGCGCAGCCGCGGGCCCGCCCGGCGGACCTTCTCCTGCTCGCGCAGGAAGACGGGTCGGCCGCCGCGCACCTTCGGCGCGAGCTGGCGGAACGTGCGCAGGGTGTCCGGGCCGCAGATGCCGTCGGCGTTCAGGCCGCAGTCGCGCTGGAAGTTGCGCAGCGCCAGGTCGGTCTCCCGGCCGAAGATGCCGTCCGGGCGGCCGGCGTCGTAGCCGAGTTCCAGCAGCCGTTCCTGGAGCGCGAAGACGTCGTCGCCGCTGATCGGGCGGGAGACGAGGAAGGCCAGCGAGCGGTCGCCGAGGCGCCACCGGGCGTCGGTGAGCGCGCGGTAGGTCGCCGGACCCACCACGCCGTCGGTGATCAGGCCCCGCTGTTGCTGGAAGCCCCGGACCGCGTGTTCCACCGCCGCGTCGAAGACCGCGGGCCCCGGCCTGCCGTTGGCGGCCGGGAGCAGTCCCAGCGCAGCAAGGGTGTTCCTGATCTCGGCAACGGCCGGACCGACGTCACCGCGGTGGAGTAGCTGCATGCACTCCTCGCTCGATTCAGGCGCCGGGGTGGCTCCGACGCGAACGTTTCGGGACTCCCCCGGTGTCCGCTGACTGCGATTCGGGAGAACTACCCCGAACCCACCGGGTATTGTGCCTTGCCCGCCCGGACCTGGCGTCGCGGCCCACGCGTACCGCGCGGACGTGCGCAGACGTGCGGTGCCTGGGCGATCTCAGCGGAACGGGCCCTGTGCGCGAAAACACGGCCCCGCCGTCACACGTGTCATCGTGTGGACGGCGGGGCCGTGTTAGTCGGTTGCCTCAGGGAGAGGCCGAATTCACAGGTACTCGGACAGATCGGACAGCAGGGCGGCCTTCGGCTTGGCCCCGACGATCTGCTTGACGGGCTCGCCGTTGTGGAACAGCAGCAGCGTCGGCACCGACATGACCTGGTAGTCGCGCTGCAAGGACGGGTTCTTGTCGATGTCCAGCTTCGCGATCTTGATCGCCTCCGGATTCTCCGCGGCGATCTCCTCCAGCACCGGGGCGACCATCTTGCACGGGCCGCACCAGGTGGCCCAGAAGTCCACCAGGACCGGCTTGTCGCTCTTGATCACCTCGGTGTCGAAGTTCTCGGCGTTGACCTCGACGGGCGTGCCTGCCATGTGTTTGCTCCTCTTCCCGGTGGGTGGGTCAGTTCGTGCCGGGGCCGTAGCCGCCGCCGACGAGCTCGGGCGCGACCTCGGCGACGCCGGAGGCCTCCTGCTCGGCCAGCCAGCGCTCGGCGTCGATCGCCGCCGAGCAGCCGGAGCCGGCGGCGGTGACGGCCTGCCGGTAGGTGCTGTCGACCAGGTCACCGGCGGCGAACACGCCGGGGACGCCGGTGTGGGTGGTCGGGTGCTGGACGCCGACGTAGCCCTCCTCGTCGAGCTCGACCTGGCCGCGCACCAGCTCGCTGCGCGGGTCGTGGCCGATGGCGACGAACATGCCGGACACGTCCAGCCGCGAGGTCTCGCCGGTGGTGGTGTCGGCCAGCTCCAGGCCCTGCACGGTGCCGTCCCCGATCACCTGGCTGACCTGGGCGTTCGTCCGCCACTGGATCTTGTCGTTGGCGCGGGCCCGGTCCAGCATGATGCGCGAGGCGCGGAACTCGTCGCGGCGGTGGATGATCGTCACCGACCGGGCGAACCGGGTCAGGAACGTCGCCTCCTCCATCGCCGAGTCGCCGCCGCCGACCACCGCGATGTCCTGGTCGCGGAAGAAGAAGCCGTCGCAGGTCGCGCAGGCCGAGACGCCGCGTCCGAGCAGCGCCTCCTCGCCCGGCACGCCCAGGTAGCGGGCCGCCGCGCCCATCGCCAGGATGACCGCCTTCGCGCGGTACTCCACGCCGTTGGCCAGCACGGTCTTGACGTCACCGGCCAGGTCGAGCCGCTCGACGTCCTCCGCGCGCAGCTCGGCGCCGAACCGCTCCGCCTGCTGGCGCATCTGGTCCATCAGGTCCGGGCCCATGATGCCCTCGCGGAAACCCGGGTAGTTCTCCACGTCGGTGGTGGTCATCAGCGCACCGCCGAACTGGGTCCCCTCGAACACCAGGGGTTGCAGCTCGGCCCGGGCGGCGTACACCGCGGCGGTGTACCCGGCGGGCCCGGAGCCCACGATGATCACGTTGCGAACGTCGTCAGTCACCGCGTGCCTTTCCGTCGTCACGTGCCCCTCGCGCGCTCGCCGCGCGACCGTACTGGGGTAACGCGATCCTATTCGGCTCTGTTCCCGATCACCGGGGCCAGTGGGACGTCCCACCCACCGGAACCCGAAGGCCTGACCCCGGCCACCCCCGCGGGCCGCGCACCGCCGCGCGTCGAACACACCGGCCCACCACCCGTTCCGGAACCGGGCGAGGGGCACCTCCATCCGGCGTGGTCGGATGGAGGTGCCCCTCGCTCAGAAGCCTTCCGGGTGCACCGGCGAGTCGCGGTGGCGGGCGGCCGGTGGCGGGTGCCGATCAGCCGCCGCCGAAGGTGGTGTCGGAGAGGGTGGCCGGGTTGTCCGGGCCGCAGTCGGGGCCGACCGCGAGCAGCCGGAACTGCCCGATCTGACCGGTCGGGAGCACGAGGAGCTGGGCCGGACGTCCGTCGAGGGTGATCTCGCGGGCGCCCATCGGCCGACCGCTGGTCACCCCGTTGGCCTGCAGGCAGCCGAGCAGGCGTTGCGGGTCGGCCAGCGCGCCGTACTGCTCGGTGCCGAGCACGTCGGCGAACTGCGCCCCGGTCAGCGACACCTGGCCGCCGCCCAGCGCCAGCGGAGGCGGTCCGCCGGCGGCGGGCGGCGGGACGGGCGGCGGTGCGGCCGTGCGATCGGT
Source organism: Saccharopolyspora cebuensis (assembly GCF_039542665.1). Taxonomy (NCBI): domain Bacteria; kingdom Bacillati; phylum Actinomycetota; class Actinomycetes; order Pseudonocardiales; family Pseudonocardiaceae; genus Saccharopolyspora; species Saccharopolyspora cebuensis. The sequence goes on from NZ_BAABII010000004.1 coordinate 490,182, forward strand.
GTCGTCACCGGTCGGGACCAGCGAGAACACCGCGACGGCGGCCGCCGCGACGCCGAGCAGCCCGGCACCGGCGGTGATCCCCCGCCGTCTGCGGCGCCGGGCCGCGGCGAAGTCGACCACCTCGGCGGGCGGGCCCTGCTCCGGGGCGGGCCGGGACCAGTTCCGGACCTCGTTCTCCAGCGCTTCGTCGATCCGCGCCGCGACGTCGTCCGGGATGCTCAGCGGCGGCGGGTGCGCGAGGTCGGCGCGGAGCCCGGCCAGGCCGGCTTCGGCCGCCTCCAGGGCCGCGAGCACCTGGCGGGCGTCGGGGTCCTCGCGCACCTGGACCCGCAGCGCGTCCGCGGTGTCCCGGTCCAGCGCGCCGGCGTGGAGATCGGCCAGCAGGTCCTGGGACCAGGGTGGCCCCTGCGGCGCTCCAGCGCGCCGTTCCTCGCCACTCATCGTCCCTCCCGTCGACGCATGGCCATCGCGTCATCTGGGACGTTCGCATCTGCACTGGCGTTCCGCAGATGTCCCAGAAGTTTGGCGAGCTTGACCCGGCCGCGTGCGCACCGGCTCTTGATGGTGCCTTCGGCGACGCCGAGGATCGTCGCGGTCTCCGCCACCGAGTAGCCCTCGACGTCGACCAGCACGATGGGCGCGCGCTGCTCCTCGGGGAGCTCGGCCAGGGCGTCCTGGACGACCATCCGGGTGTCCTGCTCGGCGATGGCGTCGCGGGGCACGGCCGGTTCGGCCGGGCCGGTGTCCGGTAGCGGAACGGTGGGGCGCGCCTGGCGGCGGCGGATGCGGTCCAGGCAGGCGTTCACCACGATCCGGTGCAGCCACGTGGTGACCTGCGATTCGGCGCGGAACGAAGAAGCGTTGCGGAACGCCGAGATCATCGCGTCCTGCAGTGCATCGGCCGCCTCTTCGTGGTCGCGCATGGTGCGCAGCGCCACCGCCCAGAGCCGATCCCGATGCCTGCGGAAGAGCTCGGAGAACGCGTTCGGATCTCCGCTGGTGTGCGCCGCGATGAGCTCGGCGTCCGAGCTGGCGGGAACAGACACGGTTCAGCACTGTACTGAACGTGAAAAGTCGAACACGCCCGACGCTGATCTCCCCCGGCGCCCCGGTACGACGACGGGCCGGTGACCTCGTGGATCACCGGCCCGCCGGGGAACGTCCTCAGGTGGCGGAGCCGAGCACCGACACCTCGTTGATGCTGGAGGAGAACCCGCCCTCGGAGGGCACCAGCTGGGTGATCACCACCAGCACCTGCTCCACGGGCTGAGCGGAGCGGAGCTGGATCGGCGTCTCGCCCGCCTCCAGCGTCGCCTCCCCGATCACCTCGCCGGACTGCATGCTCGGCTGCCCGGAGATGGTGCGCACCTGGACCGTGGCCCCCGCGCTCGGCGAGTCGATCACGAGCTGGCGCAGCGAGGTCGGCTGGCCGAAGCTCAGCACCGCGCCGGTGCCGTCGCTGATCCCGCCCGGACCGAGCTGCTGGTTGTAGCGGGAGGTCCCCCAGTCGGTGTTCGGGTCGCCGTCGGCGAGGTAGGCGACGCTGTTCGGGTTGTCCGGCGAGCCGTTGGCGCTGAACTGGACGACGCCGGTGATGTCCACCTTCGTCGCCGGGACCTGCTGCGGCGGCTGCGTCGGATCGCCGTTGGTGTCGAGCGTGCGGGTGTCGCCGGTGGGGCCCTCGGTGAACGCGCCGATCAGCTGCACCGCGATCCAGCTCACCACCAGCAGCGTGGCCACCGACAGCACGCCGAGGCTGACCATCAGCTTGCGCCGCTTGGTGCGGTCCGGCTTGGGGTCCTCGCGCCGCCACACCTCGCCGGTCTCCCCGGCGGAGGCGGCACCGGCCTGCCCGGTGTTCGGCGCGGGTTCGTAGGTGGCGTGCTGCTCCAGCACCCGCAGCACCGCCGCCCCGGTGCGCACGCCGCCGGTCGTCCCGGTGGAATCCGGGTTCCCCAGGGCGCGCACCGCGACGGTCGACAGCTCCATCGGCACGGTCGGCCGCAGCGTGCGCGGCGCGACCACGGTGCCGTCCGGTCCGGTCGGCGCGCTGGGCAGGTTCTCCGGCGGGTTGCCCAGCGCCCACCGGCCGGTGAGCAGCAGGTACAGCGCGGCACCGAGACCGCGCACGTCGTCGCTGGAGCTCGCCTGCGCCATCGGGCCCGGGAACGCCATCCGGATCTCGCCCTCGGGGGTGATCCGGATGCGCTGCGGGTGGTCCGCGCCGAGGACCAGGCCCGCGTGGTGCGCCGCCTCCACCGCGGCGGCCAGCGGCTGCAGCAGCCGCGCCGCGGTGCCGGGCGGCAGCGGCCCCTCGGCCACCAGGTCCAGCAGGTCGGTCCCGTGCGTCCACTCGGCGATCACCACGCCGAGCACGCCGGTCGGATCCCCCGTCGACGGTGTGACGACGTCGAGCACCCGCGCCACGCCGAGGTGGTTGAACGTGCTCGCGTGCATCGCGCGTTCCAAGGTGCGGCGCGCGTTCGTCGCGGACTCGGAATCGGAGCGGTCCCCCACCAGGATCGTCAGCGCGACGTCGCGACCCAGCACGCCGTCCTTGGCGCGCCAGAGCTGCGCGTCGCACCGGGCATCCGAACCGACCTGCGCGAGGAGTCGGTATCGGCCGTGGTCCAGGACGGCTCCCGCGACGAGCCCCTGGTCCGCCGGACCCTCGTTGCCACCGGTCTCGTCGCGTTCCGCCGCGATCTGCTCGGTCGGTTTGCTGGTCACCTTCCCTCTCCCGCTCCTCCCGGTCCCGCCGGGGTACGTGCCAACCCACTTTCCCGCACGGGAGGAGACTTCACCGTTGAGGGTACGTGACGCAGGAGTCAGCCACGACGCAGCAAACCGGTGAGCCGTCCGATCGCGGGTTGAAGTTCGGCGACCCGCAGCAAGGCCATCAGGCCGAAGATCGCAGCGAACCCGACCACGGCACCGACGACGAGCTGCACCCACGCCACCGCGGCACCGACCTGCCCGCCGATCTGGCCCGCGCCGATCAGCCACGCGCACAGGAAGCTCAGCCCGCCGCCGACCACCGAGGCGACCAGCGTTTTGCCCAGCGTCACCAGGAAACGCCGACTGCCCAAGGGCCCGAGCCGGTGCCGCAGCCACGCCTCCCCGACCAGCCAGCCGACCACGAAGCTCAGCGAGTTGATGAACGTCAACCCGTACACCACCCGCTCCGGCGGCAGCAGCGCGCTCACCGCCAGCGCCATGAGCAGCTTGGCGGCGGTCATCACCACCATGATCAGCGTCGGGGTGCGCGCGTCCTTCAACGCGTTGAAGGTCCGCATCTGCATCATCGTGATCGCGTACGGCAGCACGCCGAACGACGACACCGCCAGCGCGACGCCCAGCGTCGAGGCGTCCTCGCCGGAACCGTTGAGCGCGAACAGCGCGGTCCCCAGCGGCACCCCGAGCCCGGTCATGACACCGCTGATCGGCAGCAGCATCGCGGTGGACAGCCGGTTGCCCAGCGACAGGTCGCCCTTGACCCGCTCGTAGTCGTGATCGGCCGCCGCGGCGCTCATCCGGGGCAGGATCGCGGTCATCACCGAGAACCCGATGACGCCGTAGGGCAGCTGGAGCAGCATCCACACGTAGTTGTAGGTCGACCAGCTCCCGACCTCGGCGGCGGTGGCCACCCGGGTCAGCGCGACCAGCCCGATCATGCTCACCGCGACGTAGCCGACCGTCCACAGCGCCAGGCCGCCGAACTCGCCGAGCCGGGAGTCCCAGCCGAACCGCCACCGGAACCGGAACCCGGTCCGGCGCAGCGCGGGGAGCTGGATCAGCGCCTGGGCCACCACGCCGAGGGTGACGCCGACGCCGAGGACGAGCAGGTGGGAATCGGTCATCCGCACCGGGTCGACGGTGATCTGCCCGGGCAGCGCCATGTAGGCGAGGATCGTGGTGATGACGACCAGGTTGTTCACCACCGGCGCCCAGGCCGGCGGGCTGAACGTCTGCTTGGACTGCAGGATCGCCCCGACCAGCGCGCTGATCCCGTAGAAGAAGATCTGCGGCAGCAGCAGGTACGCCAGCGCGGTGACCAGCTCCGGGTTGGAACCGTCGGATTCGGTGACCATCACCCAGGTCAGCGCGGGCGCGGCGATCAGGGACAGCACGGTGCCGATGCCCAGCACGACGATCGCGATCGACATCATCTGCTGGGTGAACCGCTGGCCGCCGTCCGGGTCGGACTTCTGCGCCCGGACCAGCACCGGCACCACGATGCTGGTCAGCACCCCGCCGATCAGCAGCTCGAAGATGCTGTTCGGCAGCGTGTTGGCCACCGTGAAGGAGTCGTTGACGACGCCGAAGCCGACCGCGAAGGCCAGCAGCAGCTTCCACAGGAACCCGGTGACCCGGCTGATCAGCGTCGCGATCGCCATCGACCCGGTCGCCTTGAGCAGCGACGGCTTGCCCGGTGAGACCGGGCGGATCACCTGGGTCTGCTCGACCGCCTGCTCGGTGGCCTGGTCCACGCCCGGCTCCGGCACCACCAGCGGGATCGGCTCGGTCGGGGCCGCGTGCCAGCCGCGCGGTGGTCCCGGCTGCGGTGGTGGTCCCGGCGGCGGTGGGCGGTGCCCCCCGGGCGGCTGCGGCGGCTGCGGCGGCCGGGGCGGACCGGGGGCGGGCCGGTGCGGCCCACCGCCGGGCTGGGGGCGGGACAGCGGTCGCGTCGGCTGCGCGTCAGGTGGTGGCTGGGGTCGGCCGGACGGCGGTCGACCGCCGTCCCTGTCGTGGTTCACTCGCTCACTACCTCCGCCCGTGGCGACCCGCGGTCACCGCCAAGCACTCATCCGTGGACCCGCACAGGATGTCAGTCCGCGTCCCGATCACCGTCAGTGGCGGCCGGGACCGCCGCGTCGACCGGACCGGACTGATCGGTGCCGCCGCCGGTCCGCTCGTCGCGGCGCTTGGCCCGCACCTTGCGGACGATGCGCCGCACCGACAGCCCCACCAGCAGCGCGCCGGCGATGGCCGTGATGATCGGGATCACCGCACCGTAGGCGGTGGACTGCACCGGCATCCGGGCGCCCGAGCTGAGCCGGGTGCCGCCCTCGGTGACCAGGCCGACGTCGATGAAGAACTTGCCGGGCCGCTGCGCCGAGGTCTCCAGCCAGAACGTCCGCTTGCCGTTGGCCGGGATGCGCAGCACGCCCAGCTCGCGGTACTCCACGCCCGGCAGCCGGGGCAGCACCAGCTCCACCCGGAGCTGGATCGGCAGGTCGTTGATCACCGTGATCGGCACGTGGCTGGTGTTCGAGCCCATCATGATGGTGCCCGGGAACGCCCCGATCCGGACCTGCGAGAGGACGCCCTCCAGCGTCCGGGTCGCCAGCCGCACCCAGTGCCGCGCGGCGTCCGGATCGCCCCGCCACGCGCTCGACGCGCCGCGCAGCAGGCCGTTGCGCAGCGGCGTGGTGACGTGCCCCGGCTGCACCTGGCTGGACGGCTCGTTGTCCGAGCTCCGGTACAGGTCGCCCACCTTGTAGTTCTGGGCGGCCAGCGCGTCGAGCACCGGCTGCGGGATCTCGTCGGCGCCCGCGTCCACCGGGTAGGTCAGGTCCGCCTCGGGCAGGCTCGCCGGGTCCGGGGTGGGCAGCGCGGTCGGTTCGACGTACCCGGCCTCGGACAGGTCCTGCATCCCGCGCAGCAGCCCGCGCAGGTCGTCGCCGCCCATCCGCCAGCGGCGCGGCGGGGCCAGCACCGAGGTGGCGTTCGGCACGCGCGCCGTCGTCGCCCGGACGGTCAGCGCGCCCAGCACGTTCTGCGCCGACAACCGGCCGTTCTCCGGCGGGGACAGCGCGGTGACCCGCTGCGGCGTGTCGTGCAGCGGATCCAGCGCCCGGCTCAGCAGCGGATCGATCGGCACCGCGGCGATGTCGGCCCCCCGGACCCGCGCGGGCGAGAGCGACCCGGCCGGGATGCCGATCGCCTCCGGCTGCATCAGCACCGTGCGCGGCATCTGCTCCACCGCCGGACCGTCCAGCGCGCCCTCGACCGGCCACATCACCTCGCGCGGCTCGGTGCCCAGCTCACCGCGCACCAGGGCGCGGCCCTCCATCGCCCCGGTCACCAGGTCGGGCAGGTCGGCGCGGCCGAGGGCGACCACGTCGACGTCGGCGTAGGGCAGCGCGATCACGCAGCGGCCGTTGGTCGCCTCGCGCAGCTTGCTGAGCCACAGCTCCGCCGCGCTCGACCCGATGCCCTCCGCGAGGGTGCCGTCGTCCTGCCGGACCAGGTAGCCCGCCTGCATGGTGCGGACCGTCATCAGCAGGTCCGGATCGATCGCGAAGCACAGCCCGTTGCCCAGCGGGGACCCCGGCGGCGCGGTCTCGCTCACCGCCTGCACCAGCTCGTAGAGCCGTCCGCCCGGCGCCAGCGAGGTGGAGAGCTGGTCGTCGACCAGGATGCCCCGGGCGTTGGGCAGCGCCTCCCGCTCCATCCGCGGGTAGTCGACGATCGGCACCAGCATCGACATCGGCGTGGGCTGCGGCGGCGGCGCGGCGGGCGCCCCGCCCGGCAACGCCAGCACCGGGAGCAGGAACTGCGCCTCGGCCACCCGGGCCCGGCCGCCCGCCTCGGGCACGCCGTTGATGTTCACCAGCAGCGGGTACACCCCGGGCTGGGTGAGCTGGAGCGAGTTCGGGCCGGTGAGCGGGATGCGCAGTTCGATGGGCAGCACCTGCCCGGGGCTCAGCTCGTCGACCACCGGGCGGAACGCCGGTCCGGTCGCGCTGCGCGAGCCCGCGCGCAGCGCCCGCTGCGCCTCGGCCTCGGTCGCCGCGGGGTTGCCGCGCTCGATCCGGGCCTCCACGCCGCTGATCGTGCGGTCGCTGATGTTCGTCAGGCGCCCGGTGACGACCAGCTCACCCGGCGAATTCCCCTGGACCACCGAAGGGGTGACATTGGTCACCTCCAGTCGGGTCAGCGGCGCGTCCTGGGCGTGCGCGCGCGGTGCGGTCCCCGGGACCACCCCCGGGAGCACCGTCGCCGCCATCCCCAGCGCCGCGATCACGGCGACCAGCAGAAACCTCACCCCGGCTGCTCCGTCCTCCGCGTCGCCGCGCCGTCCGCGCGCAGGCTCAGCGCGTGCCGCACGAGCCGTCGTTCGTCGGCGTAAGCCAGGACCGAGTCCAGCTCGCCCAGCGGCACCCACGCCACCTCGGTGACCTCCACGTCCTCGTCGGAAAGGTCGCCGCCCACCGCCTCCAGCAGGAAGTGGTGCACGGTCTTGTGTATTCGCCTGCTGCCCGCGACGAACCAGTAGTCGATGGATCCGATCGGGACCAGCACCCGGCCGATGATCCCGGTCTCCTCCGCGACCTCGCGCACCGCGGTCACCTCGGGCGTCTCACCAGCCTCGATGTGCCCCTTCGGCAGCGACCACAGCATTCGGCCCCGACGATCCAACCGCCCGATGATCGCAGCGCGCTCCGAGGCCGCGTCGACCACCAGCCCACCCGCCGAGGTCTCGTCGACCGTCCGCAGCCTGCGCCGCCGCCGGCGCCGGTTCCGGCGCCCCGGCTCGGCGCCGCCGGAGCGGCCAGGCGACGGGGGCATGCCCCGATGGTAGTGCGACCGGCTCCACCCCCGGCGGCGTACGAGGTACGCCCGCTCCCGCCGGACGCCCTGCCGCCGCGCCGCTCGGTGGGGGCGGTGAGAGGAAGGTTCCCCTGCTGCCACGGGTGACAGGAAAGTGGCCCTGCTGCCATCAGTGACAGGAAAGTGGCCCTGCTGCCACCGGGTGCGGCCTCCTCGGGACCGGTGCGCACGAGGCGGGCGGGAGCGGCCGATACCCTGCTTCCTCGTGTCATCCTCGCAGCCCAACGCCGGTACGACGTCCGCTGAGCACCGCGCGCGCGAACGCCAAGCGCAGCGCAACGCCGTCGTGGAGCTGGTGCGGGTCGCGCCGATGGCCGAGGAGCTCGGCGAGCTGTTCGCCGCCGCCGGGCACCGGCTCTACCTGGTCGGTGGCAGCGTGCGCGATGCGCTGCTGGGCCGGTTGGGCACCGACCTGGACTTCACCACCGACGCCCTGCCGCACCAGGTGCGGGTGCTGCTCGACGGCTGGGCCGAGACGGTGTGGGACACCGGCATCCAGTTCGGCACGCTCGGCGCCTACCGCCGGGGCGCCACCGTCGAGATCACGACCTTCCGCGCGGACACCTACGACCGCGTGACGCGCAACCCCGACGTGGCCTTCGGCGACAGCATCGAGGGCGACCTGGTGCGCCGCGACTTCACGGTCAACGCGATGGCCATCGAGCTGCCGGGCCGGTCGTTCGTCGACCTGCACGACGGGATGGCGGACCTGGTCGACGAGCGGCTGGACACCCCGGCCGCCCCGGAGGACTCCTTCGCCGACGATCCGCTGCGGATGCTGCGCGCGGCCCGGTTCGTCGCCCAGCTCGGCTTCACCCCGGCCGAGCGGGTGGTCCGCGCGATGACCGGGATGGCCGAGCAGATCAGCCGGATCACCGCCGAGCGGGTGCAGGCGGAGCTGTCCAAGCTGCTGTGCGGCCGGTACCCGCGGCGCGGGATCGAGCTGCTGGTGGACAGCGGGCTGGCCGAGCACGTGCTGCCCGAGCTGCCGGCGATGAAGCTGGAGATCGACGAGCACCACCAGCACAAGGACGTCTACCGGCACTCGCTGACCGTGCTGGACCAGGCGATCGACCTGGAGCGCGCGGCCGATCCGGAGGGCGAGCCGGACCTGGTGCTGCGGCTGGCGGCGCTGCTGCACGACATCGGCAAGCCGGCGACGCGGCGGTTCGAGCCGGGCGGCGGGGTGAGCTTCCACCACCACGAGGTCGTCGGGGCGAAGATGACCCGCAAGCGGCTGCGCGCGCTGAAGTTCTCGAAGGAGATCGTCTCCGACGTCTCCGGGCTGGTGTTCCTGCACCTGCGCTTCCACGGCTACAGCGATGGCCACTGGACCGACTCGGCGGTGCGCCGCTACGTCACCGACGCGGGGCACCTGCTGCCCCGGCTGAACAAGCTCGTCCGGGCCGACTGCACGACCCGCAACCGGCGCAAGGCGGCGGCGCTCCAGCGCGCCTACGACGACCTGGAGGAGCGGATCGCTCGGATCGCCGCCGAGGAGGACCTGGCCCGGGTGCGCCCCGACCTGGACGGCAACGAGATCATGCGGCTGCTCGGCGTCGAGCCCGGACCGCTGGTCGGCCAGGCGTGGCGGCACCTGAAGGAGCTCCGGCTGGACCAGGGGCCGATGAACCGCGACGAGGCCGTCGAGGCGCTGCTGCGGTGGGCCCGGGACCAGGGCATCGAGCCGCCCGCCGACCGCTGACCGAGACGTCATCGCAGGTCACGAGGCTGTTAATAATACCTGGTGGTAATGCTGGGTGGTACTGCTCGGTGCTGCCCGCGCGGTGCTAGTACCGCTGGTACGCCGAGGTCGGGTTTCTTCGGGAACTTCGGCACACTTCGGGTTCCGGAGCGGCGCCGCGGTGAGATCATGCGGCGGTGGGAACTGACGTGGACGTGGAACCGGGGACGCTGCTCGTGGCCGCGCCGCAGCTCGTCGACCAGAACTTCCGGCGGACGGTCGTCTTCGTCATCCACCACCGCCCGGAAGGCACCCTCGGGGTCGTGCTGAACCGGCCCAGCGAGGTGGCGGTCGGCGAGGTGCTGCCCAAGTGGGGACCGCACGCCACCGAGCCGTCGGCGCTGTTCGTCGGCGGACCGGTCGAGCAGCGCACGGCGATCTGCCTGGCCGCGCTGCGCGCCGGGGAGGACGTCGCGGCGGTCTCCGGCATGGTCGGCGTGCGCGGACCGGTCGGGCTGGTGGACCTCGACGGCGAACCCGACGAGCTGGTGGCCAAGGCGCGCGGGATGCGGTTCTTCGCCGGGTACGCGGGCTGGGAGGCCGGGCAGCTCGCCGGCGAGATCGAGCGCGGCGACTGGCACGTGGTCCCGGCCCTGCCCGACGACGTGGTCGGTGCCCCGGGCACCGAGCTCTGGGGCCGGGTGCTGCGCCGCCAGGGACCACCGCTGGCGTTCCTCGCCACCCACCCCGGAGACGTCCAGGTCAACTGACAGCGTGAGTGAGGTGCCCCTCACTCACCAGGCTTCCGGGTGAACCGGCACCCGCCGGGCTTCGGGCGGCGGGTCGCGCGGCGCCGCGCCCGCTCCGGGACGACGGCTCGCGTTGTCGAGCACCGGCTAATAATGCCGAGTGGGGTTCCGCAGGTCGTGCGCTCGGACGTCGCGCCGTTGATAACAACGGCTGGTGCCTGCCGCCGGAACGCGCGTGCGGTGGCGGTCGGGCGCCGGTCGGCGCCCCTTCAGGTCACTGCGCGGCGCCGCAGCAGCCCCCGGCGCAGCCGCCGCAGCCACCGACGGCCGGAGCCGGGGCGGGCATCGCCTCGGCGGCGCGGTTGCCCATCACCCCGCCGACGGCCTGCAGCACCACGGCACCGACCAGGCCGAGCGCACCGACCAGCAGCACGCTCGCGGTCGAGGCCAGCGCGGGCAGCGAGATCCCGGCCAGCACGGCCACCGCTCCCCCGGCGATGTTGGCGGGCGAGGCGACCCGGTTGGCGAGGGCGAACGCCTCCTCGCCGCGCAGCGCCGCCGGGGTGCGGACGCCGACGAAGCGGTTGCGGGCCAGCCGACCGCGCCAGCCGCGCAGTCCGACGTAGAGCAGCGCGATCCCGCCGACGAGCAGCAGGGCGCAGAGGATCACCTGAACAGCGAGCACCCGCCCAGCCTAAGCCTCCGGGCGACGCACCCCCGCCGCTCACCCGTTCGGATGTGCCCCAGCCCATGCCGAGCCGTCACAGCGGAGCATGACCCGGCTTGGCGGCCAAGACGGTCTGGATCCGGTCGACCCGGATGGTCTCGTCGTACAACGGGGTGGACAGGTAGCCGATGACCCGGTGAACGCGGTCCCGCTGGTTCGGCAGGTTCCGGTTGAAGATGGGTTCATGGTGCATGATCCTGTTGCGGAATTCGCGGATCCCGTTGAGGTCCCGGTGGAGGACCCGCCTCGTAGCGGTGAGGTGCGGGAACGCGAAGTACAGGGAGTGCTTCCAGAACGTCTGGTCGTAGCGATCTCCCCGGCTGGTCAGTGAAACCCAGAATCCCAGCGGAACGGCGGCGACGATGTCGTCCGGGGTGTGCGTTTCGCGCCTCCCGCGCTTGGCCAGGTCATCCCGTGCCTTGCCGATCATCGACCGGCCGTTCTCGTTGAGCGGTGCGACGTCCCACCAGTGGTGCGCGCCGAAGTAGCTGCGCAGTTGGGAGTGCATGGCGTTGCGCAGCGCGATCTCGCACCAGTGCAGCGGTGGGTAGAACGCTGCGCACAGGTCGAGGTTCCAGCGGTACAGCTCCAGTGCGGCGGCGGTGCCGCCACCGGCCGCGGCGAGGTACGGAGCCAGTCGTGCCGGGGACAGGGCGCGCTGCACCCAGGCCGTGGACTGCTCGTCGGGATCGTCGATCACTCTTCTGGGCTCCTCGGTCTCGGTACCGGCTGTGCTACGCTGAATCACGTACGCCCCGGGTCCGCCGCTGCTTCGCATGCCGCCCGGGGCCTTTTGCTGCTCAGGCTCTGCTGCTGCCCGGGCTCTGTCGCTGCTCAGGCTCTGGTCCTCGCGCCGTTCGGGTCGCGGGTCGTCGTGAGTAGTGTGCCGGTCACCCTCCGCTGCGCGGCGATCACTCCCCGATGCCGGATCCCGGTTGCGCGCTCGGCTACCATGTCGGTATGAGCACCGCCCGTACGCTGCTCCTTCCGAGGCCGCGTTGACCGACCGCTGACGGCGGATCGACGCGGCTACCCCTCATGCCCGGCAGGGCTGGGGGGTTTTGCTTTTCCGGCAGGCGGCACACTGAGGGCGATTTTTCCGCGCGTTCGGGCGACCAGGGAAGGACGCAGACGATGACTGGCCAGGAAGACGGCGCGACGACCGGCGGCGAGGAAGCCCCGCGGTTCCGCTACACCGCGGAGACCGCCGCCGAGATCGAGCAGCGGTGGCAGCGCCGCTGGGAGGAACGTGGCACGTTCCACGCACCGAACCCGGTCGGTTCGCTCGCCGGCGAGGTCCCGGACGACAAGCTGTTCATCCAGGACATGTTCCCGTACCCCTCGGGCAGCGGGCTGCACGTCGGGCACCCGCTGGGCTACATCAGCACCGACGTCTACGCCCGGTTCCACCGGATGCTGGGCCGCAACGTGCTGCACACGATGGGCTTCGACTCGTTCGGGCTGCCCGCCGAGCAGTACGCGGTGCAGACCGGCACCCACCCGCGCACCACGACCGAGGCCAACATCGAGCGGTACCTGGCGCAGATCCGCCGGCTGGGCCTGGGGCACGACGAGCGCCGCCGGATCGCCACCACCGACATCCCGTTCTACCGCTGGACCCAGTGGATCTTCCTGCAGGTCTTCCACTCCTGGTACGACACCGAGGCCGACGGCGGGCGCGGCCGGGCCCGGCCGATCAGCGCGCTGGTCGAGCAGTTCGCCACCGGTGAGCGCGCCACCCCGGACGGCACGCCGTGGGGCGAGCTGACCGACGAGCAGCAGCGCCGGGTGGTCGACTCCTACCGGCTGGCCTACCTGTCCGAGGCCCCGGTGAACTGGGTTCCCGGCCTGGGCACCGTGGTGGCCAACGAGGAGGTCACCGCCGAGGGCCTGAGCGAGCGCGGCAACTTCCCGGTGTTCCGCCGCAACCTGAAGCAGTGGATGATGCGGATCACCGCCTACGCCGACCGCCTGGTCGACGACCTGGACCGGCTGGACTGGCCGGAGAAGGTCAAGACCATGCAGCGGAACTGGATCGGTCGCTCGCAGGGCGCCAACGTCGAGTTCCCGCTGGACGGCTCGGCGGACCGCATCGAGGTGTTCACCACCCGCCCGGACACGCTGTTCGGCGTGACCTACATGGTGCTGGCGCCGGAGCACCCGCTGGTCGACGAGCTGACCGCCGCGGCGTGGCCGGCCGACGTCGACGGGCGCTGGACCGGCGGCGCGGCGACCCCGGCGGAGGCCGTCGCGGCGTACCGGCGGGACGCCTCGATGAAGTCCGACCTGGACCGCCAGGAGAACAAGGTCAAGACGGGCGTGTTCACCGGTGCCTGGGCGACCAACCCGGTCGACGGGCGGCAGATCCCGGTGTTCATCGCCGACTACGTGCTGATGGGCTACGGCACCGGCGCGATCATGGCGGTGCCCGGCGAGGACGCCCGGGACTGGGACTTCGCGCACGCCTTCGGGTTGCCGGTGGTGCGCACCGTGCAGCCGCCGGAGGACTTCGACGGGGGCGCCTTCACCGGCGAGGGCCCGCGGATCAACTCGGCGAACCCGGCGGCCGGGCTGGACCTGGACGGGCTGGACCTGGCCGACGCCAAGAAGACGGTGATCGCCTGGCTGGAGGACCGCGGTCACGGCCGCGGGACCGTCCAGTACAAGCTGCGCGACTGGCTGTTCGCCCGGCAGCGCTACTGGGGCGAGCCGTTCCCGATCGTCTACGACGAGCACGGCGTGCCGCGCGGTGTGCCGGAGGACCAGCTCCCGGTGGTGCTGCCCGACGTCGACGACTACTCGCCGCGCACCTTCGACCCGGAGGACGCCGACACCCTGCCGGAACCGCCGCTGTCCAAGGCGACCGACTGGGCCGAGGTGGAGCTGGACCTCGGTGACGGGCTGCGGCGCTACCAGCGCGACACCAACGTGATGCCGCAGTGGGCCGGTTCCTGCTGGTACCAGCTCCGCTACGTCGACCCGGACAACGACCAGCGGTTCGTCGACCCGGACAACGAGCGCTACTGGATGGGCAAGCGCCCGGCCGAGCACGGCGCGGACGACCCGGGCGGGGTGGACCTCTACGTCGGCGGCGTGGAGCACGCGGTGCTGCACCTGCTGTACTCCCGGTTCTGGCACAAGGTGCTCTACGACCTGGGCCTGCTGTCCTCGGAGGAGCCCTACCGGCGGCTGTACAACCAGGGCTACATCCAGGCCTACGCCTTCACCGACGCGCGCGGCGTCTACGTGCCCGCCGAGCAGGTGGAGGAGCGCGACGGGAGGTTCTTCTTCCAGGGCGAGGAGGTCCAGCGCGAGTACGGCAAGATGGGCAAGAGCCTGAAGAACGCCGTCTCCCCGGACGAGATGATCGACAGCTACGGCGTGGACACGCTGCGGCTCTACGAGATGTCGATGGGCCCGGTGGAGGCGTCCCGGCCGTGGGTGACCAAGGACGTGGTCGGCTCGCACCGGTTCCTGCAGCGGTTGTGGCGCAACGCGGTCGACGAGCAGTCCGGTGCGCTCAAGGTCGGTGACGTCGAGCCGGACGAGGAGTCGCTGCGCGCGCTGCACAAGACCGTCGCCGGGGTCCGGGAGGACTACGCCGAGCTGCGCTTCAACACCGCGGTGGCCAAGCTGATCGAGTTCAACAACCGGATCACCAAGGCCTACGCGGGTCAGGACGCCACGCCGCGCGCCCTGGTGGAGCCGCTGGTGCTGATGGTCGCCCCGCTGTCCCCGCACCTGGCCGAGGAGCTGTGGGAGCGGCTGGGCCACGGCGAGAGCCTGGTGCACGCGCCGTTCCCGGTCGCCGACGAGCGCTACTTGGTCGAGGACACCGCGGAGTACCCGATCCAGGTCAACGGCAAGGTGCGGTCGCGGGTCGTGGTGCCCGCCTCGGCCGACCAGGACGCGGTGAAGACCGCGGCGCTGGCCGACGAGAAGATCGCCGCCGCGCTGGAGGGCAAGGAGCCGCGCAAGGTGATCGTCGTGCCAGGGCGCCTCGTCAACGTCGTCGCTTGAGGTTTTTGGTGTGGTGGTCTTTTCGCGTGGCGGTGCGGGTGGCGGAACCTCAGCGGCCTTCTCGCGGTTGAAGGTGCCGTGGTCCCGTTGCGTGGCGGTGCGGGTGGCGGAACCTCAGCTGCCTTCTCGCTCCGGGCGCCCTTCTTGATGTATGCCAATACACGGCATCAGGGCGTCCTCGCGAGAAGACAGCTGAGAACCCGCGGCGATGCAAGCTCCGTGCGTGGGGCAAAGCGGAAGCGGCTTTCGCCGCTTGCCTGACGGGGGTTCTGTTCGGCGCGTGCGTGGGCTGAAGCGGCTGGCGCCGCTTGCGCGGGCGGTGTGCTTCTGTTTTTCGAGGTGAGGGGCACCCTTGTCCGAGTTACTTGGGCAAGGGTGCCCCTCACTCATGTCGACAACGGGTGACGCCTGTTCGGGATCGGTCGCGCGGGGTGGTTCTCGTTCGATCACGGGGTACTCCGCCGGTGCTGTCCGGGCGGGTGGTGGTGCTCCGTTCGGCGGTGGCGAGCCAGGTCACGTGGCGTAGTTACCCGCCGGTAACTACGCTCGGGGTCACGGCACCGACTGGCGTGGAGGCGGGCAGATGGACATCCCGAAGACCCCGAGCGGGTTCGACGCGGCGGAGCTCTCGGCGCTGCTGGACGGCCGGTGGGCCGGGGTCCGCGCCGAGGTCCGCGAGGCGCTGGCCGGCCTCGACCTCTCCCCCGGCGACGACCTCGACACCGAGGCGCACCGGGCGCGGACGCTGGAGCAGCTCGGCATGGTCGCCCGGTCCGGCGCCATCGACTACGGCTTCCCCGCCGAGCACGGCGGCGGGGGCGACGTCGGCGGTTCGGTGGTGGCGCTGGAGATGCTGCCCGGCAACCTGTCGCTGATGGTCAAGTCCGGCGTGCAGTGGGGCCTGTTCGGCGGGGCGGTCGTCGCGCTGGGCACCGAGCGCCACCACGAGCGGTACCTGCACGACATCATGCGGCTGGAACTGCCCGGCTGCTTCGCGATGACCGAGAGCGGCCACGGCTCCGACGTGCAGAGCCTGCGCACCACCGCGACCTACGACCCGGACGCCGGGGAGTTCGTGGTGCACACCCCGCACGAGGCGGCCCGCAAGGAGTACATCGGCAACGCCGCCCGGGACGGCCGGATGGCGGTGGTGTTCGCCCAGCTCATCACCGGCGGCAAGGGCCACGGCGTGCACGCGCTGATGGTGCCGCTCCGCGACGCCGAAGGCCGTCCGATGCCCGGCGTGCACATCGAGGACACCGGGCGCAAGGCCGGGCTCAACGGCGTGGACAACGGTCGGATCACCTTCGACCGGGTGCGGGTGCCGCGCGAGGCGCTGCTCAACCGCTACGGCGACGTCGAGCCGGACGGCACCTACCGCAGCCCGATCGCCGGGGCCAACAAGAGGTTCTTCACCATGCTCGGCACCTTGATCCGGGGCCGGATCGCGGTGTCCGGCACCGCGGGCGGCGCCACCAAGCTCGCGCTGGAGATCGCGCTGCGCTACGGCGACACCCGCCGCCAGTTCCCCCGGCCGGGCACCGACGAGGAAGCGGTGCTGCTGGACTACCGGGGCCACCAGCGCAAGCTGCTGCCCGCGCTGGCGCGCACCTTCGCGCTGCACTTCGCCCAGGAGGACCTGGTCTCGACGCTGCACGACGTGCAGGGCGGCGGGGACGAGCGCGCCCAGCGCGCCCTGGAGTCGCGCGCCGCCGGGCTCAAGGCGCTGTCCACCTGGCACGCGACCGCCACCATCCAGGCCTGCCGCGAGGCGTGCGGCGGCGCGGGGTACATCGCGGAGAACCAGCTCGCCGGGCTCAAGGCCGACACCGACGTGTTCACCACCTTCGAGGGCGACAACACCGTCCTGCTGCAACTGGTCGCCAAGGGGCTGCTGACCGGCTACAAGGACCAGTTCGGGGACCTGAGCCCGCTGGGCATGGTCCGGTTCGTCGCCGACCGGTTCGTCGGCGCGGTCGCCGAGCGCACCGCGGCGCGTTCGCTGGTGCAGCGGTTGATCGCCGCCGCGCCGGGCAAGGACGACGAGGACGTCATCTTCGACCGGGGCTGGCAGCTCGCGATGTTCGACGACCGGGAGAAGCACGTCCTCGACGGGCTCGGCCGCCGGTTGCGCGGGGCCGGGAGCGACGACGCGTTCGAGGTGTTCAACAACGCGCAGGACCACGTGCTGCACGCGGCCCGGGTGCACGTCGAGCGGTCGGTGCTGGAGTCGTTCGTCGCGGCGATCGACCGGTGCCGGGACCGCGACGTCGCGGCGGTGCTGGAGCGGCTGTGCGACCTGTTCGCGCTGTCGGCGATCGAGCAGGACCGGGGCTGGTTCCTGGAGCACGAGCGGATCACCCCGCGCCGGTCGAAGTCGATCACGGCGGCGGTCAACGCGCTGTGCGGCGCGCTGCGCCCGCACGCCGTGGAGCTGGTCACCGCCTTCGGCGTGCCGCGGCAGTGGCTGACCGCCCCCATCGCGACGGGCGCGGAGGAGCGCAGGCAGCGGGAGATGCGCGAGCACGACACCGCACCCCCGACCGAGTGATCCTTTCCCAGGTGAAGGTGCCCCTCACTCACCACCCCTTCGAGTGGTGCGGGACGTCAGTCGGACCCGGTGAAGTCGAGCTCGTAGTCGTCGGGTTCGAGGGCGCCGGGCCACTCCAGCCGGTAGCGCGTGTACTGCACGACCTGCCCGATGCGCTCGGGGTCGCGCAGGGTGATCCAGACGCCGGGGATGTGGTCGGTGCGCCCGTCCTCGCGCTCGACCACGGCGGTCCCGAGGGCCTCGGCGCGGTCGGAGTCCCAGCGCTGCCAGCGGAGTTCGGTGAGCCGCAGGTCGCCCGGCCCCTCTTCGTCGGGGGCCGGGGGGACGAACTCGCCGGGCCACCGGACGGTCTCGATCGCCGGACCGACGGGCGCGTAGCTGCGGACGAACACGTCCGGGGTGAAGGCCGCGTCGGCCACGCCCGGGCGCTCCTCGGCGTCCCACCCGGGATCGGCCGTGACCACCCCGGTGACCAGCACCGCCGCTCCGAGCGCCGCCGCGACCGCCGGGCGCGTCCAGTCGCCGATCACTGCCGTCCTCCAGTCGTTGACCGGGCTCGCCCCGGGAGGTCCCGGGAATCGATCCGGGGGCATCGTTCCAGCTGGGACCGCTTTCGAGCCCGGTCTCATGGTAGCGCTCAGCTGACCGCGCATCACCGAGGGCGATGGTGCCCGTTCAGGGCAGCCCGATCTCGTGGGCGAGCTCGTGCAGCATCGAGTCGAAGAGCTGGTCGGCGTGCTTGAGGTCGAACGGGAAGCGGCCGAACACCTCCAGCGCGACGTGCCCGTAGAGCCGCACCCACCAGCGCAGCAGGAAGTACACCGCGTGCGGTCCCAGCGCCTCGGGCGGGACCTCGATGCCCTGGTCGGAGAACGCGGTGGCCAGCACCTCCTGCTGGGCGCTGAGGTCGGGCAGGGTGAAGCCGGGTTCGGTGGGCGCGGTGGTCGGCTGGGCGGCCATGAACGGGCCGACGATGCCCAGGAAGACCTCGGCGAACCGGTCCTGCGCGCCGTCGCGCACCTGGCCGGCGGGGCTGGCGAAGACCAGCGTGAACTCCTCCGGGTGGGCCAGCGCCCAGCGGCGGAACGCCCGGCAGACCGCGAACACCTTGTCCATGAACTCCTCGCCGGCCGGGCCGACGTGGGTGTGCAGCTCGGCGGCGAGGTCGGTGCAGATGTCGTCGCAGAGCTGGCGGAGCAGCTCCTCGCGGGAGTCGTAGTAGCGGTAGAGCGCGGGCGCGGTGATGCCGAGCTCGCGGGCGATGGCGCGCAGGGTCACGGCTTCCCGGCCGTGCTCGACGAGCAGCGCCCGGGCGTGCTGGCGGATCTCCTGCTCGGTCTCGGCGCGCATCCGCTCCCGGCGGGTGAGCTCGGTCATGCCTTCCTCCGTTGAATGCTGAAGCGGATTCGCGTCAGTACAGTGTGCAGGGTAAACGGCGTTCACCTTTGTTGACGGCGTTTACCGAACCGTAACCCGTTCGGGTCAGTCACTGGAGGACAAGTCATGTTCGCGTCCTGGGGATCGTTCGCCTTCCGGCATCGCCGCGTGGTGCTGATCGCCATCCTCCTCGCCGTCATCGGAGGCGGTACGTGGGGCCTCGGCGTCTTCGACCGGATGAGCCAAGGCGGCTACGAAGCCCCGGGCAGCGAGGCGGTGGCCGCCGCGGACCTCGCCGAGCAGGCCCAGGGGACCAGTGGTGACCTGGTCGTGGTGTACCAGGCGCCCGACGGCCGCACCATCGACGAGCCCCAGTACGCCCAGGACATCAACCGCGTCCTCGGCGACCTGCCCCCGGACGCGGTCAGCGGGGTCACCTCCTACTGGCAGCTCCCCGCTCCCCAGCTCGCCAACGACGACCGCACCGCCGGGATCGCCTCCGTCGAGCTCGCCGGGGCGGACATGGCGGCCAAGACGGCCTCCTACGAGAAGGTCGCCGACTCCTTCGAGGTGGCGGGGCTGGACAGCCACGTCGCGGGGATGATCCCGATGCAGGCCTCGGTGGAGGAGCACGCCACCTCCGACCTGGTGATGGCCGAGGCGGTGTCGCTGCCCATCACGCTGGTGCTGCTGGTGCTGATCTTCGGCGGTCTGGTCGCCGCTTCGCTGCCGGTGCTGGTCGGCGGCCTCGCCGTGTTCGGCTCGCTGGGCCTGCTGCACCTGGTGTCGCTGTTCTCCGACGTCAACGTCTTCGCCGTCAACGTGGCCAGCCTGCTCGGACTGGGGCTGGCGATCGACTACGGCCTGTTCATCGTCGGCCGGTTCCGCGAGGAGATGTCCACCGGGATGGCCACCGGCGAGGCGGTGCGCCGCTCGGTGGCCAGCGCCGGGCGCACCGTGGCCTTCTCGGCGACCCTGCTGGTCATCGCGCTGGGCGGGCTGACCCTGTTCCCGCAGAGCTTCCTCAAGTCGCTGGCCTACGGCGGCATGGCCGCGGTGGGGCTGGCCGCCGTCATCTCGCTGACCGTGCTGCCCGCGATGCTGGGGATGCTCGGCCCCCGGATCGACAAGCTCGCCGTGCCGTGGCGCAAGAACCGCCCGGCCACCGACGACAACGGCTGGTCCCGGTTCGCCACCAAGGTGATGAAGCGCCCGCTGCTCACCGCCGTCCCGATCGTCGCGGTGCTCGGCGTGCTCGCCGCCCCGTTCTTCAACGTGCAGTTCGGCACCCCGGACGAGCGGATGCTGCCCGAGGGCGACCCGTCCCGGCAGGCCATCGAGACGTTGCGCGCCGAGTTCCCGGCGATGAGCGACAACGGCATCCAGGTGGTGCTCGACGGCACCGCCGCACCCGCCGACGTGCAGCGCTTCACCGAGGAGGTCGGCGCGGTCGACGGCGTGACCCAGGTGGCGCCGAGCGCCCAGCAGGGCGAGGTCACCGTGCTCTCCGCCGGGATCCAGGGCGACCCCTACGGCGACCAGGCCAACGCCGCGGTCGAGGCGATCCGCGACCTGCCCGCCCCGGCGGGCAGCGAGGTGCTGGTCGGCGGCCCGACCGCGCTGAACGTGGACAGCCTCCAGGCCACCGCCGAGGCGCTGCCGCTGGTGGCGGCGGTGCTGATCGGCGCGACGCTGGTGCTGATGTTCTTCGCCTTCGGGTCGATCCTGCTGCCGGTCAAGGCCGTGGTGATGAGCGCGCTCAGCCTGCTCGCCACCTTCGGCGTGCTGACCTGGATCTTCGTCCAGGGCCACGGGGCCGAGCTGATCGGCGTCACGCCGTCGCCGCTGGAGGTCGGCATCGTGGTGCTGATGGCCTCGGTGGTGTTCGGGTTGTCCACCGACTACGAGGTGTTCCTGCTGTCCCGGATGGTCGAGGCGCGGGCGGGCGGCGCCTCCACGGAGGAGGCGGTGCGCGTCGGGTTGTCGCGCACCGGCCGGATGATCACCGCCGCCGCGCTGCTGCTCATCGTGGTCACCGGCGCCTTCGCCTTCTCCCAGGTCACCATCATGCGGTTCGTCGGCATCGGGATGATCTTCGCGCTGGCGCTGGACGCGACCGTGGTGCGGATGATTCTGGTGCCCGCGGTGTTGAAGCTGATGGGCCGGTCCGCGTGGTGGGCGCCGGGCCCGTTGCAGCGGATGCAGCAGAAGGCGGGTATCCACGAGTCCGAGGACCAGCGGGAGCTGGAATCGGTGCGGTGACGCCCGCGGACTAGGAGGACAGCATGGCCAGCGAAGTGATCGTCTACACCCGACCGGGATGCCCGTTCTGCATGTCGCTGCGGTCCGGGCTCCGCCGCCGGGAGCTGTCCTTCACCGAGGTCGACATCTGGCGGGAGGCCGAGGCGGCGGCGGTGGTGCGGTCCATCGCCGACGGCAACGAGACGGTGCCGACCGTGGTGGTCGACCACGACTCGGAGCGCCGGTGGCAGGCGGTCAACCCGTCGGCCGCGGAGGTGCTCGACGCGGTCGCCGAGCACGCGCCGGAACTCGTCCCGGCGCAGCGGCCGGGGCCGGTGCGCGGCGCGCTGGACGCGCTCGGGCTGCGCAAGAAGGAGAACTAGCCCGCCGACAGCGGTGCCCCCGGGGGGATCGTCCCTCGGGGGCACCGCTGTTTCGTTCGGTCGTCGGTGCGGCGGGGCCGGGGCCGCCGCGGTCCACCGTGCTCGGGGTTGTCGCCGTGGACCGGCCGCACGGGGGGCGTTGCGGCCGGCCCACAGCTCGGTTGCGATCGTCGGTGGCGCGATACCGGCGAGCAGCAACCACTTCAGTTTGACGCGCGGCGGGCCCAAAAAGATCCACGTCGACCGTCAAGTTCGCTCGAACGGTGGACCCCCGGGCGTAGGCCGCGATCCTCCACTGTGGCCGTGCGCTGCGATTTCGCCGATATCGCCGCCATCATCGGGTGGACGGGTCGGAGGGGTCCTCGGCGTACGGTCCGGGGTCGGCGAAGCTGGTGTCCACCGGCTCGCCGGGAACCGGGTCGGGTCGCGCCGCGGTGGTCGGTGGAGGCAACCGGTCGGCTCCGCGGGCGCCGGTGCGCGGTCGCGGGTCACCGGGGCGCCGGTCGTCGGAAGCGGACATGACCAGCAGCGCGGTGAGCGCGGCCCGGAGCCGGTCGCCTGCTGCGCGGGGGTCGGTGAGCGGTGCGTTCATCGTCAAGGTCATGGCCCCAAGGGTGCTGTTCGACCGTTCTGGCCGGATCCGTACGGCTACTCACTTGTTACTCAGCAGTAATCGCGGACGTTGCGACGATCGAGCGACGTAGGAACCACTTCGACGGCGGAGGGTGACCACGGGAGGCCCGCTGGTGCAGTCGATCGGTGCAGCACTGCCTACGATCGCCCCATCGGCCCGTTGAGGGGAGTATGGTCTAGACCATGTCGCGTTGGACTGGTGTCGGAGTGAGCCCGGGGCGCGCCTCCGGGCCGATCGCCCGGGTCGCCGAGCCGCTGCCGGAACCCGCTGCCCACCCGGAACCCGCGGACCCGGCCGCCGAGGCGGCCCGCATCCGCCCGGCCGCCGAGGAGGTCGCCGACGCGCTGTTCCAGCGCGCCGCGCGGGTCACCGGCGAGGCCAAGGCGGTGCTGGAGACGACCGCCGCGATGGCCCTCGACCCGGCGCTGACCGCCCAGGCCGAGAAGCTCGTCACCGGCCGCGCGCTGCCCGCCCCGCGCGCCGTCTTCGAGTCCGCCAACGGGTTCGCCGACGGCCTCGCCGCCGCGGGCGGCTACCTGGCCGAGCGGGTCCGCGACGTGCACGACGTGCGCGACCGGATCATCGCCGCGCTGCTCGGCGCCACCCCGCCCGGCGTGCCCGACCTGGAGCGGCCCAGCGTGCTGGTGGCCCGCGACCTGGCCCCCGCCGACACCGCCGACCTCGACCCCGGGCAGGTGTTCGCGCTGGTCACCGCCGAGGGCGGCCCGACCAGCCACACCGCGATCCTGGCGCGTTCCCTGGGCATCCCGGCCGTCGTCGCGGTCCGCGGCCTGCTCGCCGAGACCGGCGCGGTCGGCGCGGTGGTCGACGGGTCCACCGGCGCCGTGGAGCTCTCCGCCGAACCGGTGCCGACCCGCGCCGCCGAGCCCGCCGCCGACGCCGACTGGGACGGCACCGGCCGCACCGCCGACGACCGGCCGGTCGGCATCCTCGGCAACGTCGGCGCGGCGGGCGACGCCCGCGCGGCGGTCGCGGCGGGCGCGGGCGGCGTGGGGCTGTTCCGCACCGAGTTCTGCTTCCTGGCCGCCACCGAGGAGCCCGGCGAGGACGTCCAGCGCGCCGCCTACGCCGAGGTGCTCGCGCCGTTCGCGGGCAAGCCGGTGGTGGTCCGCACCCTCGACGCGGGGGCCGACAAGCCGCTGCCGTTCCTGGACATGGGGACCGAACCGAACCCGGCGCTGGGCGTGCGCGGACTGCGCGTGGCGCGGGACCGGACCGACGTGCTCGACCGCCAGCTCAGCGCCATCGCCGGTGCCGCCGCCGACAGCGGCGCGCAGGTCTCGGTGATGGCCCCGATGGTCTCCACCGCCGAGGAGGCCGCCTGGTTCGCCGCGCGGGCCCGCGCCGCCGGGATCGACCGGGCCGGGGTGATGATCGAGGTGCCCGCCGCCGCCCTCACCGCCGCCGAGGTGCTCGCCGAGGTCGACTTCGTCAGCCTCGGCACCAACGACCTGGCGCAGTACGTCTTCGCCGCCGACCGGATGGCCGGGGCGCTGGCCGAGCTCGGCGACCCGTGGCAGCCCGCCCTGCTGCGGCTGATCGGGATGGTCGGCCGGGCCGGCGCCGAGGCGGGCAAGCCGGTGGGCGTCTGCGGCGAGGCCGCGGCCGACCCGCTGCTGGCCGGGGTCCTCGCCGGGCTCGGCGTCACCAGCCTGTCGATGACCGCCTCGGCGATCCCCGCGGTCGGCGCGGCCGTGCGCGCGCACCCGATGGCCGCGCACCGCGCCGCCGCCGAGGCCGCGCTGGCCGCCCCGTCCCCCGCCGCCGCCAAGGAGGCCGCCGCGGCGGCCCTCGCCTGAGCGCCGCACCCCGGGCGCATCCCCGGGCGCGTCACGGTGCGTCCGGGTCCTCCTCCTGGATGAGGTCGTTCAGCCGCACGAGGACCCGGATCTGCGCGGGGTTGTACAACTGCACCACCGCCTCGGCCATCGTCCGTTCGGCGTGCTGCGCACCGCGCGGCGCGTCCGCCGCGGGATCCTTCACCCACGGGTGCTGCTCGCGCTTCCTGCGGACGACCGGCGCCATGCGCGCGGCGAGGTGGTCGATCGCGGCCTCGTCGGCGTCCGCGGGCAGCGCCTCGAACTCGTCGTCCACCTCGTCGGGTTCGCTGATCAGTTCGCGGAACCCCTCGACGGACCGCTCGCTGAGCACGGTCGAGTAGACCATCAGCAGGGAACGCTGCCGATCGGTGAGGGCGCGGGAGAACGGGGCGAACGCGGGCGGGACGTAGGCCGGGGCGCGGTGGCGCAGGATGACGGCCAGTTCCGCCCGCACCCGGTTGAGCCGCTCGACCGTCGCCGCCAGCTCCCGGTCCAGCACGCGGATCGCCTCGTCCGGGTCGTCGTCGGCCCGGCCCATCGACGCGACCTCCGACAGCGGGACCCCCAGATCCCGCAACCGCGTGATCTGCAGCAGGCGGACCAGGTGTGCGACCTCGTACTGCTTGTACCCGTTGGCCGTCCGGTCCGGCACCTCCAGCAAGCCGATCTCGTGGTAGTACCGAACGGCTTTCACCGTGGTGCCCGCGAGCTCGGCGACCTGCTGAGTGCTCCACGCCACGCGATGCCTCCTCTTCCGCCGCGCTGCGCCCCGCGCGGACCCGCAGTCCACACCCCGCCCCGGGGGCAGGGTCAAGCGCAGGTCCGCCGATCGTCCTCGTCATCCCGCAGGTCGTCGAGGCGGTCTCGCACGTGCCCCCGGTGGCCCAGCGCTTCGGCACCTTCACCTCGCCCGTCGACCTGCCGCTCTGGTCCAACATCGTGCTCGGGCTCTGCGCCTCGACCTCCAGCGTGGAGCGGGCGACGCGGCTGCGCTGGAACGCGCTGCTCGACGGCAGCAGCTGACCACCCGAGCCCCACCAGGCAGGCGCGGATCCCCGAAGGGTGACGCCCGAGTGCCGATCACCCGTTCGGACGTTGAGTGAGGGGCACCCTTGCCCAAGTAACTCGGGCAAGGGTGCCCCTCACTCATGTCCCGTCCGGGTGGCGAGCGGTCAGCTCTCCTCGTCCTCCTCGCCGTTGTCCAGCCCGTGCTCGATGGCGTAGCGGGCCAGCTCGACCCGGTTGTGCAGCTGGAGCTTGCGCAGCGTGGACTGCACGTGGTTCTCCACGGTGCGGTGCGAGATGCCCAGCTTCTTGGCGATCTGCCGGGCGGTCAGGCCCTTGGCCACCAGCCGCAGCACCCCGGTCTCCCGGTCGGTGAGCTGCGGCGCCTGCGCCGAGGCGTCCGGGGTGGCCGACATCCGCCGGTACTCGCCCAGCACCAGGCCCGCCAGGCCCGGGGTGAACACCGCGTCCCCGTCGGCGGTGCGCTGCACGGCGTCGACGAGCTCGGCCGCCGAGGCGGACTTCACCAGGTAGCCCGACGCACCGGCCTTCACCGCCTCCAGCACGTCGTTGTGCTCGCCGCTGGCCGACAGCACCAGCACCCGGGTGCCCGGGATCTCCTGGGTGATCTGCCAGGTCGCGGCGACCCCGGAGCTCTCGCCGAGGTTGAGGTCCATCAGCACCACGTCCGGCGTGACGGTCCGCGCGATGCGCAGCGCGGCGGCGGCGCCACCGGCGGTGGCGCGCACGTCGAAGCCGCGCTCGGAAAGGTCGCGGGCCACTCCGTCCCGCCACATCGGGTGGTCGTCCACCACCATCACCGAGACGGTGGGCTGGGTCATCGTCGTCCTCCTCCTTCGCGGCAGCCGGCCGGGCGCGGTACCCGGACTTCCCACTCGGTCCCCTCGCCCGGGGCCGTGTCGAGCTCCACCGTGCCGCCCATCGCCGCCGCGCGTCCGCGGATCGACTGGGCCACCCCCATCCGGCCCTCCTCGGCGGCCTGGTCGAGCCTGCCCTGCGGGATCCCCGGACCGTCGTCCCGGATCGTCAGCGCCACCTCGTCGGGCAGCTCCTCCAGGAACACCCACGCGCGGGCCGATTCCCCGGCGTGGCGCTCCACGTTGGCCAGCGCCTCGCGGGCCAGCGAGACCAGCTCGGAGCACATCGGCTCGGGCAGCCGCACCGGACCGCCCGGGGTGGACACCTCGATCCGCGCGGTGCGCAGCGCGTGCAACCGCCCCGCCAGATCCGCACCACCGTCCGATGTGGACTCGTGCTCGGTGGTGGCGATCAGCGCCCGCAGCGCGATCTCCTGCTCCCCGGCCAGCGTCGCGAGTTCGGCGGCTTCCCCGCCGAGTTCCGCGCCGCGGTGGCGGACCCGGGCCAGCACCTGCAGCACGCTGTCGTGGATGGACCGGGCCAGCCGTTCCCGCTCGGCCGTCGCGGCCTCCGCCCGCAGCGCGCGGGCCAGCCGCTCGGTCGACCGGCGCGCCGTGTCCGCGGCCAGCCCCAGCACCAGCCCGACGCCGACCAGCAGCAGCGTGTCCATCCAGATGTCCGGTGCCAGGTAGCCGCGCAGCAGGAAGTTCGCCGCCGCCGACACCAGGCCCGAGGCGGCCCCGGCGTACACCCCGAACTGGATCGCCGCCGTGATCACCATCACCGGCTGCCAGGTGGTCACCACCGACGGCAGGCCGGTGGCCATCTGCTGCTCGGTGAGCACGAACTCGCTGGCGAGGAACAGCACCGTCACCACGGCTTGGTCCGCCAGCACCAACCGCTTCGTGCGTCCGGTCCGGTGCACGTACCGCCGCACGGTGTAGGCAGTCCAGACGACCATCAGCGCGTACACCACCGCGGCCAGCCAGGGACGCCGGTACTCCGGGTACAGCAGCACCACCCACACCCCCGCGTACAGCAGGGTCACCACCCGGTAGACGTTGTGGGCGCGCCACAGCGGCGTGCGCCCATCGGCCACCCGGGGGGCGGGCGGTGGACCTGAGGATTGGGCAGTTGCCACGATCTCGCTCCTTCCTCGGGGGATCATCCTGCCGCACCCGGTCGGACGGCGAGACCGCCTGTCAGAGCACGCCGGGTGTTCGTGCTCACCGCCGGTGCAAGCCGATTGCCGCGAGTGGCCTACACCGCATCGGAGCCGCGCTGTGCCACGCTGCTCCCGGAACGACCGGTGGGCGCGGCCCGGGGCGGAAGTTCGAGCCCGGGGGAAGAAACCTCGAGCCCCGGGGGAAGGAACCTCGAGGAGGTGCCGCGGTGCGGCGGTGGCTGCTGTGGAGCCTGCGGCCGGTGGCGATCGGTTACGTCCTGCTGGTGCAAGCCCTCGCCGTGCTCCTGGTGGCGCTGGTCGTCGCGCTCACGCCGGTGCCCTCGGCGCGGGAGTGGGCGGTGTTCGCCCTGCTCGCCCTCACCGCGGGATCGGTGATCCTGCTCACCTCGCTGTCGATCACCGTGCGGCGGCAGGTCCGGCGCGACCCGTGGACCCTGCACATCGCCTACCTGGCCACCGGAATCCTCACCCTGCCGCCGAACCTGCTCGTCCTGCTGCTGCTCGGCCCCGCGCTGCACGGTGTCCTCGACGTGCGCCCCGAGCTGCACCGCTGGTTGTTCACCACCGGCGCGATCACGCTGGCCACCTTCTCCGCCCGGTTCGCGATCGGCTGGACCGAACCCCGCTGGGGCGCGGTGACGTTCGTGCTGGCGGGTGCCGTGCTGCTGGTGGTGCGCTCCGGTCTGGTCGCGCTCGGCATCCGGCTGCGCAACCCCCGCGCGGCCCGGGTGGACGTGCTCGGCGAGCCGATCGACGTGCTGCTCGGCATCGTCGCGGCCAGCCTCGGCGGGCTGCTCGCCGTCGCGGTGACCGCCGAACCGGCCTGCGCGCTGCTCGCCGGTCCGCCCCTGGCGCTGCTCGACCTGGCCGGGCAGCTCCCGCAGTGGCGCCGGTCCGCCCAGCGCGACGGCAAAACCGGGCTGGCCAACGCGGCGCACTGGGACCGGCTGGCCCGCGCCGAACTCGCCCGCGCCCGCCCGCGCACCCAGCCGGTCGGCCTGCTGCTGCTGGACCTCGACCACTTCAAGCGGGTCAACGACCGGATCGGGCACATGGCGGGCGACGCGGTGCTCGTCGCCGTCGCCGAGGTGCTGCGGGCCAACGTGCGGCGCGCCGACGTGGTCGGCCGCTTCGGCGGCGAGGAGTTCGTGGTCCTGCTGCCCGGTGCCGACGCCGGGATCGCCCGCGCGGTCGCCGACCGGATGCGGGTGGCCACCGCCGCGCTGTCGGTCAGCACCCACGACACCCGGGGCCGGGCCTGCGAGCTCGACGGCCTCACCGCGAGCATCGGCGTCGCCACCACGGCGCGCTTCGGCTACGAGCTCGCCGACCTGCTCAGCGCCGCCGACGCCGCGCTGCTGGCGGCCAAGGCGGGCGGCCGCAACCTCGTCGCACTGGCGTGACGGCGCGGGGGCGTGCCCGGGCAGGGGTCAGTCCCGGCCCTCGCCGGACGGGGGTTCGTCGCGGTGCTTCTCCCCGTCCGGACCGGGGACGGCGCCGTCGTCGGCCTCGTGCTGCTCGGCCGGGATCGGGGTGACGGGCACCGCTTCGTGCGGGTCGGTGGGCGTCACCTCCTGGTCCGGGTCCTCCCCGGAGACCAGCGAGCGGATCGCCGAGTTGAGCACCGCGACCAGCGGAACCGCCAGCAGCGCGCCGATGATGCCGGAGACCACCACGCCGATGCTGATCGAGAGCACCACCGCCAGGGCGTGCACCTGGACCGCGCGGCCGAGCAGCAGCGGTTGCAGCACGTTGCCCTCGAGCTGCTGGACGGCCAGCACGATGCCGAGCACGATCAGCGCCGTGATCCAGCCCTTGGTGACCAGCGCGACCAGCACCGCGACCACGCCGGAGGCCACCGCGCCGACGATCGGCACGAACCCGCCGAGGAACACCAGCGCCGCCAGCGGCACGGCCAGCGGCACGCCGAGGATCGCCAGCCCCAGCCCGATGCCCAGCGCGTCCACCACCGCGACCAGCGCGGTCGCCCGCACGTAGCCGACCAGCGAGGCGAAGCCGCGCACGCCCGCCAGGTCCACCCGCGCCCGGACCCCGCGCGGCACCAGCCGGATCACGAACAGCCACACCCGGCGGCCGTCGTAGAGCAGGAAGATCAGCGTGAACAGCATCAGCAGGATGCCGGTGAGCAGGTTGCCGAAGGTGCCCGCGGTGGACAGCGCCCCGCTGGTCAGCATGGCCTGGTTGGCCTCCAACCAGTTCCGCGCCTGGTCCAGGTAGTTGCTGATCTGCTGGTCGTTGATGTGCAGCGGGCCCTGGGCCAGCCACATCCGCAGCTCGTTGAGGCTGCGGATCACCTGGTCCTGCAGGCTCGGGAAGCCCGCGATGAACGCGTTGATCACGAACGTGAGCACGCCGCCGACGGCGGCCAGCCCGCCGATCAGCATCACCACGGTGGCCAGCACCCGGGGCACGCCCCACCGGGCCAGCGCGGACACCGCGGGCGCCAGCAGCGCCGAGAGCAGCAGCGCGATGGCGACCGGGATCACCACGACGTAGATCCGGGAGAGCACGAGCCCGAGCACGTACAGGGCCAGGCCGATCACGAGGAATCGCCAGCTCACCGCGGCGGAGATCCGCAGCGCGGGCGGCAGCGAAGCCGCCGCGTCGTCCCGGGTGGTGATCTTGTCGTCGGTCACGGTCTCCACCGTAGCGCCGTCGCGGCGCGAACCGGTCGTGAACGGGCCGCGCGCCGTCGGTCCGGTCCGAGGAGCCCCGCGCCGGACCAGTAACCCGATGTAGCGAATTGATCGCGCAACGCATGGGCAATCCTGCGTCGTTCTGAAACAGTGCGGCTCGACGGCACACCGGGTCGACCGCGCACCGGGGAGGTTCGAGCAGCACGATGGCGCCCACCGAGCTGAGGACGGGAGGCTTCCGCCCCGGGCGGTTGCTGTCCCGGGCCCTCGTCGTGCTCGGCGCGACCGCCGCGGGCACCTCGGCCGCCTGGCTGCTCGGCACCGGAACCCCGGCCCAGGCGGCGGATCCCGGCCCCGCGTCCTTCGTCGACACCGTACTCCCCGGCGACACCGTGCTCCCCGGCGACACCGCGCTGCCCGGGGAAGTCGCGCTGCCCGGGGTGGACGCGCTGTCCGGCCTGTCCGGGGACGCGCTGTCCGCCGTGGACGGTGCGACCGCCCGGCTCGGTCTCGACCGGTCCGCGCAGGCCCTGCTGGGCGCGGCCGAGCCGGTCACCGGCGTGCTGCGGGAATCCGCCGACGAGGTCGGGAAGGTGGCCGGACGGGCCCTCACCGGTGCGGGCGAGCAGGCCGAGCAGCTCGGCTCGTCGGTCGGTCTGGCACCGGCGGAGCCCGGTCCGGCGGTGGGCCCGGCGCTCGACCCCGGGAGGCCCGCACCCGCCGCGCGTCCGGCGCTCCCCGAACCGGATCCCGCGCCGGAGCCCGCACCGCAACCCCCGGCCCCCGCGCCCGCACCGCCGTCCGCCGCGGACACCACCGCCCGCGTGGTCCTCACCGAACCCGCCGCGCGGCCCGCGGAACCCGCGCCCGACTCGGCCCAGGACGACCCGGCCCGCGATCGCCCGGTCCACGAAGGACCCGGGCCGTTCGTGCTGCCCGCGCCCGCCGGGGCGGGGTGCGCGGTGGGCGCCGACGGGCCGCAGCACGGCGGTTCCGCCCTCGGCTGGCACCCCGTCGACCGGCTGCCCGGCCGCGCCGGTCCCAGCGCCGCCGCCCGCGAGGCCGCGTCGCTGCCCACCGGGCTCCCCGAGCCGCAGCCCGGCACCACCCCGGACTGATCGCGCCCGCCGCGCCCCCGCGCGGCCGCAGCAGCGCCATGTCCGGACATCCGCGCCCGCCGTCCCGCGACGGCCGAGGCGTCCCCCGATTTCCCCGTTCCCCCGGGGAGCACTGTGAAGGAGAGTTCCATGCAGACTTGGGCGAAGCGCGGTGTGCAGGCCGCGTTGGTCACCGGCGGCATGCTTGCCGCGGGTACCGGCGTCGCCTCCGCCGACGGAACCTGCCCGCACGGCCCGTCGCACCCCGACCACCCGACCCGACCGATGGACGCGGTGCCGCCGCTGCCCGGCGGCCACGAGGCGGCCCGCACCTGCTTCACCGGCGAGCTGTTCCCCGAGGCCGAGCGCGGCAGGCACCACCTGGCGACCCCGCGCCACGCGGCACCGGCCCGCCCGGTGACCACCATGACCGGCACCATCGACCCGGTCCGCGACCTGCTCCCCGAGGTCGAGAACGAGCTGACCCGGGAGATCCCGGTGCTGCGCGACCTCGACGCGCCGGAGCCGGTGGACCCGATGCGGCTGGCGGGCTGGGTCGCCGAGGAGGCCGCCCCGGCCCCCCAGCCGCGGGTCGGCTCCCCCGCCGCCGGCTTCCACCGCTCGCTGAGCTGGGCCGGACCCATCGGCGAGGTCATCCGCGGCGGCGCGGAGAGCCTGCGCACCAGCGCCTTTCCCGTTGGCGGCCAGCATGTCGCTGCGGGCCTGGTGACCCCGGCGGACGACCCGGCGCACGCCGCGGACTTCGGTTCGACCGGCATCGTCGACCTGTGGCAGGGCGCGCTCGGCCGCGGTCTGCTCGCGACCGAGGACGTCGACCTCACCGAGACCGGCCTGCCGGAGCACCGGGTCGACCTGGTGGACGTGCCGCGCGGGCTGGTCGGCGCGCTGCTCACGGCGTTCGGGGCCGAGCCGGTCGCCGCGCGCCAGGACTTCGTGCCGCTGGCCGTGCCGGGCGAGCACCAGGTCGCCGTCGACGAGGTCCCGACGCTGCAGGGCCTGCCCGAGGGCCGCGGCATCGAGGCGCCGCTGCCGCTGGTCGGCGAGCTCAACGGTTTCAGCGGTGGCCAGACCTCGCTGCCGGTGCTCAACCGGATCACCGCCGCGCTCACCGGCGCCGACGCCCGCGTCGCCTTCAGCGCCGACCCGATGAGCGCTCCGGTGGAGGTCGTGCTCCTCGACGAGCTGGCGGCCGGGATGCCGGAGGGCAAGCAGGTCACCACCAACCCGTTCCGCGAGCCCGCCGCGCCCGCCCCCGCCCCCGGCGGGATGGCGCTGCCGGTGATCGACGCGGTGCCGGTGATCGAGGCGGTGCCGACGCTGACCGACGAGACCGTCCGGTTCGACCTCACCGCGGTCTTCGCCGACCGCGGTGGTGCCGAGGACGACACGGTGGTCTTCGCCCGCATCTGAGCACCCCGCAGCTGAGCGGGCCGCGGCGAGGACGAGAACGAGAACCGGGGCGGGAGCCGAGCTCCCGCCCCGGTTCTTCGTCGTTCAGGCGGTCACGGCACGGCGGCCGGGGCCTCCGGGGTCTGGTCGGTGCTGAGCGCGCCGGTCCGCTGGCGGCTGCGCCACCACTGCACGGCCCAGTAGGCCAGGAACGCCAGTCCGAAGTAGACGTAGGCGTTGCCGATCAGGTGCTCGAAGAAGTTCCAGCGCAGCTCCCGGCCCTGGCCCTGCGGCACGTTCCAGTGCGGTCCCATCACGAACAGCAGGGCGGCCAGCGTCGAGGCCAGCAGCAGGGCGTGGTCCCGGCGCGACCACGCCGCGCCGATCAGCAGCACCAGCGCCGGGATCGCCCACACCCAGTGGTGCGACCACGAGATCGGCGACACCAGGAGCCCGAGCACGCCGTTGAGCACCACCGCGGTCGGCAGGTCGCGGCGGCGCAGCGCGTGCACCATCCCGAGCACCGCGATGGCCAGCACGACCACCGACAGCGCCAGGAACATCGGGGTCAGCCCGGGCACCTCCAGCTTGCTCAGCAGCGACCGGACCGACTGGTTGCCCGCGTACGTGGAGGCGTCACCGGTGAACTTCGGGCCGAACGAGACGTCGCTGGTCGCCATGATCTCGCGCACCCAGAAGTGCCGGGCGTTGTCGAAGGTGACCAGGAACCCGAGCACCGCCGTGCCCAGGAAGGTCAGCAGCGCGGTCGCGATCAGCCGGAAGTCCCGGCGCAGCAGCGGGAACAGCAGGAACACCAGCGGGGTCAGCTTGATCCCGGCGGCGATCCCGATCAGCATCCCGCGCGGGTAGGGCAGCTTCTTGTCACCGCCGACCCGCCACAGGCAGTCCACCGCCACCAGCGCCATCAGCACCAGATTTATCTGGGCGTAGGTGATGGTCTCCAGCACCGGCTCGGTGACCGTGGCCAGCGGCAGCACCGCCGCCGTGATGAGCAGCACCCGCTCCCGGTGCGCGGCGAGGAACGTCGAGGCGCCCAGCACCACGTACAGCGTGGCCAGCAGCGCCAGGTGCGAGACCACCATGATCACCACGACCGCGCCCATCTTGGGCAGCAGCGCCAGCGGCGCGAAGAGGATCGCGGCGAACGGGGGATAGATGAAGGGCAGGCTCAGCCCCGAGTTGGTGGGCGGCAGGTTGTGGTAGATGTCCTTGCCGTCGAGCAGCGCCCGCGCACCGAGCCGGTACACCTCGCCGTCGATGTGGTCGTGCGGGCTGATCGCCGAGACCATGAGCAACGCGATCAGCTCCGCCACGCCGATCACCACGAGCAGGGCGCGATGCTCGCGCCACCACCCGGTCCGGACCCCTGCTGCTCCGTTCACCGGCACATCCTCCTCGCCATCGCCCGCAGGTGGGGAGGCCGCGCCACTTGCGGCCCAGCCGCTCGTGACCAGGGTAGAGGTCGAAGCTGAGCGGCCCGCTCAGGTGCACTGTCACCTGCTCGAATCACCAAGTTCCGATCGACGAGGTGACCCCGTTCTGTTTATCGGGTGAATCACTGACACTGCGTTAGTCGCGGACCGTGAATACCACCGTTACGGGTGGTCGCGGCTCTCTTGAAACCGGTCGTCGCCGGGGGGAGGCTCAGAACAACTGCTCCGTTTGGTGGGGAGGTGAGGGCCGAATGAGTGTCCTCGGGGTGACCGCTCCGTCCCAACTGCCGCCGGTGTGGGACGAGCTGATCACCGGGTTGACCGTGGGAATGCTGCTCACCGACGAGCGGGGTCAGGTGCTGGCCACCAACGACGTCGCCGCGGACCTGATGCAGCTGGCGAAGTCCGATCTGCTCACCGGCAACCGCCCGAGCGGCTGGACGGTGCGCGACGACACCGGTGCGCCGATGCCGGACTGGGCCGACCTGGCGGGCCAGGTGCTGCGGGCCGGGAGCCCGCTGTCCACGCCGATGGTGATCGAGCGCACCGGCCAGCCCAGGACCCGGATCTGGGCGGATTACCACGCCGTCGAGGTCCAGGGCAGGCGCCGGGTGCTGATCCTGCTCCAGTCGGTGCACACCGACGTCTCGCACAGCAGAGGGCTGCGCGATCCGCTGACCGGCCTGCCGGGCCGGGTGCTGCTGCTGGACCGGCTCGAGCAGTCGCTGGTCCGGGCCCGCACCCGCGGCACGCTGTCCACCCTGGTGCTGGTGGACGTGCACCGGCTGGCCGACTTCAACGGCGAACACGGCTTCGACCGCGGCGACGAGCTGCTGACCACGCTGGCCGCCCGGCTGCGCGAGGGGCTCAGCGACGAGTACACCGTCGCGCGCTTCGGCGGGGACGAGTTCGCGGTGGTCGCCGAGCACCCGAACGGCGCCGGCGAGCAGATCGCCGAGCACGCCCGGGAGCTGGCGAGCTGGCCGATGCGGATCGGCAGGAGGCGGGTCCAGCCCGCGCTGCGGGTGTCCTGGGTGACCACCGACGGCCAGGCGTCGGTGCACTCGGTGCTGTCCAGGGCCGAACAGCAGCTCGCGCGCTGAGCCGGGGTCGTGCGACCCCGGCCCGGCGCGCGGCTCAGCGCTCCCGCTCGCCCGCGATGAACTCCTCGACCGCCTGGTAGGCGGCCGAGTCCGAGTACTGCTCGGGCGGCGACTTCATGAAGTACGAGGACGCCGACAGGATCGGACCGCCGATGCCGCGGTCCTTGGCGATCTTGGCCGCGCGCACCGCGTCGATGATGATCCCCGCCGAGTTCGGCGAGTCCCACACCTCCAGCTTGTACTCCAGGCTCAGCGGCACGTCGCCGAACGCCCGGCCCTCCAGCCGCACGTAGGCCCACTTGCGGTCGTCCAGCCACGGCACGTAGTCCGACGGGCCGATGTGCACGTTGTTCTTGCCGAGGTCGCGCTCGACCTGGGAGGTGACCGACTGGGTCTTGGAGGTCTTCTTCGACTCCAGCCGGTCGAGCTCCTTCATGTTCAGGAAGTCCATGTTGCCGCCGACGTTGAGCTGCATCGTGCGGTCCAGGTGCACGCCCCGGTCCTCGAACAGCTTGGCCAGCACCCGGTGGGTGATGGTCGCGCCGACCTGCGACTTGATGTCGTCGCCGACGATCGGCACCCCGGCGTCGGTGAACTTCTGCGCCCACTCCGGGTCGGAGGCGATGAACACCGGCAGCGCGTTGACGAACGCCACACCGGCGTCCAGCGCGCACTGCGCGTAGTAGCGGTCGGCGCCCTCGGAGCCCACCGGCAGGTAGGACACCAGCACGTCGACGTCCGCCTCGCGCAGGGCCTCCACCACGTCGACCGGCTGCTCGTCGGACTCCTCGATGGTGTCGGTGTAGAAGCGGCCGAGCCCGTCGAGGGTCGGACCGCGCTGCACCGCCACGCCCAGCGGCGGCACGTCGGCGATCGAGATGGTGTTGTTCTCGCTGGCCACGATGGCCTCGGACAGGTCACGGCCGACCTTCTTGGCGTCCACGTCGAACGCGGCGACGAACCGCACGTCGCCCACGTGGTAGTCGCCGAAGGTGACGTGCATCAACCCGGGCACCCGGGTCTGCGGATCGGCGTCGGCGTAGTAGTGGACGCCCTGCACCAGGGATGCCGCGCAGTTCCCGACGCCGACGATGGCCACCCGCACCGCGGCTTCACCGGGACGATCTCCG
This sequence comes from Saccharopolyspora cebuensis, assembly GCF_039542665.1. Taxonomy (NCBI): domain Bacteria; kingdom Bacillati; phylum Actinomycetota; class Actinomycetes; order Pseudonocardiales; family Pseudonocardiaceae; genus Saccharopolyspora; species Saccharopolyspora cebuensis. Next base: position 525,927 of record NZ_BAABII010000004.1, read on the forward strand.
CCCATGGCAGGGCCCTCCTCATTGCTCATCAGTGATGTCCTTGCGATTCGCACCGGCTCGTGGCCGGTCTTCCACCGAGGTTGCCTGCTCGGCGCGTTCCTGCCGGATGATCTCGTCCAGCCAGCGGACCTCCCGCTCGCTGCGGTCGAGCTGCAACCGGTGCAGTTCGACCAGGTACCGGTCGAACCCGTTGCCGGACCGGGCCAGCGCCTGCAGCAGGCCGTCGCGCTGCTCCTCGACCCGGAGGCGGCGCCGTTCCAGCAGCCGCAGCCGAACGTCGGCCGGGGTGCGGGAGAAGAACGCCACGTGCACGCCGAAGGAGGCGTCCTCGCAGGCCTGCGGGCCGCACTCGCCGACCAGCTCGTCGAAGCGGACCACGCCGTCCGCGGTGAGCCGGTACACCCGCCGGGCGCGGCGGCCCGAGCCCGCCGCCGGGTCGTCGGCGACCTCCTCGATCAGCCCGGCGCGCAACATCCGGCGTAATGTCGGGTACAGCGTTCCGCAGGAGCAGGCGCGGAAGGCCCCCGGGGCCTCGCGGAGCTGCCTGCGCAGCTCGTACCCGTGCATCGGCGCCTCGTGCAGCAGGCCGAGCACGGCGAGCTCCAGCATCGGCGCACCTCCGGTCGCGGGTTCGCGCTGTTCACCGGCGTGATCACGCCGGTGCGGGCCGCGCGCCAGTATATCGCGTCGATATATCGGTTCACACTTCCCGGTGATCGAGGACGGCGAGCGACGAACACCACGTCGATTCGGCGGGGTTCCCTGCCTGAACGGCTCCCTGCCCTGAACGGCGCATGGAGCGGTGGCGACCGGCACGTACCCTGTGGTCGTGCGGACCCAACGGCAGGTGGTCGATTACGCGTTGCAGCGCAGGTCGCTGCTCGCGCAGGTCCACTCGGGTCGCGTCGGGGTGATGGAGGTCTGCGATGCGGATCCGTACCTGCTGCGGGCGGCGGCCTTCCACGGGGTGTCGACCGACCACCTCTGCCCCGTGTGCCGGAAGGAACAGCTCACCGAGGTCTCCTGGATCTTCGGCGACGAGCTCGGCAAGGCCTCCGGGACGGCTCGCGCCCCCGATGAGCTGGAACGGATGGCAACCGTGTTCGATGAGTTCAACGTCTACGTCGTAGAGGTGTGCCGCACATGTAGTTGGAACCACCTGGTGCTGTCATACGTCTCGGGCAGGGGCTGGAACGAGGGCCGTTCGCGGCGCCGTACCGCCGCCGAGTGAAGATGGCTGCCGCCGAGTGAAGATTCCGGCCGTCCCCGAAGCGGCCGGGCGCCGGGTGCGGCGCACCCCGACAAGAACGCATCACCACGGCGCCGCGTGGCGCCCGTCCTGGAGGCCAACTCGTGAACGACGAGCGTGACGACCGATCGGGCCGCCACTCACGGCACGAAGGTCGAGACCCCGGTCGGCCGGATGACCGGGGTACGCCACCCCCGCCACCGCCCCCCGGCCGTCCCCGGCAGGGTGAGCAGGGCTGGCCGCCACCGCAGCGCCCCGGCCCGCCGCCCGGCGGGCCCGCGTGGCCGGGCGAGGACCCGCGCGGCGGCGGTCAACGGCCGCCGCAGCCCCCGCCCCGGCCCCAGCAGGGTGGACCGCAGCAAGGTGGACCCCAGCAGGGCGGACCCCAGTGGCCGGGCGAGCCGCCCGCGCGCCGGGACGAGGACGCCACGCAGCAGCACGGCGTCGTGCCGCCCTCCGGCGGGCGCCGCCCCGAGGCCGGTTCGAACACCGAGCAGACCGGTGCCTGGACCCCGTCGTTCGACGACGACGAAGAGGAAACGCCGCTGAGCAGGCGGCTCGCGGCCGAGGACACCCGATACTCGGCCGCCCCGCCGCCCGGACCTCCCGGAGCGCACGGCCACCAGGGACCGCCGCCGAACCGCCCGGGACCGCCCCCGGGTGGACCCCAGCAGGGCGGACCCCAACAAGGCGGACCTCAGCAGGGCGGTCCCCAGCAGCACCGGCAGGGGCCGCCGCCCCCGCCGCCCGGACGTCCGCCGCAGCGCGGCGAGCAACCGACCGAGAACATCCCGCAGGCCCCCGGCGGTGACCGGGGCCGCGACGACCGCGGGCGCGGTGGCGCCGCCGCGGCGGGCGGGATCGCCGGTGCCGCCGCCGGAGGGGCCCTCGGCGCCGCCGGTGCGGCCGGTGCCGCCGGAGCTGCGGGCGCCGGTGCGGCCGGTGCCGCGGGCGCCGGTGCCGCGGGCATGGCGGGCCACGGCCCGGGCGGCCCCGGTGGACCCGGCCAAGGTGGTCCCGGCGCGCCGGGCGGACCCGGCCAGGGCGGCGGTGACGTGCCGCGCGAGCCGGAGCTGCTCACGCACGAGGAGTCGCCCGGCCGCTACAACTACTACGCCGAGGAACTCGACGACGACGATCCCTACGGCCACCGGGACGACCGCTACGACGACGACCGGTATGACGACGACCGGTACGACGACGAGTTCGCGGCGTTCGGGCCGGACGAGCCGGACGACGATTCGGACGACGAGATGAGCCCGAAGCAGCTCAAGCGGCGCACGATCTGGCGCCGCGTCCGCAGGACCGCCTACGTGGCGCTGACGCTGATGATCCTGGTGCCGGTGGGCGTGTTCACCTACGGCTACTTCGCGTGGGAGATCCCCGACGCGGAGCGCCTGGCCAACGCCCAGGAGACCATCGAGATCCAGTACGCCAACGGTGAGACGCTGGCCACCATCGACCCGGAGAAGGGCGGGCCCACGGCGATGGTCCGCAGCCTCGACGAGGTCTCCAAGCCGATGCAGCAGGCGACCATCGCCGCCGAGGACGGGAGCTTCTACAGCAACCCGGGCTTCGACATGATGGGCATCCTGCGGTCGGTGTTCTTCCTGGCCACCGGCTCCGGCGTCGGCGGCGGTTCGACGATCACGCAGCAGTTCATCAAGCTCGACCTCGAGCTCAACACCAAGATGAGCTCCTACGAGCGCAAGATCCGCGAGATCGTCCTCGCCTACAAGATGACCAACGAGCGCAGCAAGGACGAGATCCTGCTGGCCTACCTCAACACCGCCTACTACGGGCGCAGCGCCAACGGCATCACCGTCGCCGCCGACCACTACTTCGGCAAGAAGCCCAGCGAGCTCAACGCGCAGGAGGCCGCGGTGCTGGCCGGCGTCGTGCAGCGCCCGACGGACAACGACCCCGGCTACGACCCCGAGCTCGGCTGGGACCGCTGGGACTACGTGATCGGCCAGATGGAGCGGCACGGGTTCATCCCGCCGGGGTCGAGCAGCTCGATGCAGCACCCGCAGATGCGCGACCGCGACGCCTACCGCAAGGACAGCAGGCTCACCCCGCCGCAGGACGCGATCCGGCGGCAGGTCATCGCCGAGCTGGAGGAGAAGGGCTGGCGGGAGGACACCCTGATGCGCGGCGGCTTCACCATCAAGACGACCATCGACCCGAAGGCCCAGCAGGCGGCCGAGCAGTCGGTGAACGAAGTGATGAACGGCCAGCCGGAGAACCTCCGCTCCACCCTGGTGGCGGTCGAACCCGGAACCGGGGCGGTGAAGGCGTACTACGGCGGCAGCACCGAGGTCGGTGGCCTGGACTACGCCAGCCAACCGCAGGAACCCGGGTCCTCGTTCAAACCGTTCGTGGTGATGGCCGGGTTGCAGCAGGGCATCGGCATCGGGGAGACCTACGACGGCTCGCCGGACCAGACGATCTTCGGCACGCCGTTCGACAACGCGCCCGGCTCGGCGTGCGAGAACCCGAAGTACTGCGGTGTCCGGGAGGCGATGAACGAGTCGGTCAACACCGCGTTCGTCAACATGGCCGCCCAGTTCGGCACCGACAAGGTCGCCGAGGCCGCCTACGACGCGGGCATCCCCCGCGAGTACCGGGGCGACCCGACGCTGCAGAGCCCCAACGGCCAGGTCCACGCCGGTATCGCGCTGGGCATGTACCAGGTCCGGACCATCGACATGGCCGCCTCGTACGCCACCATCGCCAACAACGGGCAGCGGGTCACCCCGCACCTGGTCTCCAGCGTCCGCAACGAGCAGGGCGAAGGCGAGGAGTGGGGCAACGCCGCTCCCGAACCGGCCTTCTCCGACGACCAGGAGGAGAGCGCCAACCTGGCGGCCAACCTCATCGAGTCGATGATCGGCGTGGCCGACGCCTCCAAGCTGCCGCTGGACGACGGCCGCCCGGTGATGTCGAAGACCGGTACCCACCAGTTCTTCGACACCAAGGACAACAAGAACGCCTGGATGGTCGGGGCCACCCCGCAGTTGTCCGCGGCGGTCGGGATGCTCGCCGAGAGCGAGGACCAGACGCCAGCCCCGCTCTACAACGCGCAGGGCAGCATCGTCTACGGCTCGGGACTGCCCGGCGACATCTGGCAGAAGTTCATGAGCAAGTACCACCAGGGCCTGCCGGTCGAGCAGTTCCCGGAGCCGGAGCCGATCGGCCAGTTCGCCCCCGAACCCCCGCCGACCTCGACCACCACGGCGCCGCCGCCGACCAGCACCGAGCCGCCCACCACCACCTCCGAACCGACCGACACCTCGGAGCCGACGGACTCGTCGACCACCGAGACCTCCGAGGACTGCGTCGTGTTCTGCCCGCCGTCGAACGACAACGGCAGCGGCGACGGTGATGGCGGTGACGGCGACGGCGGCGGTGGTGATGGCCCGAACGGCGCGCTACCGCCGACCCGCCGCGAAGGCCAGTAGCGCGGGCACCGCACGACAGGGGCACCCGGTTCCGCCGGGTGCCCCTTCGTCGTCACCGCCCCAAGTAGCATCTCCGGGCGTGCCCACCTCCGAGCCCAGCCCCGGACCGACACCGCGGCGCAGCGCCGCGGTGGACGGCGAGTCGCTCGGTCCCGCCGACCGGGTGGTGCCGACCTGGACCGAAGCGCTGGCCCGGGCGGCGAGCCGCCCCTTCGGCGGGGAGCTGGGCAGGCACGCCCAGGTCGGCAGGCAGTGGTTCTGGACGCCGCTGCGGGTGATCCTGCTGCTGGCCGTGCTGCTGCTCGCGGCGGCCTGGCTGTTCAAGGCGCCGTGCACGGTCACCTACGACACCGACGCCGGGCCGCAGCTCGACTGGCGGGACAACCGCCAGTACGTCGCGATGTGCTACACCGACATCATCCCGCGCTACGGCGTCGGCGACCTCGCCCCGGACGGCGTCTTCCCCTACGTCACGTCGTGGGTGGAGAACCAGGGCACCGCCGAGGAGCAGGTCCGGTACATGGAGTACCCGGTGCTCACCGGGCTGTTCCAGTGGGTCAACGCCAAGATCACCGACGGCTGGTCCACGCTGGCCGGGCTCGACCTGCTGCCCGGCGGCAACTCCTCGGTGCTCTACTTCAACATCACCGCCTTCTGGCTCGCCGCCGCCTGGCTGGTCACCATCTGGGCGCTGACCTCGCTGTGCCGCAGGCGGGTCTGGGACGCCGCGCTGGCCGCGCTGTCCCCGCTGGTGTTCGTGCACGCCTTCACCAACTTCGACGCGCTGGCCACCGCGCTGGGCACCGCGGGACTGCTCGCCTGGGCGCGCCGACGACCCGTCCTCGCCGGGGTCCTCATCGGACTCGGCGGGGCCGCCAAGCTCTACCCGCTGTTCTTCCTCGGGCCGCTGCTGCTGCTGTGCCTGCGCGCCGGGCGGGTCCGCGACGGGCTGCGCGCGCTGACCGCCGCCGCCGCGAGCTGGCTCGCGGTCAACGTGCCGCTGCTGCTGGTGGCCCCGACGGGCTGGGCGGAGTTCTTCCGGCTCAACAGCGCACGACCCGCCGACCCGGACTCGCTCTACAACGTGCTGATGCACTTCACCGGCTGGGCGGGCTTCGACGGGCAGCTGGCACCCGGTGCGCCACCGGTCGTGCTCAACGCGGTGAGCCTGGTGCTGTTCCTGCTGGCCTGCGCCGGGATCGGCTGGCTCGCGCTGGCCGCGCCCCGGCGTCCCCGGCTGGCCCAGCTGTGCTTCCTGGTCGTCGCCGCGTTCCTGCTCACCAACAAGGTGTGGAGCCCGCAGTACTCGCTGTGGCTGGTGCCGCTCGCGGTGCTCGCGCTGCCCCGCTGGCGGCTGCTGCTGGCCTGGATGGCCGTCGACGCGGCGATCTGGGCGCCGCGCATGTACTACTACCTCGGCACCGGCAACAAGGGCCTGCCCGAGGGGTGGTTCCTCGGCGCGGTGCTGATCCGCGACGCGGTGGTCGTCGCGCTGTGCGTGCTGGTCGTGCGCGAGGTGCTGCGCCCGGAGCTGGACCGGGTGCGCACCACGCTGGCGGTGCCGTCCCGGCTGGTCCCGGACGCGGTGGACGATCCCACCGGCGGCGTCCTGGACGGGCGCGGCGACCGGTTCGTGCTACCCGGCATCCCACGTTGGAGGCACTCAGCCGACGGAGATCAACGGGAGCACCTAGCTTCGGGGCGTCACTGACCGGATTCCCCCGGCGGACCAGCGGTGCGCTGGGGATTCCTTCCCCCAGGAGGTAGTACGCCGTGATCCGCCGAGCCCTCGTCCTGGCCGCCGCCGCGCTCGCCACCACCGCCGTCCCCGCCGCCGCTGCCGCTGCCGCGCCACCGTCCGCGCCGGCGTCCGCGCCGATCCAGGCCCGGCTCGGCGCGGCCGCCTGCCAGGACATGTCCGCGATGCAGGCGGTCCCGCTGATCGGCCAGCACCTCGCCCACCTCCCCGCGGTGCCGACGGTCCGCTACGAGATCCGGGGCACCGCCGCGCTGGACCGGCCCACGCCGTACGAGGTGACCGTCGACGGGCAGGTCCGCGGCACCGGCATGGTCGGGAAGAACGGCTTCATCTCCGCGCAGCTCACCGTGCCCGCCGACCGCACGACCACGGTCCGGGTCCGCGCGGCCGGCACCGTCCACGCCGAGCGCACCTACGCCCCGCTCCGCTGCTGACACCCGCGGGATCCCATGAGTGAGGGGCACCTTCATCCGGCATGGTCGGATGAAGGTGCCCCTCACCAGGAGCGGTGGTTCACGGCGCCTCGGGCGTCGCTGCGTCGGGTGCGGTCGTCGATCACCGCCCGCGCGGACAGGAACGCGACGAACAACCCGACCAGCAGCGCGGCGCGCCCCCACACGCCGATCATCAACGCCTGCGCGGTGAACCCGTCGTGGATGCCCGAAGGCTCCCCGGCCATGTTCAGGTACAGCCAGTGGAAGATGCTGATCCCCATCGCCACGTCGGCGACCAGGTAGGCCGCGATCCACCCCCACCGCACGCCCAGCAGCACGAAGAACGGCAGCAGCCACAACGTGTACTGCGGCGAGTGCACCTTGTGCAGCAGCAGGAAACCGCACAGCATCGCCGCCGAGACCTGAACCCACGGGAACGTCCCGGTGCGCCGCAGCAGCCACCACCCGGCCAGGCAGGCCACCGCGAACGACAGCAGCACCAGCGCGGGCGAGATCACGCCCATCGCCGACTGGAACTCCTCGTCGCCGGTCCAGTGCCGGAAACCCCAGTACCACACCGAGTTCGTGCTCAGGTCGACCTGCCGCCGGGACTGGAACTCGAACGAGGCGAGCCAGCCGCCGAACCCGGCGATCGCGAACGGCAGGTTCACCACGACCACGGTCCCGACCGCGGCGCCGACCGCGCCCAGCGCGCCCGCCACGTCGAACCGGCTCCGCGCGGGCAGCTCCGCACCATCGCGGCCACCGGTGAGCACGTACAGCGCCAGCGGCAGCACGAACATCGCCGGGTACAGCTTCAGCGCCGCGCCCAGCCCGAGCAGCACCGCCGCGACCAGCGCCCGCCGCCGCAGCGGCACCCGCCACCGGTGCACCACGAACACCGCCGCCACCGCGCACGCCACCACCGGCAGGTCCCAGTTGTGGAACGCGTAGAGCACCACCGGCGGACCGATCGCCCACAGCAGCGCCCGCCAGCCGCTCAACCGGCCCAACCACCACGTCACCGCCAGCCCGAACGGCGCCATCAGCAGCGCCGAGGCGAGCAGGAACCCCGCGTCGGTCTCGACGAACAGCGCGCCCAGCCACATCAGCAGCCCGGACAGCACCGGGTACTCCACGACCCCGCCGTACAGCGAGCCGTCCGGGGTGATGCCGCCGTGGACGTACGGGAACACGTGCCGGTCGATGTCCCGGCCGATCCACAGGTTCTGGATGTCGGAGTAGCAGGCGTCCCGGTAGGCGCGCTCCTGGTAGTCCGGGGTCGAACGCCCCCACACGTCGAACCCGGGACCGGTGCAGCGGGCCTTGTTCGCCCAGCCCAGCACCAGCGCCACCGCGCTGAGCAGGCACAGCGACACCGCACCGGAGAGGGTCAGCCCCCGCCACCGGGAGCCGGGCCAGCGCCGCAGGTCCACCACCGGGTCTGTCGACTCCTTCCCCGTCGTGCCGGTCGTCGCCTCAGCCGACCGCGCCGCGCAGGTAGGCGATGTCGGCCGCCTGGCCCTCGCCCGGCGTCTCCACCACCACCGGGGCCCCCGCCGCGCGGACCACCGCGGCCAGCAGTTCCGGTTCGATGCGCCCGGCGCCGATGTTGGCGTGCCGGTCCCGGGAGGAGCCGAACTCGTCGCGGGAGTCGTTGAGGTGCACCAGGTCGATCCGCCCGGTGATCGCCCGCACCCGGTCGACCACGTCGAGCAGGTCCTCGCCCGCCGCGTGCGCGTGGCAGGTGTCCAGGCAGAACCCGGCGCCGAACTCGCCGACGGCGTCCCACAACCGGGCCAGCGCGTCGAACCGCCGGGCCATCGCGTTCGCCCCGCCCGCGGTGTTCTCGATCAGGATCGGCACCGCGAAGCCCCCGTCGGCGGCCTGCCGCTCGAACATCTTGCGCCAGTTGGCCACGCCCTCGGCCGGGTCGTCGTCCTTGGTGACGTGCCCGCCGTGCACGATCAGCCCCTCCGCGCCGACCTCCGCCGCGGCGACCGACTGCTGGAGCACCGCCTTGCGGGACGGGATCCGGATCCGGTTGTTCAGCGACGCCACGTTGATCACGTACGGGGCGTGCACGAACACCGACAGGTCGCCGTCGCGGAGCAGCTCGGCCTGCGGGTGCGGCTTGGGCGCCTTCCAGCCCTGCGGGTCGGACAGGAAGAACTGCACCACCTCGGCGTTCCGCTCGGTGGCGGCGGTCACCGGATCGTCGTCGCGGACGTGGGCCCCGATTCGCATGGTGCGGAGTCTAGAGTTCCCCGGTCGCCGAGGTGGCGCGCGGTGCGCTCGGCCCGCCCCGGCGGCCATCCGGACGAAAATCCCCGCCGACACGTCACCGGAGCGGCTGGTCGCGCGTTGAACCCTCTGCGAAGGTGACAGCAGTTCACGAACGAGCCGCGGGAGGCGAGGAGATGAGCCGGCGAGCGCATCCGCTGATCAAGCCGACAGCACTGCGGCGGACGGTCGCGGCAGGACTCGGCGGCGCGGTGCTCGCCGCGGGCGGACTGCTCGGCGCCGCGCCCGCCGCGGCTGCCGCCGAACCGCTGGTGATCAGCACCGCCTGGTCGATCGTCGACGCCGAACCCGGCCAGGACGTCGTCATCGACCCCGAGACGATGGACTTCAAGCTGCGCCGGGCCGTCGAGCTCGCCATGCCGCTGCGGCTGGGCGCCGCCGCCGAGGCCTCCGAGCGGTTCCTCGCGCTCGGCACCATCCCGCTGACCACCGCCGAAGCGGGCCGCAGCTTCTTCTCCGGCCGCGACGTCGCCGAGGCCGCGGCGGACCGGCTCGCCCGGATCGGCCTGCCCGAGGACCGGGTCGACGCCGCGCGGTGGCACTTCGTCAACCTGGTCAGCCTCGGCAACGCGATCACGGTCCGCGCCGAACCCGCCGAGGAACCACCGCCGTCCGGCGAACCCGCCCCTCCGCCGACCACCCAGCCGCCGGACACCCAGCCCCCGACCACCGGGCCGCCGACCACCCAGCACCCGACCACCGAGCCGCCGGACACCGCCCCGGCCGGGCCACCCCCGGCCCGGACCTCCGCGCCCGGGACCGGCACACCGCCGACCACCGCCCAGGTCCCCGCCGCCAGCGGCGCGCTCGGCGGCATCGTCCCCGACTACACCTACGTGCCCGGCTCGCTGCCGCCGTGGGCGCACGCCGAGTTCGGCCAGGTCCCCGGCTTCGACCCGCGGGTGGGCGACCTGCTGGCCGAGTCCCGCGAGCAGCAGCGCCAGCAGGATCAGCGCGAGGAGGTCCGCGCCGCCGGGCAGGCCCAGGCCATGCCGACCGAGATGACCGACCGGGTGGCGCTGCCGGTGCTGGTGGCGGCCGTGGCGCTCGCGGTGGCCACCGCCGCCCTGGTCCGCACCTGGGTCCTGCGCCGCACCTGAACCCGACCGGGTGGTCGACGCTGAGTGAGGGGCACCCTTGCCCGAGTAACTGGGATGAGGGTGCCCCTCACTCATTCCCCCAACGGGTGATCGAGGCGGTGAGCGGCGTCACGCCCGGGAGGTGACGTCGCAGGTGGCGGGCCCCCGTCGGCGGTCGTGGCGGGGGTGCTTGCTAGCCTTGACCAGTTCGTCGACGCGACGACCCTCCTGCCACGGAGAGCCCGTGGCCGTGAGTCCACAGGAGGTGAAGGTCATCATGCGTCACTACGAGCTCATGGTCATCCTCGACCCGAGCCTGGACGAGCGCACCGTCGCTCAGTCCCTGGAGAAGTTCCTCAACGTCGTCCGCAACGACGGCGGTGCCGTCGAGAAGGTCGACGTGTGGGGGCGCCGCCGGCTGTCCTACGAGATCGACAAGAAGACCGAGGGCATCTACGTCGTTCTCGACGTCACCAGCGAGTCCGCGTCGGTCAAGGAGCTCGACCGCCAGCTCAACCTGAACGAGTCCATCCTGCGGACCAAGGTGCTGCGCCGGGTTCAGCCCCGCAAGGCCGCTCGCAACGCCAAGGCGAAGGCCAAGGCGACGGCCTGACGCCGACGCCGGTGGTAGCCGAACCCGCTTCGAGCAGACTGGAGTCCCCAGGTCATGGCCGGTGAAACGGTAATCACGGTGGTCGGCAACCTCACCGCCGACCCGGAACTGCGCTTCACCCCGTCCGGCGCGGCGGTCGCGAACTTCACGGTCGCTTCGACGCCGCGGATGTTCGACCGCCAGACGGGCGAGTGGAAGGACGGCGAAGCTCTCTTCCTGCGCTGCAACATCTGGCGCCAGGCCGCCGAGAACGTGGCCGAGACGCTGACCCGCGGGATGCGGGTCGTGGTGCAGGGCCGGTTGCGGCAGCGTTCCTTCGAGACGAAGGAAGGCGAGAAGCGGACCGTCGTGGAGCTGGAGGTCGACGAGATCGGCCCGTCGCTGCGCTACGCCACCGCGAAGGTGAACAAGGTGAGCCGCGGCGGCAGCGGGTTCGGCGGAGGTCAGTCGAACCCGAGCCAGGCCGACGACCCGTGGGGTTCCGCACCGCCCGCCGGTTCCGGCAGCGGGTTCAGCGACGAGCCGCCGTTCTAGCGCATCCAGGCAGCTAACAGAGTTTTTGCTCAGGAGGAAGACCGATGGCCAAGGCGCCCGTGCGCAAGCCGAAGAAGAAGGTCTGCGTGTTCTGCAAGGACAAGGCAGCCGTGCAGATCGACTACAAGGACACCACCCTGCTGCGGAAGTACATCTCCGACCGCGGCAAGATCCGGGCCCGTCGCGTGACCGGCAACTGCAGCCAGCACCAGCGCGACGTCGCCATCGCGGTGAAGAACGCCCGCGAAATGGCCCTGCTGCCCTACACCTCGACCGCCCGCTGATCCGGCGCAGTGGTCACCGCCCGGCGCGGCGGTGACCGAGCGGATCGAAGAGACTTCGAAGGAGACACGTCGTGAAGATCATCCTCACCGCGGACGTGGCCGGTCTCGGCGAGTCGGGTGACATCGTCGAGGTGAAGGACGGCTACGCCCGCAACTACCTGCTCCCGCGGAGCCTGGCGATGGTCGCCTCCAAGGGCGCGCAGAAGCAGATCGAGACGATCCGCCGGGCCCAGGAATCCCGCCGGGTGCGCAACCTGGAGCACGCGCACGAGCTCAAGCAGCAGATCCAGGACCTCGGCGCGGTCGAGCTGACCGCGAAGGTGTCCGCCCAGGGCAAGCTGTTCGGCTCGATCACCGGCGGCGACGTCGTCGCCGCGGTGCGCAAGGCCGGCGGCCCGAACCTGGACAAGCGCTCCGTCGCGCTGCGCGGTCACATCAAGTCGCTGGGCAAGCACGTCGTCGACGTGAACCTGCACCCCGACGTGAAGGCGACCGTCAGCGTCCAGGTGACCGCCGCTCAGTGAGCCACGTCGATCGCTGAACCGGCCCGGTCCACCCGGGTCCGGTCGGCGGTCGTCCGAGGTGGTCCGTCGACCGGACCACCCGTCGTCCGCGGTGGGCGGCGTCGTCCGCCCACCGCCGGAAGTCCCGTCGCGGTCGGTCGTCCCCGCGTCGTCCCATCCGGTCCGCCGCGGTGCCGCGCGCCCGGAGACCGACACGCCCGGGGCCGTCTCGTCCTCGCGGCGCGTCGACGCCTTGACGACACGCCGAAGAGGTCCTTTTCACGCGACACGCCGAAGGTTTTCCACGGGTTTTTTCCACAGCCTGCACACAGGGTATGACCTGCGGTTTCTAGTTGATCATGACTAGTTGTCCCCAGGTTGTCCCCAGTTCCTGCGGAAGTTGTCCCCGGTTGTCCACAGGCCGGGGAGAACTATCCCCAGGTTGTCCCGAGGTTTGTCCACAGCTTGAGTTGCCGGTTCGACGGGGGCGATCTAACTTCGCCGCGCACACGTGCGACCGTCGCGAGGTCGGCGCGAGGAGGTGACGGTTCCGGTGGGGGCACCCGACGTCCGGGACGAGCCGTACTACGGCGACGAAGGCGCGAGCAGTCCGAGCACCTTCGAGCGACACCCGCCGCAGGACCTCGCGGCGGAGCAGTCGGTGCTCGGCGGCATGATGCTGAGCAAGGACGCCATCGCCGACGTCGTCGAGGCGCTCAGCCCGAACGACTTCTACCGCCCCGCGCACCAGGCGATCTACGACTGCGTGCTCGACCTCTACGGCCGCGGTGAACCCGCCGACGCGATCACCGTCTCCGCCGAGCTGGAACGCCGCCAGGAGCTCGTCAAGGTCGGCGGCGCGCCGTACCTGCACACCCTGATCGCCACCGTCCCCACCGCCGCCAACGCCAACTACTACGCCGAGATCGTCGCCGAGAAGGCGGTGCTGCGGCGGCTGGTCGAGGCGGGCACCCGGATCGTCCAGCTCGGCTACCACGGCTCCGAAGGCGCCGCGATCGAAGAGGTCGTGGACCGCGCCCAGGCGGCGATCTACGACGTCACCGAGCGCCGCACCAGCGAGGACTACGCCGCGCTGGAGGACCTGCTCCAGCCCACGATGGACGAGATCGACGCCATCGCCTCGCGCGGCGGCGAGTCCCAGGGCATCCCCACCGGCTTCGCCGACCTCGACGCGGTCACCAACGGCCTGCACCCCGGTCAGATGGTCATCGTCGCCGCCCGTCCGGGTGTGGGCAAATCTACGCTGGGACTGGATTTTTCGCGGTCCGCGTCGATCAAGCACAACATGGCCAGCGTGATCTTCTCGCTGGAGATGGGGCGCACCGAGATCGTGATGCGGATGCTCTCGGCGGAGGCCCGCATCCGGCTCGGCGACATGCGCGGTGGCCGGATGACCGACGACGACTGGACCCGGCTGGCCCGGCGGATGAGCGAGATCAGCGAGGCGCCGATCTTCGTCGATGACTCGCCGAACCTGACCATGATGGAGATCCGCGCGAAGGCCCGCCGGCTCAAGCAGCGGCACGACATCCAGCTCATCGTGGTCGACTACATGCAGCTCATGACCTCGGGCAAGCGCGTCGAGTCGCGCCAGCAGGAGGTCTCGGAGTTCTCCCGGAACCTCAAGCTGCTGGCCAAGGAGCTGGAGGTCCCGGTGGTCGCGATCTCCCAGCTCAACCGAGGCCCCGAGCAGCGCACCGACAAGAAGCCGCAACTCTCCGACCTGCGCGAGTCGGGTTGCCTCACCGCTGGAACGCGCTTGCTCCGCGCCGATACCGGGGCCGAAGTGAGCTTCGGCGAGCTGATGCGCAGCGGGGAGCGGCCGATCGTGTGGTCGTTGGACGATCGGATGAGGTTGGTCCCGCGCCCGATCACCAGGGTGTTCGCCAGTGGGGTGAAAGAGGTCTTCAAGGTCCGATTGGCCTCCGGTCGGGAGATCGAGGCGACCGGGAACCACCCCATGCTCACCGTCGACGGCTGGTCCCCCCTCCAGGGACTGTCCGTCGGCAGCCGAGTGGCGGTCCCGCGCCGCACGCCGGCCCCCTTGGCCGAGGCGGAGATGCCGGACGCCGAGGCGATCATGCTCGCGCATCTGATCGGTGATGGTTCCTTCGTCAGGCGGCAACCGCTCCGCTACGCGTCGGTCGACGAGGAGAACCTGCGGGCCGTCGAGGACGCCGCGGCGCACTTCGGGATCGCGGCCGTCCGCGACCACTACGCCGCGGCGCGGGTGACGACGTTGCGCTTGCCCGCTCCGCACCGGCTCACGCACGGCAAGCGGAACCCGATCGCCGCGTGGCTCGACGAGATGGGCCTGTTCGGTCTCCGCAGCCACGAGAAGTTCCTCCCGGACCGCGTCTTCTCCTTGCCGAGGGAACAGGTGGCGCTGTTCCTCCGGCACCTCTGGGCGACCGATGGATCGGTGCGGTGGGACGAGAAGGCCGGACAGGCGCGGCTCTACTACGCGACGACCAGCAGGAGGCTCGCCGACGATCTCGTCCGGCTCCTCGGGCGGATCGACGTGTTCGCCCGGATCAAACCGACGACGAAGGCCGACCACCGGGTCTGCTACCACGTGCTCGTCTACGGTGCCGAGAATCAACTGGCCTTCCTGGACGAGGCCGGTTTCCACGGTGCCCGGTCGCTGCGCGCCGAGGTCGTCAGGCAGAAGCTGCGGTCGATCAAGGGCAACACCAACCGCGACACGGTGCCGAAGGAGGTGTGGACGCGGGTCCGCGGGCTGCTGTCGTCCCGATCGATGACGCACCGGGACTTCGCGCAGCGGATGGAGACCCAGTTCTGCGGTTCGACGATGTGGAAGGCGGCCCCGAGCCGAACTCGGCTGGCGAAGGCGGCCGCCGTGCTCGACGACGCGGACCTGGACATGCTCGCCACGAACGACGTCTTCTGGGACGAGATCGTGGAGATCACCAGTCTCGGCGAGCAGCCCGTCTACGACGCCACCGTCGGGGAAACGCACAACTTCGTGGCCAACGGCATCGCGATGCACAACTCGCTGGAACAAGATGCGGACATGGTGATCCTGATCCACCGGCCGGACGCCTTCGAGCGGGACGACCCGAGGATGGGTGAGGCGGACCTGATCCTGGCCAAGCACCGGGCCGGGCCGACCTCGACGATCACCGTGGCGCACCAGCTCCACTACAGCCGCTTCGTCGACATGGCCCAGGAGTAGTCCGGGGACTGCAGGGTCTCGAAGTCGACGTCCCATTCCCGATTCCGATGTCCCCTGTCCGTCCAATCGGACATCGGACTGGGAATGTGGTGATGGGCCGCTAGATCGGGTGGACCGGATCTTCGGTTGCCCCCATGTGCCCCTGCGACCATTCCTCGAAGCTGGTGAGCGTGAGGCCGAGGTCCCTGGCGTACTGCGGGCGGCCCGGTTGGCCGGCCACGTTCAGCCACTCGTGCGTAGCGCCCATGGCCGGCATTCCGGCGGCGAGGGCCTCCTGCTCGGTCATGTCCGGCGCGGGCAGTGGCGTGCCCAGTGCGCGGGAGAGGACTTCGGCGATCTCCGTCATCGACAGGTAGTCGCTGGCCAGTTCCAGTTCGACCTCGTCGAACCGCTCCGGCTCGGCGATGGCCGCGGCCGCCGCCTTGCCGATGTCGTCCACCGCGACCAGGGACAGCCGGGTCTCGGGGTTCAGGACGCTCACCAGGCCGCCCGCTACGCCGCGCGGGAACAGGAACGCCATGGAGGGGAGGAAGTTCTCCATGAAGAAGCCCGGCTTGAGAAGGGTCCAGCGGGGGAAACCGGCCGCGCGGAGGCGCTCCTGGATCGCGCTCTTGGCGCCCAGGGTGAGTTCCATCGAAGCCCAGCGACCTTCGGCCCAGCCGGGGGTTTCGGTGTGCTGGCCGGCGCCGGTGACGGAGGTGTGCACGAACTGCGGCACCCCGGCGGCCAATGCGGCCTCGATGAGGTTGATGCCCTGGGCCACCTCTCCGTCGAAGTCGAAGCCTTCCGCGGTCACGGCGGGCACCTGTACGGAGAAGACGGCGCGGGCACCCTCGGCGGCCCGGATCACCGAGTCGCGGTCATGGAGATCGCCGGTGACCAATTCGGCCCCGAGTGCTTCGACGGCCTTGGCCCGGCCGGTGGCCGGGTCACGCACCAGGGCGCGGACGGGAACGCCCGCCGCGCGCAGGGCGCGGGCGGTGGCCCCGCCCTGCTTGCCGGTGGCGCCGGTGACCAGGACGGGCGCGGAATCCGCGGACATGGTGCTCCTCAGGCTCGTCGATAAGTGGCGGGGCCCGCCGCTTCTGGCGGGATACAATACGGCGGGCCCCGCCACTTAGCAAGCTCGGAGATGACGCCATGCCCGATCGCCGACGCGCCGATGCGCGGCGCAACTACGCGCGCATCCTCCTCGTGGCCGAAGAGGAGGTCGCCGCCCATGGTGTCGACGCCTCCCTGGAACAGATCGCCCGCACCGCGGGGGTTGGGTCGGCGACCGTGCGCCGCCACTTCCCCACTCGCCGCGCACTGTTGGAGGCGGTTTCCCGGGAACGGATCGAGGCCCTGCGCGTCCGCGCTCACGACCTGGCAGGCGAGGGCGACAGCCGCAACGCACTGCTGGAATGGCTGAGTGACGTCGTCGCCTACTGCGTCTCCGCCCGAGGACTGGCGGCCGCACTGGCCTACGACGATGCCGGGTCCGACCCGGCACACGAGAACACCTGCTCGGCGGCGCTGGAAGAGGCGGCAGATCCGCTGCTGCGCCGCGCCGTGCAGGATGGTGCGGTGGCGACGGGCATCACCGTCGCAGACCTGATCACGCTGATCGTCGGCATCGTCCTGGCCACGGAACACTGCCCCGACCCCGCCGCTCGGGCGGACCGGCTGTTCCGGCTGGCCGTGGCGGGACTGGGCCCGCAGAGCTGAACAAGGCGCGTGACCAGCAGGGCCGAACACTGAAGTGCCCAACCGGCTCCGTCGGCCGCACGACCGCCCGCCACCGCTGCCGGGCGGACTCGACGAGTGTGAAAATCATCCCCGGGCCTGGGCGGCAACGCCGTCACGCGCCTCGGATGCGAAGAAGTGCCACCGGGATGAGACGCCACCGGAGTGGTCAGTCAGTGGGACAACTGCGAAACCGCGGGTCAACCAGAGTCGCGGGGTTTGAGTTCCTCAAGGAACCTTTCGGCTGGGCGCGGGTTCCGCCTCGCCGGTGGGCGAACCCGTCCACAGCGGACGATGCGCGGGGACTTCCCCCGGCCACCTTCAACTTATAGCGCACCCCTGGGCTTGTGGCAAGACCCCGGCCGTGCCGCAGAATTCGCCGTCCGAGGCCGGAATCGTGGGGACGTCCGGCCGGAATCGTCGAACGGGGGAATCCGCGTGATCGATGTGATCGTCGTCGGCGGCGGGCCGACCGGCCTGATGCTGGCGAGCGAGCTGCGGCTGCACGGGGTGCGGGTGGTCGTGCTGGAGCGGGAAGCGGTGCCGACCGGGCAGGTCCGCGCGCTCGGCCTGCACGTGCGCAGCATCGAGGTGATGGACCAGCGCGGCCTGCTGGGGCGGTTCCTGGAGCACGGCCGGAAGGTCGTGGCCGGGGGTTTCTTCGCCGGGATCGGCAGGTCGTGGCCGGAACGGCTGGACACCGCGCATTCCTACGTCCTGGCCATCCCGCAGACCACCACCGAGCGCCTGCTGGCCGAGCGCGCCACCGAGCTCGGCGCCGAGGTCCGCCGGGGCCGCGCACTGGTCGGGCTGGCCCAGGACGAGGACGGGGTGACCGCCGAGCTGGCGGACGGCACCGAGCTGCGCGCCCGCTACCTGGTCGGTTGCGACGGCGGTCGCAGCGCGGTCCGGAAGCTGCTCGGCGTCGCGTTCCCCGGTGAGCCCAGCCGGGTGGAGACGCTGCTGGGCGAGGTGGAGCTGGACGTGCCGTGCGAGACGCTGGACGAGGTGGTGGCCGAGGTCCGCAAGACCCAGAAGCGGTTCGGCACGATGCCCCTCGACGACGGCGCGTACCGCGTCATCGTGCCCGCCGACGGGGTGGCCGAGGACCGCGCGGTCGCGCCGACCTTCGACGAGCTGCGGCAGCAGTTGCGGGCGTTCGCGGGCACCGACTTCGGGGCGCACTCGCCGCGCTGGCTGTCCCGCTTCGGCGACGCGACCCGGCTGGCCGAGCGGTACCGGAGCGGTCGGGTGCTGCTGGCCGGGGACGCGGCGCACGTCCACCCGCCGACCGGCGGGCAGGGGCTGAACCTCGGCCTCCAGGACGCGTTCAACCTCGGCTGGAAGCTGGCGGCCGAGGTCGGCGGCTGGGCGCCGGAGGGCCTGCTGGACAGCTACCACGCCGAGCGGCACCCGGTGGCCGCCGCCGTGCTGGACAACACCCGGGCGCAGACGGAGCTGCTGTCCGACGAGCCGGGCCCCCGGGCGGCGCGGCGGCTGGTGGCGGAGCTGATGGAGTTCGAGGAGGTGAACCGGTACCTGATCGAGAAGATCACCGCGATCGGGGTGCGCTACGACTTCGGGCCGGGGCACCACCTGCTCGGCCGCCGGATGCGCGACGTGGAGCTGGGGCGCGGGCGGCTCTACGAGCTGACGCGCGGTGGTCGCGGACTGCTGCTCGACCGGACCGGTCGGCTGTCGGTCGCGGGCTGGGCGGACCGGGTCGACCACGTCGCCGACGGTGGCGCGGAACCGGACGTGCCCGCCGTGCTGCTGCGGCCGGACGGGTACGTGGCGTGGGTGGGCGACGACCAGCGGGACCTGCGCGCCCACCTCTCGAAGTGGTTCGGCGCCTCGGGCGAACCCGAGCACACGCCCGGGTGACCTGTTCGAGTGACCTGTCCGAGTGACCTGTTCGAGTGGCCTGGGTGCCAGGTGAGGGGCACCCTCATCCCAGTTACTCGGGCAAGGGTGCCCCTCACTCAGGTACCTGACGGGTGAACTCAGTCGCTGTCCTGGAGGTGGCTGCCGGGGAGGTGGCGGCGGAACCACGCGGTCAGCCCGGCGTCGACTTCGCGGGCGAGTGGGAGCTGCGGTGCGGGTTCGATGCCGGGTTCGTCGGCGAGCGGATGCGCCAGCCCGGGGACGGTCAGCAGTTCGGCCCGGTCGCCCACCGCGTCGACCAGCTCGGACGCGTCGGTGCGCAGCGCCGGGTGGTCCAGCTCGCCGCTGACGACCAGCAGCGGTGCGCGTCCGGCGATGGCCGCCGCCCGGCTGACGAAGTCCAGGCCGTCGGCGACCGCCGCGGACTCGGCGTCGTAGGGGTACTCGCCGGGGAACAGGTCGACGACGGACCGGATCCGGATGGCGGCGTTGACGAGGGCGGCGGCGAAGACCGGGACCCCGGTGTCGGCGAGGACCCGCAGCGCGACGGCGCCGCCGAGCGAGCCGCCGAGCACGCCGATCGGCCCGTCGTCGACCGGAAGCTGCGCGCGGATCGACGCCAGCGCCGCGGGGAATTCCTCGGTCGCCTGCCGGACGAACGGGTGCAGCGCCGACATCAGGACGTCCTGCTGGATCAGTTCCCAGCCGGCGTCCATGCTGCCGTCGACCATGCGGGCCCCGCACATCGGCATGCCGAGGTGGACCCGCCACGCGGGCAGCTCGTCCATCGGCAGCGCGGCGGCGAACGCGGCGTCCGACCTCGGCGCGTCCAGCATGTGCCAGGTGACGATGAGCGGGGCGGGGCCGTCGTGGGCCGGTGGCAGGGCGGTGAAGGGCACGCCGGCCGCCGTGCCGGTGATCGGTGAGCGCATGCGGCCACGGTAGGGCCGCCACCGCGCGCCGGGAATCGGTTGCGCTCCGGGTGAATTCCGCGCCCAGCGGATTCGTCGCGGTGGTGGCGCCGCCGTGCGCGCGAGGACCGGGCCGAGGTGCCAGGTCGCGGCGGGTGGGGCGGCCCTGGTGTCCGGGGGCGGGCCGCAGCTCGGGCGAGCGGCCCTTCCACCTCCGGTTCCCCCGGCAGCCGCCCGCCAGGCGGTGGTGCGCCACGTGTCGATCCGTTCGACGGCGCCCTGCGGTTCCGCCCCGGAAGGTACTTGCCTACCGGGAAAGTGGTCGTGTACTTTCCCAGTGGGCAACAACATGACGAGGAAGCAAGCGAGGGAGGAACTGCGATGATGAGCCCGACTCCCGAAGAGGCCCGCGCGGCGCTGCACCAGGTCGGCGACCAGCAGGCGGCCGCCCGGCGCGGTGCCGAGCCGCGCTGGGCGCTCGCGGTGCTCGCCGTGCTGGCGCTCGCGCTCGGCGTGTCCGCGGATCTCGGCAGCGATCTGCACCTGCTGGTGTACTGCGGGCTGGCCGCGTTCGCGCTGGTCCTGACCGCCGCTTCGCGGTCGAGGCGGCTCGGTGGGGCGCTGGGCTACCGGCGCGCGCCGGCTCCGGACGTCTCCTGGGGCGGGCGCGTGGCCCGGCTGGCCGTGGGGGCGGTGCTGGCGCTCCTGCTGGCGGCGGGCCTGCGTGCCGCGGACGTGCCGTTTCCCACGACGATCGGGATGGCGCTGCTGGCGGTGCTGATCTTCGGCTGGGAACCGCTGCGCGCCCGACTGCGGAGGCGCACGCATGGATGAGCTGGACACCGCACTGCTGGACCCGACGCGGCTGTCGATCGTGTCGCTGCTGGCGGCGACGCGCTGGGCGGAGTTCGGCTACGTCCGGGATTCCGTCGGCCTGTCCGACTCGGCACTGTCCAAACAGGTCAGTGCGCTGGACCGGCTCGGGTACGCCGAGGTGGAGAAGGGCTACGTCGGCAAGCGGCCGCGCACCTGGCTCAACCTCAGCGAAACCGGCCGCGCTGCGCTGACCCGGCACATCGCCGCGCTGCAGCGGATCGCCGCCAACGCCGGCGAGGCAGGCCGGCAGCACCACCAGCACTCCGCGGACTGAGCCGCCGCGCTGCGCAACGCGGAACGAGGAATCCCTTGCCGAGGCGGGGATTCCTCGCCGAGCCCGGCCGGGCTCAGGCCGGGAGGTGGTCGGCGGCGGGGTCGCGGCGGCTGAAGCGAGCCCGGAGTTCGCCGACCGAGGGTCCGCCGGCCAGGCACCACAGCGCGATCACCGGGTCGCAGATCGCGCAGCCCAGGGAGGAGTGCTCGGCGAACGGGACGATCGGGTCGCCGCTGAGGTGGTGCGCCACGTCCCAGGCGGTGTGCAGGAGCCAGGCGATGCCGATGAAGGTCCAGGATCGCAGGCCGCGGTAGGCGCAGCAGGTCGCGACGATGGTGAAGGCGAACTCCCAGAGCCCGAGGCCGCCGCCGCTGAGGTAGGCGGCCCCGGCCCCGGCGACCACGATGGCGTTGAACCGGCGCCTGGTGTCCGGGTCGCGGATGAGCGAGTTCAGCAGCACGTACAGCACGCCGATCGAGAGGGCCGTGACGACGATCATGGTGGTCTCCTGGTTGTGGTGCCGGTCCTCCCCGGACGCTAGGAGTCGGCGCCGGGCCCCGGAACTGGCGAGAACGCCGCCTGCCGCCGGAATCCCGCCAACCGGCGCGACGCGACCGCCGAGCAGCGGGAAAACCGGCTGCGCGGCCGGGTCGCGGTCGGTCATGCTGGGCCGGTGCTGACCGATCACTGGCCGCTGGCGGGGCTGCGGGTGCGGACCCCGCGCCTCGAACTGCGGCTGCCCGACGGCGCGGAGCTGGCCGCGCTGGCCGATGTCGCGCTGGCGGGCGTGCACCCGCCGGAGCAGATGCCGTTCGCGCACCCCTGGACCGACCTGCCGCCCGCCGAGCGGGGGCGTTCGGTGCTGCAGCACCACTGGCGGGCGCTGGCCGACTGGTCCGCCGAGCGGTGGGTGCTGCCGCTGGCGGTGTTCGTCGAGGGCCGCCCGGTCGGGATCCAGGCGGTGCAGGCGCAGGACTTCGCGGTGCTGCGGCAGGTGAGCACGGGTTCGTGGCTGGGCCAGGCGCACCAGGGGCGGGGCATCGGCACCGAGATGCGCCGGGCGGTGCTGCACCTGGCCTTCGCCGGGCTCGGCGCCGAGGAGGCGGTGTCGGGGGCGCACGACGACAACCCGGCCTCGCTGGCGGTGACGCGCAAGCTGGGCTACCGGCCGGACGGCGTCCAGCGGGCGGTGGTGCGCGGGCGGCGGAGCACGGAGCTGCGGTTCCGCCTGGATCGGGCGGAATGGGCGGACCGCGATGAGTTCTCGATCACCGGCCTGTCGCCGTGCCTGCCGATGTTCGGGGTATGACCTGCGATTCCGGGTTCGCTCGGGGTTCGCCCCGAGGTGCGGGGACGCGCGGGACGGGCACGATGGGGACATGGCTACTCGGATGCCCCTTCGACGTCCCCGTCACGGCAAGCGGATCGCCGGTGTGTGCGCCGGGCTCGCCGACCGGTTCGGGATGCGCCCGTTCACCGTGCGGCTGCTGTTCGTGGTCTCGTGCGTGCTGCCGGGACCGCAGTTCCTGCTCTACCTGCTGCTGTGGGTCCTGGTGCCCAAGGCCTGACCACCACCGCCGCGCCCACCAGGCGGTGACCAGCAGCACCGCCTGGCCAGGACACCCCGGTGGCCGGGCCGCCAGGAGCCGAACACCGGCTACCCGGCACGGCTACCGGTGCCCGTGGCACCTCGCCCCTTCGCGGGTAACCGGCCGTTCGCCGCGGGGCCGCCCGCGAGCTGACCGGCCCGGGCGCCCGCGTCCTCCAGCGCCGACGGCGCGACCGGGACGGGTGTTGCGAGGTCGCTCGCGACCGCGGTGCTGGCACACTCGGCCCGTGGACGCATCGGTCGAGGTGCCGGACGTGGTCGGCCTGGAGAACGCCGCCGAACTGGCCCTGACGTCCTTCTGCTGGTGGCGCGCCGATCTCCCCCGGGCCGTGTGCGAGACCTACTGGCGCGACGTGCACGGGATCATGTTCGCCCGCGCCCCGGGCCTGTGGCAGTACCGGCAGCTCCGCCTGGGCGGCAACCGCCCCGACCTCTGGCCGGCGGTCCAGGGCCTCTCGTTCGACGCACCGGAGGTGGCCCAGCCGCAGGGCATCCCGCACGGGCTCTTCCTGTCCGAGGCCGACCTGGTCGCCTTCGGCGACCACCCGCTGCCCAAGGACGTCATCCCCCGCGATGCGCACCACTTCCTCGGTCGCATCGGTGCGCTGCTGTCCCCTCCGGGCGGTGGTCGCACCCTCGTCGACCGGATCAACGATCCCGCCGTGCAGGGACCTCCGCCGGTGCCGACCTTCGCGCTCTGCTTCGTCCCCCGAGCGGGAGCGGCCGACGGGTTCCACGCCTTCCTGACCGAGCGCGTGGCGCGCCCGTGGAGCGAGCACCCGGACGTGGTGCGGCTGCGCGTCGAGCCGCTTCCGCCGTACGAGTCGGCGATGAGCTCGCCCGGTGTGGCGCACCGGTGGCCGGGCGAGGAGACCTACCTCGGCTGGATCGAGCTCGCGGTGCGCGACGGGGCCGTGCTCGGCGATCTCCTCGCGGGCCCGGCCGACTTCGCCCACCACGTCAGCGCCCTGCACACCTACCCGGTCCGCGAGGTCTACACGCTCATCTCCGGGGGACGGCCGACCGAAGTGGGCCTGCGCGGATATCCGGCGGTGCGGGCGATCATCGCCGCGGGCGCGGAGAACCAGCGCGGTGCGGCGGTCCTGACCCGCCTGTTCGGCGATGCCGTGCGCGGCCTGGACCAGCTCAGGAAGCCCTGACCGGGCGGCGGCCCGAGCGGGGCCGCCGCCGTCGCGGGGTCAGCGCCGGGCGTGCGCGTCGAGGACGCAGGCCACCGAGGCGGTGATGCGCGCGGCAAAGTCCAGGTGCAGCGATTCGTCGGGCACGTGGGCGTTGCTGTCCGGGCCGAGGGCGCCGGTGACCACGAACTGCGCCTCCGGGTACTTGGCGTGCAGCAGGCCCATGAACGGGATCGAGCCGCCGAGCCCCATCGTCCGCCAGCCCGCGCCGAAGACGTCCGCCGAGGCGCTGTCCAGGGCGTCGGACAGCCACGGCGCCGGGGCCGGGGCGTTCCAGCCGGGCCCGGCTTCCTGGTGGCCGAAGGTGATCCGGGCGCCGTGCGGCACGTCGGTGCTCAGCACCTCGCGCACCGCGGCCAGCGCGGCGTCGGCGTCGGCGGTCGGCGGCAGCCGGAACCCGAGCATCAGCGTGGTGGAGGGCCGCAGCACGTTGCCCGCCTCGGCCGGGTCGGGCAGCCCGGCGGCGCCGATCACCGCGAGGCTGGGTCGCCAGGTGTTGTTCAGCGCGAGCTCGACCTCGTCGTCGGCTTCGGGGCGCAGGCCCTCGGGCAGCGGGACGGAGCGGCGGACCAGTCCGGGGACGGCCTCGATCGCCGCGCGGGCCTCCTCGACGCGCTCCTCCGGGATCGGGCCGTGCAGCTCGGGCAGCAGGATCTCGCCGGT
Organism: Saccharopolyspora cebuensis; assembly: GCF_039542665.1. Taxonomy (NCBI): domain Bacteria; kingdom Bacillati; phylum Actinomycetota; class Actinomycetes; order Pseudonocardiales; family Pseudonocardiaceae; genus Saccharopolyspora; species Saccharopolyspora cebuensis. The sequence goes on from NZ_BAABII010000004.1 coordinate 550,505, forward strand.
GCGGGAGTCCTCGATGCGGTCGAGCAGCCGGCGCAGCACCCGGAAGGAACTCGGCACGATGCCGCCCGCGGTGCCGGAGTGCTGCCCGGAGTCGAGCACGTGGGCGGTGACCTCCAGCTGCACCAGACCGCGCAGCGAGGTGGTCAGCCACATCCGCTCGTAGTCCCCGGCGCCGGAGTCCAGGCACACCACCAGGGAGACGGCGCCGAGCCGGTCGGCGAGGTGGTCGAGGTAGGCGGGCAGGTCGGGGCTGCCGGATTCCTCGCCGGTCTCCAGCAGCACGACGCAGCGGGCGTGTTCGCCGCCGTGCGCGCGCGCCGCTTCCAGGGCGGTGACGGCGGCGTACCCGGCGTAGCCGTCGTCGACCGAGCCGCGGCCGTAGAGCCTGCCGTCGCGGACGACCGGGGTCCACGGGTCGAGTCCCTCGGACCAGCCGCCGACCGGGGGCTGCTTGTCGAGGTGCCCGTAGAGCAGCACGGTGTCGTCGGACTCGCCGGTGGCGGGCACGTCGACCAGCAGCAGCGGGGTGCGCCCGGGCAGCCGCACCACCTCGATCTCGACGCCGGGCAGCTCGCGGTCGGCGATCCAGCTCCGCACGTGCTCGACGGCGGCGTCCAGGTGTCCGGTGTCCGCCCAGTCGGCGTCGAAGGCGGGCGAGACGGCGGGGATGCGCACCAGGTCCGACAGGCTCGGCAGCACGGAGTCGTGCCAGGTCCCGCGGACGGTGGCGGTCAGGGCTGAGCGGTCCACGCCCGCGATCCTATGCCCACCGGCCAGCGCCCCGGTCCGCTCAGCCCGCGGCGGCGGTGGCGGCGACGACGGCGCCCCCGGCCATCGCGGCGTTGGCGGCGGCGACGGCGTGCTCGACGGCGGTGCCGAGCTGCTCGCCGCGGCAGATCTGCTTGAGGCGGGCGCGCTGCGGACCGGTGAAGCCCAGCGACCAGGACAGCCGGGTGGCGTGCACCAGCGCGGCGAGCAGCGCGAGCCGGTTGGTGAGCTGACCGCCGTCGGCGCAGTGCCGCAGCTCGGCGAGCAGCTGCGCGTGCGCGGCCGGGTGCGGGTGGAAGCGGTCGACGGGGAACAGCCCGAGCACCTTCTCCCGCTGGTGGGTCATCAGGCCCGCGCGGACCAGGTCGCTCGCGTGCTGCACCCGGGTGCGGCGGGACTGCACGAAGCGGGCGGCGTCCACCGGCCGACCGGCCGGACCGGAGCGCCTGACCAGCAGGGCCAGCGCTTCGTCGATCCACCGCTCCCCGGCGGGCGAGGCGTCGAGGACCCGGACCTTCCGGCGGACGAACTCGATGCGGTGCCGCAGCACGAGTTCGCCCAGTTCCGCCGCGCCGAGGTAGTTGGAGGAGGCGTAGTGGCCGCCGTTGGGCTTGTGCAGCAGGAGCGCGAACTCCCCGGGGATGGTCACCGTCATGCGCGAAGTATGCCGCCCGGCGGCGGCCGTCGAGGCCGGTCCGGACCGATCGGCCTCGAAAAGCTGGTCGCACCCGCTGCCTGTCCGGGTGAGCGTCGTGCCTGCCCCTGTCACCGGTCCGGAGGAGCGGGCGGCGAGCGTCCCCGGTCCGGCGCGGCCCCCGCCGCACCCTGTCGGTGACCGATTTCGGCCGTGGGGAGGCACGATGGTTTCTTCGATCGGGTTCTACTTCGGCGCGCACCAGGACGACGCGCTGCTGTTCCGGGGCGAGTTCCTGCGATCCGACGCGAGCACGCCGGACGCGCGGGTGGTGCACGTGGTGACCACGGCGGGCGACGCCGGGCTGGAGGCGTACTGGTGGCGGGCCCGCGAGAAGGGCCTGATCGACGCGCACGGGCGCGCCCACGCCGCCGACCCGTCCGGCGTGAAGCGGCGGTTCGGCGGCAAGAACGTCACCGTCTACGACGCGGGGAAGTGGGCGGTCTACTGCCTGCGGCTGCCGGACGGCAACATCGGCGGCGGCGGGTTCCCGCGCACCGGGCACGCGAGCCTGGTGAAGCTGCGCGACGGCCGGATCAACCGGATGCAGGCCGTCGACGGCGACGCGGCCTCGGTCTACACGAGCTGGAGCGACTTCCGGAACACGCTCCGCGCGATCGTCGACCAGGAGATGTCCGCGGCGCGGCTGCGGCCGCCGCAGTGGGTCAACACCGCCGACCACCTCGGGACGAACAACCCGAACGACCACACCGACCACTACGCCACCAGCCAGGCGGTCCGCGACGTCGTCGGCAGCGCCTACCACCGCGTCCACTGGGTCAGCTACGACATCGAACACCGCCCGGCCAACCTCGCCGACCCGCAGCTGACCTGGAAGCGCGACCTCTTCTACGCCTACGCGCACGCGGTGAGCCGGGACACCGGCACCGGCATCGGCTACTTCGACGCCGAGTGGAACAGGTGGGGCAACAAGAGCTACTGGCGCGAACAACGAGCCACCCGCACCACCGAGGACCAGCCCGAGCAGCCCGAGCAGCAGGCCCCCGAGCCCACCGCCACCTGAGTGAGGGGCACCCTTGTCCAACATACTTGGGCAAGGGTGCCCCTCACTCAGCTCCCATCCGGGTGACGCCGCAGCGGAGGCGCAGCTCGTCCAAGGCGCGCTGGTTGGTCCGGGCACGGTTCGCTGGTCAGAGGTGGTGGAGGCCGTCGAGGATGCGTTGCAGGGTGGCCGGGTCGTAGGAGTAGGTGGTGCTGAGCGGTACCGGTTCGGGCTCGGCCGCGGGTTCCGGGGTGGGGTCGGGCGGGGTGACCGGCGGTTCGGGTGGGCGTCGGGCGGTGCGGCGGTGGACGGCCCAGGCGGTGAGCGCGGCGGTGGCGAGGAGTCCGGCGGCGATCCAGCGCTTCACGAGGTGGTCTCCTGGGTGGTGGCGCGGTCGAAGACGGCGTCGGCGAGTTCGGGCGGGAGGTCGCGCAGCCGGTGCGCGCGGTCGTCGTCGGTCAGCCAGGCCGGGACGCCCAGCGCGGTGAGCTCGGCGTGCAGCGCCGTCGCGAACGCCCAGGTGATGTGCCGCTTCTCCCGGGCGATGGCGGACCGCGGTCCGCCGGGAGCGGTGGGCATCACCACCAGGTCGCCGATCGTCCACGCGCGGCCGTCGTCGACGAGCCAGCGGCCGAGGGCGCCGCGGCGCAGCACGAGCACCGGGTTCCCGGCGCGTTCCGCGTCGAGCCCGGCCGACCACGCGGTGACGGCGGAGCGCTCCTCGGCGCGGCGCAGCACTTCGGCGGGGGCGGTCACGAGGTGGACTCCGGGAGCGAGCCGGAGACCATCCACGACCCGGCGGGCCCGAGCCCGGCGACCAGTCCGCGCAGCGCGCTGACCGGATCGTCGTCGACCCTGGTCAGCAACCGCCCGGCGTGCACGAGCGGTTCGGACGGCTCGTAGCGCGCTTCGTAGCGGCTCACCGTCGCGTAGCCGTACTCCGACAGCACGGCGATCACCACCTCGTCGCGCACCCGCACGAGCTGCACGTCCCCGCCCGCCCACGGGCAGGGCAGCGGGCTGAACCCCGCCTCGACGAGCCGCCGCACCAGCGGTTCCACCGCCCGGTCGACGGCCTTGCGCACTCCGGTCACGTCGATCACCGGACCCGCACCCGCGACTCGGCGGTCGCGTCGCCGTGGGCGTTGACGAGCAGCTGCGTCTCCTCGACCGGAGCGGTGACGAACCACTCGACGACCGCCCGCAACACCGCGGCCTCCGCCGCCTCGGGCACCTGATCAGCACATCGCATCGAACACCTCCCATGAAGTACGTGAATGGAATACTGTGAATACAACAATGTTGTGTTCACAACGTCAACGGCCAAGTGGTCATCCGATCCGGTGGACGATGCCGTAGGGCACGCTTGTGCCCCGGACCTCAGCGAAAGGTGAGCAGCGTGGTTACGCCGTCGAGTCCTGCCGTGCTCAAGCGCTGGATCGCGTTGGAGTTGCGACGTCTGCGAAAGCAGGCCGGGTTGAAGCAGAAGGACGCCGCACAGCGCATCGGTCGCTCGCAACAGCACATCGGCTACCTGGAGAGCGCTCGGAATCTGCCATCCCACGGCGATCTGGAACTCTTGCTTGGGCTCTACGGGATGCAGGACCGCCACGACTTCATGCGTGACCTGCTTTCCGCGGCGAAGAAGGGACGCAACTGGTGGACCGGCCTGAGCGGTGCGGTTCCGAAGTGGTTCGACCTCTTCCTGGGGCTCGAAGCCGGTGCGGCCGAGCTGTCGTCGTTCGATGCCCTCCTCGTGACTGGACTTCTCCAGACACGCGCTTACGCCGAGGCTGTGGTCCGTTCCGACACAGACCTTTCCGACGATGAGGTCGGTCAACGGGTCGAACTGAGGATGAGACGGCAGGACCTGCTGGATCGGTCTGAAGAACCTGTTCGGCTGTGGACCATCATGGACGAATCGGTCTTGTACCGGACGCTCGGCAGCTCCGACGTGATGCGGGACCAACTCAGGCAGTTGCTCGCCATGTCGGAACGGCCACGCGTAGATCTCCAGGTCCTACCGCTGTCCGGCAACGCCCATACCGCTCAACAGGGCGGGACCTTCACGTTGATGCGGTTCCCAGTTGACATGGTCGGTGACCCCGGCGTCGTCTACCACGAACTGCTCAGCAGCGGCCATTACCTCGAAGACCCCTCCGAAGTCCTGCTCTACGAGCGGACGTTCCGCCGAATTGCGGGCTTGGCTGCCGAACCGGGTGACTCCCGGAGGATGATTGAGCGGGCCATCAAGGAGGTGTGAAAGTGCGCGACGGAGAGTTAGACGTTCCTCGGTGCGGGGCACCGCGCAACGGATTTCGCAGGTCCAGCTACAGCGGGCAGAACGGTCACTGCGTCGAGGTGGCGGGCTCCGGCGGTGACGGTCGGTGGGTGCGGGACAGCAAGGCGCCCGGGTCCGGCCTCCACCGGTTCACCGCCGGGCAGTGGCGGTCATTCCTCACCCACCTCAAGGCGGGCGGTCTCGACTCGCGCTGATCCGAGCCCGATGCGGCCTCACCCGTTCGGTAGCTGAGTGAGGGGCACCCTGTACCACGTGACTTGGTACAGGGTGCCCCTCACCTGCAAAAACCCCACCTGGACGGGCGGTGCTCCGGCGTGTTGCGGGGGTTGTGGTGGCGGCTCGGGTTGACCCTCACGTGGCGGGAGGCCGCAGGCTGAGCGTCGTGGAGGTGAGGGCGGTGGGTTACACGGTGGGCCAGGTGGCCCGGCTGACCGGCGTGACGGTGCGGACGCTGCACCACTACGACGAGGTGGGGCTGCTGGTGCCCTCCGGTCGCACGTCCGCGGGGTACCGCAGCTACTCGGACGCGGACCTGGACCGGCTGCGCCGCGTCCTGTTCTACCGGGAGCTGGACCTCGGCCTCGACGACATCGCGGCGGTCCTCGCCGAAGGCAGTGCACGCGCGCACCTGGAGCGGCAGCACGAGCTGCTGCTGGAGCGGATCGACCGGCTCCAGCGGATCGCCGCGGCCGTGCGCGAGGAGATGGAGGCGGTTTCGATGGGCATCAACCTGACGCAGGAGGAGAAGTTCGCGCTGTTCGGCGACTTCGACCCGGACGACCACGCGCCCGAGGTCGAGCGCCGGTGGGGCGGCAGCGACGCCTACCGGCAGTCGCGGGAGCGGATGGCCGGGTACGGCGAGCAGGACTGGCGGCGGTTCCTCGGGGAGCAGAGCGCGGTGCACGAGCGGCTCGCCGAGGCGCTGCGCTCCGGCGCGGCCCCGGACGAGGAGGCGGTGCTCGACCTCGCCGAGGAGCACCGGCAGGTGATCACGCGCTGGTGCTACGACTGCACCTACGAGATCCACCGGGGCCTGGGCGAGATGTACGTGGCCGACGAGCGGTTCACCGCCACCTACGAGGCCATCGAGCCGGGCCTGGCGGAGTTCGTCCGCGCCGCGATCGTCGCCAACGCCGACCACCGCCGGGGTTAGCCCTGGCGGTGCCGCTTCCGGGCCGCGGCGTGCAGCCTGGCCTTCGCCGGGTCCTCCCGCACCCGCGGTGGGCGCGGCGGGCCGGGCTCGGGGGCGTGCCGGATGAACAGCGTCACGGTCACGCTGTCGGTGAACCCGCTGCGCCGCATCAGCTTCGCCGAGGATTCGTTGTCCTTCTCGACGTCGGTGATGACCCGGGTCGCGCCCGCCGCGAACAGCGCCTGGCAGGACGCCTCCAGCAGGGCGCGGGCCAAGCCCTCGCCCTGGTGCTCCGGGTCGACGCCGATCCACTCGACGTAACCCCAGTCCTCCCGCTCGTCGTAGGACAGCGACCCGAGCACGAAGGCGACCACGCGCCCGTCGTGCTCGGCGACCCAGCACGAGTCCGGCTGGGCGTCCAGGTGCACCGCCACGCTGGACAGCGACCACGACGTGTACGGCATGGCGGAGACGTCGAAGACGCGGTTGCCCAGTTCGAGGACGCCGGCCAGGTGCTCCAGCCGCATCGGGACGGGTTCGGTGGCCATGGTGCGGGACTCCTGTTCGACGCTCCCAGACTACGGTGACCTGGGCACCGCCGCGGTGCGGCGACCTCGCGTGGAGATGCCCGCGGTGGTGTAGTGGCAGCGTTTCGAGGAGGTGCGCCATCCGACCGGTTCCCTGGGACGTGCTGGGCGTCGTCGCGCTCGGCGGCGCGCTCGGCGCCGTGCTGCGGCACGGGATCTCGGTGCTGCTGCCGCACCGCGGTTTCCCGTGGGCGACGCTGCTGACCAACGTCGCGGGCTGCCTGGCCATCGGGGTGCTGATGTACGTCATCACCGAGCTCGTGCAGGCGCACCGGCTGGTCCGGCCGTTCGTCGGGATCGGCGTGCTCGGCGGGTTCACCACCCTGTCGACCTACGTGGTCGAGGGGCTCGGGCTCGCCGAGCGCGCACCCGCCCTCGCCGCGCTGTACCTGGTGGGTTCGGTGTTCGCCTGCCTGGGCGCGGTGCTCCTCGGGCTGCTGGGCAGCCGCTCGGTGGCCGAATCGCTGCGACGGAGGTGACCATGCGGTTGAGCGGACGGGCGCTGCGCCTGACCGTGGTGCTCGGCGAGAGCGACACTTACCGGCACCACCCGGCCTACCACGAGATCGTGCTGCGGGCCCGCGGCGCCGGGTTGGCGGGGGCGTCGGTGTACCGGGGGGTCGAGGGCTTCGGCGCGTCCTCGACGATCCACACCACGCGGGTGCTGGCGCTCAGCGAGGACCTGCCCATCTCGGTCGTGATCGTCGACGAGGAGCAGCGCGTCCGGGACTTCCTGCCGCAGCTCGACGACGTGGCCGCGGGCGGTCTGGTCCTGCTCGACGAGGTGGAAGTGGTCCGGTACGGATGACGGTCCTGCTGGTCGCGCTCGGCGGCGCGGTGGGCGCGAGCGCGCGGTTCCTCCTGGACCGGTGGGTGCAGCGCCACTCCACCGGATTCCCGCTGGGCACCCTCGCGGCGAACGTGCTCGGCTCGCTGCTGCTGGGTGCGCTGGTCGGCACGTCGTGGCCGGTGTTCCCGCTGCTCGGCACGGGTTTCTGCGGGGCGCTCACCACGTTCAGCACCTTCGGCTACGAGACGGTCCGGTTGTTCGCCGAACGCGCCCGGCTGCTCGCGGTGCTCAACGTGCTCGGCACCGCGGCGGCCGGGCTCGCCGCCGCGGCCCTCGGGATGCTGCTCACCGGGGCATGATCCTCGGAACAGCGGTGCCGCACGTGCGGCAGGAGTTCGAGCGGACCATCGCGGCAGCACCGGGTTTCCTCGGGCTCTCCGGCACTGCGCCGAGGAGCCGGGCCGGTACCTGGTGCGCTGGCGGAGCCTCACCGACCGCACCGGGGGATCGCCGGATCACCAGCGGTGGAAGGGACTCCTGCACCACTGCTACGACGACCGTGCGGCACCACGAGCTCGTCGACCCCGCGTGAAAAACCGCCCCGGCGCGGGGGATCGGAGCCGTAAGGTTCCGACATGGCGGCCCCCGAGCCCTCGCTGAGCCAGTTCGCGGAACGCGCCCTCACCGCCGCGCGGCGGGCGAGCGCGGACGGCACCGCGGCGCTGGTCGTCGCCGTCATCCCGGTGGTCGTGGTGGTGATCCGGATCCTGCTGGTGGCGGGGCACGATCCGGCCGCCGTGCGGATCCTGCTCACCACCCTGAACATCCCGGCGATCGCGCTCGACGCCACGACGGTGCTGGTGCCGGTGCTGCTGTTCTTCGCGATGATCCGGGTGCTGGACTGGACGCTGCGGCGCGAGGACCCGGGAACGGCGGCGCTGACCCTGGGTTTCGGCGTGGCGATCGTCGTGCTGCTGCTGCCGATGCAGATGGCGCCGTGGATCGTGCTGCCCTGCGCCGCCTACGCCGCGGCGGCGCTGCGCCGCCGGACCGCCGGACGCGTCGTGCTGTCGGCGATCGTGGGCCAGCTCTCCGGCCTGGTGCTGCTCGGCCTCGCCTTCGTCGCGCTGTTCACGCCCGCGTCCTTCGCGTTCTCCATGAACCAGATGTGGCTGCCCGCCGAGATGATCACGGTGCGGGCGGCGGACGGCACCGTGCGGGACCGCTTCCCGGGCTACGTCCTGCACTCCGGCGACCACCACCTCACCGCGATGCGCCACGTGCCGACCAGCGGAACCGCCGACGACTTCCCCGGCTACCGCCCCGGCCCCCAGTTCGCCATCCTCGACCCGACCGCGGTGCGCCGCGAGCTCTGCTCCGTCCCCGGCGGCGACCTCGCGGTGACCCGCCAGTCCCTAGCCCAGCTCACCGGACTCCTCGGCGAGACCACGGCTCCGGCCGAACTGCCCACCTGCGCGCAACTGTGGCGGGGATGATGGACGTCGTGGAAGCCATCAGCGGATTCATCGGCCTGGCCATCGGACTGCTGTGCCTCGCGGCCGTCACGCACACCGTCCGGAACCAGACGCTGGCGGGCACCCTCCGCCGCAACCACGCGATCGGCATCCGCACCAAGGCGACGATGGCCTCCGACACCGCCTGGTGGGCCGGGCACCGAGCAGCCGCCCCGTGGATGCTCGCCGCCGCCCGCACCGGCTACACCACCGCAGCGGTGACCACCGCGCTCATCGCGGCCCAGCTCGCCCTCGGCGAGACCTACCCGCTCGCCCTGATCGTCCCCGGCGGCGGCTTCACCGCCGTCCTGGCCGCGGCCCTCCTCGCCACCCGCAGGGCCAACCGAGCAGCCCGCGCCACCGAGTCGTAGCGCCCACGTCGCGGGACTTCAGCACTCGCGGGCCGGCCTGGCGATTCCGCACGGCACAGCGCAGATACACCGAAGGCGCAGGAACACCGAAGGCGCAGAAACATCGGAGGCCCAGAAACACCGAAGGCCCAGGCCGGAACTGCGCTCCGGGCTGGGCCTTCGTCTGCTGAGCGGATGACGGGAATCGAACCCGCGTATTCAGCTTGGGAAGCTGATGTTCTACCATTGAACTACATCCGCGCATCGCTGTCGCGATGTGATCGAGCTTAGCACGGTGGGCGTCGTCGATCGTCGACGGGGTGCGGATAGGGTGGCGCCGTGCTGCTGAGTGACCGGGACCTGCGCAAAGAGCTCGACGAGGGGCGCCTGCACGTCGATCCGTTCGACGCGGCGATGATCCAGCCGTCGAGCATCGACGTTCGGCTGGACCGGTTCTTCCGGGTCTTCGACAACACGAAGTACACCCACATCGACCCGTCGCAGCAGCAGGATGAGCTGACCTCGCTGGTCGAGACGCCGGACGACGTTCCGTTCGTGCTGCACCCCGGGGAGTTCGTGCTGGGCGCGACCTTCGAGGAGGTCCGGCTGCCGGAGGACCTCGCGGGCCGGTTGGAGGGCAAGTCCTCGCTCGGGCGGCTCGGGCTGCTGACGCACTCCACCGCGGGCTTCATCGACCCGGGGTTCACCGGGCACATCACGCTGGAGCTGTCCAACGTCGCCAACCTGCCGATCACGCTGTGGCCCGGGATGAAGATCGGCCAGCTCTGCCTGTTCCGGCTGTCCAGCCCCGCCGACCACCCGTACGGCTCGAAGCGGGCCGGTTCGCGGTACCAGGGGCAGCGCGGTCCGACCCCGTCGCGGGCCTACATCAACTTCTCGCGCGCCGACACCCGGCGGTAACTGTGCGTGCACGTTCCGGCGTGCAAGTGATCTGAAACTCATCTGTTCGGCGGGGCGAAAAGGCCCAAGTGGCCGAGTTTCGGTTACGGTGAGCTACTTCACGCTGGATCGTGTCAGCAAAGAAGGGGTTCAGAACTTACGATCCCTCAAGCCCGACGTTCTAGAACGATCCCGCACCGTGGCGGGTCGACGTGCGGGCAGCAGGAGAACGCGATGTCCGCAACCCAGTCGCGTGCCTCGGGAGCTGCCACCGAGCACTTCGGGCACGTCGTGATGATCGCCTGCGCCGCGGCGCTCGGCGGATTCCTCTTCGGCTACGACACCTCCGTCATCAACGGCGGCGTGGACGCGATCCAGCAGCACTTCGGTGTCGGCCCCGCCCTGACCGGCCTCACCGTCTCCTCCGCCCTGCTGGGCTCGGCGGTCGGCGCCGGGATCGCGGGCGGCCTGGCCGACCGGGTCGGGCGCATCCGCGTCATGCAGCTCGCCGCCGTCCTGTTCATCGTCAGCGCCATCGGCTCGGCGCTGCCCTTCGCGATCTGGGACCTCGCCGCTTGGCGGGTCGTCGGCGGTGTCGCCATCGGCATCGCCTCGGTGATCGCCCCCGCCTACATCGCCGAGGTCGCACCCGCGGCCTACCGGGGGCGGCTGGCCTCGTTGCAGCAGTTGGCGATCGTGCTGGGCATCGCCCTGTCGCAACTGGTGAACTACGGGCTGGCCGCCGGCGCCGGGGGCAGCGCCTCCGGGATGATCGGGCCGCTCCAGGCGTGGCAGTGGATGCTCGCCGCCGCCGCGATCCCCGCGATCGTCTACCTCGTGGTGGCCTCGCGCATCCCCGAATCGCCGCGCTACCTGGTGGCCGCCGGTCGGCTGGCCGAGGCGCGCAGCGTGCTGACCCGCATCGACTCCGGTGACGCGGGCGCCAAGGTCGCCGAGATCCAGGCCGCCCTCGGCGGCGAGCGCAAGCCCCGGCTCAGCGACCTGCGCGGCCGGTTCGGGCTGCTGCCGATCGTCTGGGTCGGCATGGCGATCGCCGCGTTGCAGCAGTTCGTCGGGATCAACGTCATCTTCTACTACTCCTCGTCGCTGTGGAGCTCGGTCGGCGTCGACGAGAGCAGCTCGCTGCTGCTGAGCCTGTTCACCTCGATCGTCAACATCATCGGCACCCTCGTGGCCATCGCCCTGGTCGACAAGATCGGCCGCAAACCGCTGCTGGTGATCGGCTCGATCGGCATGGCGGTGTCGCTGGCGATCACCGGCTGGGCGTTCAGCTTCGCCGAGGTCGTCGGCGAGGACGCGCAGCTCCCGTTCGTCTGGGGCGCCGTGGCGCTGGTGTCGGCGAGCGCCTTCGTGCTGTTCTTCGCCTCCTCCTGGGGCGTGGTGATGTGGGTGCTGCTCGGCGAGATGTTCCCGGTGCGCATCCGGGCCGCCGCGCTCGCCCTGGGCACCGCGACGAACTGGATCGCGAACTGGCTGGTGACGGTGAGCTTCCCGTCCATGCGCGACTGGAACCTGCCCGTGACCTACTTCCTCTACGCCGGGTTCGCCCTGCTCTCCCTGGTGTTCGTGCTGCGGTACCTGAAGGAGACGAAGGGCAAAACCCTGGAGGAAATCGGTACTTGAGGGTTGTGCTCCTGGGACGCGGCTCGCTCTGCTTTGCGGTGCGGGTAGCGGAACCTCAGCGGCCTTCTCGCTGCGGGATCGCCTCCTGATGTACCAGCACGTACACGGCGTCGGCGCTGTCCTCGCGAGAAGGCCGCTGAGAACCCGCGGCGGTGCGAGTTGCGAGGGTGGGGCAAGGCGGAAGCGGCTTTGCCGCTTGCCTGACGGGGGTGCCGATCGGCGCGTGCGTGGGCTGGAAGCGGCTTTGCCGCTTGCCTGACGGGGGTTCCGTCTCGCGGGCCTTGAGTCGCTGAGAACTGCACGGGGTTGTGGTCGAGGGGTGTCCGGGTCGGGCGCCCCTCGATTGCTGTTCGGGGGCGGGAACAAATCCGGGGCTTCGCGCGTAGGAAGTACCGTACGTTGTACGGAAGGAGCGCGCATGGCCATCACCCCGTTCCACCTCGACATCCCGCAGGAGCAGCTCGACGACCTGCGGGCCCGGCTCGCCCGGGTTCGCTGGCCCGACGACGTGCCCGGTGGCGATCACGGGGGCGACTGGCGGTACGGGCCGCCGTTGGCCCACGTCCGCGACCTCGTCGAGCACGCGCTGCACCGCTACGACTGGCGCGCGCAGGAGGCGCGGTTGCGCGCGTTCCCGCAGTTCACCACCGAGATCGACGGCCAGCGGGTGCACTTCCTGCACGTGCGCTCCTCGCGGCCGGACGCGCTGCCGCTGATCGTCACGCACGGCTGGCCCAGCTCCCCCGCCGAGTACCTGGACGTGATCGCGCCGCTGACCGAGCCCGAGGACGACGGCCCCGCGTTCCACCTGGTGATCCCGTCGCCGCCCGGCTACGGCCTGTCCGGACCGACCCGGGAGTTCGGCTGGGGTTCCCGCCGGATCGCCGAGACCTGGGTGGAGCTGATGGCGCGGCTGGGTTACCGCCGCTACGGGGCGCAGGGCGGTGACTGGGGGACCTGGATCAGCCGGGAGCTGGCGCTGGTGGCGCCGGATTCGGTGGTCGGGGTGCACACCAACGGCATGATCACCTTTCCCTCCGGCGATCCCGAGGAGCTCGCCGGGCTCTCGGCGGCCGACCAGGAGCGGATGGCGGGCTGGCAGCGCTACACCGACGAGCTCTACGGCTACAAGCTGATCCAGTCCACCAAGCCGCAGGCCCTCGCCTACGCGCTGGCCGACTCGCCGGCGGGCCTGCTCGGCTGGTTCAGCGGGGTCTTCCGGGAGTGGACCGATCCGCGCACCCCGCTGGCGGCCGACCTGGTGCTCACCCACGCGCTGCTCTACTGGTTCACCGGCACCACCAACTCGGCGGCCCGGTCGTTCGTGGAGACGCCGGACGACGCCGAGCACGCCGAGCGCGAAGGCGTGCTGGCGGAGCTGGCGACCGGTGCGGTGCCGCACGGGGTCGCGGTGTTCCCGCACGACGTGCTGCGCCCGGTGCGGCCGTTCGCCGAGCGGATCAACAACGTGGTCCGGTGGACCGAGCACGACCGCGGTGGCACCTTCCCGGCCGCGGAGGTCCCGGAGCTGTTCACCGCGGACGTCCGCGCCTTCTTCGCGGCCGTGACCGGATGACACCCGCCCCGGGTCCGGCGAAGGTGATTCGGGATTTTCATACGCCCAGGAGTCCCGCCGATTCTGATCACGAAGCGTGGTTTTACAAGATCGAGTGACACTCTGAAGATCGACTCGGTGTCACCGGTCGGTGTGATCGTGGATCTCAGGGGCAGCGCTCGGACCCCGTCGGCCTCTAGGACTGGACGCGGCGGTCACAACGGCCGCCGCTCACGAAGTCGAAATGGAGTGGATCCCCGAATGAAGTCCTCGAACCTCGCCAAGGCCGCCGCCGTCGCGACCCTGACGCTGGGCTTCGGCGCCCTCGCCGCCCCCGCCGCCTTCGCCGACATCTACGTCATCGGCAACGACGGCGACGTCGCCGTCCAGGAGGCCGAGGCCAACGGCATCGGCAACGACATCGAGCAGAGCGCTCAGAACGAGTACGACTTCTGGGCCGGGCTGGGCAGCTCGATCTCCTTCGACGGCTGAGCTAGCGCGGGACGAGGGGCGGGTCCGGCCGGACCCGCCCCTCGGTCGTTCCCGGAGCGTGCCCGGTGAGAAGGAGCGGGCCCCTCCGGTGCGCACCGGAGGGGCCCGCTCGCTCGGTCGGTCAGCTCCCGGACGTGGCCGGGGCGTCGGTGCTCTCGCCGCGCTTGACGGCGTTGAGCAGCAACTGCGCGACGTCGACGACCTCGACGTTCTCCGAGGCGACCTTGTCGCTCTGCCGCGTGGTGAGCCCGTCGGAGAGCATCACCTTGCAGAACGGGCAGCCGGTCGCGATCTTCTGCGGGGCGGTGCCCAGCGCCTCGTCGACGCGGTCCAGGTTGATCCGCTTGCCGATGCGCTCCTCCATCCACATCCGCGCCCCGCCTGCGCCGCAGCACATCGAGCGGTCCGCGTGCCGGGGCATCTCCCGGAAGTTGGCGCCCGCGGCACCGACCAGGTCGCGCGGCGGCGTGTAGACCTTGTTGTGGCGGCCCAGGAAGCACGGGTCGTGGTAGGTGACGTCCTCGGCGACCGGGGCCACCGGGGTCAGCCGCTTCTCCCGCACCAGCTTGTTCAGCAGCTGGGTGTGGTGCACGACCTCGAAGTCCCCGCCGAGCTGCGAGTACTCGTTGGCCAGGCTGTTGAAGCAGTGCGCGCAGGTGGCGACGATCTTGCGCTTGCCGGGCTCGCGGCCCTCGAAGACGCCGTTGAGCACCTCGACGTTCTGCTGCGCGAGCATCTGGAAGACGAACTCGTTGCCCGCGCGCCGGGCCGGGTCACCGGTGCAGGTCTCCTCGGAGCCCAGCACCACGTACTTGACCCCGGCCATGTGCAGCAGCTCGGCGACGGCGCGGGTGGTCTTCTTCGCGCGGTCCTCGAACGCCCCGGCGCAGCCGACCCAGAACACGTACTCGACGTCGTCGGCGAGCTCGCCGTCGAACACCGGCACCTCGAAGTCCAGGTCCTCGGTCCAGGCCAGCCGGTCCTTGGCGTTCTGTCCCCACGGGTTGCCCTTGTTCTCCAGGTTCTTGAACATCCCGCCGAGCTCGGTCGGGAAGTTCGACTCGATCATCACCTGGTAGCGGCGCATGTCGATGATGTGGTCGACGTGCTCGATGTCCACCGGGCACTGCTCGACGCAGGCGCCGCAGCTCGTGCAGGACCACAGCACCTCGGGGTCGATGACGCCCATCTCCTCGGGGCCGCCGACCAGCGGGCGGTCCGACTCGGCCAGCGCCAGCGCGTCGATCCCGGCGAGCTTGTCCTCGGCGCCGTCACCGGTGATGCCGACCTCGTCGCCCGCCATGTCCTTCTTGCCGCCGGCCAGCAGGTAGGGGGCCTTGGCGTAGGCGTGGTCGCGCAGCGAGGTGATGACCAGCTTCGGCGAGAGCGGCTTGCCGGTGTTCCACGCCGGGCACTGCGACTGGCAGCGACCGCACTCGGTGCAGGTGGTGAAGTCCAGCCAGCCCTTCCAGGAGAAGTCCTCGACCTGCCCGGCGCCGAAGACGTCGGTGTCCGGGTCGGCCTCCTCGAAGTCCAGCGGCTTGCCCCCGCTGGTCATCGGCTTCACCGCGCCCAGCGCCGGGGCGTCGCCCAGCTCGCGCTTGAAGTAGATGTTGAAGAACGCGGTGAACCGGTGCCAGGCCACGCCCATCGTGATGTTCCGCGCGATCACGATCACCCAGATCATCGCGGACAGGATCTTGAACGCGGCGAACAGCGTGATCGCGGCGGTGCTGGCCGGCAGCACGGCGCCGAGCGCGTGGGTCAGCGGCGCCGACCACACCGGCGCGTGGAACAGCCCGCTGGACTCCTTGAACGCCCGCAGCCCGATGATCCCGACGCCTTCGAGGATCACCACCGCCTCGACGAAGTAGGCCTGCCAGAAGTTGGAGCCCTGGAACCGCGAGACCCGCCCGGCCCGGCGCGGGTGGTTGAGCTGGCGCACCACCACCAGCCAGATCCCGGCGACCAGGGTCGCGAACCCGATCAGCTCGATGGCCAGGTTCCACGGGCCGAACCCGCCGAGGAACCAGAACTCGAACTCGGGGTTGGCGACCTCGCCGTAGGCCTCCAGCACGCTCAGGCTCAGCAGTCCGAAGCCGACCATGACGAACCAGTGGGCGACCCCGACGTGCCCCCACTTGAGCATCTTGGTGTGGCCGAGGATCTCCTTGACCATGTTCCCGAACCGGGCGCCGAACGGCCCGCCCCTCGTCGGATCGGGTTGGCCGAGGCGGATGGACGACACCATCCGCCGGACGGTCCTGACGACCATCACCACCGCGACCACCGTCACGGCGAGGCAGATCAGGCCCAGGACGAGCTGCAGGGCTCCCATGCTCGCGGCCTCCAGTTCGAGACGTTGTCCGTTTGGGGAGCGTACGCCCTGTTACTCGTTGGTAACCATCGGGGCGCGGCTTCGTGTCGAGAACAGTGCGTGATTCTGCGATGCCGCTGGACGAAAAACTAGTTGGGCGAACGCCCGATTTTCCCGGAGGGAGCGTCACCTGGTCCGATCGTGGGACCGGGTCCGCACCGGCGTGTCGTCCGGGGTCGCGCGGGTTGTCCCTGCTGGACGCGCCGGAATCCCGCGCCCCGGTCGCCCCGCCCGCTCCCGCCGCGCCTCGGGCCGGATCGATCCCGCGCCGCGGCGCACCGGAGGTGCGATCTTCGCCACGTGATCCCCGCTCCGCTCGCCGGCCTGCGCCGAACGGGGCCGGTCGCCCGTGATCGCTGGGTATCGTGGGCGTCCTCCTGACCGGGCGCCGCCCGGACCGGCGCTGGTAGCTGTTCTTGTCACCGGGGGTGTGCGATGACGGATTCGACGCGGGCGTCCGACCGCGACCGGGAACGCAGCGCCGAGCGGCTGCGCGTCGCGCTCGACGAGGGGCGGCTGACGCTCACCGAGTACGACGAGCGGCTGCGGCAGGCCTACGCCGCGGTGACCCTCGGCGAGCTGGCGCCGATCACCTCCGACCTGCCCGCGCCGGCGCCCGAACCGTCCGCCGAACCCGCCCTCGACGAGCAGGCGAAGGAGGTGGCCAAGCGCAAGCGGGACAAGGAGTGGCGCGAGTGGGCCTCGGTCACCGTCGTGCTGGTCGGCATCTGGCTGTTCACCTCGATCGCCTCGGGTGGGCTGAACTTCTTCTGGCCGCTCATCCCCTCCGGCATCTGGGCGCTCGTGCTGGTGGCCGGGATGATCTCCGGTGACGACGTGGCCGAGCAGCGCAAGAAGCTGGAGAAGAAGCAGCGGAAGCTGGAGCGGAAGAAGCGCCGCGACGACGCCGAGGAGCTGCCCGGCGGCTGAGCTAGGATGAAACCTGGGCATCCGTTCAGGTTTCTTCGTGGGAGGCGTCGTGGCGTACCTGCTCCTGGCCGTGGCGATCGTCAGCGAGGTCTTCGCGACGATCTCGCTGAAGTACTCCGAGGGCTTCAGCAAGCCGCTGCCCACGGTGTTCGTCGTGATCGGCTACGTCGCCGCGTTCAGCGCGCTGGCCTACGTGCTCAAGCTCGGGCTGCCGATCGGCGTCGCCTACGCGATCTGGGCCGGGGCCGGGGTCGCGCTGGTGGCGATCGTCGGCGCGCTGTTCCTCGGTGAGACCATCACCGCCGTGCAGATCGGCGGCATCCTCATGATCGTCGGCGGCGTGGTGGCGCTCGAACTCGGCGGCGCGCATTGAGCGCCGAGACCGACGGCAGGCGCGCCAAGGGCGAGCGGCGGCGCCGGGCGATCATCGACGCCGCGCTGCGGGTGGTCGCCCGCGACGGGGTGGCCGCGATCAGCCACCGCGTCGTGGCCCGCGAGGCCGAGGTGCCGCCCGCCTCCATCGCCTACTACTTCGACGGCATCGACGAGCTGCTGGTGGCGGCGCTGCTGGACGGCGTGGACGCGCTGGTCGCCGACGTCGACGCGCTGCGCGAACGGGTCGACGACCCCGAGGACTGGCCCGGTGCGGTGGCCGACCTGCTGGTCGCGATGGTCCGGGACCACCGGGAGCGGACCATCGCCGAGTACGAGCTGTACCTGCTGGCGGCCCGCCGTCCCGCGCTGCGCCCCGCCGCGCGCCGCTGGATCGACGTCGCGTCCGGCTACTTCGGCGACGCCTGCGGCGGCGACCCGGTGGCGGTGCGGGTGCTGCTCGCCGCCGTCGACGGCTTCCTGGTGCAAGCCCTGATCGCCGACGAGCCGCCGGACCCGGAGGCCCTGCACCAGTCCCTCCGGGCCATCATGCGCCTCCGGGACGGCTGAACCGCGCGCTGCGCCGAACGGGTGCGGTGGACGTGAGTGAGGGGCACCCTTGCCCAAGTAACTCGGACAAGGGTGCCCCTCACTCACGTCTCGAACGGGTGACGCGGCTGCCGGAGCGGGCGGTGCGGACGCGGTCGTGCCGCCCGCCGGGCGGGCACCCGCTGGCGGGCGGGTTCCTGGCTGGCGGGCGGGTTCCGGGTCGCCCGGGGGCTCGTCCGGGAGGACACTGCGGCCATGCGGATCTCGTTGCTGCGGGGCGACATCACCGAGCAGCAGGTCGACGCGGTGGTCAACGCCGCGAACTCCGGCCTGCTCGGCGGGGGCGGGGTGGACGGGGCGATCCACCGCCGCGGCGGTCCGGCGATCCTCGCCGAGTGCGAGCTGCTGCGCACCCGCGACTACCCGGACGGGCTGCCCACCGGGCAGGCCGTGCCCACCACCGCGGGCGAGCTCCCGGCGCGCTGGGTGATCCACACCGTCGGGCCCACCTACGCCCAGTCCGCCGACCGCTCCGCGCAGCTCGCGGACTGCTACCGCTCCTCGCTGCGGGTGGCCGACGAGCTCGGCGCGGGCAGCGTCGCGTTCCCGGCCATCTCCACCGGCATCTACCGCTACCCGCTCGACGAGGCGGCCCGGATCGCGCTGCGCACCGTGCGGGAGACCCCGACCGACGTCGCGGACGTGCGCTTCGTGCTGTTCGACGACGCCGCGCTGAGCGCCTTCGAAGCCGCCCGCGACGAGCTCGGTTCCTGAATCCACCCCACCGGGACGCCCCGATGCGCTGTGCTGGTGCGTGGGGGATCTCCCCGATGCGGGCCGGGCGCGCACCGGCCTAGCGTCGATCGGGACGACCACGAGGGGGTTGCGGTGCGAGTGGGGATTGCGGTCGGCGGAGCGGCGCTGGTGCTGCTCGGCGGCGCGGTGCTGAGCTGGGGGGCGAGGTCCGAGGCCACGAGCACCGACGTGGTCGTGGGCATCGACTCGGTCGTGCTGGAGGGCGGTCGCGGCGACGTCGAGGTGCGCCACGTGCCGGGCAGCCGGGGCGAGGTCACCGCGACGGTCAGCCGGAGCTGGTTCGGCTCGGGCGCGGAGGACGAGGCGCACCGGCGGATGGGCTCCCGGCTGGTCCTGGACACCGACTGCGGGCGGGGCTGCTCGGTGGACTACGTCGTCGAGCTGCCGGAACCGGTCGAGGTCTCGGGGCGGCTCGGCTCCGGTGACCTGCGGGTGCACGGGATGGGCGCGGTGCGGGCCGAGACCGGTTCCGGTGAGATCGACGTGCGCGGCGTCGCCGGACCGGTCGACGTGCGGACCAGCTCGGGCGGGATCGAGCTCGCCGACGTCGACGGCGACCTGGTGGCGGAGACGGGCAGCGGCCGGATCGAGGGCGAGGGGCTGCGCGGCCGGTCGCTGCGCGCGCACACCGGTTCCGGGGAGGTCGAGCTGGTCGCCGAGGCGCCGGAGGCCGTGCTGGTGGAGACCGGCAGCGGCGGGATCGAGCTGACCGTGCCCGACGGCGCCTACCGGGTGCTCACCGACACCGGCAGCGGCTCCGCCGACGTGGAGGTCGCCGAGCAGCGGGACGCGCCGCGCTCCCTGGAGCTGTCCACCGGCAGCGGCGACATCGAAGTCCGCGCCGACTGACCCGCCCCCGTCCGGGTGAGGCGGCGCACCTCGCTCCGGTCCGGGGCGGTCGGGCGGGAACTCCCGGGGCTGGTCGGACGTTGGGTCGGCAGGAAGGTTGAGCGGCAGGTGCTCAACCCGGTTTGACGTCCGCGACCCGCGGTCGGTAGAACTTGAGTGAGCAAGGCTCAAGGGTATGGACCCTTGGGCGCACAGGTGTAGAGCAGGAGGAACCTTTCATGGCGCGAGCGGTCGGCATCGACCTGGGGACGACCAACTCCGTCGTTTCCGTCCTGGAGGGCGGTGAGTCGACGGTGATCGCCAACTCCGAGGGCTCGCGGACCACCCCGTCCATCGTGGCCTTCGCGAAGAACGGCGAGATCCTCACCGGGCAGCCAGCGAAGAACCAGGCGGTCACCAACGTCGATCGCACCATCCGGTCGGTCAAGCGCCACATGGGCACCGACTGGAAGGTCGGCATCGACGACAAGGACTACACCCCGCAGGAGATCAGCGCCCGCGTGCTGATGAAGCTCAAGCGGGACGCCGAGTCCTACCTGGGCGAGGACGTCACCGACGCGGTGATCACGGTCCCGGCGTACTTCGAGGACGCGCAGCGGCAGGCCACCAAGGAGGCCGGCCAGATCGCGGGCCTCAACGTGCTGCGCATCGTCAACGAGCCGACCGCGGCGGCGCTGGCCTACGGCCTGGACAAGGGCGAGAAGGAGCAGACCATCCTGGTCTTCGACCTCGGTGGTGGCACCTTCGACGTCTCGCTGCTGGAGATCGGCGAGGGCGTCGTCGAGGTCCGCGCGACCAGCGGTGATAACCACCTCGGTGGTGACGACTGGGACGAGCGCATCGTCGAGTGGCTGGTGGACAAGTTCAAGTCCTCCAACGGCATCGACCTGACCAAGGACCGGATGGCCCTCCAGCGCATCAAGGAGGCCGCCGAGAAGGCCAAGATCGAGCTGTCCAGCTCCTCCACGGCCAACATCAACCTCCCGTACATCACCGTCGACGCGGACAAGAACCCGATGTTCCTCGACGAGACGCTGTCCCGGGCGGAGTTCCAGCGGATCACCTCCGACCTGCTGGAGCGCACCCGCAAGCCGTTCGAGGCGGTCATCCGCGACGCCGGCGTCAAGGTCGACGACATCGACCACGTGGTGATGGTCGGCGGTTCCACCCGGATGCCCGCGGTCAGCGACCTGGTCAAGGAGCTGACCGACGGCAAGGAGCCGAACAAGGGCGTCAACCCGGACGAGGTCGTGGCGGTCGGCGCCAGCCTCCAGGCCGGTGTGATGCGCGGTGAGGTCAAGGACGTCCTGCTGCTCGACGTCACCCCGCTGTCCCTGGGCATCGAGACCAAGGGAGGCATCATGACGAAGCTGATCGAGCGCAACACCACGATCCCGACCAAGCGCTCCGAGACCTTCACCACCGCCGACGACAACCAGCCGTCGGTGCAGATCCAGGTCTTCCAGGGCGAGCGCGAGATCGCCGCGCACAACAAGAAGCTCGGCATGTTCGAGCTGACCGGCCTGCCGCCCGCGCCGCGCGGGGTGCCGCAGATCGAGGTCACCTTCGACATCGACGCCAACGGCATCGTGCACGTCTCCGCCAAGGACCTGGGCACCGGCAAGGAGCAGTCGATGACCATCACCGGCGGCTCCGCGCTGCCGAAGGACGACATCGACCGGATGGTCAAGGACGCCGAGGCCCACGCGGAGGAGGACAAGCAGCGCCGCGAGGAGGCCGAGGCCCGCAACCAGGCCGAGACCCTCGTCTACCAGACCGAGAAGGTCCTCAAGGACAACGACGAGAAGCTGCCCGCCGAGGCCAAGGAGAAGGTCCAGGGCGCGATCGGCGAGGTCAACGAGGCGCTCAAGGGCGAGGACGTCGCCGCGATCAAGGCCGCGGTGGAGAAGCTCGCCACCGAGTCCCAGGCGCTGGGCCAGGCCCTCTACGCCGACGCCGGGGCGAACGCCGCGGGCGCCGACGCCGGGGCCACCGGCGGTGAGTCCACCTCCACCGGCTCCACCGGCTCGACCTCCGGCAAGGACGAGGACGTGGTGGACGCCGAGATCGTCGACGACGAGGACGAGAAGAAGAAGTGACCGCGGACGGGCCAGGGATGTCACGAGACGAAGGCGAGCAGGAGCCCGTCGTGGTCCGGGACCGGCGGCGGATCGATCCCGAGACCGGGCAGCGGCGGGTGCCCGAGGACGGAGGAGAGACGCAGGTGGCCGAGAGCATGTCCGGAACGCTCGACGAGGAGCTCCTCCAGCAGCAGGCCGAGCAGGCCGCGCCGCAGGAGGACTCCGGTGCCGGGCAGGACGGCGCGCAGGCGGCGCTGCAGCAGCAGGTCGACGAGCTGACCGCCGACCTCAAGCGGGTGACCGCCGAGTACGCCAACTACCGCAAGCGGGT
Source organism: Saccharopolyspora cebuensis (assembly GCF_039542665.1). Lineage (NCBI taxonomy): Bacteria > Bacillati > Actinomycetota > Actinomycetes > Pseudonocardiales > Pseudonocardiaceae > Saccharopolyspora > Saccharopolyspora cebuensis. Next base: position 572,541 of record NZ_BAABII010000004.1, read on the forward strand.
GGAGCGCGACCGCGAGGCCGTGATCAGCACCGCGAAGGCGGGGGTGGCGAGCGACCTGCTGACGGTGCTCGACGACGTGGAGCGGGCCGAGGCGCACGGCGACCTCACCGGCGCGTTCAAGGCGGTCACCGACAAGCTGATCGCGTCGCTGGGCGCGGCGGGCCTGGAGCCGTTCGGCGCCGAGGGCGACGAGTTCGACCCGTCGGTGCACGAGGCCGTGCAGCACGCCACCTCGCCGGAGGTCTCCGGGCCGACGGTGACCACCGTGCTGCGCCGCGGCTACCGCTTCGACGACCGGGTGCTGCGGCCCGCGATGGTCGCGGTGACCGATCACGAACCGGCCGCCGAGCCCGCCGCGGACGAGGCCGATGGCAGCGCGCAGGGATGATCCCGCGCGCGGTGGTGGCCGGGTGACCGCGCCCGGCCGCCACCGCCGCGGTCCCGCGGGCGGGTACGTGGCCGATCAGGTCGGAAGGAGGGGCGCCGGGTGAGCGCGCGGGAGTGGCTCAACAAGGATTACTACGCCGATCTGGGCGTCTCCTCCGGAGCGAGCGCGGACGAGATCAAGAAGGCGTACCGGAAGCTGGCCCGGGAGAACCACCCCGACGCCAACCCCGGCAACGCCCAGGCGGAGAACCGGTTCAAGGCCGTCTCCGAGGCCTACGGCGTGCTCTCCGACCCGGACAAGCGCAAGCAGTACGACGAGTCGCGGCGGCTGTTCGGCTCCGGCGGTTTCGGCGGCGGAGGCGGCCAGGGCGGCTTCGGCGGTTTCGGCGGCGGAGGTACCGGGGGCTTCGACATCGGTGACCTCTTCGGTGGCGGCCAGACCACCACCGGCGGCGGCGCGGGCGGCCTCGGCGACCTGTTCGGCGGCCTGTTCGGCAACCGGCGCTCCGGCGGCGGTTCGACCACGGCCAACCGGCCGCGGCGCGGTGCCGACGTGGAGACCGAGGTCCGCATCGACTTCGCCGAGTCGGTGCGCGGGGCGACCGTGCCGCTGCGGCTGTCCAGCCCGGCCACGTGCTCGACCTGCCACGGCTCGGGGGCCAGGCCGGGGACCCGCCCGCGCGGGTGCTCCACCTGCGACGGCTCCGGGCTGGTCACCCGCAACCAGGGCGCGTTCGCGTTCAGCGAGGCGTGCCCGGACTGCCAGGGGCGCGGGAAGGTCATCGACGACCCGTGCACCGAGTGCCGGGGCGAGGGCGTCAGCACCCGCAGCCGGACGCTGACCGTGCGCATCCCGGCCGGGGTGTCCGACGGGCAGCGCATCCGGCTCGCCGGGCAGGGCGAGCCGGGGCGCAACGGCGCCGCGGCCGGTGACCTGTTCGTGGTGGTGCACGTCGCGCCGCACCGGGTGTTCGGACGATCCGGTGATGATCTGACGATCACGGTGCCGGTCACCTTCCCGGAGCTGGCCCTGGGCACTACGTTGACCGTGCCGACGCTCGACGGGAAGGTCTCGCTGCGGGTGGCGGCGGGCACGGGCACCGGACGGATCCTGCGGGTGCGCGGCAAGGGCGTCGGCCGCAAGGACGGCACCCACGGCGACCTGCTGGTCACCCTGCAGGTGGCGGTCCCGTCGAAGCTCGACGGGAAGGCGGCCGAAGCGCTGGAGGCCTACGCCGAGGCCACCGCCGACCACGATCCGCGGCAGGACTTGGACGAGCTGCTCGGGAGGTAGTCATGGCCGGTCGAGGCGCATCCGTGCCGCCGGGGTTCCCGCCCGGGGCCAACGAGGACACGCCCATGTTCGTGATCTCGGTGGCCGCCGAGCTGTCCGGCCTGCACGCGCAGACGCTGCGCAGCTACGACCGGCTCGGGCTGGTCTCGCCCGGCCGCACCCCCGCAGGTGGGAGGCGCTACTCGTTCCGGGACATCGCGCTGCTGCGCGAGGTGCAGCGGCTGTCCCAGGAGGAAGGCGTCAACCTCGCCGGGATCAAGCGGATCATCGACCTGGAGAACCAGGTGGACGCCCTCCGCGACAAGGTCCGCGAGCTGACCGAGGAGCTGGCCGCCGCCTACGGCGCCGCCGAGCAGGTGGCGGCCCAGGTCCACGCCTCGTACCGCCGCGACCTGGTCCCGATCCACCAGGAGACGGCCCTCGTCGTCTGGCGCCCCGACCGCAAGCGCTGACCGCAAGCGCTGACCGCGAACTGAGTGAGGGGCACCCTTGCCCAAGTAACTGGGACAAGGGTGCCCCTCACTCACGTCCCGAACGGGTGATCGTCACCCGGCAGCGTGCTGAGTGAGGGCACCTCCATCCGGCATGGTCGGCTGGAGGTGCCCCTCACCCAGTTCGACCTCGGGTGCGGGTCGCGCGGACGGCCTCCGCGCGGGGCGGATCAGTCCAGGGCGAACGGGTCGTAGTGGATCCGGTCCAGCGCCGTTCCCGCCACCAGCATCTTCGACACGGTCGCCCGGATCATCGCCGGGGATCCGCTGACCAGCACGTCGCGGTCCTCCCAGGCGCCGCCGTAGCGGGTCACGACCTCGGCGAGGGTGCCGTGCTCGACCCCGGAGACGTTCGGGTCGTTCTCCAGCACCGGGGTGACCGACAGCCACGGGTTGCTCACCGCGACCCGCTGGAGGTTCTCCAGCTCGTAGAGGTCCTCGCGGGTGCGACCGCCGTAGAAGAGGTGGACGCGCGGGTTCTCGCCGTACTGGGCGAGGTCGTCGATGATCGAGCGCATCGGGGTGAGCCCGGTGCCGCCCGCGACCATCACCACGTCGCGGCCGTGCTCCCGGTCGACGCCGAGCCGCCCCATCGGGGCACCGATCCGCCACTGGTCCCCCGGCCGGGCGTGGGCGACCAGCGCCCGGCTCACCCAGCCGCCGTGCACGGAGCGGACGTGGAACTCCAGGGTGCCGTCGTCGCTCGGGGCGTTGGCCGGCGTGAGGTAGCGCCACAGGCGCGGCCGCTGCGGGACTTCGACGCTGACGTACTGCCCGGCGTGGTAGGGCACCGGGTGGTCGGTGCGGATCCGGATCACGGCGATGTCCCAGCTCAGCCGCTCGTGCTGGACGATCTCGCCGTTGTACCAGGCGGGGCCCTCGTCGTTGCTGGCCGCTTCGGTCATCGCCGAGGCCATCACGGTGTAGGCCTCGGCCCAGGCCCGCTCGACGTGCGGGGTCCAGGTGTCACCCGCGTACTTCTTGATCGCGGCCAGCAGCGCGGTGCCCACCGCTTCGTAGTGCACGGCGATGACGCCGAACTTGCGGTGGTCGCGGCCGAGCTGGTGCAGGAAGGGCAGCAGCTCGTCCGGCCGGTCGACCATCTGGATGACGTGCACCAGCGCCCGCAGCAGCCGGCTGCGCTGCACCTCCATGTTGACCGCGAACAGCTCGCGGGTCGCCGGGGACAGGCTGAACAGCATCCCGTAGAAGAACCGCGCCACGTCGTCGGAGTGGGGTTCGACGACCGCCCAGCTCTCGCGGATCAGCCGCACCATCCGGTCCACACCGGTGGTGGGCTCGGAGTCGCGGTTCGGGGGCGGCCCGGGGCTCAGTACGGCGTCGGCGTTCGAGGTCATGGTGAGGGGCAGTCTTCTCCACGTTGGCGGCCTGTCGGCACTGGCACATTCTCCGGCACTGGCGCAGATCGCTCTTGGTACACGTCCCCCGACTACCCGGGACCCTAACCTCTGCTGGGCTCCGCGTGTGCCTTGATGCCACTTTTGAGGGATTCTTAACTACTTCTTGTAGAGATCGCATGGACCTAAGGGGGGAACCTCCGGGACGTCGTTGTCCGGCACATGGGTGGCGTGGCACCGTGTCGGCCGTGATCCCGGATTCCATGCCCCCGAGTGGAACCGCGGACCCGGAGCTGCTCGCGCTGGAGCTGTCCGACCCGCCGCCCCCGACCGATCGGCGAGCCGTCCCGGCGTCCGCGACGAGCCCCGGCGACCCGTTCGCCGGCGGTTCGGCACCGCTGCCCGGTTCCGCGGGTGAACACCTGCTGCAGGCCGCCTACGGCACCGAGCAGCGCGCCCGCCGATTCTACGACGAGCAGGTCCTCGACCACCTCAACCCGCGGATGCGGGAGTTCATCGGCCGGATGGAGCTCGCCTTCGTCGCGACCGCCGACGCCCGGGGCGAGTGCGACAGCACGCTGCGCGCCGGCCCGCCCGGCTTCGTCGAGGTGCTCGGCGAACGGCACCTGGCCTACCCGGAGTACCGCGGCAACGGCGTGCACGCCAGCCTCGGCAACATCAGCGAGAACCCGCACGTCGGCATCCTGCTGGTCGACTTCGCCGAGGCCCTCATCGGGCTGCACGTCAACGGCAAGGCCCGCATCGTCGAGGACGGCGACCTGCGCGCCATCCACCCCTCGCTGCCGACCGGGTCCGCGCCCGGCCGCAGTCCGCAGCGCTGGGTCGTGGTGCAGGTCGAGGAGGCCTACCTGCACTGCCGCAAGCACATCCCGCGGCTGGTCCCGATGCCGCACGAGCGGAGCTGGGGCACCGACGACGCCCGCCGCAAGGGCGGTGACTACTTCGACGCGAAGGAGGCCGACCGGCCCTGGGGCCGCGCGACCCAGCCCGCCTGACCGGCCGCGCGATCGGTCCGGCCCGGGTCGCTACCCGTAGGGTTGGGGCGTGATCGAGCAGGACGAGGTCGGCGCGGCACCCGACGAGGATGCCCGGCGGCGCGGCGCCGCGGAGGCGATCGAGCGCGAGCTGGCGCTGATGTTCCGGCGGGCGCGGTCGCTGTCGGCCGCCGTCGCCGCGCACGTCCACCCGGACCTCGACGCCGCGTCCTACAGCCTGCTGCTGGTGATCGCCGACGCCGGTTCGCTGCGCGGCATGGACGTCGCCGAGCGCACCGGGCTCGACAAGTCGACCGTCAGCAGGCAGATCGCCACCCTCGTGGACCTCGACCTGCTGGAGCGGGTGCCCGACCCGGACGACGGTCGCGCTCGCCGCATCCAGCTCTCCGCGCACGGCCGCCGCCGCTTCGCCGAGCTGCGCGCCATCCGGCGCAACCACCTCTTCGGCGAGTTCGACAACTGGCCCACCGCCGACCTGGCCGATCTGGCGCGGCTCCTGGGCAAGCTCAACCACATGCTCTGAGTCCCGCCCGCACCTGCCCCGCCCGCACCGGCGCTGCCCTTGTGGTGCGCCTCTCAACGGCGGTCCTCGCGGCGACGCCATGCCTGGTCGCGCGGGGGGATGCGGCGGACGGACGCGTCGGGCGGGGGCCGGAGGGCCGAATATCGGTTGCGTTGAGCAACTAACCTTCCGTACAGTTGCGTGCAGCAACTAAAGGATTGGGCGCGATGGGACCGACGCAGGAAACCTGCAGCGAATTGCTCCGCCCGCTCCGCGCTCTGATGGGCCTGAAGCAGATCGCTCTGCAACGAGGCCACTTCACCACCGACCAGGTGCCCTACGCGGCGGCCGGACTGCTCGCCGAGCTGGTCTTCCGGGGTGAATGCCGGGCGTCCGACCTGGCGCACCACCGCGTCGTCGACGCCTCGGTGGTGAGCAGGCAGGTCGGCCAGCTCGAACAGGCCGGCCTGATCACGCGCCGCCCGGACCCGGCCGACCGCCGGGTCTCGATGCTCCGGGCCACGCCGAAGGGCGAGCAGGCGGTCGCGGAGCTGGAGCGGCGCAAGGCCGAGTGGCTCAGCGAGGCGCTGGTCGGCTGGGACGACGAGCGGGTGCGCGAACTGGCGGACCTGCTCGGCGCGGCGATGGACGACGTCCGCCGCCACACGATCGACGCGATGAACCCGGCGACCGCTTCGGGGAGCGGACCGGACAAGACCACCGACGCGCCGGCCGAGGCCGGCGGTTCGAACGCGGAAGGAGCTCGATGACCAGCTCGACGGTGCGGGAGGCGGAGGCCGCGGGGCCGACGTCCGGCGGGTCCGCCGGGTCCGCCGATGCTGCACCGATGACGCACCGGCAGGTGCTGGAGGCGATGTCCGGGCTGATGCTGGCGCTGCTGGTCGCCATCCTCAGCTCCACCATCGTCTCCAACGCCCTGCCGCGCATCATCGGTGATCTCGACGGCACCCAGAGCCAGTACACCTGGGTGGTCACCGCGATGCTGCTGACGTCCACGGCGAGCACCCCGATCTGGGGCAAGCTGTCGGACCTGTTCAGCAAGAAGCTGCTCTACCAGCTCGCCATCACGATCTTCACGGTCGGCTCGGTGCTCGGCGGGTTCGCGCAGTCCATGGAGATGCTGATCGGCTTCCGCGCGGTGCAGGGCATCGGCATGGGCGGTCTGCAGGCGCTGATCCAGGTCGTGATCGCCGCGATGGTCTCGCCGCGCGAGCGCGGTCGCTACACCGGTTACATCGGCGCGGTGTTCGCCGTGGCCACGGTGAGCGGCCCGCTGATCGGCGGCGTCATCGTGGACACCTCCTGGCTGGGCTGGCGCTGGTGCTTCTGGATCACGGTGCCGATCGCGGTGATCGCGTTCATCGTGCTGGGCAAGACGCTGAAGCTGCCGGTGATCAAGCGCCCGGTGAAGATCGACTGGCTGGGTGCGCTGTTCCTGGTCGGCGGCGTGAGCCTGCTGCTGATCTGGGTGTCGCTGGCGGGCCAGTCCTTCGACTGGTGGTCGGTGGAGACGGCGGCCTACGTCGGCGGCGGCCTGGTCTCGCTGATCATCGCCGTGATCATCGAGACCCGGGTGAGCGAGCCGATCGTGCCGCTGCGGATGTTCCGCAACCCGACGGTCACGCTGGCGACGATCGGCACCGTGGCGGTGGGCACCGCGATGTTCGGCGGCGCGGTCTTCCTCGGCCAGTACTTCCAGATCGCGCGCAGCTACTCGCCCACCGAGGCCGGGCTGATGACGCTGCCGATGGTGATCGGGATGTTCCTGTCGACCACCGCGTCCGGCCAGATCATCTCCCGGCGCACCGGCCGCATCAAGCCGTTCCTGCTGCTCGGCTCGGTGCTGATGATCGCGGCGATGAGCCTGCTGAGCACGATCGACCACGAGACCGATCTGGTCCTGGTCGGCTGCTACCTCGCGCTGATGGGCATGGGCGTGGGGATGCTGATGCAGAACCTGGTGCTGGCGGTGCAGAACACCACCAGCGCGCGGGACATGGGGTCGGTGACCTCGGTGGTCACCTTCTTCCGGACCCTCGGCGGGTCGGCCGGGGTGTCGGTGCTGGGCGCGGTGCTGGCCGCACGGGTGTCCGACTACATCCTCGACGGGCTGGCCGACCTGGGCGTGCCGCCCGGGGCCGGGGTGCAGAGCGGATCGCTGGACGTCGGGGCGCTGCCGGCGCCGGTGCAGGTCGTGGTGCGCGCCGCCTACGGCGACGCGATCGGGGACATCTTCCTCATCTCGGCGTGCATCTCGGTGGTGACCCTGATCGCGGTGCTGTTCCTGAAGGAGACCCCGCTGCGCAGCACCATCGACAGTTCGGAGGAACGGGAGGAAGCGCTGGTGGCGACGGCGGACCGGGAGACCGAGGCGACGACCCGCGAGGAACCGGTGCGGCAGGCCTGGACCGAACCGACCACGCCCGGCACCGCGACCGCGGACGGCGGCGGGCTGTTCGTGCACGGCACCGTGCAGGACACCGGTGGCAACCCGGTCCCGGGCGTGGTGCTGACGCTGACCGACGCCAACGGGCGCCAGGTCGAGCGGGCCCGCGGCGAGCAGGACGGCGCGTTCCGGCTGGCGGTCGAGCACGGCGGCAGCTACGTGCTCATCGCCTCCGGCGGCCACTACCAGCCGACCGCCTCGATGGTGGTCGTGGTGGACCGGCCGGTGCGCCACGACGTGCAGATGCTGGGCGCCGGGCGGCTCGCCGGGCTCGTGCAGGCCGGGGGTTCCCCGGTGGCCGGGGCGATGGCCGTGCTGACCGACGTGCGCGGCGAGGTGGTGGCCAGCGCGCCGACCGGGACCGACGGGCGCTATGCGTTCGCCGACCTGGTCGGGGGTTCCTACGCGCTGACGGTGACGGCACCCGGCTACCGCCCGGTGGCCTCGCCGGTGGAGGTGGCCGACGGCAGGCAGCAGACGCTGGACGTGGCGTTGCAGGACGGCGGCCGGCTGACCGGCGTGGTCCGCTCCGCCGAGCTCGGGGTGGCGGTGCCGGACGCGCGGGTGACGCTGCTCGACGGCGGCGGCGCGGTGGTCGCGGCGACCACCACCGACGTCGACGGCGGCTACTCCTTCACCGACCTGCCCGCGGGGGAGTACACGGTGATCGCGACCGGCTACCCGCCGAACGCGTCGTCGCTGCGGTTGGCCGGCGAGCACAACGAGCACGACATCGCCCTCGGCTACCCGGAAGCGGACTGAACGGAGGGATGTTCGGGATGGACCTGGAGGCCGGGACCGGCGCGGTGACCGCGCAGGTCCGAGCGGGGGACGGCTGGCCGGTGCCGGAGGCGGTGCTGACCGTGATCGACGGCTCGGGGACGCAGGTGGCGCGGGTGCAGGGCGACGGCCAGGGGTCGGTGGTCGCCTCGGGGCTGCGCCCCGCCGCCTACACCGCGATCGTCACGGCGATGGGGTACGAGCCGGTCGCCCGCACCACGCTGGTGCACGAGGGCGGCGCGGCGGCGTTGGGCGAGGTGGAGCTGCGCCGGGTCGGCGGGGCCGACCTGCCCGCGCCGGGGACGTGGCGGATCGACGCCGCGCACTCCTCGATCCGGGCGACCGCGCGGCACCTCGGGATCAGCAGCATCCACGGCCGGTTCGACGAGTTCGAGGGCGAGGTGCTGATCGGCAACCCGGTGGAGTCCTCGTCGGTCGCGGTGCGGATCGCGGCGGACAGCATCGACACCGGCAACCGGCAGCGCGACGACCACCTGCGCACGGCGGACTTCCTCGACGTGGCGCGGCACCCGGCGATCGAGTTCCGGTCGACGGGGCTGCGCCCGCGCGGCGAGGACCGCTGGGACCTGGCGGGCGAGCTGACGCTGTGCGGGGTGACCCGGCGGGTGGTGCTGGACACCCGGTTCGCCGGGGTGGGGCCGGACCCGTGGGGCGGCACCCGCGCCTCGGCGACGGCGACCACCCGGCTGCACCGCGAGGACTTCGCGATCAGCTTCAACCAGTCGCTCAAGACCGGGATCGCGGCGATCGGCACCACCCTGAAGGTGGAGATCGACATCCAGGCGGTCCGCGAGGACTGACCCCGGGCGCTTTTTCCGAGTGAGGGGCACCCTGTACCGCGTTACGTGGTACAGGGTGCCCCTCACTCACCACCCGTCCAGGTGGACGGTCACCCGTTCGGGAAGTGCGTGAGGGGCACCCTTGTCCGAGTTACTTGGGCAAGGGTGCCCCTCACTCATGTCTCGTTCGGGTGCGGTGGGGGTGCAGGTCCGGGCGGGGTGGGGTGTCGTCCGGGGTGAGGGGCTCGTCGAGCCAGCGGCCGAGGGCGTGGGCGCTGAGGTAGACCGCGCTGATGCCCAGTCCGGCGAGGAACAGCGCGGCGCCGAACCGGCTCATCGGGCCACCGCCCGGGCCGGGAGGTCGCGGTGGTGGCCGCGGTGCAGGGCGACCAGCGCGGCGGCGAGTTCGGGCCAGGTGTCGTCGAGGTGCGCGAGGCGTTCCGGCTCGGCTTCGAGGGCGCCGAGCACTGCCGCCGTGCTGGTCGGTGCGTAGGGGGTCATGGTCTCGCTCCACGGTCCGGTGTCCGGTCCGCGCGACCACGCCGCGTGGTGCCGACTACGCGGACCGGAGCCGGAAGGTAGCGAGCGCGCCACCGCCGATCGCGGCGCCGCGCCGGGCGGCGGACGCCCACCACCCGGGTGGGCGCCCGCCCGGGGTCAGCCGGTGACCTTCTCCTTCTTGACCACTTCGCCGGAGGCGATCCGCGCCTTGTAGTCGGCGAGTTCGCGCTTGACCGTCGGGATCATGATGTAGAGCCCGATGATGTTGAACAGCGCCAGCGAGAACAGCACCGCGTCGGCGAAGTTCAGCACGCTGTTGAGCGTCAGCACCGCGCCGATCACGACGAACACGCAGAACAGCGCGTTGTAGACGTGCAGGCTGCTCTTGCCGCCGCCGAACAGGTACAGCCAGGCGCGCTGGCCGTAGTAGCCCCAGGTGATGATCGTCGAGATCGCGAACAGCGCCACCGCCACGGTCAGCACGTACGGGAACCACGGCAGCACGGTGGCGAAGGCCTCCGAGGTGACCGTGACGCCGTCCGGGGTCTCGCCGCCGGAGAGCACGGTCTGCTGCGCGTCGACCCAGAACTGCGGCCGGGCGATGACGATGGTCAGCGCCGTCATGGTGCAGACGATCACGGTGTCGATGAACGGCTCCAGCAGCGCGACCAGGCCCTCGGTGGCGGGGTGCTTGGTGCGCACGGCGGAGTGCGCGATGGGGGACGAGCCGAGCCCGGCCTCGTTGGAGAACGCGGCGCGCTGGAAGCCGACGATGAGCACGCCGATCAGGCCGCCGAGCCCGGCCTCCGGGGTGAACGCGCCGGAGAGGATCTCGCCGACGGCGGCGGGCACCAGGGTGATGTTGGTGCCGATGACGATCAGGCAGGCGACCACGTAGATGACGGCCATCGCCGGGACGAGCCGGCTGGTGACCGCGCCGATGGACTTGATCCCGCCGATGATCACCAGTCCGATGACGGCGGCCAGCAGGATGCCGAAGATCAGGGCGGCGCCGTCGGACCCGAAGATCCCGTCGTCGCCGCCGGTGACGTCGCGGAGCTGGGCGAAGGTCTGGTTGGCCTGGAACATGTTGCCGCCGGCCAGCGCGAAGAACAGGATGCCCACCGCGGTCAGCACCGCGAGCACCTTGCCCAGCACCGCCCCGGCCGCACCGGGGATGCGCTCGGCGAGGCCCTTGCGCAGGTAGTGCATGGGACCGCCGGAGACGGTGCCGTCCGCGGCGACCTCCCGGTACTTCACGCCGAGGGTGCACTCGACGAACTTGGTCGCCATGCCGAGGAACCCGCAGACGATCATCCAGAACGTCGCCCCGGCGCCGCCGATGGTGACCGCGACGCCGACGCCCGCGATGTTGCCCAGCCCCACGGTCCCGGACACCGCCGCGGTCAGCGCCTGGAAGTGGTTGATCTCGCCGGGGTCGTCCTCGTCGGTGTACTTGCCGCGCACCAGGTCGAGGGCGAGCTTGAACTCGCGCACCTGGATGAACCCGAAGACGAGGGTGAAGATCAGCGCGGCGAGCGCCAGCCAGATCACGATCCACTGGAAGGTGAGCCCGAAGACCGTGACCTCGCCGAGCACGAGGTTGTAGAACGCGTCGGAGACCGGGGTGAACACGGAGTCGATCGCGTTCTCCACGTCGGAAAGCACCCCGCCTTCGGCGGCGAGGACCGCCGTCGGCGGGGATAACTCTGCGTGCGCATGCGTCATCATGACGGGTTACTGAATCAGTCTCGCGTTACCCCGACAAGCGCAGCGCGTGACATTTGCCCGAAAAGAAGCCGGGTTGTGTCGTGCCGTGCCAAGTTGAGCGTCGGCAGCTCAACTTTCCTCAGGTCCTGCGTAGTAGCATGGGTTCGCCGGGGAGGATGTCCCCGGCCCCGGTTCCGGACCGCTCGAGGTGAGGAATGGACGCGTTCAACCCGACCACGAAGACCCAGCAGGCGATCTCCTCGGCGGTGCAGGCCGCCACCGTGGCCGGACATCCCGACGTCGGCGCCGCCCACCTGCTCGGCGCACTGCTGGCCCAGGGCGACGGGCTGACCGCCCCGCTGCTCTCGGCCGTCGGCGCCGACCCGGCCGCGGTGCGCGGTGAGCTGGAGCGGCTCGTCGGCGGCCTGCCCGCCGCCAGCGGCGCCACCGTGTCGGCCCCGCAGTTCGACCGCGAGGCGGTCGCGGCGCTCGGCCACGCGCAGCGGCTGGCCACCGAGATGGGCGACGAGTACGTCTCCACCGAGCACCTGCTCGTCGGCCTCGCCGCCGAGGGCGGCCGGGTCGCCGGACTGCTCCGCGCGCACGGTGCCACGCCCGACGCGCTCACCGAGGCGTTCTCCCGGGTGCGCGGTTCGGCGCGGGTCACCAGCCCCGATCCCGAGGGCACCTACCAGGCGTTGGCGAAGTACGGCCAGGACCTCACCGACCGCGCCCGCGGGGGCGACCTGGACCCGGTGATCGGCCGCGACGCCGAGATCCGCCGGGTGGTGCAGGTGCTGTCCCGCCGCACCAAGAACAACCCGGTGCTCATCGGCGAACCCGGCGTCGGCAAGACCGCGATCGTCGAGGGCCTGGCGCAGCGGATCGTCGCGGGCGACGTGCCGGAGTCGTTGCGCGGCAAGCGCGTGGTGGCGCTGGACCTCGGCTCGATGGTGGCCGGGGCGAAGTACCGCGGCGAGTTCGAGGAACGGCTCAAGGCCGTGCTCAAGGAGATCACCGACTCGGCCGGGCAGGTCATCACCTTCATCGACGAGCTGCACACCATCGTCGGCGCGGGCGCGACCGGCGAGGGCGCGATGGACGCGGGCAACATGATCAAGCCGATGCTGGCCCGCGGCGAGCTGCGCATGGTCGGCGCCACCACCCTCGACGAGTACCGCAAGCACGTCGAGACCGATGCCGCCCTGGAGCGCCGGTTCCAGCAGGTCCTGGTCGGCGAGCCCGGCCCGGAGGACGCGGTGGCCATCCTGCGCGGGCTCAAGGAGCGCTACGAGGTCCACCACGGGGTGCGGATCACCGATGGCGCGCTGGTGGCCGCCGCGACCCTGTCCGACCGCTACATCACCGCCCGGTACCTGCCGGACAAGGCGATCGACCTGGTCGACGAGGCGGCGTCCCGGCTGCGGATGGAGATCGACTCCCGGCCGGTGGAGATCGACGAGGTCGAGCGCGCCGTGCGTCGGCTGGAGATCGAGGAGATGGCGCTGGCCAAGGAGGACGACCCGGCCTCCCTGGACCGGCTGGCGGCGCTGCGCGGCGAGCTCGCCGACCGCCGCGAGCGGCTCTCCGGGCTGACCGCCCGCTGGCAGCAGGAGAAGGAGTCCATCGACCGGGTCCGCGACCTCAAGACCCAGTTGGAGCAGCTCCGCGGCCAGGCCGAGCGGGCCGAGCGCGACGGCGACCTGGGCAAGGCCGCCGAACTGCGCTACGGCCGCATCCCCGGGCTGGAGAAGGAGCTCGACGCCGCCACCGAGGCGCAGGACGAGCGCAAGGCGATGCTCCAGGAGGAGGTCACCCCCGACGACATCGCCGACGTGATCAGCGCGTGGACCGGCATCCCCGCCGGGCGGCTGCTGGAGGGCGAGACCGCCAAGCTGCTGCGCATGGAGGAGGCGCTCGGCGCCCGCGTGGTCGGCCAGGAGGAGGCGGTCCGCGCCGTCTCCGACGCGGTGCGCCGGTCCCGCGCCGGGGTCGCCGACCCGGACCGCCCGACCGGGTCGTTCCTGTTCCTGGGCCCGACCGGCGTCGGCAAGACCGAGCTGGCCAAGGCGCTCGCGGAGTTCCTGTTCGACGACGAGCGGGCGATGGTCCGCGTCGACATGAGCGAGTACGCCGAGAAGCACTCGGTGGCGCGGCTGGTCGGCGCCCCGCCCGGCTACGTCGGCCACGACCAGGGCGGGCAGCTCACCGAGGCGGTGCGCAGGCGGCCCTACTCGGTGGTGCTGCTCGACGAGGTGGAGAAGGCCCACCAGGACGTCTTCGACGTGCTGCTCCAGGTGCTCGACGACGGCAGGCTCACCGACGGCCAGGGCCGCACGGTGGACTTCCGCAACACCATCCTGGTGCTCACCTCCAACCTCGGCTCGCAGGCCATCGCCGACCCGGCGCTGACCGAGCGGGACCGCGGCGAGGCGGTGATGTCGGTGGTGCGCGGGCACTTCAAGCCCGAGTTCCTCAACCGGCTGGACGACTCGGTGGTGTTCCACGCGCTGTCCACCGAGGAGCTGACCGCCATCGTCGACATCCAGGTCGACCGGCTCGCGCGGCGGCTGGCCCAGCGCAGGCTCACCCTCGACGTGCGCCCGGCCGCGCGGGAATGGCTGGCGCTCAACGGCTTCGACCCGGTCTACGGCGCCCGGCCGCTGCGCCGCTCGGTGCAGTCGGCCATCGGGGACGAGCTGGCGCGCAAGCTGCTGGCCGGGGACGTCCGGGAAGGCGACGTGGTCACGGTCGACGTGGACCGGGACAACACCGGCCTCACCGTCGGGTGCTGACGCGCGACGCGTTTCGCGCAGCGCGTAGCGGTGATCGTCATCGCTGGTCATGGTCGGGCGGCTGGGCCGTTCGTCGTCGGTTGCCCGGCTGATCTTCGCGGCGCGCGGGGATCGGACTACCCTGCGTCGTGTGGGCATACCTGCGTGGCTCTGGTTCGTCATCGCCGCGATCGCCGTCGGGGCGGGTGTCGCTCTGCTGCTCTCCGGCCGCTCCCAGCGCGCGTCGGGCAACAAGGAGCGACGACGCTGGGCGGCGCTGCGCGGCTGGCAGTTCGAGGAGGCCGACCGGGTGCTGCCGACCCGGTGGGAGCGCGGCGTGCTCGCCCAGCACAGCGGCACCACCGCGGTCGACGTGGTGGCGGGCACGACGTTCACCACCGACGGGCGGCGCCAGGTCTACGTGCTCGACCTGGACCACGGCGGCCGGACCCGCGCGGTGCTGGTCGCGCTGCGCTGCCGCCGCCGGACCCCGGCGACCGTCGAGCTGTGGTTGCCCGACGTCCCGGTGCCGCAGGACTCCGAGCTCGACCTGCTCGGGCCGGTCGGTTCCCGCTACGCCTTCGTCACCGACGTCGGCGCCGCCCGCCGGTTGCTCACCCCCGCGCTGGTGACGGCGGCGGAGGACTTCGGCCACGACGTCACCGTGGTGTGGCTGGAGCAGGACTGGGTGCTGGCGGCGCTCGACCCGGCCGACGCCGAGCCGTCCCGGCTGGAGCGGGTGCTGCGCGCGCTCGGCGACCTCGCCGACCTGGTGGACCCGTTCGACACCGACCCGAACGAGGAGCCCACCGAGCGCGTCGAGTCCGAGGAGTCCTCGGAGAGCTCGCACCGCTGAGGTCCCACCCGCACCGCCAAGCACGGGCAGGTCCTCAGCGCGGTCGCACCTCTCGGTTAGGTTGGGGTCATGCCGACCGCTCTTGTCACCGGTGCCACCTCCGGCATCGGCCGGGCCTACGCCCGCCGCCTCGCCGCCGAGGGCCACGACGTGGTCCTGGTCGCCAGGAACACCTCCCGGCTCGACGAGCTGGCGCAGCGGCTGCACGCCCGGCACGGGGTGCGGACCGAGGTGCTCACCGCCGACCTCGCCGACCCCGACCAGCGCGCGGCGGTCGCGCGGCGGCTCGCCGACCCGCAGCGCCCGGTCGACCTGCTGGTGAACAACGCCGGGTTCGGCACCGCCGGCTCGTTCTGGGACACCCCGGCCGAGACCTTCCGCGAGCAGCTCGAGGTCAACGTCGCCGCGGTGCTGGAGCTGACCCGCGCGGTGGTCCCGGGGATGCGCGAGCGCGGGCGCGGCGACGTGCTCAACGTGTCCAGCGTGTCCGGCTTCTTCCCGTCCTCCGGCTCCACCTACGCGGCCACCAAGTCGTACGTGACCACGTTCAGCCAGGGCCTCGCGGTGTCGCTGGCCGGCACCGGGGTCCGGGTGCTGGCGGTGTGCCCGGGCTTCACCCGCACCGAGTTCCACCAGCGCGCCGACCTGGACATGGGTCGGTTGCCGAAGGCGTTCTGGTTGCAGGTCGACCACGTGGTGCACGAGTCGCTGGCGGACCTGCGGCGCGGCCGGATGGTGTCGATCCCCGGCGCGCAGTACAAGGCGCTCGTCGCGCTCGGCCGCCTGGTGCCGCAGTCGGTGCAGCGGGCCATCGTCCTCCGCACCACGCCCGGCCGCACCTGAGCGCCACCGGCCGCCGGGTACGCTGGAACCTCGTGGTCGATGAACAGCAGCGCACCGAGCTCGCCCGCCTGGTCCGGGAACTGGCCGTGGTGCGCGGACGCGTCACGTTGTCCTCCGGCGAGGAGGCCGACTACTACGTCGATCTGCGGCGGGTGACGTTGCAGCACCGGGCGGCGCCGCTGATCGGGGCGCTGCTGCGGCAGCTCACCGCGGACTGGGACTACACCGCCGTCGGCGGCCTGACCCTCGGCGCGGACCCGGTCGCGGCGGCCATGCTGCACGCGGAGGGCGCCCCGCTGGACAGCTTCGTGGTGCGCAAGAACGCCAAGGCGCACGGGATGCAGCGGCGGATCGAGGGCCCGGACGTCACCGGCCGCCGGGTGCTGGCCGTCGAGGACACCTCCACCACCGGCGGCAGCGTGCTGACCGCCGTCGAGGCGCTGCGCGAGGGCGGCGCGGAGGTCGTCGGGGTGGCCACCGTGGTGGATCGCGACACCGGCGCGCGGGAGGCCGTGGAGGCCGCCGGGCTGCCGTACCGGACGCTGCTCGGGCTGGCCGAGCTGGGCCTGTGACCGAGCCCGAGGTCGGCCCGACCGAGTGGGGGACGGCGGTCGGCGTCGGCCCGTGGGAGGGCCCGCCGCCCGAGGACGAGCGCTACGACCCGGACCTGCTCGCGCACGGCGACCGGCGCAACGTCGTCGACCACTACCGGTACTGGCGGCGGGAGGCGATCGTCGCCGACCTCGACCGGCGGCGGCACGGCTTCCACGTGGCCATCGAGAACTTCCAGCACGACCACAACATCGGCACGGTGGTCCGCACCGCGAACGCCTTCGCGGCCGAGGCGGTGCACATCGTGGGCAGGCGGCGCTGGAACCGGCGCGGCGCGATGGTCACCGACCGCTACCAGCACGTCCGGCACCACCCGGAGGTGGCGGACCTGCGCGCGTTCGCCTCGGCGCATGACCTGGCGGTGGTCGCGGTGGACAACGCCCCCGGCGCCGAGCCGGTGGAGCGCACCGAGCTGCCCCGCCGCTGCGTGCTGCTGTTCGGCCAGGAGGGCCCGGGGCTGCGCGCGGACGCGCGCGAGGCCGCCGACCTGGTCGTCTCCATCGCGCAGTTCGGCTCGACCCGCTCGATCAACGCCGGGGTCGCCGCCGGGATCGTCATGCACACCTGGGTCCGCCAGCACGCCGACCTCACCCAGGCCTGGTGACGCGGTTCGGCACCCGGTGAGGGGCACCTTGCCCGCACCAGGGTTCTTCACAATGCGGCGGAGCCGCATGCGGTGGGGCACGCAGCTCGCACCGCCGCTGAGGTTCCGCCACCCGCACCGCCACGCAGATCATCGGCGGGATCCTCGCAAGAGGTACCCCTCGCTCGGGTGTCAGAGCAGGGTGATGACCGCTGCCAGGGCGCCCGCGACGACGCCGAGCAGCAGGGCGAAGAGCAGCACCCCGGCCACCGGCAGCTTCCGGCGCGGCGCCGGGGCGGGGTTGCCGCCGACGGCGTGCGCGCGCAGCGCGGCGGCCAGGACGTCCTGGGGTTCGCGGGTGGTCACGCCCCGAGGGTAGCGATCAACCCGGCCGCACCGCCCAGGAACCGTCCTTGAGCACGCCCTCCAGCCGCAGGTCCTCGTCGAGCACCACGAGGTCGGCCGCCAGCCCCGGCCGGATGGCGCCGACCCGGTCGGCGGCGCCGAGCAGCGCGGCGGGGCGCGTGGACGCCGCCGCGACGGCTTCCGGCACCGAGAGCCCGCACACCTCGACCAGGTTCCGGAAGGCCACGTCCATGGTCAGGGTGCTGCCCGCCAGCGAACCGTCGGCCAGCCGGGCCTCCCCGTCGACCACGGTGATCGGCAGCTTGCCCAGCTCGTAGCTGCCGTCCCCGGCCTCGGTGGCGCTGATCGCGTCGGTGACCAGCACGGTGCGTTCGGTCCCGGCGTGCGAGGCGGCCAGCTTCGCCACCGTCGGGTGCAGGTGGACGAGGTCGCAGATCAGCTCCACCGTCACCCGCTCGTCGTCCAGCAGCACCCCGATCGGCCCCGGTTCGCGGTGGTGCAGCGGGCGCATGGCGTTGAACAGGTGGGTCGCCACCGTCGCCCCGGCCTCGACGGCGGGCACCACCTCGTCGAGCACCGCGTCGGTGTGCCCGACCGCGGCGATCACCCCGGCGTCGACGAGATCGCGGACGGCGTCGAGCGAGCCGGGCAGCTCCGGGGCCAGGGTGACCATCCGGACCGCGCCCGCTCCGGCGTCGAGCAGCCCGCGCACCGAGTCCCGGTCCGGTGGTCGCAGCACCGCCGGGTCGTGCGCCCCGCAGCGCGCCGAGGACAGGAACGGGCCTTCGAGGTGGATCCCGGCGAGCAGCCCGTCGGTGACCAGCTCGGCCAGCGCGCCGATCTGCTTGGCCAGGTCCGGCAGCGGGGCCGACACCAGGCTCGCCTGGAGGGTGGTGGTGCCGTGCGCGCGGTGGGCGCGGACGGCGTCCACCGCCTGCGCGGGGTCGAGGCTGGTGAACGAGCCCCCGCCGCCCCCGTGGCAGTGCAGGTCGATGAACCCGGGCACCAACCAGCGCCCGGCGAGGTCGAACGCGGGGCCGGTGGGGTCCGGTTCGCCGAGGCCGACCTCGCGGATCGTCGTCCCGGACAGCCGGACCCAGCCCCGGTCCAGCACCCCCTCCGGGGTGACGATCCGCCCGCCGGACAGCAGTTCTGGTGTGTTCACGCCGTTGTCAGCCCTTCCGTCGCCAGCAGGGCCGCCCCGAGGCAGCCCGCGGTGTCCCCTAGCTCCGCCAGCTCCAGGCGCGGTTTCCGGTGGTGCGGGGCGAGCAGCTCGTCGATCCGCGCGGTCAGCGGTTCGACGAGCAGTCCGCCCGCGCGGGCCAGCCCGCCGCCGAGCACCACGCATTCCGGTGCCACCACGCCGGCCAGCACGATCAGCCCGCGGGCCAGCCCGTCGACCGCGTCCTGCCAGACGGCCGCGGCGTGCGGATCGCCGTCGCGCAGCGCGGCGACGACCTCCGCGCCCCCGGCCGCCGGTTCACCGGAGCGCGCCCGGTACCGCCGGGCGATCGCCGCCGAGGACGCCACCGCCTCCAGGCAGCCGGTCCGGCCGCAGCCGCACCGCTCGCCGTGGCCGACGTCGACGTGCCCGATCTCCCCGGCCCGGCCGCCCCCGGTGTGCAGCGCGCCGCCGAGGATCAGCGCGGCGGCGATGCCGGTGCCGATGGGCAGCACCGCCACGTCGCGCAGCCCCCGGGCGGCACCCAGCCGCGCTTCGGCGAGCCCGCCCGCGCGCACGTCGTGCCCGAGGATCACCGGCACGTCGAGCTGCTCGGCGAGCCGGTCGCGGATCGGCAGGTCGCGCCAGCCGAGGTTGGCCGAGTAGATCCCGACGCCGGTGCGTTCGTCGACGACACCGGGCACCACCACCCCGGCGGCGGCCAGCTCGACCCCGCCGCGCAGGCTCTCGACGAGCCCCCGCACCGCGTCGAGGATCGGCCCGTCCCCGCGCGGGGTGGGCTGGCGGATCTCGCGCAGCGGCGTGGCGGTGCCGGGTTCCACCGCCACCAGGGCGGCCTTCATCTCCGTGCCGCCGACGTCGACGGCGATGACGTGTGTGGTCACGCCGTCGATCCTCCGCCACCGCACACCCATTGGTCTACACCAACTTGGGGGGCGGTGCCGAACGGGGTCCGCGGCTACCCGACGCCGAGGATCTTCTGCAGGGCGTCCAGCGCCCGGCTCGCGGTCGACTTCACCGTCCCCCGGGACACCCCGGTGGCCTCGGAGATCTCCGCCTCCGACAGGTCGCCGTAGTAGCGCAGCACCAGCACCTCGCGCTGGCGGCGCGGCAGTTCGCCCAGCGCCGCCACCACCGCCTGGTGCTCGGCGCTGAGCATCGCCAGCGACTCCGCGGAGCGCGCGTCGGCCTGGTGCGGCGGCTGGTACTCGCGGGCGGTCTTGCGCCGCCGCAGCACCGACCGGCTGCCGTTGACCACCGCGGTGCGCAGGTAACCGACGGCCGCGCGCGCGTCGCGCAGCTTCCCCCAGTTGCGGTAGAGGCCGGTGAACGCCTCCTGCACCACGTCCTCGGCGGTGGCCGGTTCGTCGACCAGCAGGATCGCCAGCCGGACCAACCGCATCCGGTGCTGCCGGTACAGGTCTTCCAAGGTCAGCGGCCGGTCCGGAGCGGGCTCCGGTTCGGAGTCCAGCGCGCGCAGGTGGCCGAGCGTGCGCTCGACGGTCCGTTCCACTCCGTGCTGCTCGCCCATGATCTGCAAAACTACCGGTTGAGCGGTCCCCAGGATCGCCCGACCGGGTAGCGTGCCCGGAGATCCGCTGTCAGGGAGGTCCGGATGGCCAAGTTCGTGGTCGAGCTCGTGTACGGGGAGCAGGAGGAGCGCCGGCTGGAGGTGCGCCCGGCGCACCGCGAGTACTCCCGCGAGCTCGCCGAGCAGGGCGTGCTGCTGGCGGGCGGGCCGTTCGAGGACCAGCGCGGCGCCCTGATCGTCTACGAGGCCGCCGACGCCGACGCCGTCCAGCGCATCCTCGACGACGACCCGTACACCCGGGCGGGTGTGATCGCCTCGACGTCGATCCGCGAGTGGAACACCGTGACCGGCTCCTGGCTGTGATCCTGTGAGCATGTCCACAGGTCCGGTCCGCCGCTGAATCCAGTCACCGGCTTTGCAAAGCCGACCGAGCTGCGGCACTGTGACGCGAAAGTGTAGCGCCGATCTCGACAGCTCCGCCGCCGCGGACTCGTAGGATCCTGCGCGACTCCACGCCACACTCCACCCCGAGGAGGACCACCGATGCCCATCGCGACCCCCGAGGTCTACGCGGAGATGCTGGACCGGGCCAAGGCGGGAGAATTCGCCTACCCGGCCATCAACGTGACCTCGTCGGAGACGCTCAACGCGGCGCTGCGCGGGTTCGCCGAGGCCGAGAGCGACGGCATCATCCAATTCTCCACCGGGGGCTCGGAATTCGCCTCCGGGACCAAGGTCAAGGACATGGTCACCGGCGCGACCGCGCTCGCCGAGTACGCCCACGTGGTCGCGGCGAAGTACCCGGTGAACATCGCCCTGCACACCGACCACTGCCCGAAGGACAAGCTGGACGGCTTCGTCCGGCCGCTGATCAAGGTCAGCCAGGAGCGCGTCGACCGGGGCGAGAACCCGCTGTTCCAGTCGCACATGTGGGACGGCTCGGCGGTGGAGCTGACCGAGAACCTGGAGATCGCCTCCGAGCTGCTCGACCAGGCGGCCAAGGCGAAGATCGTGCTGGAGATCGAGGTCGGCGTCGTCGGTGGCGAGGAGGACGGCGTCGCCAACGACATCAACGAGAAGCTCTACACCGCGCCCGGCGACTACGAGCGCACCGTGGCGACCCTCGGCAACGGCGAGAAGGGCCGCTACCTGCTGGCCGCGACCTTCGGCAACGTGCACGGCGTCTACAAGCCGGGCAACGTCAAGCTGCGCCCGGAGATCCTGAAGCAGGGCCAGGAGGTCGCCGCCGAGAAGCTCGGGCTGCCCGCCGGTTCCAAGCCGTTCGACCTGGTCTTCCACGGCGGGTCCGGCTCGCTGCTGGAGGAGATCCACGAGGCGGTGTCCTACGGCGTCATCAAGATGAACATCGACACCGACACCCAGTACGCCTTCACCCGGCCGATCGCCGACCACATGCTGAAGAACTACGACGGCGTGCTCAAGGTGGACGGCGAGGTCGGCAACAAGAAGGTCTACGACCCGCGCAGCTACCTCAAGGTCGCCGAGCAGGCGATGGCCGCCCGCGTCGCCAACGCCTGCGAGACGCTCAAGTCCGCCGGCCGGATGCTCGCGGGCTGAACCACCCGTTCGTGTCCTGAGTCCCGTTCGTGTCCTGAGTGAGGGGCACCCTTGTCCCAGTATGTTGGGCAAGGGTGCCCCTCACTCCGTTCGGTCTCACCTGGACGGGTGCATTCCGGCGGTGCCCGACCGCCGACTCGCGCGGATGACAGGATTGCGCCCATGACGAACCGAAACCTGCTCGAACCGCCGGAAACGCTGCTGCCCACCGACGAGGCCGCGCAGCAGGAGCTCGACACCGGCACCGACCCGTCGCGGGTGGCCGCCGGGCACCCGGCGTTCAGCGCCGCCTGGGCGTCGCTGGCCGAGGCCGCGCTGGAGGCCGGTGAGCCGGTCGCCGCCTACGCCTACGCCCGGACCGGTTACCACCGCGGGCTGGACGCGCTGCGCAAGGCGGGGTGGAAGGGCTTCGGGCCGGTGCCGTGGCGGCACGAGCCCAACCGCGGCGTGCTCCGCTCGGTGGCCGCGCTGGCCAAGGCCGCCCGCGAGATCGGCGAGACCGACGAGTTCGACCGGTGCAGGCAACTGCTCCTGGACAGCGACGAGGCCGCGCTGGAGGCCACCGGCTTGGCGTGACCTCGCCCGTCCGCTCCGGGTGTCGCGCCCGGAGCGGGCCGGGTTGGCGGACAATGGCGCCCGTGTTGCGTTTGCGCGAGGAAGTCATCCGCCGGATCCGCAGGTTGCTGCGCACCGGGGTGCCGATCGTGCAGTGCGCGATCGCGGCCGGGCTCGCCTGGTTCCTGGCGACCGAGGTCGTCGAGCACCCGAAGCCGTTCTTCGCGCCGATCGCCGCCGTCATCTCGCTGGGCGTGTCGCTCGGCCAGCGGATGCGGCGTGCGCTGGAACTCGTCGTCGGCGTCAGCATCGGCATCGGCGTCGGCGACATCCTGATCTCGTTCATCGGGACCGGCTCCTGGCAGATCGCGCTGGTCGTGGCGCTGGCGATGAGCACCGCCGTGCTGCTGGACAGCGGCGCGATCATCGTGCTGCAAGCCGCCTCGTCCTCGGTGCTGGTGGCGACGCTGCTGCCCCCGGCCAGCGCCGGCGGGCTCACCCGCATGCTCGACGCGGCGATCGGCGGGCTGGTCGGCTTCGTCGTCGCCGCGCTGCTGCCCGCCAACCCGCTGGCGGTGGCGCACCGCAACGGTCGCCTGGTGCTCGGCGCGCTCGCCGACGCGCTGCGCGGCATCGCGGGCGCGGTCTCCCGCAGCGACGTGGAACGCGCCTCCGACGTGCTGGCCGACGCCCGCAAGAGCCAGCGGCTCGTCGAGGAGTTCCGCACCGCGCTGGAAGCCGGGCTGGAGATCTCCCGATTCGCCCCGATCCGCTGGCGCAGCCGCGGCGAGCTCCAGCGCTACGAATCCGCCTCCACCCCGATCGACCGGGCGTTGCGCAACACCCGCGTGCTCGCCAGACGCGCGATGGCGGCGCTGCGCGACGACGAACCCGTGCCCAGACCGCTGCCCGGCCTGCTCGAGGAGCTCGCCGGGGCGGTGGTGCTGCTGCGCGACGAACTGGCCAGCGGCGCGGAACCGATGCAGGCGCGCGAAGCCGCCCGGTCGGTCGCCCGCCGGTCCACCGTCGAGCTGCTCGGCGAGGGCGACTTCTCGATGCAGGTCGTGGTGCTCCAGGTCCGCTCGATCGCGGTGGACCTGCTCCAGGCCAGCGGGCTGAGCAGAACAGAAGCCAGTGCGGCCCTACCACCTCTACATCCGGAAGTTGAGTGATCTGCGGGAGTTTCGTGGTCATGTTGCTTGGGGGTGCCGGTGGCGGAACCTCAGCGGCCTTCTCGCTCCGGGCGCCCTTCCTCATGTACAAGCGCGTACACAGCGTCAGGGCGTCCTCGCGAGAAGACCGCTGAGAACCCGCGGCGGTGCCAGTGGCGAGGGTGGGGTAAGGCGGAAGCGGCTCGCGCCGCTTGCCTGGCGGTGGTCGGCTCGTGCTCGGGCGGTGCGGAGCTCAGGTGTCGAAGCGGTTGCGGGATTGCTCGATGTGGGTGATGTGCTGGTGGGTCCAGTCGCACATCGCGTCGACCGTCCCGCGCAGCGCCAGGCCGGGGCCGGTGAGGGCGTAGTCGACGCGCGGCGGCACGGTCGGGTGGACGGTGCGCTCGACCAGGCCGTTGCGCTCCAGCATCCGCAGGTTCTGGGTGAGCATCTTGTGGCTGATGCCCTCGACCTCGTCGCGGAGCTCGCTGAACCGCCGGGTGCGCCCGGCCAGCACGTCGATGATCAGCAGCGCCCACTTGTTGGCGACGTCGGAGAAGATCTCCCGCGCCAGGGAATCCGCGCGCCGGAGGTCCGCGTCGTCGGCCGTGCCGCTGCCCTGCTTGGTCACCATGAGGTTCCCCAGTCACTGAAAAGTGCGTTCTTCCACGTCAGCGCACACTCTCCTACGGTGATCGAGTAACCGCAAGAGACCGCGTGGTCTCGCACGAGGAGGGCGACAGCATGGCCGTGAGCACGGTGCACCCCGCCGGATTGCCGGAGATCGACGTCTACCGGCACGTGTCGATCGCGACGGGGACGAAGCTGGTCTCCATCGCCGGGCAGGTCTCCTGGGACGCCGACGAGGTCGTGGTCGGCGCGGGCGACCTCGGGGCGCAGGTCGAGCGCTGCTACCGCAACGTCGGCATCGCGCTGGCCGCGGTCGGCGGCACCTTCGACGACGTGGTGCGGCTGTCCCTCTACGTCGTCGACTGGCACCCGGACAAGATGCCCGCGCTGCTGGCGGGCATCGACCGGGCGAAGGCGGCGCTGGGGACCACCGCCGTCCCGCCGCTGACCATGCTGGGCGTCGCGGCGCTGGACCTGCCCGAGCACCTGGTCGAGGTGCAGGCCACCGCGATGCTCGACTGAGCGCCCGGTCAGCCGGCGCCGTCAGCCCGCGGGCCGGTGCAGGACGGCGGCGAGGGCGCGGTGCAGGGCGGCGTGGTCGCGCGCGTCGTGCAGCTCGACGTCGGCGCCGGAGATCCGGTACCACTCGTCGGCCCCCGCGTAGCGCAGCCACACCACCACCGCACCGGCCTCGCACTCGGTGGCGAGTTCGAGGTCACCGGTGATCACGCCGACCTCGTCGGTCCGCACCCCGCCGGGGGGCGCGGTCAGCGAGGAGCGCAGCACCTCCGCGGTCATCGGGAACCCTCCCCACGTCGGTGCGTCAGCACCCGCTGAGCGTGCTCGCCAGGCTGGACTTCTCGGCGTCGGAGACGGTGAGCTGCCACTTGTGCTTGGTCGCGATCCACATCGCGGCGTAGGTGCAGTGGTAGCCGGCCTCCGGCGGCATCCACTCGTCCGGCGTCTGGTCGCCCTTGCTCTGGTTCACGTTGTCGGTGACGGCGATGAGCTGCGGGCCGTCGAGGTCGTTGGCGAACTGCTCGCGGCGGTCGTCGGTCCAGTCGGCCGCGCCGGAGCGCCACGCGGCGGCCAGCGGCACCACGTGGTCGATGTCCACATCGGAGGGCTGCTGCCAGGTGGCGCCGTCGTAGGGGCTGGACCAGGACCCGGCCGTCGGGTAGCAGTCGGTGCCCACCTGCACGCCGTCGCCGTCGCGCTTGAGCACCACCTCGCGGGTGTTGCAGTTGTCCGGGTGGGAGCTCCAGTGCGGGAAGCGGTCCCGGCTGTAGCCGTCCATGGAACCTTCGGGGGCGACGGTGAGCTCGGCGAGCTGGGACTTCGCGGTCCCGGGAGTCGGGATGCCGGGCGGCTCGGCCACGGCCGAGGCGGTCGGCGCCAGGCCGAGCAGGGCCGTGAGCGGGAGGGCGGTGAGGGTCGCGCGCAACGATCGGTGGACTGCCATGGGTGCCTCCGAGTGGGCGTCGTATCAGGCGATCGGCCTGATCAGACGATGACCGAGCCCGGTGGACGGAGCAATGCCCGAGCGTGTCGACCAGGTGACCTGACGTGAAACCGCCACCGATGGCGCAGTCCGACATCACCCACCTCAGCGACAAACCAAGGCCCGCCACCAGACAAGCGGTGCCAGCCGCGTCCGCACGCACGCGCCCACGCACGCGCCACCAGCAACCACCGTCAGGCAAGCGGCGAAAGCCGCTTCCGCTTTGCCCCACCCTCGCAGCTTGCACCGCCGCGGGTTCTCAGCGGCCTTCTCGCGAGGACGCCCTGATGCCGTGTATTGGAATACATCAAGAAGGGCGCCCGGAGCGAGAAGGCCGCTGAGGTTCCGCCACCCGCACCGCTCCGCAAAACGACCACCACACCATCACCGAGCCAGCAGGAGGTCCTCGGTGTGGCGGTACCAGACCCACTTCTCCGCCGGGCGCGGGTGCGCCAGGCCGTCGCGGTGCACGGTCGCGGCGCGGAAGCTCGCCTGCACCGCGCGCCCGCGCGCGACCTGCTGCCTGCGCATCAGCCCGCGCCGCACCGCGGTGACCAGCAGTCCGTCGGTGGCCGGTTCGAGCTGGGTGCTCAGCGGGTCCGAGGTCGACTCGGGCAGCGGGGTCGCCGCCGGATCGGGCGAGACCACCAGGCGCCGCGCCGGCCCGTTGAGCACCCGCTGGTCGTCGCAGTAGACCTGACCGGTGATCGGGGCGACGACGCCGGAGCCCAGCAGCACCCCGCCGGAGTCGTCCCGGACCAGCGGCGCCGGACGGCCGGGCGCGGTCATCGCGCGGTCCAGGTCGCCCGGGGTCAGCCCCCACAGCCGCGCGACCGGGGAGTCGGCCACCGGCACGTAGGCCACGACCAGGTCCGCGAGCCGCTGCTTGCGCAGCATCCGCAGCACCACGGCGGCCAGGTCGGCGTCGGTGCCGTGCACCACGATCCGCCCGGCGTCGAGCAGCGGATCGATCTCGGCGCGCCCCGGCACGGCCGGTACCTCGGTCCATCGCACACCGTGACCGGACGGGCGCTCTGCGCGGTGGTCGTTTCCGCAGGACAATGCGGTGGTACTCACGTTCTGCTCCTGGTTTACCCTGATCGACCGGCAGTGGTCGGACACGTTGGCGGCTTCCCCGCCCGGTTTGGAGTTGCAGATGCCGGCGATCGTGCTGATCGGAGCCCAATGGGGCGACGAGGGCAAGGGTAAGGCGACCGACCTGCTCGGCGAGCAGGCGCAGTGGGTCGTCCGCTACCAGGGCGGCAACAACGCGGGTCACACCGTGGTGCTGCCGGACGGGCAGGACTTCGCGCTGCACCTGATCCCGTCGGGCATCCTCACGCCCGGCGTGACCAACGTGATCGGCAACGGCGTGGTGGTCGACCCGGGCGTGCTGCTGGAGGAGCTCGCCGGGCTGGAGGAGCGCGGCGTGGACACCTCCCGCCTGCTGCTGTCCGCCGACGCGCACCTGATCATGCCGTACCACGTGGCGATCGACCGGGTCACCGAGCGCTACCTGGGCAAGAAGCAGATCGGCACCACCGGCCGCGGCATCGGGCCCTGCTACCAGGACAAGATCGCCCGGGTCGGGGTCCGCGCCCAGGACCTGCTGGACGAGAAGATCCTGCGGCAGAAGGTCGAGGCCGCCCTCGACGTCAAGAACCAGATCCTGGTCAAGGTCTACAACCGGCGCGCGCTGGACGTCGACGAGGTGGTGGACACGGTGCTCGGCCAGGCCGAGCGGTTCGCCTCCCGGATCGCCGACACCAAGCTGGAGATCAACCAGGCGCTGGAGCGCGGCGAGACCGTGCTGCTGGAAGGCTCGCAGGGCACCCTGCTCGACGTCGACCACGGCACCTACCCGTTCGTCACCTCCTCGAACCCCACGGCGGGCGGCGCCAGCGCCGGATCGGGCATCGGGCCGACCCGGATCAACGCGGTGATCGGCATCCTCAAGGCGTACACGACGCGGGTCGGCGCCGGCCCGTTCCCCACCGAGCTGACCGACGAGGCGGGCGAGAACCTGCGCAAGCAGGGCGGCGAGTTCGGCGTCACCACCGGCCGCTCGCGGCGCACCGGCTGGTTCGACTCGGTCATCGCGCGCTACGCGACCCGGGTCAACGGCATCACCGACTACTTCCTCACCAAGCTCGACGTGCTCTCCGGCCTGGAGACCATCCCGGTGTGCGTGGCCTACGACGTCGACGGCGAGCGGGTCACCGAGATGCCGATGACCCAGACCGGCGTGCACCACGCGGTGCCGGTGTACGAGGAGATGCCGGGCTGGTGGGAGGACATCAGCCACGCCCGCACCTTCGAGGACCTGCCCGCCAACGCCCGGTCCTACGTGCTGCGCCTGGAGGAGCTCTCCGGCGCCCGGATGTCGGCCATCGGGGTGGGCCCGGGCAGGGACCAAACAATCGTCCGCCACACGATGGCGTGAGGGTGTGGTGGTCGTTTTGCGGGGCGGTGCCGGTGGCGGAACCTCAGCTGTCTTCTCGCTCCGGGCGCCCTTCGTGATGTATGTCAATACACGGCAACAGGGCGTCCTCGCGAGAAGACAGCTGAGAACCCGCGGCGGTGCAAGCTGCGAGGGTGGGGTACTGCGGAAGCGGCTTTCGCCGCTTGCCTGACGGTGATCGGGTTTCGCGCGTGCGTGGGCTGGAAGCGGCTCGCGCCGCTTGTCTCACCTGGTCGTGTTGTGAGTGAGGGGCACCTTCATCCGGCATGGTCGGATGAAGGTGCCCCTCACCCAGTTCGCGGGTGGGTCAGCGGTTGCGCCAGGAGGAGTCGAGGGCGGCTTCCTGCATGTCGAGTTCGCGGAGCACGCGGCGCAGGACCTCGTCGTCGATGCGGCCCGCGTCGCGCTCGTCGGCCATCGCGCGGCGTTCCACTTCGAGCAGGTCGCGGCGCAGCTCGGCGAACTTCTTGCCGGTGGTGTCGGCGCGTTCGGCGGGGGTGCGGCCGATCTGCTCGGCCGCGGTCATCCCCTGGTGCTCGATCAGGCCCTTCATCCGGTTGACGACGCGGTGGAAGCGCTGCTCGTCGTAGCCGAGGTCGGCCGGGCGCAGCTCGTCGAGGTGGCGCAGCGCGGCGGCGGTCGCGGTGCGGCGGGCGCCGGCCTCCGCGCGGTCGTCGCGCTCGGTCTCCCGCGGGTCGGACACCTGCAGCCGCCGGATCACCCACGGCAGCGTGGTCCCCTGGATCAGGATGGTGCCGACGGTGATCACGAACGCGAGGAACTGGATGGCGTTGCGCGCGGGGAACTCCGCGCCGTCGGCCGTGGTGTAGGGGACGGCGCCCGCGGCGGCCAGCGTCACCACGCCGCGCATCCCGGTCCAGGACAGCACCGCCGTGCGCCGCCACCGCCCGCCGGTGGCACCGCGCCGCACCAGCGCGGGCAGCCCGGGGACCAGGTTCGACCCGTACATCCACAGCACCCGGAAGGCCATCGTGGCCAGCAGCAGCAGGAGCCCGTCGACGACCAGCAGGCCGATGTCGCGGCGCTGGCCGACCTCGTTGACGACCTCGTGGAGCTGGAGCCCGATCAGGGCGAACACCAGGCTCTCCAGCAGCAGGTTGATCGACGCCCACACGGTCTGCTCCTGCAACCGGCCCGCCGACCGCGCGCGCGGCTGGTTGTGCCCGACGTAGAGCCCGGCGGTGACCACCGCCAGCACCCCGGAGCCGTGGAACTGCTCGGCCAGCAGGTAGGCGACGAACGGCACCAGCACGCCGAGCACGGTGGACACCTGCACGTCCGGCACGTGGGTGCGGGCGGTGTGGGCGAGCACCCCCAGCACCAGCCCGACGAGGATCCCGACGCCCACGGCGAGCGCGAACATCCCGGCGCCGTGCGCGAAGCTGGGCGCGGTGCCCGCGACGGCGGCGATGGCCATCCGGTAGAGCGTGAGCGCGGCGGCGTCGTTGATCAGGCTCTCGCCGCCGAGCACCGTCATGATCCCGCGCGGCAGCTTGAGCTGGCGGCCGATGGCCGCGGCGGTCACCGCGTCGGGCGGGGCGACCACGGCGCCGAGCACCAGCGCGGAGGACAGCGGCAGCTCCGGCACCAGCACGGAGGCGATCCAGCCGATGACCGCGGTGGTGACGACGACCTGGAGCACGCCGTGGTGCGCGATCGGCCGGATGCGGGCCCGGAAGTTCAGGTAGGAGCTCTCCAGCGCCGCGGCGTAGAGCAGCGGCGGCAGCACCACGGTCAGCAGCGCCTCGGGCGGGATGTGCGGTTCGTCGACGCCCGGGATCAGCGACACGGCCAGCCCGACGAGCACGAGCAGCAGCGGGGCCGCGATCTCGCGGCTGCGCGCCACCGCCGTGACCAGCAGGGCACCGATCAGCACGAGCAGCAGTGCGGCCACCGGGCGTCACCTCCTCCGCGGAGGTTAGGCCGCCCGGTGGCCGCCGCGCCCGGTTGCGGTCAGCGCCCGGTTGCGGTCAGCGCCGCGCGTGCTCCTGGGCGGCGAGCACGGCGGTGTCCGGGTGGTCGCTGAAGATCCCGTCGACGCCCTGGTCGAACAGCGCCTCGTAGAAGGCGAACACGTCGCCGTGGGCGGCCGGGTCGGCGGAGGACCGGAAGTCGGCGGGCAGGAACTCGTTCTCGGCGCGGACGGTGTAGGGCACGACGTCCAGACCGGCGCGGTGCGCGTCGGCCACCACCTCGGTGGGCTCGGTGAGGAAGCCCCGCTCGTCGACCGGCAGCACGACCTTGGTGTCCGGCCCGATCACGTCGGCGTAGCCGGCGATCTCCCGCAGCCCTTCGGGGGTGACCAGGTCGGCGTAGGTGCGCGGGTCACCGGCCTCGATGAAGTCCTGCGGGGCGCCGCTGGAGCTGATCAGCTGCACCAGCCGGACCCGCACCTCCCGGTCGAGCCGCTTCAGGTTGCCGACCTCGAAGGACTGCACGGCGACCTTGGCGCGCGGGTGGTTGAGCCGGTTGCGGTCGAGCACGTCGGCCAGCCTCGGTTCCAGCGGCAGCCCGATGGCGGCGAAGTAGCTGGGGTGCTTGGTCTCGGGCGCGACGCCGATCTCGCGGCCGAGCTCGCGGGAGAGCCGGGCGCGCAGGTCCAGCACCTCCTGGAGGGTGGGGACCTCGAACCGGCCGTCGTAGATCGTGTTGTTCGGGCGCAGCTCGGGGATGCGCTCCACGGCGCGAAGCGTCTTGAGCTCGGCGAGGGTGAAGTCCTCGGTGAACCAGCCGGTGATCGCGGTGCCGTCGACGACCTTGGTGGTCTTGCGGTCGGCGAACTCCGGGCGCTCGGCGACGTCGGTGGTGCCGCTGATCTCGTTCTCGTGCCGGGCGACGAGGTGGCCGTCCTTGGTCGGCACCAGGTCCGGCTCGATGAAGTCGGCACCCATCCGGGCGGCGAGCTCGTAGGCGGCGAGGGTGTGCTCGGGCCGGTAGCCGGAGGCGCCCCGGTGGCCGTAGACGTCGATCTCGTCCACGTGCTGGTGCGGCGGCCGGACGGGGGCCGCGCTCGCGCCGGTCTGGGCGACCAGGCCCAGCACCGCCGCCCCGGTGACGGCCAGCGCCGTCAGTCGAGCCGGGATCGTCATGGGGTGACCTCCTGTCGGTGCGGGTCGCGCGCTGCGACCGGCAGTCGCACGTTCGGCCAGAACCCTGCGCTCCGCAATCGACCGTCTGCGAGCGATCGGGCGACACCCGGGTGAACGAACGGGGACAGCATCACCACGCGCGGTAGTCGGGGGCCTGGCCACCGCGCCGCGTCCCACGCTCTACGCTGCGGTTCGTGCGAATCCTCGTGATCGGTGCCGGCGGCCGGGAACACGCGATCGTGCTGGCGCTCTCCCGCGACCCGCAGGTGACGGCGCTCGCCTGCGCCCCGGGCAACGCCGGGACCGCCGCGCTCGCCGAGTCCTACGCCGTCGACGTGGCCAAACCGCGCCAGGTAGTCGACCTGGCGACCCGCTGGCACGCCGACCTGGTGGTCTTCGGGCCCGAGGTGCCGCTGGTCGCCGGGGCGGCCGACGCGGTGCGCGAAGCGGGCGTCCCCTGCTTCGGGCCGTCCGGGGCCGCCGCCCGCATCGAGGGCTCGAAGGCGTTCGCCAAGGACGTCATGGAGGCGGCCGGGGTGCCGACCGCGCAGGGCGAGATCGTGGACAACCCGGCGAAGCTGGACGCCGCGCTGGCCCGCTTCGGCCCCACCTGGGTGGTCAAGGACGACGGGCTGGCCGCGGGCAAGGGCGTGCTGGTCACCCGCGACTTCGACGACGCGCGGGCGCACGCGCTGACGCTGCTCGACGGCGGCCACCCGGTGCTGCTGGAGAGCTTCCTGGACGGCCCCGAGGCGTCCCTGTTCTGCTTCGTCGACGGCACCACGGTGGTGCCGCTGGTGCCCGCGCAGGACTTCAAGCGGGTCGGCGACGACGACGCCGGGCCCAACACCGGCGGCATGGGCGCCTACGCGCCGCTGCCGTGGGCGCCGGAGGGCCTGGTCGACGAGGTGGTGCGCACCGTCGTGCAGCCCACCGTCGACGAGCTGGACCGGCGCGGGGCGACGTTCAGCGGCCTGCTCTACGCGGGCCTGGCGCTGACCTCGGACGGACCGCAGGTCATCGAGTTCAACTGCCGGTTCGGCGACCCCGAGACCCAGGCCGTGCTGGCGCTGCTCCAGACGCCGCTGGCCACCGTGCTGCACGCCGTGGCCACCGGCGAGCTCGCCGCGCAGCCGCCGCTGGTGTGGGAGCCGGGCTACGCGGTCGCGGTGGTGCTGGCCGCCGAGGGCTACCCGGGCCGACCGCGCGTCGACGACACCATCCAGGGCGGCGACGCCCCGGGCGTGCTGCACTCCGGCACCCGCCGCCGGGAGGACGGCGCGGTGCTGTCCGCGGGCGGCCGGGTGCTGTCCGTGGTGGCCACCGGCCCCGACCTGGAGGCCGCGCGCACCGAGGTCTACCACCGGGTCTCCCGGGTCCACCTGCCCGGCGCGCACTACCGCACCGACATCGCGCAGCGGGCCGCCCACGGCGAGATCGCCCTCCCGGCACGCGCCTAGCCGTCGCACTGCCCAGCGGGCCGATGACCTCTGGACGTAGGTGAGGGGCCCCCTTGTCCGAGTTACTTGGGCAAGGGGGCCCCTCACTCAGCTCACGTGGGAGGCGGGAGGCGCCCCCGTCGGAGATCCGAGGACGGGGGCGCCCCTCGCTGCTCACTCATCCGGGGTGTGGCGCGGACCGGACGCAGTGAGTTCGGGTGCGCGGAGAACCGGTTGGTCAGGTCGATTCAACCGCGCACCCCCCAGGGATGGCGTGAATTGCGGGACGCGGATTCCGGTGAATTCGCGGAGACTATTCGTATTTCGTTCCGGAGAAGGCGCGGAACGGGTGCCGCGCACGTTGCCGCCGTGCTGCCGGGACGCCGTCGGACCTGGTCGCACCGGGTTCCGGACGACCACTGCCGTCGCGCGTTGTCATGGGTGCCCTCCATGCCAATCGCCGCGGGAATCGCTGTGGACGCGACGAACTCTAGCGATGCCGATCTTGACCGTCCAGCCGACCCCCGCGCTCATTCGAATGCCGAAGCCGTGGCCGGAACGGACCATTTCCGGTCACTCCCGGCTAGTGCGGAATCGCGAATCGCGCGCCGCCGGTTACCAGCGCCGGGCCGGGCGGCGCAAGCCGGACAACGGGGTACCCGGTGTGGGCGCGCGGTGATCGTTCCCGGGCGCGCGGGCACCGCAGGCCGGGGAACCCGACGCCCTCCCAAGTTACGTGATCTGTGTCACTACACCGTGACGTGCCGGGGTCACCGGGAATCAGCAGGGGGCGGAACGGACGTCGGGGACGGGAGCGCGGATGTGGGCGGCACGGCTGACCGAGGGCCGGTTGGCGGGAGCGGCGCGGTGGGCCGGGCGGACCGCAGCCGGGCGGCTGGCGGTCGGCACCGTCGTGACCAGCTCGCGCAACCGGATCACCGGGCTGGCCGGTGAGGCGGCGTTCTTCACCCTGCTCTCGCTGCCGCCGCTGCTGCTCGGGCTCGTCGGGCTGCTCGGCTACCTCGCCGGGGCGCTCGGCGCCGACACCCTCGGCCAGGTCCGGGAGCTGATCCTCGGCGGGGCCGGCGCGGTGCTCTCGCCGCGGTCGGTCGCCGAGGTGGTGCGCCCGGCGCTGGACGACGTGCTCGGCACCGGGCGCGCCGGGGTCAGCGCGGTCGGCTTCGTGGTGGCGCTGTGGTCCGGGTCCCGGGCGCTGAACGTCTACATCGACGCGATCACCGTGCTCTACGACCTCAGCGGGCAGCGCGGCGTGATCCGGCAGCGGGCCATGTCCGTCGCGCTCTACGCGCTCGGGCTGGTCGCCGGGGTCGCCCTGGTGCCGCTGCTCGCCGTCGGCCCGAACGTGCTGGTCCAGCTCCTGCCCGCCGCCGACGCGCTGATCCGGTGGGTGTACTGGCCCGCGGTGCTGCTGCTGTCCACGCTGTTCCTGGCGACGCTCTACGCGCTGTCGGTGCCGGTCCGCACGCCGTGGCGGGAGCACCTGCCCGGCGCCGCGGTGGCCCTGCTGGTGTGGGTCGGCGGCAGCGCCGGCCTGCGCGGCTACCTGGCGCTGACCATCGAGAACAGCCCGCTCTACGGCACCCTGTCGGCCCCGATCGCGGTGCTGCTGTGGGTCTACGTGACCGCGCTCGCGGTGCTGGTCGGCGCCGCGGTCAACGCCGAGCTGGACCGGCTGCACCCGGACCGCACCACCGCGCGGACCCGCGCCGAGGCGACCGGGTGAGCGGGCGCCGCGGGCCGCAGCGTGGGATACGGCCCGCGGCGCCCTGGGTGACCGGCACGGGGGCCGGCCACGGCGGGGGGAGCACCGACCGCTGCTGATGGTGATCCGGTCCCGCCCGCCGCGCCGCGCGAGTAGCACGATCAGGCAGCGAGCGGGGAGTGGCGTTCGACACGGCGCGGAATGGCCGTCCCGAGT
Organism: Saccharopolyspora cebuensis; assembly: GCF_039542665.1. Lineage (NCBI taxonomy): Bacteria > Bacillati > Actinomycetota > Actinomycetes > Pseudonocardiales > Pseudonocardiaceae > Saccharopolyspora > Saccharopolyspora cebuensis. The sequence goes on from NZ_BAABII010000004.1 coordinate 606,959, forward strand.
CGCTGGTTGTACTCGCCCGGTGCACGATTCGCGGGGGGGCCATGATCGGGTCCGGTTCGGGGGCGGCGACAATGTTAGGCCGAACGGGTGAGTACCGTATTCGGTCCGCCCGCCTCCACCGGTCCGGCGGGCCACGAGCTGACCGGAGACCTCCGCTCCGGTCGTCGGCACAGCGATCTGGGAGGGCCGATCCATGAGCAAGACCACGTCAGACCCGAACACGCCGATCTTCGGCGAACTGACCGCCGAACTCGGGCTGCCGCAGCTCGACATCCACGACTTCGACCAGCACGCCTTCGACCTCGCCGAGGACGAGGGCGCCGCGGAGGACGACGGCGCCGAGTCACCGCGCAAGGGCGGCCGCCGCCGCAAGCCGGAGTGAGCCCGGCGGGCGGGTCCGCCCACGGGCCCGGACCCGCCCGCTCCGAAGCACGACAGCGGACGTCCGGTATCGCCAGCACGATGACCGGCATGGTCACGTGGCAGGAATTCGAAGAGCGAGCACCCGACATGGCCGACGCGGTCCGCGCGCGGCTGACCGCGCACCGGCACCACGTGCTCGCGACGCTGCGGGCGGACGGCTCGCCCCGGGTCAGCGGCACCGAGCTCGACTGGCGGGGCGCCGACCTGGTGCTCGGCTCGATGCCGCGCTCCCGCAAGGCGCTGGACCTGCGCCGCGACGGGCGGTGCGCGGTCCACGCCGATCCGGCCGACGAGCTGGCCGACGGTCCGGACTGCAAGCTGGCCGGGACCGCGGTCGAGGTCACCGGCGCCGAGCACCGCGAGTGGGTGGCGCAGGTCCGGCCGCCGAGCGCGGACTCCCACCTGTTCCGCCTGGACCTCGCCGAGGTCGTCACCACCGGTCTCAGCCCGGAACGGACCCACCTGGTGATCCGCCGCTGGACCCCCGACCGCGGCGTCGAGGAGCACCACCGCACCTGATCGTCACCCGAAAGAGTTGTGAGTGAGGGGCACCCTTGTCCCAGTTACTTGGGCAAGGGTGCCCCTCACCTGGCCAGGATCACCCGGACGTGGTCAGTAGGTGATGGCCATGCTCGGGTCGGACAGCAGGGCGCCGACGTCGGCGAGGAAGCGGGAGCCCTGCTCGCCGTCCACCACGCGGTGATCGAAGCTCAGCGCGAGCTGGCAGACCTTGCGCGGCACCACCTGGCCGTCGACCACCCACGGCATGTCCCGGACCGCGCCCAGCGCCAGGATCGCCGACTCACCCGGGTTGAGGATCGGCGTGCCGGTGTCGACGCCGAAGACGCCGACGTTGGTGATGGTGAACGTCCCGTCGCGCAGCGCCTCGGGCGAGGTGCGGCCCTCCCGCGCGGTGGCGGTGAGCTGCTCCAGCGCTTCGGCCAGCTCGCGCAGCGACATGCCGTCGGCGTCGCGGACCTTGGGCACCACCAGACCGCGCGGGGTGGCCGCCGCGATCCCCAGGTGCACGTAGTCCTTGTAGACGATCTCCCCGGCCGGCTCGTCCCAGGTGGCGTTGACGTCCGGGGTCCGGCGCGCCGCCAGGCACACCGCCTTGGCCGCGAAGGCCAGCGGCGAGACCCGCACGTCCCGGAACCCCGGGTGCGCCTTGAGCCGCTCGCGCAGCTCCATCATCGGCGTCACGTCGACGGTGAGGAACTCGGTGACGTGCGGCGCGGTGAAGGCGCTGTCCACCATCGCCTGCGCGGTGGCCTTGCGGACGCCCTTGACCGGCACCCTGTGCTCCCGAGCGCCGGGTTCCCGAGCCCCGGGCTCCCGAGTTCCGGGCTCCCGCGCCCCGGGCCGCACCGGCTCCGGCTCGGCGGCCGTCCGCACGTCCTCGCGGGTGATCACGCCGCCGTCGCCGGACCCGTGCAGCACGTGCAGGTCCACCCCGAGGTCCTTGGCGAGCTTGCGCACCGGCGGCTTGGCCAGCGGCACGTACCCGCCGGAGCGCTCCGGGGCGGTCGGCTGCGGCTCCGGCGCCGGTTCCGGCTCGGCGACCTCGGTGGCGGCCGGTGCGGCGCCCTGCATGGCCCCCTGCACCGCCTGCTGCGCGGCCCCGGCCGAGCCCGCCTTGCGCGGGCGGCGCTTGCCGCTGCTGGCCCGCGGCCCGTACCCGACGAGGTTGGCCACCTGGCCGTTGGACTCGCCCTCCTCGGCGGGCTGCTCGGCGGCCTCCGCCGAGGCCGGGTCCAGGTCGATGGCGATGATCGGCGACCCGACCTCCACCGTCTGCCCCGGTTCGACGAGCAGTTGGTGCACCGTGCCCGCCCACGGGCACGGCAGTTCGACCGCGGCCTTCGCGGTCTCGATCTCCACGATGACCTGGTTGACGGTCACGGTGTCCCCGGCCTGGACCTTCCAGCCGAGGATCTCCGCTTCGGTGAGCCCCTCCCCGACGTCGGGCAGGGGGAAGTGCTTGAGCTGTGCCATCGACGACTCCCTCGCGGGCCCGCCGCGCGGCGGGCCCGCTGAACGCGCGAGCAGGATCAGTAGGCGAGCGAGCGGTCGACCGCGTCCAGCACCCGGTCGAGGTCGGGCAGGAAGCCCTCCTCCAGCTTGCTCGGCGGGTACGGCGCGTCGAAACCGGTCACGCGCAGCACCGGTGCCTCCAGCGAGTAGAAGCACTCCTGCTGCACCCGGGTCGCGATCTCCGAGGTCACCGACGACTCCGACGGCGCCTCGCTGACCAGCACCAGCCGACCGGTGCGGCGCACCGACTCGAACACCGGCGCCAGGTCCAGCGGGGACAGCGTCCGCAGGTCCACGACCTCCAGGTCGAGGCCCTCCTCCTCGGCGGCGGTCGCCGCGTCCAGGCAGGTCCGCATCACCGGGCCGTACCCGGCCACGGTCACCTTCGACCCGGTGCGCCGCACCTGCGAGGTGAGCAGCGGCGGCGGGGCGGCCGACAGGTCCAGCTCCGCCTTCTCGTAGTAGCGGCGCTTGGGTTCGAAGAACAGCACCGGGTCGTCGGAGTCGATGGCCTGCTGGAGCATCCAGTAGGCGTCGGCCGGGTTCGAGCAGGACACCACCTTGAGCCCGGCGACGTGCGCGAACAGCGACTCGGGCGACTCCGAGTGGTGCTCCACCGCGCCGATCCCGCCGCCGAAGGGCACCCGCACCACGATCGGCACCTTCACCTTGCCCTGGCTGCGGAAGTGCAGCTTGGCGAGCTGGGAGACGATTTGGTCGAAGCCGGGGAAGATGAACCCGTCGAACTGGATCTCGCACACCGGCCGGTAGCCGCGGATGGCCAGGCCGATCGCGGTGCCGATGATCCCGGACTCGGCCAGCGGGGTGTCCAGCACCCGGTGCTCGCCGAAGTCCTTCTGCAGGCCGTCGGTGATCCGGAAGACGCCGCCGAGCTTGCCGACGTCCTCCCCCATCACCAGCACCTTCGGGTCGCGTTCCATCGCGGCCCGCAGCCCCATGTTGAGGGCCTTGGCGATGGTGACCGTGCGCGTTCCCGACTCCGCCGAGGTCGGGCGCTCCAGCGCGGGCGCGGCCATCAGCGAACACCTCCCGCCAGCGTCTCGTCCGCGAAGCCGGCGAGGTAGCGCAGGTAGTCCTCGCGCTGCCCGGCGAGCTGCGGCGTCTCCTCCGCGTAGACCTCGGAGAAGATCCGCTCGGGTGGTGGTTCGGGCATGTTGAAGCAGAAGTCCCGGAACCGCGCCGCCAGCTCGTCGGCCTCGGCGTCGATCGAGCGCACGAAGTCCTCGTCGGCGATCCGGTCGCGCAGCAGGTGCGCCTTCAGCCGCTCGATCGGGTCCTTGAGCTTCCACGCCTCCATCTCGTCGCTGAGCCGGTAGCGGCTCGGGTCGTCGGAGGTGGTGTGCGCGTCCATCCGGTAGGTGTAGGCCTCGATGAGCACCGGGCCGTTGCCCTGGCGGCACTCGTCCAGCGCCCACCGGGAGACCGCGAGGCTGGCCAGCACGTCGTTGCCGTCCACCCGGATGCCGGGGAAGCCGTAGCCGGCGGCCCGCTGGTAGATCGGGACGCGGGTCTGGCGCTCCAGCGGCTCGGAGATCGCCCACTGGTTGTTCTGGCAGAAGAACACCACCGGCGAGTCGTAGACGGCCGCCCACACCATCGCCTCGTGCACGTCGCCCTGGCTGGTGGCGCCGTCGCCGAAGAACGCCATGGTCGCCTCGCCGTCGGCGTCGCCGACCTTGCCGTCGAAGCGCTGGCCCATCGCGTACCCGGCGGCGTTCAGGCACTGGTTGCCGATGACGATCGTGTACAGGTGGAACCCGGCGGCGATCGGGTCCCAGGAGCCGTGGTCGGTCCCGCGGAAGATGCCCAGCAGGTCGGTGGGGTCGATGCCCCGGCACCACGCGACGCCGTGCTCCCGGTAGCTCGGGAAGGCCATGTCCTGCGAGCGCAGCGCGCGGCCGGCCCCGATCTGCGCGGCCTCCTGCCCCAGCAGCGGCACCCAGATGCCGAGCTGCCCCTGGCGCTGGAGCGCGTTGCCCTCCCGGTCGGCGCGGCGCACCAGCACCATGTCCCGGTACAGGTCGCGCAGCTCCGCGTCGGTCAGATCGATGTCGAAGGCGGGGTGCTCGACCCGCTGGCCTTCCGGGCTGAGGAGCTGAACGAGGTCAGCCCCACCTTCACTCGTCGCGCGCAAACCGGCGATCACCTGCTCCCGTGTGGGTTTCGCTGCGGTAGCGGCAGGGGGTCCGGTCGCGGTGTCGGTCTCGTCTCCGGGGCGTGTCCATCGTTCAGGGGACATGCGGATCTCCTCGTGTCGCACCGGACCGCCGCTTGTGGCGGCGTGCCCGGCTGGCCGCGGTCACCGCGGGGCGCGGGGTGTGCGCCCGGGCGGAAGGCCGGGGCCGGTGGGAACGCTCACCGCCATCCTGGCACGAAACCGGGCCCTTCCGTGAGCCCTGCCACAGCGGGAAGGCTCGGCCGAGCCCGCCCGCGGATCACCGTACGACCGCGCCCCCGGCGGAGAATCCGCAGGTCATCAAAGCAATGGAGGTCCGACTAACGAGGGTGGGACCATCGCACCCCCAACTTGGCCCCGGACCAGCCCCCGACCCGCGCCCGACCCGCGCAGTGCGGGTCCGACCAGCCGAAGGACCCGCTCCCCGCCGCTGACGTGAATTCGCCACGGGTCCGCGGCGGGAGTGCGGCCCGCGGCTTGCTCTTGGCCCGGGCCGAGTACCGTGCCCCCGCGGTCGGGGGACACCGCGGCCGGAGCGGCGGAGGAGCAGCGGCATGACCGGACTCGCGCTCGGGCGGTGGACCGCGCGGCGGCCGTTCGGCGGTCTGCTGCTGGCCGCGCTGCTGGCTGCGCCGCTGGTCACGGCCTGCACGACCGAGGTGGCGGACGGGGAGCGGCTCACCGCGGGCATCGAGCGGCTGCGCGCCGAGGGCGGTGAGCGCCTGCTCAAGGCGCTGGTGCCAGGCGACTGGGACACCGCGCACGTGGTTCTCGGCCCGGCGACCTCGGAGGCCATCGACGAGCAGGTCGGCCACCGCACCGGCCTCGGCGACTTCCTCACCGAGCGCGCCGAGCTGCTGGTGCTCACCCGCGACGGCGAGCTGGAGCGCGCGGTGCGCCTCTCCACCCGGGGCCTCCCGGAGGGCAGCTACCGCGCCACCGTCCGCCTCCGCGCCCCGGGCGGCCCCGACTCCGAGCTGGACCTCATCGGCGGCTGACCCCTCAACGGGCGGCTAACCCGTTCGTGACCCGAGTGAGGGGCACCTTCATCCGACTATGCCGGATGAAGGTGCCCCTCACTCAGCACGAGCCCGGGTGCCGAACCGGAGCACCTCACCCGTTCGGGAACGAGGTGAGGGGCACCCTGTACCACGTCACCGGGTACAGGGTGCCCCTCACCTGAGGCGCGAACGGGCGTCGGCCCGGTGTGTCGGCCCCCGTGGGTCAGGCTCCGGGGGTCAGGTCTGGGGTGCGTCGCGGAGCGTGCGGATGGCGGTGAGCAGCTTCTCGGCGCGGTCGCGTCCGGAGGTGGCCTCGGCGATCCGGCGGTCGAGGTCCTGGACCTGCTCGCCGCGCTCGGCGGCGTCCAGCTTCAGCGCCTGGTCGACCTCGCGCAGCTCCGCCTCGATGCCCTCGATCCGCTTGGCCAGCGCGTCGTCCAGGGCCAGCGACAACTGCTGCTCGGCCTCGATGAGCTGCTCGGCGACGAGCTGGTCCAGCGCCGACCGGGCGTCCGCGATGGCCTCGGTGAGCCACTGCTTGAGGTGCTGCTTGTCGGCGGCGTGCTTGCGGGTGCGGGCCATCCACCAGCCCGCCCCGAGCCCGAGCACGATGGTCACCGGCAGCACGACCGGGTTCAGCGCGGCCACCCCGAGCCCGGCCAGCGGCATCGCCGCCGCCCGCCCCACGCCGAGCCCGCCGGACACGCCCATGAACACCAGCAGCTTGTCCTCGGCGGTCGGCGGTCGCCGGTCCGGTGGGCGCAGCGCGATCGGCGCCTGCACGCCCCGCGCGAACTGCGACCGGATCACGTCCAGCTCCTCGGCGGAGAACAGGTCGGCCAGCGCGTGCTCGGCGACCTGCGCCAACCGCGCGGAGAGCTGACCGGCGACCCGCGTCGAGGCCATCTGCAGCGCCACGTCCACCTGCTGCGGGAGCTGGGCGAGCTGCGCGCGGTCGGCGGTGTCGATGGCCCGGCGGAACCAGTTCTGCACGTCGCGGACCTGCCGGGTGACCTCGTGGCCGGACTCGACCCGGGTGCGCTGGACCTCGCCGCGCAGCTTGACCTGCCAGCCCCGGGTCGACGACCGCCGCTCGGCGGCCAGCTCGTCGCGCCGCCGCCGCAGCACCTCCGCCTCGTCCTCGCCGACGCTCAGCGCCCGCTTCCGGCCCGCCAGCGTCACCCGGAGCTCGCCGAGCACGGTGGCCAGCGCGCGCATCGTGTTGGCCTCGCCGAGCATCGCCGTCCGGCCGCCGATCAGCTGCTCCAGCGCGCTGCGCAGCTCGCCGATCCCGGAGCGCTCCAGCAGCGCCGCCGCGGCCTGCTCGCTCGGCGCCCGCGCGGCCAGCTCCTGCATCCGCGCCGAGACCGGGTGGATCGGCAGCTCGGCGAACCGGGGCGCGTGCCCGGCCAGCAGCGCGCGGTCGGCCTCCAGCACCTGCCGCCAGCCCCGGTGCAGATCGGTCTTGGCCAGCGCGAACACCACGGTCTCCACGCGTTCGGCGACCTGGCGCAGGAAGTCCAGCTCGCCCCGGGTGAACGGGGCCGAGGCGTCCACCACGAACAGCAGCGCGGTGGCCGAGGCGGCGGCCTCCATCGCCAGCTCGCCGTGGACCTCGTCCAGCCCGCCGACGCCGGGCGTGTCCACCACCGACACCTGCGCCAGCGCGTCCAGCGGCGCCGTCACCTGGACGTGGCGCGGGGGCAGCCGCCCCTCCGGCAGCCGCCCGCCGACGCTGACCCAGTCGGCCAGCTCGGCGGGATCGAACGGCACCGGGTCCTGGTGCGGGTAGCAGGCGCGGGCCGCCCACTCCGGCCCGTGCTCGAACCGCAGGTAGGTCGTGGTCGCCACGTCGGCGTCCACCGGAGAGAGCCCCGGTTGCCCGACGAGCGCGTTGACCAGCGAGCTCTTGCCCCGGTTGGTCTCCCCGACGACCACCACGCTGGGCGTCGCGGGCCGGTTCCGGCGGACCGACGCGACCCAGTCGGCGGCCCGCGGATCGGCCTCCCGGAGCAGCGCGAGGAGCTGGTCCCGGGTCTGCTTCACCTGCTGCGGCAGCGCTGCGGTGGTGATCGGCGAGCTCATGCCGAGGCCCCGGCCGATTGGTAGACGGTGACCACCGGTGGGCGCAGCACCCGCTCGCGATCGGCGAACCCGAGGACCTCGGTCTCGGCGATGGTGCCGATCAGCGCCGGGTCGTCGGTCGGCGCGGTGCCGCCCGCCTCGTGGTGCGCCGGGTCGAACCGCTGCCCGTCGGGCCGCAGCGCCGTGACCCCGATCCGCCCCAGCCCCTCGGCGAGCCGTTCCACCACGCCCGCGCTGCGGGCCCGGTCCATCGCGTACACGCACAGCTCGATCAGGGTCGCGCGCTCGGTCAGGGCGCGGTCGAGCGGATCGGTGACGGCATCGCTGGTCATGGCATCCATGTCCTCACCACCTCGGCATCGCCAGCCCCCCGGCCGGCCCTCGACGTCTCCGACGCGGCCCCCGATCGCCGCGTTCCCCCGGTCGGGGAAATCACCGCCGCTCACCGCGGAGCTGCTGCCAGATCAGGAAGTAGGCGCGGTGCACCACGTGCGCCACCCGGGCCTGCGCGGGGGTGGCGCCGAACGAGGAGAACGACCGCCACCAGCCCGCCCGTTCCAGCGCGTAGTCGGTGAGTTCCTGGTGCCCGTGCCCGACCAGGCCGAGCTGCTCGGCGGCGTCGGTGCTGCTGCCGACCCGCACGACCTCCTCGGCGAGGTCCGCCGGCATGTCCACCGTCCCGGCGGCGACCAGCGTCAACGCCTCCAGCACCCGGAGCTGGTGCGCCTCCGGCCTGGCCAGCAGCACCTCGATGGCGTCGTGCACCCGCTGCCGCTCGCCCGGGTCCCCGGAGGCGTGCGCGAGCGCGGTCACCGACGCCAGCGCGGCGGCGGCCTTGATCCCGTCCGCGCGGGCGCGGAACACCGCGTCGAGCCTGCCCAGCACGGCGGCGAGCCCGGAGGAGTCCAGCAGCGCCCGGCGCAGCGCCCCGGCCGTCAGCCCGGGATCGGCGTCCAGGGCGGCCAGCGCCCGCTCGACGCCGAACAGGTCCATCCGCTCCAGCAGCCCGGCCCGCACGCCTTCCGGGACGTCGCACTCCCAGCTCGTGAACAGGTCGGCCGACAGCAGCAGCGTCTCCCGGGTGACCTCGTCGAGCGCGGCCAGCGAGCGCAGCGCCTCGGCGTCGGCGGTGGTGAACGCGCCCGTCTCGGCGGTCTCGGCGAGCAGCCCGATCACCGGCAGCACGTCGGCGACCCGGGACCCGAGCAGCCGCGCCTGCGTCGCGGCGAGCCGGGCGGCGGTGCCCCACACCTCGCCGGCCTCGTCCGGGTCGAGGGTGTCGGCCTTGTTGAGCACCGCGATGGCGTTCACCGGACCGGCTTCGCGGCTGGCGGTGGCGGCGGTGAACGAGGCGAGCGCGTCCTGGTCGTCGGCGCGCACGCCCTGGGTGACCACGTAGAGCACGGCTTCGGCGCCCGCGACGGCGTTGCGCGACACCGGGTCCAGGTCGGCGGCGTCCTCGGTGCCGAGGAGTTCCTCGGTGCGCGCCACCGAGTCGCTGTCCAGCGAACCGAGGCCGGGGGTGTCGATGACGGTGAGGTCGCGCAGCACCGCGTTGGTCAGGTACGCCTCCAGGTGCGAGACGGTGGCGACGTCCACCCCGAGGTCGGCGGGGATGCCGCCGTCGGCGTCGAACGGCACGGCCTGCTTGCGGCCGTCCCGGAAGACGACCTCGACGCGGTCCACCGTGCCGTACTGGAAGCGGGTCACCAGCCGGGTGCACTCGCCGACGTCGGTGGGCGCGACCCGGCGGCCGATCAGCGCGTTGACCAGGGTGGACTTGCCGGACTTGATCCGGCCCGCGACGGCGACCTGCAACGGCGCCGCCAACCGGCGCAGCACCTCGCCGAACCCGGCGGCGGTGCGCTCGGACACCTGCGGTTGCAGACCGGTGCACAGCCGCGCGACAGCGGCCGACAGCGGACCGGCCCAGTGCTGACCGGCCCAGTGCTGCTGTTCGGTTGCCGTGCTCACGTCGACCTCTCGTCCCACCGATCCAGCGGCCCATCCTGCCACGAGCCGCCCCCCGCCCGGGCGGGCAACCACGACCTCGGGAGGACTCCCGGACGGTCCCCGGGACCGACGGCGCGGGGCCTCCGAACCGCGTCGTTCGGAGCGGCGCCAGCCGCTCGCCACCGGCACCGCTGCGCAGGACGGGTACCGCGAAGAGCGCTTAACCTCGTGCAATGCGGAGGTTGAGCCTGTGGCTGAGCGCGCACCCGGTGGTCGGCGACAGCGCGATCGCCGCGGTGGTGCTGCTGCTGCACCTGTGGTCGCTCGACATCTCCGGGCAGGGCATGTGGGTCCCGCTGTACGTGCTGACCGGGCTGCTGGTGGCCGCGGCGCTGGTGGGGCGCAGGCGGTGGCCGGTGCCCGCCGCCTACACCGCGCTCGGCGGGCTCGGGATCGCCTCGGTCGCGCAGTACGGGCCGCACCTGTCGATCGGGACGCTCGTCCCGTGCCTGATGATCTACACCCTGGTCGCCTACACCAGCAGGCCGATCGCCACGCTCTACACCGTCCTCGTCGGGGTGTTCTCCGTGGTGCGGCTGTTCACCAACCGGACGCTGCCGGACGACGTGCTCGGCCTGGTGCTGATCCAGATCGCGTTCTTCGCCGTCATCGCCGGGTTCTGCTGGATGCTCGGCGAGTTCATCGGGGCCCGCCGCGCCTACCACGCGGAGGTCGAGCGGCGACTGCGCAACCTGGAGTTCGAGCGCGACCAGCGGGCCCGGATCGCGGTCGCCGAGGAGCGCAACCGGATCGCCCGCGAGCTGCACGACGTGCTCGCCCACTCGGTCAGCGTGATGATCACCCAGGCCGACGGCGCCGGGTACGCGATGCCGTCCCGGCCGGAGCTGGTGGAGCGGGCGCTGCGGGCGATCAGCGGCACCGGCCGCACCGCGCTCGCCGAACTGCGGGAACTGCTCACCGTGCTGCGCGACACCGACACCCCCGGCGAGCGGGCGCCGCAGCCGTCCGCCGAAGGGCTGCACGAGCTCGTCGACCGGGTGCGCGGGCTGGGGCTGCCGGTGCGGCTGGCGATGTCCGGCGACCTGGCCGGGCTGCCCACCGGCATCGGGCTGAGCCTCTACCGGATCGTGCAGGAGTCGCTGACCAACACCGTCAAGCACAGCGGTCCGGGCACCACCGCCGCGGTGCGGGTGGACAACGACGGCTCCCGGGTGCTGGTGGAGGTCGTCGACGACGGCACCACCGCGCGGACCTCCGGGCTGGCCTCCGGGGGCAACGGGCTGATCGGGCTGCGGGAGCGCGCCGCGGTCTACGGCGGCACGCTCGACGCCGGTCCGGCGGCGGGCGGTGGCTGGCGGGTGCGGGCGGAACTGCCGCTGGCGGCCCGATCGGAACCGGCGGCGAAGTAGCGGCGTTGCGCCGCGTCGCGGGCTCTAGGCTGGTCCGCATGGTGCGGGTGCTGCTGGTGGACGACCAGGAACTCATGCGGATGGGTTTCCGGATGGTCCTGGATTCGCAGGACGACGTCGAGGTCGTCGGCGAGGCGGGCGACGGCGAGCGCGCCGTCGAGCTGGCCGCCGAGCTGCACCCGGACGTGGTGCTGATGGACATCCGGATGCCGGGCGTGGACGGCGTGGAGGCGACCCGCCGGATCGCGGCGGCCGACACGGCGAAGGTGCTGGTGATGACCACCTTCGACCTCGACGAGTACGCCATGGCAGCGCTGCGCGGCGGGGCCAGCGGGTTCCTGCTCAAGGACACCCCGCCGGAGAACCTGGTCTCGGCGGTGCGCTCGGTGGCCAGCGGCGACGCGGTGGTCGCGCCCAGCGTCACCCGCAGGCTGCTGGACCGGTTCGTGCCCGAGGGCAGCGGTCCGCTGCGCGACGCCTCGGTGCTCGACGTGCTCACCGACCGGGAGCGCGAGGTGCTGGTGCTGGTCGCCAAGGGGCTGTCCAACACCGAGATCGCCGCCGAGCTGCACTTGTCCGAGGCGACGGTGAAGACCCACTTCGGCCGGGTGCTGTCCAAGTTGGACCTGCGGGACCGGGTGCAGGCCGTGGTGCTCGCCTACGAGACGGGCCTGGTCCGGCCGGGCGAGTCGTGATTTCGGCCTCGCGCCGGAACGCCTCGCGGGCCCGCCCGGCTACCCTGCGGTCGTGCCCGACGCGACCTGGAAACCTCGCCTGATCGCCCTCGACGTCGACGGAACCCTGCTGGACCCCGACACCCAGACCATCTCCGCGGCGGTGCGCACCTCGGTGCGGCGCGCGGTCGACGCGGGCGCCGAGGTGATCGTCGCGACCGGCCGCAGCATGCTGGGCGCCCTGCCGGTGCTGGCCGACCTCGGCCTGACCCGGGGCGTGGCGCTGTGCTCCAACGGCGCGGTGGTGCTCGACGCGGCCACCGGTGAGGCGGTGTCGGTCGAGACCTTCGAGCCGGCGCCGGTGGTGGCCGAGCTCGCCCGCCGGGTGCCCGGCTCGATCCTGGCCGTCGAACGGCTCGGCGAGGGGAACCTGGTCACCGCGCCGTTCGGCCCGGACGAGCTGCACGGCCCGCAGCACGTCGGCACGATCGAGGACGTGACCGCCGGACCGGTGCCCAGGCTGGTCGCCAACTGGGTCGGGCACGAGCCCGCCGAGGTCGTCGCGGCGATGCGCGGCGCGGTGCTGCCCGGCGCGACCTTCACGCTGGACCACTACGAGCCGTGGGTGACGGTGGTGCCGCAGGACGTCACCAAGGGTGCGGCGCTGGAGAAGCTGCGCGCCGAGCTGGGCGTTCCGGCCGCGGAGACCTTCGCCGCCGGTGACGGGGACAACGACGTCCAGATGCTGGAGTGGGCCGCGCACGGCGTCGCGATGGGCCAGGGGCCCGCGGTCGTGCACGCCGCCGCCGACGAGGTCACCGCACCGGTCGCCGAGGACGGGCTGGCCACGGCCCTGGACCGCTGGTTCCGCTGACCCCCGTTCGGCTGGGGCGCTTCCAGAGGGCTTGCGTGGCGGTGCGGGTACCGGAACCCCAGCGGTCTTCCCGCTGCGGGATCCGCTCCTGAGGTACCCCGGCTCCGGCTGTCCTCGCGAGGGGACCGCTGAGCGGTCCGTCCGAGCACGGGCGGCGGTGCCGGTTGCGTGCCGCACCCGGCACCGCCGCATGGTGGAAAGACCCTGAGCGAGGGGCGCCCCGCCCCCGGTGACTCGGTACCGGGTGCCCCGCACTCAGGCCCCGACCGGCGAGGACCGCGGGGGTTCGTCCGGGGTGAGGTCGGGGTGGCCCCTGAGGCGCGTGGGGTCGCTCGCGGGGTTCACTACGACCTGAGGCTGACCCAGGTCCAGACGAGGGGCCGATGTGCTCCGAGCGTGGGGACTGCCACCCTTAACAGGTGACCCCCGAGCGGGGGAAAGTTCGCGGGAGCGGGAGCAGACATGATCGAGGCGATCGGCCTCACCAAGCGCTACGGGAAGAAGGTGGTGGTGAACAACCTGACGTTCACCGCCAAGCCGGGCAAGGTCACCGGCTTCCTCGGCCCGAACGGGGCGGGCAAGTCCACCACCATGCGGATGGTCCTGGGGCTCGACCGGCCGACGGCGGGCGAGGTCCGCATCGACGGTCGCGCCTACCGCGACCTCAAGCACCCGCTGCGCACCGTCGGGGCGCTGATGGACGCCAAGTGGGTCCACCCGAACCGGTCGGCCCGCACCCACCTGCGCTGGCTGGCGAAGTCCAACGGCATCCCGGGCGGCCGGGTCGACGAGGTGCTCGGCATGGTCGGCCTGGAAGAGGTCGCCGGTCGCAACGCGGGCGGGTTCTCGCTGGGCATGTCGCAGCGGCTGGGGATCGCCGCCGCGCTGCTCGGCGACCCGCAGGTGCTGATGTTCGACGAGCCGGTCAACGGGCTGGACCCGGAGGGCATCCACTGGATCCGCCGGTTCATGCAGGGCCTGGCCGCCGAGGGGCGGACCGTGCTGGTGTCCAGCCACCTGCTCTCCGAGATGGCGCTGACCGCCGAGGAGCTGGTGGTCATCGGGCGCGGCGAGCTGATCGCCGAGTGCAGCACCGAGGAGTTCGTCACCAACGCGGGTGACCGCTCCGTGCTGGTCCGCACGCCGCAGGTGCCGGTGCTGCAGAAGGCGCTGGTCGAAGCAGGCCTGAGCGTCCAGTCCACCGAGACCGACACGCTGGTCGTCGAGGACGCCAGCACCGACCAGATCGGGGAGCTGGCGGCCGAACGCGGCGTCGTGCTGCACGAGCTGTCCGCCCGCCAGGGCTCCTTGGAAGAGGCGTTCATGCAGATGACCAGCGGTGCCGTGGAGTACCAGACGCAACTGCGCGGCGACGGCTCCGACCAGCTCGCGGGGGTGGCCCGATGACCTTGCTCGCCGTTGAGCGGATGAAGCTGTTCTCCACCCGGTCGCCGTGGTGGTGCATCTCCCTCGCGCTGGTGCTGACCGTCGGCATGGCGGCGATGATGGCCTGGCAGTGGGACGGGCCGATGACCCTGGGGATGACCCAGGGCGGGCGCCAGCTCGGCATGATGGTGATGCTGGTGCTGGCGGCGCTGTCGGTGACCACCGAGTACCGCTTCGGCACCATCCGGGCGACGTTCCTCGCGGTGCCGAACCGGATCGCCGCGCTGGTCGCCAAGGCCGTGGTCGTCGCGGTGCTGGCGCTGGTCGTCGGCGAGGTCGCGGCCTTCGGGTCGTGGGGTCTGGCCGGGGTGCTCTCGCCCGAATCCGACCTGGCGCTGTCCGGTGTGGACGCGTGGCGGCAGGTCGCGGGCGGCGGGCTGGTCTACGGGCTCTGCGCGATCCTCGCCGTGGGGGTCGGCGCGCTGGTGCGGCAGAGCGCCGGGGCGATCACCCTGCTGCTGCTGTGGCCGCTGCTGGTGGAGAACCTGATCTCGCTCATCCCCAACATCGGGCCGGAGATCCAGAAGTGGATGCCGTTCAGCTCGGTGAGCCACTTCCTCGCGGCGGACGTCTCGGGATCGGACATGCCGTTCGGCCAGTGGGCCGCCCTCGGCTACTTCGCGGCGGTCTCGGTGGCGGTGTTCGCGCTGGCGCTGTTCGTCACGCACCGCAGGGACGCCTGACCAGCCGGTACTGATCAACAGGAGAACCTACCATGATCAACGCATCGAAGGCCCTGGTGGTGCGGTCGGCGCACGGTGTTACCCGGGGCGGCCGAGAGGCTGATCACGTCGGGCGATAAGATCGCGGCGAGGTAGCGCCCAGCTCCGCGGTAGTCCCCAGTGGACACCAGCGGTGGCGCGGGCAGGCACAACAGGATCGACCGACTGCATCAGCGCTCGGGGGCGCCAGCGGTCGGGACGGGGGAGGGCCCGGGCTGTCATTCGGGGGATGGCCCGGGCCCTGTGCTGTCCGGGGGTCTTCCCCGGAGGTGGGGGAGCCGAGCGGTTCGCCCGTTTCGGTGGTTCTGCCGGTTCGGTGTTGTGCGCCGTGCCGCGGCGCGCGCCGCCCGGTCGGGCAGGCGCCCGCGGTGCGCGGCCCGGCGGGCGGTCAGACGTTGGGGCGAACGACCAGGACCGGGCACGCGGCGTGCCGCACGCACTGCTCGGCGACGGAGCCGAGCATGAGTCCCGCGAAGCCGCCGCGACCGCGGTGGCCGACGACGATGACGTCGGCGCCCTTCGAGGCGGACAGCAGCGCGTGCGGGGACGGTGCGTGCGCGACGTGGTAGCGGATCGTGATGCCGGGGTCCTCGCCGATCCGCTGCGCCACGATCCGCTGGGTGTCCTTGAGGACCTCGTCGTGGAACTGGTCGACGCTCGGGATGGCGTTCGGCGGGCAATCCGGTGGACGCGGTGCGGTCCGGATGCTCCAGGCGCGCACCACGTGCAGCACCGCATCGCGGATGCGGGCTTCGTCGGCCGCGATGGCCAGTGCCCGCAACGAGGACGGGGAACCGTCGACGCCGACCACGACGCCGCCGTCGACCTCGACGTGCTGAATCGTCTGATCTGCCACGAGTCCACTCCAACCCCCGGCCTCCGGCTTGTCGAGTTGACCAGCGCCGGGACTCGGGAACAGGCCGCTAGTATGTGAGGTTTACCACAGTACATCCGTTTTTGCTGTTCACCCATCGGCCATGGGTAGGGCATTATGTGAGAACAGTGCTCCGCACCAGCGTTGCTCGGGGCATGGGTCGATCAAGGGCGGCCCACTCCTGCTGGGTCCGCGCTTGCCAACAGCAGATGGGGTGGGCCACATGGTGCATTCGACTGACGAGTCGGCGCTGAACGCCGCGCGGGACGAGGAGCGGGCGCGGCGTTCCGAGGTCCTGCTGGAACCGGTCCCCCACCTGGAATGGTCGTTGGCGACCGAGGCGCACCCACCCCCGCCCGAACCCGCCACTCCCGCTTCGCTGCGTCGCAGCTGGATCCACCGCGCGACGGAGGAGCAGGTCCTCGGCCTGTACCGGAAGCTGCACGGCTCCGACCGGCGGCTGCCCGCCCCGTGGTGGCTGCGCGCCCTCGACCGGGGGGAGATCGAATCCCGCGCGGCGGCGTTCGAGATCGAGGACGAGGTGCACCACGTGCTGAGCAACCGCCCCGGCTGGGTCTTCGTGCCGTGGGCGGGGATCAGCGAGGCGGGGTTCTGGGAGTACGCGCCGTCCGACCGCGCTCCCATGATGATGCCCACCACCGTGGTGCTCACCGATGAGCACCGGGGCTGGCTGAGCGTCGTCCCGGCGCACCGGGACACCCCGCCGCTGCCGGTGCCGATCAGCGGGGTGCCGGGGCTGGTCGCGGCGCTCCCGCAGATCGAGACCTGGTGAAGTCGGGCGGGCGGCGGCGCGGTCGGTCGCCGGTTGTCGTGGTCCTCGCGCGGTTTGCGATACTGGCTCCCTGTGAATGCCTCTGACCAGCAGGTTCCGTTCCGCCAGGTTGTCAGCTACGTCCAGCGCGGTGAGCGGATGACGGTGGGCCAGCAGCGCGCCTGGGACCGGCACTGGCCGGAATTCGGCGCGGAGGTAGCCGGGCTGCCCGACGGACCGCTCGACACCGCGACGTGGTTCGACCGCACCGCGCCGGTCGTGCTGGAGATCGGCTCCGGCATGGGCGAGACGACGGCGCAGCTCGCCGCTGCCCAGCCCGACGTGAACTACCTGGCGGTGGAGGTCTACAAGCCGGGGCTCGCCCAGCTCCTGCTGCGCGCGGAGAACTTCGGCGTGACCAACCTGCGCCTCCTCCGAGGTGATGCCGTCGTCCTGCTGCGCGAGCACCTGACCCCGGGATCGCTGGACGAGGTCCGGATCTACTTCCCGGACCCATGGCCGAAGAAGCGCCACCACAAGCGGCGGCTCGTGCAGCCGGAGACGGTCGGGTTGATCGCTTCCCGGCTCGTCTCCGGCGGTGTGCTGCACCTGGCGACGGACTGGGAGAACTACGCGGAGCAGATGCTGGAGGTCTGCGAGGCGGAACCGCTGCTGCGCAATCGCCACGCCGACGAACCCGGCGGCTGGGCCCCGCGACCCGACTGGCGGCCGGTGACGAAGTTCGAGAACCGCGCCCACGACGAGGGCCGTGTCGTCCGCGACCTGATCTTCGAACGCCCCTGAGGAACCGAGCAGCACCCGGGGTCGAGTCGCACCCGGGGCCGAGTTCGCCAGGGGCCGAGTTCGCCTGGGCCGAGTTGCGCCCGGCCCGAGTTGCACCCGGGGTCGAGTGGCGCCTCGGGCCGAGTTGCACCCGGGGTCGAGTGGCGCCTGGGGCCGAGTCGCACCCGGGGTCGAGTGGCGCCCGGTCCGAGTGGCGCCTGGGGCCGAGTCGCACCTGGGGCGAGTCGCGTCGTGAGGCACGGGTCGCGCCATAGGACGAGTCGCCTCGTGAGGCTCTTGGGCTGTCCGTGAGGGTCGAGCTGCTCGCTGAGGGTTGAGTCGCGTTCGTCGTGAGGCTCTTGGGCTGAGTTGCCGTGAGGGACGAGTCGCTCGTGAGAGTCGCGCCTGGGACATTCGGTCCGGCGGACGACTTGGGGCGCCATTCCGCCAGGTCACGAGCGCAGCGTCCTGGTCGGAGCATTGCCATCGGGCGCTCCGGCCGATGCAGTCGCCGCGCGATGCGAGCCGGGGAAGAACCAGTCGCCAGAGGCCGAGAGCATCGCCTCTCGGGCCGTCGGGCCGTCGGGCCGTCGGGCTGTCGGGCCGTCGGGCATTGCTTCGGCCAGTCGGCCAGTCGAGCGGTGCTCGGGCCGTCGGGTGGTCGGGCAGTGCTCGGGTGGTTGGGTCGTCGGGTCGTCGCCACCGCTGCCGGGCGCCCCGTACGTGTTGCTTCCGGGCTCGTCGGTCGGTTGCTGCTGTCGGTTCCTGCCGCCAAGGCCGAGTCCGTCGGCTGCGTCGGTCCTACCTGTTCGGGCTATTGCCACCGAGGTAGCGTTTCGGCGACGAATTCACCCGAAAGAATGCTCAATCGGCGGCTGCACGCCACGATAGGGTCGTAACGGCGCGTGCTTCGCCTTGTTGACGAGGCCGCATTCTTCACCTGAAAGGCGACCTCATGTGCGGTGACGCGTGAGCGTCCTTGGCGACTACGTTGTGACGTCGTGACGGTCATTCGCGACGGAGTGGTGCTTGCGAGCGCGGAACGAGGCGGTCGTCCGTCCACGCCGGCGCATCGCGAGCAACTCGCGGACATCGACGCCGCAGAGGACTTCCTCCGCGCCTACCACGATGCGCATCCGGCATCCGGCTCGCTCGCCGACCGGTTGGCCGAGGTGCGCGCCGAGATCGCCGGGTCCGGTACGTACCGGCACACCGCGGCCGAGCTGGCCTACGGAGCGCGGGTGGCGTTGCGCGACAGCGGCTGGTGCACCAGTGGTGTGCCGTGGCGGCGGCTGAAGGTCCGCGACCTGCGTGGGATCCGCAACGCTCCGGCGGTCGCCGAAGAATGCTTCGAGCACCTCCGGTCGGCGACCCACGGCGGCAAGATCCAGCCGCTGGTCACCGTCTTCGCGCCCGACGCGCCGTACCGACCCGGGCCTCGGATCTGGAACGAACAGGTCGTTCGGTACGCGGGGTACGAGTCGGCCGACGGGACCGTGCTCGGCGATGCCCGGTACACCGGTTTCACCGCTGCGGCCCAGCGGCTCGGCTGGAAGCCGCCCACGCAACGGAGCAAGTTCGACCACCTTCCACTCGTCGTGGAGACCGCGAGCGAAGGGCCGCAGGTCTTCACCCTGCCGCGCGACGTCGTCCACGAGGTTCCGTTGGAGCACCCCGAGCTGCCGTGGTTCGTCGAGCTCGGACTTCGCTGGCACACCGTTCCGCTCATCAGCAACATGCGGTTGCTCATCGGTGGTATCTCCTATCCGGCTGCTCCGTTCAACACGTGGTTCGTGGGGACCGAGATCGGCACCCGAGGCTTGGCCGACGAGAACGCCTACGGCGTCACCCGCACGGTCGCCGCCCGCCTGGGCTTGGACACCCGCTCGGAGCGGAGCCTCTGGCGGGACCGGGCGATCGTCGAGATCAACCGCGCCGTGCTGTTCTCCTTCGACTCGGCGCGGGTCACGGTCACCGATCACCACACCGAAGCCCTGCACCGGCTCGCCTGGTTGCGCGCCGGGCCGCGCAACGGTGCGCACCGGCCGGCGTTCACGCTGGCCAAGCAAGCCGCTCACCGCGCTCGTCACGGTTCCCCGCCCTGCTTCGAGGAACGCGCGGGCCGGAGCTGAGCTACCGGCCCAGGACGCTGTGTGCCGGACTGCGGCGGAACGTCCCCCCGAGGCCCCCGAATCGCGACGTCGGCGCATGGCGGGTCGCTTCCTCATTCGGCGGTGCGGTGGCCGGGCTGCGGAAGCCGGTCCCAGACGTCCGGCAGCACCGAGCTGACTGCCATCAGAACGAGGACGAACACGGCAGCGGCGGAGCCGATGATGGTGAAAGCGTCGGCGAACATTTCCGGTACCTCCTTGGTGGTGCTGTCTTTGTTCTCTTCAAGAGTCGCGGTTGAGGGGGTGGTCTCGGATCGGTCATGTGGCCGGGGTCGATGGCCATCCGGCCAGGGTTTCGTTGACCTTTCGGCTGAGGGGCAGCCGGGACGAACCGCGTCGGCTCGTCCCGGCTGCCCCGGCATCACTCCTCCGAGAGCCCTTCGGCGCTCACCTTGCGGAGCATCGGACCGCTGACCGCGGACGCCAGCAGCGCGACCGCGACTCCCAGCACGGCCGGCGCGAAGGCCCACGGCGTGAACACCGAACCGGCGCCGAACAGGGACAGCAGTCCGAAGGCCACGGCCACCCCGCCGGCGCCCGCTCCCACGGTCGCCACCAGCGCCGGGAGCGCGGCTTCGGTGCGCAGCGCCCGGCCTAGCAGGCGCACCGGTGTTCCGGCTGCGATCAGCGCCGCGAAGGTCTTCCGCCGGTCGAAGACGGACGACGCCGCCGTGATGGCGGCGCTGGCCCCCGTCAGCAGGGCGATCAGGGACAGCCCCACGGTGGTGACGCGGCGCAGGTCGCCGAGCATGGTCTGCTGCTCGTTGAGCGTGAGATCCCGGCTGTCCGCGACCACACCCGGCATGACCTGGGAGATGACGGTGCGGGCCTGTTCCCGGTCGGCTGCGGTGGGTGTCTCGATGACGAGCTCCGTTTCGGCCGGAGCACCTGCCGCGGGAACGAGGGCCGGATCGATCAGCGCTGAGACCGAGATGTCGTCCCCCTGGTCACCGAGCGGGCGGACCTCGCCGGGAGTCAGCGGGACGTCGCTCCCGCCCTCTTCCTCGGACATGAGCGCCAATTCGGTGCTGTTCGGCATCGCCGAGCCGTCGAGCCGCACCGCCGGTGGCCCACCGCAGTCGTCGATGCGCAGCCGGGTGATCTCCGCAGCCGACGCGCAGTCCATCACCAGCCCGCTCGCCGTAGCGCCGTTCGGCGTGGTGAGTACGACGCGCTGGCTCTTCGCGGTGATCGCCTCCGTTCCGCTCGCGGACAAGCCCTCGGTGAGCCGCCGCAGGTGCTCGTCGGCTTCCTCGGAGGAAACTTCGACGTAGAGCGCCGAATTGGCGTAGGAGCGTCCGCCACCGCTGAGCGTCTCGAACCCGGGCAGCAGGGTCAGGGCCATCGACCCGACGAAGGCGGCGAGGACGACGCCGGATACGGAGCGGTACGCCGCTTGCGGGTCGCTGCGCAACCGCCTGCCCGCCAGCAGGAGGGCCGGTCGCTGCCATGCCCTCGTGAGGGTCCGTCCGAGCATGCCGGTCACCCATGGGCCGACGATCGACGCGGAGAGCACGATCGCCGCCAGGGCGGCCAGGAGCATTCCGAAGCCGCCGCCCCCGTTGGCCTGGGCCAGGCTGAAGGCGAAGAGGGCGCCGACCGCGACCAAGCTGAGCAGACGCCACGCGCTCGGCCTGGCGCGCCGGTGCTCCATGGCCGCGCTGACCGGAGCTCGCACGACCCGGCGCAACCCGAGCCCCGCGGCCACCACCACCAGCAGCGGAATGCCGATCATCACGGCGGCCAACGCGGTGCCGGGCGGTGTGAAGTCGGAGACGTACCAGGTGCCGCCGCTCCACGGGATCTGGGCGCCGAGGTGGCGCAGCGGCAGGCTGAGCACCGCGCCGACCGCGGTGCCGACGACCGCGGCCAGCGCCGTTTCGGCGATGACCGCCGCGACCACCTGCTTCGGGGTGGCACCGGCCAACCGCAGGGCTGCGAGCCGGCGTTCCCGTCGTGCCGCGGCGAGGCGGGACGCCGAGGCGACCAGGACCAGGCTCGGCACGGTGAGCAGCACGATGCCGACCCCGGCCAAGAGGGGGAGCAGCAAGTCGGCCGAGTTGTTCGCGACGTGGCCCAGCTCGTCCGGGTCGGGCGACAGCACGCCCTCCGGATGCCCGACGACGGCGACGAGCTGCTCGGGGAACTTCAGCGATTCCGGTGCCAGCTCCCCGATCACTTCGCCGGGGAATCGGTCGCCGAGCTGTTCCTCGGGGTGCTCGGCGATGTGCTCGGCGAGCGCTGGTGAGAGCAGCACCTCGCCGGCGGCCGGGAACTCCGGCGGTGCGTTCGGCTCGGGAGCCGGCCGCCCGGCGACGTCCAGCCGCACGATCTTCTCGCCCTGGAAGAAGTCGATCCCGGCGATCGTCACCGCCCCGTCCGCTCCGATGCCGCCGTGCTGCCAAGCGGACCGCTCCTGGCGGGCGTCGGTCGCGTTCGGGATGCTCGCCATGAACAGGACCAGCGCGGTGGCGACCGCCACGCCGACCGCGGTGAGCACCGCGGAAAGGCGCGTGCGGGAGTCCTTGCGGAGCACCCGCAGCGCCAACTGCACCGGGTTCACACCAGCACCTCCTTGGCGATGAGCCCGTCCCGGATCTCCACGGTGCGGCCGGCCTTGGCGGCGAGTTCGCGATCGTGCGTCACGATGACCACCGCGGAATTCGTCGTCCGCGCGGCGGACAGCAGCGCCTGCATGGTCGCCGCGCCGGTCTTGGTGTCGAGGGCGCCGGTCGGTTCGTCGGCGAAGATGACCTTCGGCCGGTGGGCCAGCGCGCGGGCGATCGCGACCCGCTGGGCCTGGCCCCCGGACATCTCACCGGGGTGCCGGTCCTCCATCCCGGACAGCCCGAGCCGCTCCAGCCAGCCCCGCGCCTCGCTCATCGCCTGCGCTTTCCGGGTTCCGGCCAGCAGCAGGGGCAGCGCGGTGTTCTCGGCCGCGGTCAGCTCGGCCACGAGCATGCCCTGCTGGAAGACGAACCCGAACTCGTGCCGCCGCAGGGCGCTGCGCTTGGCCTCGCCGAGCTGGTCGATCCGGTGGCCGCCGAGCAGCACCTGCCCGTCGTCCGGACGCAGGATGCCCGCCAGGACGTGCAGCAGGGTGGTCTTGCCGGAACCGGAGGGACCGACGATCGCCAGCACCTCGCCCGGCCTGATCGCGAGATCGACTCCGGCCAGCGCGGCGGCCTCCCCGTAGCGCTTGACCAAGCCACGTCCTACGAGAAAATCTGTGTCGCCAACGGGCGTCGTCACGGTGTCTCCTCCCACTCGTCCGCCGCGGCGTCGGACCGCGGGCTTCGACGTCGAGGATCTCCGGGGAACGCCTGCTCGCGGATCGTCCGAAAAGCTCGTGGAAGTCGCCGAAGATCGACCGATCGGCCAGGGTTGAATGACCGATCGGCCAGGGGCGGGTGACCGGACGCACGCTCTACTGTCGTGGCGTGAGCTACTTCGCCGGGACTTCCCCCGCACCGACCGGACGGCTGCGGCGGTTCGTCGACCTGCTGCGCGACCAATGGGTCTTCGCCGGCCTGCTGGGGTTGCTGTGGTGCGGTGAGGTCTTGCTGGCGGTCGAGGCCTGGGACGGGGCGGTGGCGCTGATCCCCGGCAACGCCGCGCTGGTGCTCCTGGCCATCGTGGCCCGGGTGCGCCCGGTCCAGGGCGGGATGGCGGCGGCCGTCGTCCTCGTGGCCAACACCGGGGTCGTCGCGCTGACGGATCCGCGGCTGTACTCGGTGGGGCTGGAGAAGATCCTGGTCACGGAGAACGCGGCCGGGATGCTGATCGTGCTGTACCTGTTCCGGAGCGGTCGGATCAGCCGCGCCATCCCGGTCACCGCGGTGCTCGTGCTGTCGTGCCTGGGATCCATCGCGCTCCGCCGCGCGTTCCTCGGGAGCGAGGACCATCCCGTGGGCACCACCTTCGCTCTCGGATTCCTGCAGCTCGTGCTTGCGGTGGGCACCGGGCTCTACCTGCGTCGCACCCATCCCTGGCGGCCGGACGCACCGCTGCTCGACCTGCTGCGCAGGCAGTGGCCCGCGACGGCCGCGCTCGTCGTGCTGCTGTTCCTGGAGTTCGTCAGCACCGCGTTCGAGGGTGTGGTGCCTGCCGTCATCGGCATGTCGGGCGGCGTCGTGCTCGCCGGGCTCGCGATCATCGCCCCGGCGCGGCCGGTGCAGGCGGCGGCTCTCGGCGCGCTGGCCGTGGTGACCTTCGCGGTGTCGATGCGGACGTTCGGCATCGAGCCGGCGACGCCGCTGGTGGGCGATCTGTCGCCGTCGATCGTGGCGTCGGGGATGCTGCTCGTCGCCTACGTCACCAGGTACGCCGAACCCAGGCAGGCGACGTGGTGCGGCGCGGGCCTCGTCGGGGCCGCGCTCTTCGCGATGGTCGTCATCCCGCCGAGCTACCTCAGCGGGATGCCCGCCTCGCTGTTCATGGGAGCGTTGCTGCTGATCATCTCGGTCAGCACCGGCATGTACTTCCGGGCGCGCGACGGTGAGCGGCTGAACTCGGTCCAGTCCGCGATCGCCAGCGCGCAGCAGGAGGAGCGCATGGCGCTGGCCAGAGAACTGCACGACGTGGTCGCGCACCACGTGACCGGGATCGTGGTCCAGGCGCAGGCGGCGCACTTGGTCGCGGAGAAGAATCCGCAGGCGGCCACCGAGGCGCTGGCCCGCATCAGCGACAGCGGGACGGAAGCGCTGACCGCGATGCGCCGGTTGGTCGCCAGCATGCGCGGCGCGGAATCAGGCGGTACGACGGAGCTGTCCGATCAGGCGACCACGGACTTGGCGGCGGACCTCGAGGCGCTCGTGGAGTCGACCATCCGCCGCGTCGCCGGAGATCACGCGTCGACGCGCTTCGACCTGCAGGTGGATCTCGCGGAGCCGGTACCGCCCGAGGTGTCCCGGTCCGCCTTGCGCATCGTCCAGGAATCGTTGACCAACGCCGAGAAGCACGCCGCCGACGCCACCGTCGTGCAGATCGACGTGCGGTCCGCGGACGACGAGCTCCGGATCAAGATCACCGATGACGGCAGGTATGCCGGGGGACCGCCGGTCGGCGGTTCGGGAGGATACGGTCTGGTGGGCATGCGCGAGCGGATCGAACTGCTCGGCGGACGGTTCTACGCCGGTCCCGGCGAACACGTCGGCTGGCGGGTCGAAGTGTCCTTGCCCTTGGCGGAGCTGAGCGGAACGGGGAGCCACGATGATTCGGGTGCTGATCGCCGATGATCAGGAGATGGTGCGGGCCGGCTTCCGAATGATCCTGGAATCGCAGGACGACTTGGAGGTCGTCGGCGACGTGTCCAACGGTGTGGACGCCGTGCGGGTCGCCAAGGAGACGAGGCCGGACGTGTGCCTGATGGACATCCGGATGCCGGGTATCGACGGGCTGGAAGCCACCAAGCAGCTCGCCGGTCCGGAGGCCACCGACCCGATCAAGGTCGTCGTGGTCACGACCTTCGACCTCGACGAGTACGTCGAGGCGGCGCTGCGCAACGGTGCCAGCGGATTCCTGCTCAAGGACGCCGGCCCCGCTTTGCTCGTCGAAGCGGTGCACGCCGCCGTGCGCGGTGATGCCCTGGTTTCTCCGCAGATCACCGTGCGGCTGCTGAAGCACTTCGCCCAGCCGCCCACGCCGCAGCGCCGTCCGGCCAAGGCGAACCCGGCAGCGGAGGCGCTGACCGAGCGGGAGCTGGTCGTGGTGCGGGCAGCGGCGCGCGGGCTGACCAACGGCGAGATCGGCCAGGAGCTGTTCATGTCCTTGTCGACGGTCAAGACCCATCTCGCGTCGGCGCAGGCCAAGATCCGTGCGCGCAACCGGGTCGAGACCGCGGCGTGGGCGTGGCGCAGTGGCCTGATGGAGGACTGACTCGGTCGATCGGCCAGTCAGCAGTAGCCGATCGACCGAGGTCTGCTGACCGATCAGCTGAAGTGCGAACCCCTGGCACCGGGCGATGCTGGAAGCATGACACAGCGATTGAGCGACATCATCTTCATGGCTTTCCTGGTGATCATCGCGAGCGCGGCGGGGGTGACCATGATGCTCACCGTGGGCTCAGTGGGCGGTGGCTGATCGGGGCGGCAGAATGCAGCCATGCCGATCGCACTTCGCCTGCACGCTCCGATGATCCTCCCGTGCGACCCCGCGTGCTCGGTGCTCCGGGACGCAGTGCTGGACATCGACGAGGCGGGGCGGATTCTCCACTGCGGCCCCCGCAGTTCCGCGCCGGAGCGTCCGCACGGTGTCGTTGTCCGAGAATGCAGCGGAATCCTGTTGCCAGGATTGATCAACGCGCACGCGCATACCCCGATGACCTTGCTTCGCGGGATGGGCGGTGACCTTCCGCTGCTGCGGTGGTTGGAGGAGGTGATCTGGCCCGCGGAGGCGAAGTTGCGCCCCTCGGACATCCGAGCGGGAATGGAACTCGGCAGCGTCGAGATGTTGCAGGCCGGGGTCACCACGAGCGCGGAGATGTATTTCCGCGGCGACGCCGTCGTGGATGCCACCCTGTCCGTCGGCTCTCGTGTGGTTTTCGCGGGTGCGGTGATCGGCATGGCCGAGCTGAGCGGCACGGGCGGCTGGCGCGGCATGGTCGACGAGATCAGCAGGTGGATCGACGCCGACGGACTGCGGTTCGGTGCCGGGGAACGCATCGAGCTCTCGTACGGCCCGCATTCGGCGTACACGCTCCCACCGGAAGCGCTCGCGCTGATCGGTGAAGCCGCGCAGCAACGGGGCGCCTTGCTGCAAACGCACGTCGCCGAGACGGCGGCCGAGGACGCCGAGCAGCGAGCCCGGCACGGGTCGGTACCGGCCTTGCTGGAGGAGCTGGGGGTGCTGCGGGGCCGGGTGCTCGCGGCGCACTGCGTGCACCTCTCCGACGACGACATCGAGCTGTTCGCTCGGCGCGGCGTCGGCGTGGCGCACTGCCCGGGATCGAACGCCAAGCTGGCTTCGGGAACGGCGCGGTTGGTCGACCTGCTCGCGGCCGGGATACCGGTCGGCCTCGGGACGGACGGCCCGTCCAGCAACGACGATCTGGATCTGTGGGAGGAGGTGCAACTGGCGGGAATGTTCGCGCGCAACGCTACGGGGGATGCCACCGCGCTCAGCGCGGCCAGTGCGCTCCTCGCCGCCACCAGGGGCGGTGCGACCGCGCTGCACCGCGACGACATCGGTGCTCTGGAACCCGGTCGGTGGGCCGACGTCGTGCACCTCGACGTGGACAACCCGGCGTTCGCGACGGGCCTCGACGCACCTGACTCGCAGGTCCTGGCCAATGTGGTGTGGGCCGCGGGCTCACGCGCCGTTCGCGACGCGTGGGTCGCCGGTGAGGAGGTGCTCCGCGACCGGGAACCGACTCGCGTCGACCGGCACCAAGTCCAGGCCGCCGCGCGCAAGGCAGCCGAGCACATCCGCAGCTGACGGCGAAAACCCGGGCAGCACCGGTGCTCGACCGCGCCCGGCGACCCGGGCACCGAGGCTTCGGCCACCGGCCACCGGCCACCGTCGCCGGCCGCGGCCACGACGGGACGCGATCACCGACCGTGGCCACGACGCGCGACCACGCCACGACGTGACGCGAACACCGACCACGCCACGACGCGCCGCGACCACTGATCGCGGCCACGACGTGCGGCCACGACGTGCCACGATCGCCGACCGCGACCGCGACCGCGACCGCGACCGCGACCGCCGCTTCGACGTGCCACGACCACCGACCACCGACCGCGGTCTCGACGCGCGCGATCACCGATCGCGACCTCGACGCGCCGTCGATCGACGCCCAGACCATCGGCTACCGACCACCGCCGCGATGCGCCGCGTCCACCGGCCACCGATGCCAGCCGCCCCACGACGCGCCAGGACCAGACGCCGACCACCGCCACGACCACCGTCGCCGACCACCGTCGCCAACCACCGACGCCGGCCACCAACCACCGGCAGACCGCCGCACGCGGCGAGGTGGAGCGACGCGATCAGGACGGGCGGACGATGATCTCGGTGAGGTGGGCGTCGGGCGTGGCGCGGATGGCCGACACGATCGGTGCCGCCACGGACTCCGGCCGGAGGTAGCGATCGGCTTCGAACTCGCCGCCCTCCTGGTCGCGGACGGTGCGCTGCATGTCGGTCGCGGTCCGGCCGGGGAACACCGAGGTGACCTGCACGCCGTTCGCGGCCTCCTCGGCCCGGAGCACGTCGGCGAAGGCCCGCAGCGCGAACTTGCTCGCTGCGTACGAGCCCCAGTTCGGCTTCGCGCTCAGCCCGGCGCCGGAGTTGACCAGCACCACGTGCCCGCGCGCCGTGCGGAGCGCGGGCAGCAGCACGCGGGTCAGCTCGGTGACGGCGAACAGGTTGATCTCGAAGGTGCGCCGCCATGACGAGGTGGGGGCGTCGGCGACGGGAGCCAGTTCGATCAGGCCCGCGCTGTGCACGACCACGTCGAGCCGGTCGATGCCGGCCGCCGCGGCCGCCACGGACTCGTCGTCGGTCAGCTCGACCGGCCACGGGGTCGCGCCGGGGAGCTCGTCGGCGAGGGCGTGCAGGGCCTCGGCGTCCCGGCCGCCCAGCAGCAGGTCGTGCGTGTCGGACAGGGAGCGGGCGACGGCGGCACCGATGCCGCGCGAGGCACCCGTGACCAGGGCGATCGGGCGTTCGGACATACCTCCACGGTAGTCCTGGGTCCGGGTCGGTCGGTGACCGCCCGTCCCAGTCCGCGGTCGCGTCTTGACCCGGCCGGGTGGGGCGGCTTAGGACTGCCGGGTGAGTGTCGATGCCGCCACCTCGGATCCGGGCGATCGCGTCCTGCGCAAGGTCGCGCTCCGCCTGATGCCGTTCCTCTGCCTGCTGTACTTCGTCAACTACCTGGACCGGGTGAACATCGGCTTCGCCGGTCCGAACGGCATGAACGAGGAGCTCGGGCTGACCGCGACGATGTTCGGGCTCGCCTCGGGCATCTTCTTCCTCGGCTACCTGGTGCTGGAGGTGCCGAGCAACCTGGCGCTGCACCGCTTCGGCGCTCGCCGGTGGCTGGCGCGGATCATGATCTCGTGGGGCGTCATCGCCACCGCGATGGCCTTCGTGCCCAACGCCGCCACGCTCGTCGTGCTGCGCTTCCTGCTGGGCGTGGCCGAGGCCGGGTTCTTCCCGGGCATCATCCTGTACCTCACCTACTGGTTCCCGAAGGCGCAGCGCGCCAAGGCCGTTGCGATGTTCATGGCGGCCGTTCCGGTCTCCAGCGCGATCGGCGCCACGGTGTCCAGCGTGCTGATCGACGCCGGGGACGGCCTCTTCGGGCTCTCCGGATGGCGGGTGATGTTCCTCGTCGAGGGGGTTCCGGCGATCCTGCTCGCCGCCGCCACCTGGTTCTACCTCACGGATCGTCCGGAGAAGGCCGCGTGGCTCACCGCCGACGAGCGCCGCTGGCTCGCCGACACGATGGCGGCCGAGCGCGCGGAGACCGAGCAGACCCACCACTGGCCGCTGCGCAAGGCGCTGACCCATCCGCGCATCCTGGCGCTCGCCTTCGTCTACTTCGGCATCTCCTACGGCCTCTACGCGCTGGGCTTCTTCCTCCCGTCCATCATCGCCGGGTTCGAGCAGCAGTTCGGCACCGAGCTGACCACCGTCGAAGCCGGGCTGGTCACGGCGATCCCGTACGCGGTGGCGGCGGTGGCGATGGTGCTGTGGGCGGCGCACGGCGATCGGACCGGTGAGCGGGTGTGGCACGTCGCGCTGCCGATGCTGCTCGGCGGGGTGAGCATCCCGATCGCCCTCTACCTCGGCAACCCGTTCAGCGCGATGGTCGCGGTGACCTGCTGCGCGGTCGGCGTGTGCGCGGCGGTGGCGTGCTTCTGGACGTTGCCGAGCGGTTTCCTGGCGGGTGCCGCGGCGGCGGGCGGGATCGCCCTGATCAACTCGCTGGGCAACATCAGCGGGTTCGCCGCCCCGTACATCACCGGTGCGCTGCGGGACCTGACCGGCTCGCAGCGCACCGGGATGTGGGTGGTGGGCGTCGTGATGGTGGTCGCCGCCGTCGTGGTCGTGGTGCTGCGCGCCACGCCCGCCGGTCGCGACGAGGGAACCGGGCGGCGCGTGGAGCACGCCGACTGACGCCCCGGAAAAGCGCAGCGGGGGCCTCCGGTGTTCCGGAAACCCCCGCGCTCGCCGGGCGGATCAGCGCTGGCCGATCTCACCGCCGTGCTTGCGCCACACCACGGCCACCGCGGGCCGGGGACGCGAGTCGCCACCGTCGGGCCAGTGCGAGGTGGGCCGGCTGGGGTCCTCGGCGTCCTCGCCGGGGTGCTGCACGCACACCGTGACGAGGTCGTCGGTGATCACGGGGCCGCAGGTCTCGGCACCCACCGGAACGGTGAGGAACTGCTTGACCTTGCCGCGCTCCGGGCCCTCGACGGGCACCGCGAACAGGCCGTCGTGCGAGTCCAGCGCGTTGCCGTCGGTGGAGATCCACAGGTTGCCGTGCCGGTCGAAGGCCACGTTGTCCGGGCACGAGATCGGGCTGACCTCGGACTTGTCGAAGCCGCCGAAGTAGGTCGACGGGTCGTTCGGGTCGCCGCAGACCAGCAGCAGGTTCCAGCGGAACCGGGTGCCGGTGTGCTCGTCGTCGACCTCCAGGACGTGCCCGTGCTTGTTGCCGATCCGCGGGTTGACCTCGTCCGGCGCCGCGTTGCCCGCGGAACCGCGGTTGGAGTTGTTGGTCAGCGCGCAGTAGATGCGGCCGTTGACCGGGCTCGGCTGGATGTCCTCGGGCCGGTCCATCTTGGTGGCGCCCACCGCGTCCGCGGCGAGGCGGGTGAAGATGTAGACCTCCTCGGCGCTGAACCCGGGCACGAACGACCGGTCACCGCTGGCCAGCGCGATCCACTCGCCGGTGCCGTCGAACTCGCCGTCGGAGGGCAGCTTGCCGGAGCCGTCGATCTCGGACTCCGGGCTGTCGCCCCGGAACTTCGCGACGTAGAGGGTGCCGTCGTCGAGCAGCCCCATGTTGTGCCTGCGGGCGTGCGCGCTGCGGCCCGGCTTCATCCGCCCGTTCGACACGAACTTGTAGATGTAGTCGAACCGCTCGTCATCGCCGGAGTAGGCGACCACCCGCCGGTCGCGGGTGACGTGGACGGCCGCGCCCTCGTGCTTGAACCGGCCCAGCGCGGTGTGCTTGACCGGGGTCGAGTCGGGGTCGTTCGGGTCGATCTCGACGACCCAGCCGAAGCGGTTCGCCTCGTTCGGCTCCTGGGCGAGGTCCCAGCGCTTGTCGAAGCGCTCCCACTTGCGGTCGCTGGCCCCGCCGCTGAAGCCGTAGCGGTCGAGCCGCTGCTTGGTCTTCGGGTCGGTGACCTGGTCGGCGTTGCCGAAGTACTGGTTGACGTTCTCCTCGCCGGACAGCACCGTGCCCCACGGCGTGACGCTGCCCGCGCAGTTGTTCTGGGTGCCGAGGACCTTGGTGCCGGTCGGGTCGGCGGAGGTCTTGAGGTGGTCGCTGCCGGCGGCCGGTCCGCGCAGCTCGAACTCGGTGTTGAGCGTGATGCGGCGGTTGTGGCGGCCGGCCTGCGGGGTGAGCCCGCCGCCCCGCTCCCGCTGCACCTCGACGACGGACAGCCCGTGCGCGGCCCAGGCGATGCGCACCTGCTCCTCGGTCGGGTTCTCCTCGTCGTAGTCGGGGAACATGTGCGGCTCGGTGGTGTACTCGTGGTTGACCACCAGCAGGTTGCGCTTGCCGCTGCCGTTGAGCGGGATCAGCCCGGCGAAGTCGTTGTTGTAGCCGAACTGCTTCTCCTGCGCGGCGGCGGTCTGGTTGTGGAAGTCGAACTCCGGCGCGCCGGGGACCACCGGGTCGCCCCAGCCGATGACGACGTCCTGCTCGTACCCCTCGGGGATCACGACGCGGTCCTCGGTGTTCGGCGGCACCGGCTGGAAGTCGGTCCCGGGCACGCCGTGCGGGCGGTCGCCGGGGCCGGTGCCGTGGCCGCGGTCGCCCGGTGCGGCGACGGCGGTGCCGGTGAGCGCGGTGGCCGCGCCGAACGAGAGCGCGAGCGCGCCACCGGTTCGCAGCGCCTTGCGGCGGCTCAGCACGTTGCGGACCACGTCGCCGAAGTAGGCGTTGTCCGAGGTGTTGGGCGCGTCGTGGGCGCAGGCGTCACCGCAGCGGTACCGGCACGTGGTGGCCGAACGGCTGGCGGAGTGGCTGGTCAGCAGGGGGAGCGGGACGACCCGCCCGCTGTCCTGGTGGGAAGACAAGCGGACCTCCTGGAAGATTCGGGAACAAGCGCACATTAAGCCGATCGAGCGAGTAGTCCTGGACGTTCAGGTGAACTTGGGCCGAACAGCCAGTACCGGTTGGTCTCTTCGGCGTCCCGGAAATTCACTCGCGGCCCAGCCCGGCACCTTGTTAACGTCGTCGCATGGGCATCGCCGTCTTCTTCGCCCGGCTGCGCACCGCGTAGTCGGCGCCCCGCCGGCCGGGTCTCCCGGGCCGGCTTCCTGCGCCGACCGCACCGCACCGGGTCCCCGCTTCCGCACGTGATGCGCCGCACGGGTGTCAACCGTGCCGATGGCTGCTGCGCGGACCCGCTCGTCGTCCGCTCGCCAGCGCAGGAGCCCTCCGCATGCCCTCCCGACGCCCGTCGGCGCGCGATCGCGCGCGTCGCGAACTCGGCCAGAACTTCCTGATCAGCACGTCCGCGATCGATCGCGTCCTCGCCCTCCTCGAGCACCGGCGCGGTCCGGTCGTGGAACTCGGGGCCGGGCGCGGGGCGATCACCGGCGCGCTCGTCGCCACCGGCCGTCCCGTCACCGCCGTCGAACTCGACCCGCACTGGGCCGAGGTGCTGCGCCGCACCGTCCCGCGGGCCCGCGTGGTCCGCTGCGACCTGCGGCGGTTCCGGGTGCCCGAGGGCACCCGCAGCGTGGTCGGCAACCTCCCGTTCGGCGTCACCACCGCCGCGCTCCGCCACCTGCTCACCGAACCAGCCTGGGCGGAGGCGGTGCTGCTGGTGCAGTGGGAGGTCGCGCGCAAGCGCGGTGCGCCCGGCACGATGCTCGGCGCGCAGTGGGCGCCGTGGTTCGAGTTCAGCGCGCACGGGCGCGTGCCGGCGCGCGCCTTCCGACCGATGCCCGCCGTCGACGGCGGGCTGCTGCGCATCCGGCGGCGTCCCGCGCCGCTGGTCGCCGGGCGCGACCGCGCCGCCTACCAGCGGTTCGTCGAGGAGGTGTTCTCCGGGCGCGGCCGGGACGTCGGCGAGATCGTCCGCCGCCGCACCGGCCGCCGCCCGGCGGTGCCGCCCGGTGCGCTCCCGCGCGACCTCGACCCGGTGACCTGGGCGCGCCTGTTCGCCGGACCGTGACGGGCGCCGCCGCGGCGAAATCCGCGCGACAGCGCCGCCGCGGACCTGGCAGGGTCGACGACCGTGATCGATCCTCGACTCGACGGCCAGGTCGTCCTGGTCACCGGCGGCGCGGGCGGCATCGGTGCGGCGATCAGCGAGGCGTTCGCCGCCCAGGGAGCCCGCGTGGCGGTGCACCACCTGGGCGGCGATCCGGCCGTGCCCGCCGGGGTCCGGTGGGAGCACCGCACCCCGGCGGCCGGGAGCGCGCGGCGGTTCGCCCGCGACCTGCCGGGGGCGGCCATCGCCGTCGAGGCCGACCTCGCGGACGACGCGGCGATCACCCGGCTGCTGGACGAGGTCGAGGCGCGGCTCGGACCGGTCGACGTGCTGGTGAACAACGCCGCCCACTGCGAGGACCCGGACGGCATCGACGCGGTGACCGGCGACGGGCTCCAGCGCCACTACCGGGTCAACGCCATCGCCCCGGCACTGCTCACCGGCGAGCTGGCCCGTCGCCGACGCGGCGCCGGGGCGCGCGTCATCAACATCTCCACCGACGCGGCGCGCGCCTTCCCCGGCCAGATCGGCTACGGCACCTCGAAGGCCGCGGTCGAGGCCCTGACCCGCGCCACGGCCCTCGACCTCGCGGGCGCGGACATCCGGGTCAACGCCATCGCCCCCGGACCGGTCCAGACGGGGTGGCTCACCGGCGAGCTCCTCGACCACGCCACCTCCGTCGTGCCGCTGGGCCGCGTCGGCGATCCCGAGGACATCGCCGACGCCGCCGTGTTCCTGGCCTCGCACCAGGCGCGGTGGATCACCGGGCAGGTCCTCCAGGTCGCGGGCGGCCACGCCCTCTGACCGGGCTCACCCTCTGACCGGACTCAGGGGTGCAGGACGATCTTCCCGACGTGGTTCCTGCGGGCGAGTTCCTCCTGCGCCCGCGCGGCCTGCTCCAGCGGGAACGCCGCGGCGATGACGGGCTGGATCGCGCCCTGCCGGGCCAGGTCCACGAGGAGTCCGAAGTGCGTCGGCGTGTGCATCGCGGAACCGATCACCTGCGCGTTGTGCAGGTACAGGCGGCGCACGTCGAAGCTGACCCCGTACCCGCCGAGCGCACCGGCGATGACCCAACGCCCGCCTTCGCGCAGCAGCGGGAGCCCGTCGCCCACCAGCTCCCCGGCGACGACGTCGAGACCGACGTCGACGCCCTCCGGGGCGGCGGCGCGGACCTGCTCCACGACGTCCCGCGCGCGGTCGAGGACGTGGTGCGCGCCCGCCTCCCGCACCGCGTCGATCTTGGCGCCGCTGCTGATGGCGAGGACCTCGGCACCGCGCGCCCGGGCGATCTGCACCAGCGCGAGGCCGACACCGCCGGAGGCGCCCGAGACCAGCACGGTCTCCCCCTCCCGCAGCCGACCCCGCTCGATCATGCCCAGCGCCGTGCCGTAGGCGGTCGGCAACGACGCGAGCTGGTCGTCGGTGAGCGGGGATCCCGTCACGTCGTGCACCCGATCCGCCCGCGCGGTCGCGTACTCGGCGTAACCGCCGTCGCGCTCGCTGCCCATCAGGCCCACCGGGTTCGCATCCGGCCCGTCGGTGTCGTAGATCGCCGGGTCGACGACCACCCGGCGACCGACGAGGCCCGCGTCCACGTCGGCGCCGACCGCCACGACCTCCCCGGCCACGTCGGCGCCCTGGATGCGCGGGAAGTCGATCGGACCGCGCCAGCCCGACAGCGCCTCCGGGTCGCCCGGGCGGCCGTAGGCGCCTTCCCGGGTCCACAGGTCGGTGTTGTTGAGCGCTACCGCGCTGACCTGGACCAGCACCTCGCCCGCCTGCGGCGCGGGCACGGCGACCTCGGTCAGCTCGACGACCTCGGGCCCGCCGTGCTCGGCGATCCGCGCCGCGCGCATGGTCTCGGGCACACCCATCGCGTGAACCTCCTCGGGTATACAGGTCTGTGAAGTCAACGGCCACGGTACACCGCGCGGCCCCGGGATGCCCAGGGGTGGGAAGTGCCGTGGCGGTGCCGGTCGACCGCCGCGTCGTGGCGGCCGTCGAGGAGCGGCCCGCGGTCGGTTGCGCTGCGGAACGGGCCCTGGCGGAGTGATCGCGCCTCGCGGGTCGGGTTCCGCGATCGCCGATGACAGGAAGGTTCCCCTGCTGTCACGGATGACAGGAAGGTTCCCCTCTTGTCGCGGGTGGCAGGGAAGTTCCCCTGCTGCCACGGGTGCGGGCAGCTCCCCGGTGCGGCTGGTGACAGGAAGGTTCCCCTGCTGCCGCCGGTGGCAGAGAGGTTCCCCCGCTGTCACGGGCGACAGGAAGGTTCCCCGCTGTCACGGCTGCGAGGAAGGTTCCCCCGCGGTCGCCGATGACAGAAAGGTTCCCCCGCTGCCACGGCTGCGAGGAAGGTTCCCCTGCTGTCGTCCGGGTCGTGACGGCGCGTCGTGCGGGGTTGGGTCGGGCGGGTGATGTCGAGACCACACGGCTGTGCGTCTGGTGTCGGGGGCGGGCCGTGCCCTAGGGTGCCGGTAAGCTTAGGCTTACCTAACATGGAGGGTGACATGGCCGAGGTCCAGGTCCGCACCGGTTTCGCCCAGCGCCTGCGGGCGCTGACCCGCGCCGCGCACGAGGAGGCGGAGTCCCGGCCGTTCGTCCGCGCGCTGCTGGCCGGGCGCGTCGAGGCCGACGGGTTCGCCGCGCTGCTCGCCCAGCACTACTTCGCCTACCGGGTGCTCGAGGACGCCGCCGACCGGATGCGCAGCGATCTGATCGCGGGCCCGTTCGTCTCCGACCGGCTGCACCGGCTGTCCGCGCTGGAGTCCGACCTGCACTACTACCTCGGCCCGGACTGGCGCGGGCTGATCCGCCCGAGCGCCGCGACGGAGGTCTACTGCGCGCGGTTGCGCGAGGTGTGCTTCGACCGGCCGGAGTGCTTCGTGGCGCACCACTACACGCGCTACCTCGGCGACCTCTCCGGTGGTCAGGTGCTCCGCGCCGCGCTGTCCCGGAGCCTGGGGCTGGTGGACGACGGCGGTTTCGCGTTCCTGACGTTCGAGGAGATCCCGAACCGGCCGCGGTTCAAGGACGCCTACCGCACGCTGCTGGACACCGCGGGCTGGGACGGCGCGGCCGAGAACCGGATCATCGCCGAGGTCCGGCACGCCTTCGCGCTCAACGCCGCGGTGCTCGACGAGCTGGGCCGACGCCTGGTTCCCCCGATCCCGCGACCCCGCCGCTGACCTTTCCGGCGGACCTGCTTGGCAGAAGTTACCGCCAGGTAATACCCTCTTGTTACCGACGAGTAAGGGCCGGTGAGCCGGCAGCGGCGCAAGAGGGAGCCTTCGATGGGCCACTACAAGAGCAACGTCCGCGACCTCGAATTCAACCTCTTCGAGGTCTTCGGGGTGCAGAACATGCTGGGCAAGGGGGCGTTCGAGCAGTCCGACGAGGACACCGTCCGGGGCGTGCTGCAGGAGCTCAACGTGCTGGCGACCGGCCCGCTGGCCGACTCCTTCGCCGAGGGCGACCGGACCCCCGCCGCCTTCGACCCGGCCACCCACTCGGTCACGCTGCCGGCGGCGTTCAAGAAGTCCTACCAGCAGGTCGTCGACGGCGAGTGGTGGCGGCTGAGCCTGCCCGACGAGCTCGGCGGGTACGGCACGCCGCCGTCGGTGGTGTGGTCGGCCGCCGAGCTGATGCTGGGCGCCAACCCGGCCGTGTACATGTACATGGCCGGGTACAACTTCGCCACGATCCTGTGGCGCAACGGCACCGAGGAGCAGCGCCGCTGGGCGCAGCTGATGATCGACCGGCACTGGGGCGCCACGATGGTGCTCACCGAGCCCGACGCGGGTTCCGACGTCGGCGCGGGCCGCACCAAGGCCGTCCGGCAGGACGACGGGACCTGGCACCTCGACGGCGTGAAGCGGTTCATCACCTCCGCCGACCAGGACATGACCGAGAACATCATGCACCTGGTGCTGGCCCGCCCCGAGGGACCGGGCGTGGAGGCCAAGCCGGGCACCAAGGGTCTGAGCCTGTTCCTGGTGCCGAAGTTCCACTTCGACTCCGAGACCGGTGAGCCGGGCGAGCGCAACGGCGCGTTCGTGACCAACGTCGAGCACAAGATGGGCCTGAACGCCTCGGCCACTTGCGAGCTGACCTTCGGCCAGCACGGCACCCCGGCCAAGGGCTGGCTGCTCGGCGAGGTGCACGACGGCATCGCGCAGATGTTCCAGGTCATCGAGTACGCCCGGATGATGGTCGGCACCAAGGCCATCGGCACCCTGTCCACCGGGTACCTCAACGCGCTGGAGTACGCCAAGGAGCGGGTGCAGGGCGCCGACCTGACCCGGTCGACCGACAAGACCGCGCCCCGGGTCCCGATCACCCACCACCCCGACGTGCGCCGCTGCCTGATGCTGCAGAAGGCCTACGCCGAGGGGCTGCGCGCGGTGTACCTCTACACCGGCACCTACCAGGACGCGGTGACCCAGGCCGAGGCCGACGGTTCCGACGCGACGCTGGCCGAGCAGGTCAACGACCTGCTGCTGCCGATCGTCAAGGGCGTCGGCTCCGAGCGCGCCTACGAGATGCTGAACCTGGCGCTGCAGACCCTGGGCGGGTCCGGCTACCTGCAGGACTACCCGATCGAGCAGTACATCCGGGACGCCAAGATCGACAGCCTGTACGAGGGCACCACGGCGATCCAGGCGCAGGACTTCTTCTTCCGCAAGATCGTGCGCAACAACGGCGCCGCGCTGGGCCACGTCGCGGGCGAGATCCAGCGGACCCTGGAGGCCGAGGGCGCCGACGAGCGGCTGAAGGAGGAGCGCGCGCTGGTGGCGGCGGCGCTCGACGACGCGCAGGGGATGCTCGGCGCGCTGATCGGCTACCTGACTTCGGCGCAGGAGGACGTGGCCGAGGTCTACAAGGTCGGTCAGCACGCGGTGACGCTGCTGATGAGCATGGGCGACCTGCTGGTCGGCTGGCTGCTGCTACGCCAGGCCGAGGTTGCGCTGACCGCGCTCGACGGCGGCGCCGCCGCCAAGGACCAGCCGTTCTACCAGGGCAAGGTCGCGGTGGCCCGGTTCTTCGCCAAGAACGTGCTGCCCGAGCTGCGGTCCCGCCGGGCGGTCGTCGAGGCGGCCGACAACTCGCTGATGGAGGTCGACGAAGCGGCCTTCTGATCGCGCGTGGCGGCGGCGGTGTCCCCCGGGGCACCGCCGCCGTCGTGTGTGCGGGCGGCCACATCGTTTGCCCTGCTCACAGCCAGTCCGTTAGCATTGCGAACGAATTTGTGCCGTCCGTCCGGGAGAGCAGATGAGCGCCCACGTGCGATTGCTCGACGTGTTCAAGGGCCAGCCGCGCGCCGTGTGGATCACCGCGTTCGCCGCGGTGATCGCCTTCATGGGCATCGGCCTGGTCGATCCGATCATGCTGTCCATCGCCGAGGCGCTGGACGCCGGACCGGAGCAGGTCACGCTGCTGTTCTCCTCCTACCTCGCGGTCCAGGTCGTCGCCATGCTCGTCACCGGCGCGTTCAGCGCCCGGTTCGGCGCCAAGCGGACGGTGCTCACCGGCTTGGGGCTCATCGTGCTGGCGACGCTGGCCTGCGCGCTCGCGGGCACCATCGAGCAGCTCGTCGCGCTGCGCGCGGTGTGGGGCCTGGGCAACGCGTTCTTCATCGCCACCGCGCTGTCGGTGATCGTCGGCGCGGCCAGCGGCGGGCAGCAGGCGGCGATCCTGCTCTACGAGGCGGCGCTGGGCATCGGGCTGTCCACCGGACCGCTGCTCGGCGCGCTGCTGGGCAACCTGTCCTGGCGCGGACCCTTCGCCGGCACGGCGGTGCTGATGGCGATCGCGCTGGTCCTGTCGGTCCAGCTCCCCAAGGACGGCCCGCGCGCGCAGCGGGCCCCGGTGCGGCTGCTCGACCCGCTGCGGGCGCTCAAGCACCGCGCGCTGCTGCGCACCTCGATCGGCTCCGCCTTCTACACCGCGGCGTTCTTCGTGGTGCTGGCCTGGTCGCCGTTCGTGCTGGAGTTCGGCGCCATCGCCGTCGGGCTGGTGTTCTTCGGCTGGGGCGTGTGCGTCGCCGTGGCCGGGGTGACGCTGGCGCCGCGCGCCGCCGCCCGGTTCGGCGAGGTGGGCGCGACGGTGCTCGCGGTGCTGGCCTACGCGGTGCTGCTCGGCGTGATGGCGATCGGGTCCAAGCCCGTGGTGGTGGTCGCGGTGATCCTCAGCGGCATCGCCTCGGGCTTGCTCAACACCCTGTTCACCGGGGCCGCGATGAGCGCGAGCAGCGCGCCCCGCCCGGTGGCCAGCGCCGGGTACAACTTCTGCCGCTGGCTCGGCGGCGCGGTCGCCGCGACCCTGGTCGGGCACGTCGCCGAGTGGCTCGGCTTCACCCAGGCGCCGTTCGCGGTCGCCGCCGTGCTCTGCCTGATCGCCGCCGGGCTGCTGCTGGCGGGCCTGCGCCGGGACCAGCGCTCGGTGCCCGCCGAGGCAGCGGTCGTCGGCGAAGAGCTCTGAACCGCCCCGCCCTCACCCGAACGGGAAGTAGGTGAGGGGCGGTGGTTTCAATTGGTCGTTGCAACGTGGCCGGGTGTGGACAGTAGT